>NZ_LMUW01000096.1 GCF_009765735.1 Xenophilus sp. L33
AGCCGCCGCCCGATTCGCTGCTCCTGGCGCCGCTCAGTCCGCCGCCCAATCCGGCGCTCGTTCCGCCGCTCATCCCGCTGCCCGCGCCCGGCGTTCCGCCGGCCATGCCACCCGTTGCGCCATTGCCGAACGAACCACCGAAGGGACCGCCGGAACCCGTGCTGCCGCCCGCATAGCCGCCCATCGACCCCGCGCCGAAGCCGCCGATCGCGCCGGAGCCCATGCCCGCACCGCCCATGCCCCCGCCCGGGCCGATCCGCGCCTGCGCCACCTGGTAGTCGACCCGCACCAGCCCACCGGCGTCGATGGCCTGCGCCATGACCAGCTCGCGGTGCCGGCCCAGCGGCGCGAAGCCGCTGGCCGCGCGCTGCGAAGGACGGGCGGTGCCGGCGAAGGGCAGCGGCGTGAAGAAGAAGAGCCGGACCTCCGACTCGTCGCGGCCCAGCATCTGGGCCAGTTCGGCGCGCGAGCGCTCGGAGGTCAGCCAGCCGGGGCCGACCGGGTCCGGCGGCCCGCTGCGCAGCACCCGCTCGAAGGCCGACGAGGTGCGCGCGTCATGCTCGGTGCCGGCCAGCACCCGGGCGATGTCGACCAGCTCGTACTGGCGCTGCGGCGCCGGCGGCAGGAGCCAGGTCAGGGCCAGCGTGACCAGCTGCGCGACCACCAGACCGCCCAGCAGCAGGCCCATGATCTGGACCGCCAGCGGCGGCCCCAGCCAGCGTCGCAGGGACCCGGTCATCGGCATGCGGGAAGGCGCGGCCGGCAGGGCCACGCGAGCGGACGGCGCGTCATCGTCGACATCATGGTGAAAGGCAGCGGCGGCCGCCTCACGGTTGGCAGTGAAGCCGCGAGTGTGTGAAGCGCAGTTTGCCCACGCATTTCAGTCATGTTGCAGAACATTGCAGCCGCCGGGCTGGCCCTATGATTCCAGAACTTCCGGCAGCCGAAACGTGATTTTCCTTTGACGCGCATTCTCATCGTTGACGACGACATCGGCATTCGCGGCCTGGTTTCTTCCTTCCTGGAAAAGCACGGCTTCGAGGTCGACACCGCGGGCGACGTGGCGCAGATGTACGCGAAGCTGGAGCACGAGACCTTCTCGCTGATCGTGCTGGACGTCATGATGCCCGGCGAAGACGGCCTGTCGGCGCTGCGCCAGCTGCAGCGGCGCGGCACCACGCCGGTGATCATGCTGTCGGCCGTGGCGACCGACGTCGACCGCATCGTCGGCCTGGAGATCGGCGCCGAGGACTACCTGGCCAAGCCCTGCAACCCGCGCGAGCTGCTGGCGCGCATCCGGACGGTGCTGCGGCGGGTGGCGGCCACGCCGTCGCCGGGGTCGCCACCCAACGCCTTCGCCGCACTCGGTCCCGCCAGCGCGGCGACCCCCGCGAATGCGGCGCCCGCGCCGGCCACGCCGTCCGAGAACCCCGACATCCTGCATTTCGCCGGCTGGCGCATCGACCTCGCCAGCCGCGTCGTCCACGACCCGGCGAATGCGGAGGTCGCGCTGTCGGACGGCGAATTCCGCCTGCTGCGGGCCTTCTGCGAACACCCGCGCCGGGTGCTGCACCGCGACCAGCTGCTCGACTACGCGCGCGGCGCCGATCGCGAGTCGTACGACCGCGCGATCGACGTGCAGATCAGCCGGCTGCGCCGCAAGCTCAGCTTCGGCGCGCAGCGCAACGACCTGATCCGCACGGTGCGCAACGAGGGCTACATGTTCGTGCCCGCGGTCACCCGCGGCTGAGCCGTCGGCAGCGGCAACATGGCCGCAAAGTAGCGAAATCCTGAGGCAACATCCCGCCCCGATGCTCCGGGCCCTGGCAGCGTGCATCTGGCCGCTGCCGAGTTCAACCGAACCCGGAGCACTTCATGTCCCTCGACCTCAACCTCGGCAGCATCGGCCTGGCCCTGGCCGTCCTCTTCATCCTGGTCGCGTTCTGGAACGCCTTGAAGAGCAACAGCGCGGCGCCGCTGCCGCTGGCCACGCCGCTGGTGCCCGAACTGCGCCCGGTCGCGCGCGGCGGCAGCGAATGGGAAGCGATCGACCTGCGGCAGTTCCTCTACGGCCTGCCCGAGGCCTACGAGCCGACCCTGGCGCAGCTGGGCATCCGCCTCGAGCTGGAGGTGCCGGCGATGCCGCTCACCGTCGCGATCCGCAAGAGCGACCTGCAGAAGCTTTTCGCGCACATCATCCGCATGGTCTGCGAGGCGCCGCGGCGCGAGGTGCAGCTGCGCATCCTCGCGCGCTCCGACGGCCGGCAGGCGGTGGTGAACTGCTTCGACGCCAGCTGCGGCGAGCCGCAACTGGCGCGGGCCTTCAACGCGCCCGAGCGGCAGGCCGCGACCAGCGTGCTGGCCTGCCGCGCGATCGTCGGCGCCTACGGCGGACGCATCTACAAGGCGCCTTCGCCGCTCGGCGAGGGCTGCCTCACGGTGCGGCTGCCGCTGCGACGCATCGGTCTCGGCGGCGTGGGGCTGCTGTGAGGGGCGCGAGCTTGCGCGGCCTCGGCGGCGCCGTCGCGGCGCTGGCCATCGCGACGTCGCTCGCCGGCTGCGAACGCATGTCCGGCAACACCGCGAGCCTGTCCACCCTGGCGCCGGTGATGGCGCGCGCCGACGGCGACCCGGCGGGCTTCGAGGTCGACCAGGTGCCGCATCCGCTGCCGCATCCCCAGGCCATGGCGCTGAACGAAGAGCACGCCACGCTGGTGGCGATGGAAGTGGCGCGCCGCCCGCCGGGCAGTCAGTGACGGCGCTTCAGGCGCGCGAGTTGGCCAGCAGGAACTCCGCCTGCACCTGCGCGAAGAAGTCGTTCAGCAGCGCCTGTGCCGTCGCCGCGTCGCGGGCGCGCATGGCCGCCAGGATCTGGCGCCGCAGCGGCACCAGCGCGGTGGTCTGCGGGCGCACCTGCAGCACCACCCGGCGCACGATCACCGACAGCGAATCGACCAGCAGCAGCAGGGCGTCGTTGTGCGCGGCCACCGCGATCAGCCGGAAATACTCGGTGCCGGCGGTGAGCCGCTCGTTGAGCTCGCCGTAGAGCTCCAGCCGCTCGCTGATGTCGATGCTGCGGTCGACCGCATCGAATTCCTCTTCGGTGCCGCGCTCGCATGCCATGCGCAGCACCGAGCCGGTCAGCACGATGCGGGCCTCCATCAGCGCCTGCAGCGAGATGTGGCCGAGGTTCATCAGGTCGTGGATCGACTGCGTGACCGTCGCCGGGTCGGCCTCGCGCACGAAGGCGCCACCCTTCAGGCCGGTGCGCAGCGTGAGGATGCCGGCGTTCTCGAGCGTGCGCAGGGCCTCGCGCACCGCCGGCCGGCCGACGCCGAATTCGATGGCCAGTTCGCGCTCGGGCGGCAGCTTGTCGCCGGGCCGGTATTCGCCGCGCGCCAGCTTGGCGCGGATGCGGTCGCAGATCTCCTCGAACAGGCGGCGCCGGGTGATCTTCGAGAATTGCGGAGGCGGATGGTTGGGAACGGCGGCGGCGAGATGGGGAGCGGTCATGGTTCGCGAGCGGACCGCAGCGGGAAAGCACGAACGTGCAGGAGATCCGTGGCGGGCCGCGGGCGATTTTAGGCCAGCGTCCCGCCGATGCCCCGGCGCGCCCGCCAGTTCCAGGCCGCGCCGACCGCCATCAGCACACAGGTCGCGAGAAACACGCTCTGCATGCCGAAGTGGCCGCCGACGAAGCCGCCCAGCAGCGGCCCGACCACCTGCCCCGTGTATTGCGCCGAGATCGAATAGCCAAGCATGCTGCCCGCCACGCCTTCGGGCACGTTGTGGCGGATCACGCTGGCGATGCAGGGCAGCAGCCCGCCGAGCGACAGGCCCATCAGGAAGCGCAGGCCGATGAGCTGCCAGCCGGCGGTGACGAAGGCCTGCGGCACCAGCAGCACGGCCGAGACCGCCAGGCAGCCGATGATCACGTTCCAGTGGCCGACCCGGTCGGCCAGCTTGCCCAGGCGGGCCGCCGACAGGATGCTGCCGAGCGCGGCCGCCGACATCACGAAACCGGCCACCACCGTGACCCGCGACGGATCGGCCACCAGCTGGCCGACGTAGACCGTGATGATCGGCTCGATCGACATGTTCGCCAGCATCAGCAGGGTGCCGGTCAGCAGCATCGCCACCACCGGCCGCTTGTCGGGCACCGCGGCCCAGCCGCCGACCGGCCTGGGACCGCTCTTGGGCGGGGCCGGGCGACGATCCTCGCGGATCAGGAACAGGGTCGCCAGGAAGGCCACGAAGATCACCGCGCCGGCACCGAAGAAGGTCCAGCGGATGCCGATCAGGGGCGGCAGAAAGCCACCGATGAGCGGCCCCACCAGGCTGCCGGCCATGATCGCGGAGGAGAGGGTGCCCAGCGCCCAGCCGGAGCGATCCTTCGGCGTCTGGGTCGCGATCAGCACGGTCGAGCCGGAGGCATAGCCGCCGAGCAGCCCGGCCAGGAGGCGCAGCCCGACCAGGTGCCAGACGTTGTCGGCCAGCCCGATCAGCGCCATCGCCACCGCCATGCCGAGGCTGGCGCGGATGAGCATGAGCTTGCGGCCGTAGCGGTCGGCCAGCCGGCCCCACAGCGGCGCCACCAGCGCGGCGGTGAAGAAGGTGGCGCCGAAGGCGACGCCCGACCACTGGACGATCGCCGCATGGTCGTGCACGCCGAGCTGCTCGACATAGAGCGGCAGGAAGGGCAGCAGCAAGGTCATCGCCACGATCGTGGTGAAGGAGCCGAACATGCAGACCACCAGGTTGCGGCGCCAATGCTCGGCGGCGGCCGGCGCGAGGGAGGAACGGTCGGCGAGGGTGTCTGGCATGGCGAGCGACATTGTCCGAGACGGCGGCCGCGCCATGCATGCCGTCTCGCGATGACCCCCATCGCCGCCGGAACAGCACGCGTTCATTTCCTACACCGGCTGTTGCCGGCGCGGCAGGCCTGCGGCGCCGACGGCGACTTAGATTCGAGCGGTCTTTTTGTTTCCTCCCAACCGCCCATGCCGCCCGAAACCGATCACCCAGACACCGACGAGCGTCAGGCCGACAAGGACGACGAGCAGAAGAAGGATGGCAAGGATGCCAAGGACGAAAAGGACGGAAAGGACGGAAAGGACGGCAAGAAGGACAAGAAGCCTTCCCCGCTGGCCAACCCGAAGGTCCGCATCGGCCTGATCGTGGCCGGCGTGGTGCTGCTCGTCGGCGGCATCGTCTGGTTCGTCCACTACTGGGACCGCGGCCGCTTCCAGCAGGAGACCAACGACGCCTACCTCGATGCCGACCAGGTCGCGATCGCGCCCAAGGTGCCGGGCTACGTCGACCAGGTGCTGGTGGCGGACAACCAGACGGTCGCGGTCGGCCAGCCGCTGGTCAAGATCGACGAGCACGACGTGCTGGCCCGCCACGACCAGGCACTGGCGCAGGTCGCGCAGGGCCTGGCCGGCATCGCGCAGATCGAGGCGCAGATCCATCAGCAGCAGGCGCAGATCGCGCTCAGCCGGGCCACCTTGTCTGGCGCCGAGCAGACCGCGCGCCATGCGCAATCGGAGGTCGACCGCTACGCGCCGCTGGAGGCGCAGGGCGCGCAGACCGCCGAGCAGCTCGAGAGCATGCGCCAGCAGCGCGACCAGGCCGTCTCGCAGGTGGCGGCCGATCGGGCCCAGCGCGACGCCGCGCTGCGCCAGATCGACACGCTGAAGGCGCAGATCGGCGTGACCGAGGCGCAGGTCGAGCAGGCCCGCGCGCAGGCCCGGCAGGCCGAGGACGACCTGAAATCGACGCTGGTGCGCAGCAGCATCGCCGGGCGCGTGGGCGACCGCACGGTGCGGGTCGGCCAGTACGTGCAGCCCGGCACGCGGATGATGTCGGTGGTGCCGGTGGCCGACGTCTACCTGGTCGCCAACTTCAAGGAAACCCAGATCGGCCTGATGCGCGTCGGCCAGCCGGCGACCATCGAGGTCGACGCGCTCAGCGGCGTCACGCTGCACGGCGAGGTCGACAGCTTCGCGCCCGGCACCGGCGCCCAGTTCGCGCTCTTGCCGCCGCAGAACGCGACCGGCAACTTCACGAAGGTGGTGCAGCGGGTGCCGGTGCGCATCCACGTCGATGCCGACGACGAGGCGCGCAAGGTGCTGCTGCCCGGCCTGTCGGTCGAGGTCACGGTGGACACGCTCGGCACCAAGGAGGAGCACGAGCAGGCGGTGCGCGACTCCAAGCGCGAGAAGGACCAGCGCAGCGCGGCGCATGACGCGGAGGTGCGGCGCGATCGCCAGGACCATCCGGCGGGGCCGGGCCAATGAGCGCGGCCACGGCGGACGCGGGCGGCGCGGGCGCGTCGTCGTCGAAGAACGAAGGCGGCGGCCAGCGCGCCGATGCCGCCGCCTGGCTGGCGGTGGCCGCCGGCACCATCGGCTCGCTGATGGCGCTGCTGGACGTGTCGATCGTCAACTCGTCGCTGCCGACGATCCAGGGCGAGATCGGCGCGTCCGGTTCCGAGGGCACCTGGATCTCGACCGCCTACCTGGTGGCCGAGATCGTGATGATCGCGCTGGCCGGCTGGTTCACCCGGCTGCTCGGGCTGCGCCGCTTCCTGCTCATCGTGACCGTGCTGTTCATCGGCTTCTCGATCGTCTGCGGCACCTCGACCAGCCTGGCGCAGATGGTGATCGGCCGGGTCGGCCAGGGCTTCACCGGCGGCGCGATGATCCCGACCGCCATGACCATCGTCAGCACCCGGCTGCCGCCGGCGCAACGGCCGGTGGGCGTGGCGCTGTTCGGCATCACCGCGGTGCTGGGGCCGGTGATCGGCCCGCTGCTGGGCGGCTACCTCACCGAGAACGTGAGCTGGCACTACGCCTTCTTCATCAACCTGCCGGTGAGCCTGCTGCTGCTGGCGCTGCTGATCCTGGGGCTGGAGCCGCAAGAGGGCGACCCGAGCCTGCTGGCCGGCGCCGACTGGTTCGGCATCGCCGGCCTGATGCTCGGCCTAGGCTGCCTCACGGTGGTGCTGGAGGAAGGGCAGCGCGAGCGCTGGTGGGAGTCCAGCATGATCGTCGACCTGTCATGGCTGTCGGCGATCGGCTTCGTGCTGCTGGCGATCGGGCAGTTCACCGCGCGCACGCCGGTGGTGTACCTCAAGATCCTGCGCGGACGCAGCTTCGGCATGGTGTTCCTGATCAGCCTGGTGGTCGGGGCCGCGCTCTACGGGCTGCTCTACCTGATCCCGCAATACCTCTCGCTCATCGCCGGCTACAACGCGCTGCAGTCGGGCTACGTGGTGGCGTTGAGCGGCATTCCGCCGCTGGCGATGATGGCGCTCTTCCCGTTCCTGGTGCGCACGGTCGACATCCGCATCCTGATCTCGCTGGGGCTGCTGTTCTTCGCGGTGAGCTGCTTCATGAACGCGGGGCTCACGCCCGACACGGTCGGCCAGGACTTCGTCTGGCCGCAGATCATGCGCGGCTTCGGCCAGTTCTTCTCGATGCTGTTCCTCAACCAGGCGGCGACCAATTCGGTGCCGGTCGAATATGCGGCCGACGCGTCGGGCCTCTTCAACGGCGCGCGCAACCTGGGCGGCTCGCTGGGCCTCGCGATGGTCTCGACCCTGCAGGACCGGCGCGACAGCCTGCACATGGACCGGCTCGGCTCGGCCATCACCGCCAACTCGCTTCGCGGCCAGGAATACCTGCAGGGGCTGGCCTCGAACTTCGGCAACGGCGACACGGTCACCGGCATGAACAAGGCCTTTGCCGCCTTCGGCCAGGAGCTCACGCGCCAGGCCAGCGTGATGACCTTCGCCGACCTGTTCTGGCTGTTCGGCATCGTGCTGATCTGCGCGATCCCGCTGGTGCTGTTCCTGACACCGATCGACAAGGACGCGCCGGCCGGCGCGGTGGGCTGAGCGATGGCGAAGCGTCTCCCGTTCGCGCGGCTCTTCCTGCTCGTCGCCGCGGCCGCGGCCGCCGGCTGCACCGTCGGGCCCGACTACCGCGGCCCGCCCGACGCGGCGCCGCTGTCGAGTGCCGCCGGCCATTTCAAGCGCGCCACGCCGGCCGACACGACCGAGCCGCCGCCGCAGGTGGCGCGCTGGTGGGATGCGCTGAACGATCCGGCGCTGACGCACGTGATCGACCTGGCGCTCGCGCAAAGCCCGAACCTGCAGGCCGCGGAGGCCCGCATCCTCGAAGCCCGTGCCGCGCTGGCCAAGCAGCGCGCGGCCGCCTATCCCTCGGCCACCGCGCTCGGTGCGGCCATCCGGGCGGACGCGCCGCCGGGCGGTCCGCTGGCTTCGCTGGGCGGCAGTTCCAGCAGCAGCTCGACGGGCACGAGCAGCACCAGCGGCACGACAGGCAACGGCACGACCGACTCGACCACCGACAGCAGCCGCACCACGTTCAACCTCTACACCGTCGGCTTCGACGCGATCTGGGAGGTCGACATCTTCGGCGGCGTGCGGCGCGGCGTCGAAAGCGCCCGGGCCTCGGCCGAGGCCGCCGGCGCGCAATACGAGGACGCGCAGGTGCAACTGGCGGCCGAGGTCGGCCAGGCCTATGCGGCGCTGCGCGGCGCGCAGGAGCAGCTGGCGCTGGCCGAACGCAACCTGGCGATCCAGCAGAAGCTGCTCGACCTCACGACCGCCCGCCGCCGCTTCGGCACCGCCGACGACCTCGACATCGAACGGGCGCGGGCCCAGGTGCTGAGCGGCCGCGCGAGCCTGGTGCCGCTGCGCGGGGAGGTCGAGCAGGAGCTCGACCAGCTGGCGCTGCTGGCCGGGCAGGAGCCGGGCACGCTCGACAACGCGCTCGCGACGCCGGCGCCGCTGCCGATGCCGCCGGCCTCGGTGCCGGTCGGCGATCCGGCCGCGATGCTGCGGCGCCGGCCCGACGTGCGCGCGGCCGAACGCGCGGTCGCGTCGAGCAACGCCCAGATCGGCCAGGCGGTGGCGGCGCTGTTCCCGAAGGTCACGCTGTTCGGCAACATCGGCTACACCTCGGAGGCCGCGCACGACCTCTTCAACTACGACAAGCTGGCGATCGTCGGCGGCCCGGCGCTGCAGTGGAACTTCCTCAACTTCGGCAGCACCCGCTCGCAGATCCGCCAGGCCCGCGCCGCCAACCAGGAAAGCATCGCCCGCTACGACCAGGCGGTGCTGGCCGCGCTGCAGGACGCCGAGAGCAGCCTGTCGCGCTTCGGCCACCAGCGCCAGAGCGTCGATGCGCTCACCGAAACGCGCGATTCCACCGTGCGCGCCGCCACGCTGGCCCAGACCCGCTACGCCGGCGGCACCGCGACCCTGCTCGATGCGCTGGACGCCGACCGCCAGCGGGTGCAGGCCGACCAGAACCTGGCGCAGGCCCGGGCCGACCTGGTGCGCGACTACGTGGCCCTGCAGAAGAGCCTGGGGCTCGGCTGGAAGCCGGCGCCCGAGGCCGAGCTGGACCGGCTGGAGACCGGCGCGGCCGACACCGACTCGAAGAGCCGCGGCGTCGCGATCAACCCGTGACCGCGTCCTGCAGATCGCGGCGCGGCGCGGCCGAAGCGCCGTCGGCGACCGCCGTCGCCGCCACCGCCGGGAAGCGCAGCTCGAAGCGGATCAGACCCGGCGTCGGGCTGGTGGCCAGCGCCTGCCCACCGTGCAGCACCATGATCGCCTTGACGATCGCGAGGCCGAGGCCGTGCGATTCGGTCGGCCGGCTGCGCGCGGCGTCGCCCTGGTAGAAGCGGTCGAACAGGCGCCCGAGCTGCTCCAGCGCCACCGGCGGGCCTTCGTTCTCGACCGCGATCACCGCCGCCTCGGGTGTTTGCAGGCCGACGAGCCGCACCGTGGTGCCTGGCGCGCCGTAGCGCACCGCGTTGACCACCAGGTTGTTGATCGCGCGCCGGCACAGCGGCGCATTGACCATCGCGCTGCCGCTGGCACTGACCTCGAAGCGCAGCCCGGCCTCGTCGGCCAGGCCTTCGAAATACTCGGCGATCTTGTGCAGCTCGGCCGCCAGCCCCAGCGGCGCGCGGTCGATCGCGAGGCTGGCGTGGTCGACCTGTGCCAGGAAGAGGATGTTCTCGGCGATCTGCCGCAGCCGGTTGAGCTCCTCCAGGTTCGACTCCAGCACGCGCTGGTATTCGTCGACGCTGCGTGCCTTGTGCAGCGCCACCTGGGTCTGGCCGACCAGGATGCCGATGGGCGTGCGGATCTCGTGTGCCAGGTCGGCCGAGAACTGCGACAGCCGCTCGTAGCCGGTGGCGATGCGCTCCAGCATCGCGTTGAAGGCGACCACCATCTGCTGGATCTCGCGCGGCGCGTCGCGCTCCGGCAGCCGCATCGCGAGGTTGATCGGATGGATCTCGGAAGCCTTGTCGGCCAGCGCCCGCAGCGGCCGCAGGCCGTGACGAAGCACCAGCCATGCGAGCAGGGTCGAGGCCAGCATCGAGACGATCGCGCCGGCCAGCACCCGGTCGCGGTTCGATTCGATCATCCGCATCTCGTTGGTCAGCGGATGGGCGGCCAGCACCTCGATGTGGGCGCCGTCGCTGCCGGCGAGCGCCTGCGCCGCGACCCAGTGCATCGGCACGCCGTCGGCCATCGGCAGGCTGAGCACGTCGTGCGCATTGAGCGGCCGGTCGGCCGGTGCAGCGACCAGCGCGGCGGGCACCGGCAGGCCGGCGGGATTCACGTTGATGAAGGGCGCGTCGCCGGGACGGCGCAGCAGCAGCACGTCGCTCTCGGCGCCCAGCATGCTCTCGAAGAGCAGCGGCCGATCGCGCAGGTCGGTGAGGGTCTGCACGTTGCCCACCAGCCGGCGGAAATGCTCGACCCGGCCGATCAGCTGGGTGTCCACATGCTCGGCGATCGCGGTGCGGGCGGTGAAATAGAAGTACGCCCCGAGCGCGCCGGTGACCGCGCAGGCCACCGCGCCGAGCAGCAGGGTGGCGCGCAGGGCCAGCGAGCGTGGCGCCCAGTTCACCGCAGTCCCTTCGCACAGCAGCGCTGCGGTATCGCCTTCGGAGCGGCCGTGCGGTTCACTGGAGTCCCTTCGCGCAGCAGCGCTTCAGGATTCGCCTTCGGAGCGGCCGTTCGGCTCATGGCACCTCGCCGAAGGTGTAGCCGATGCTGCGCACCGTGTGGATCAGTTTGCGCTCGTAGGGCTGGTCGACCTTGGCGCGCAGCCGCTTGATCGCGACGTCGACCACGTTGGTGTCGCTGTCGAAGTTCATGTCCCACACCTCCGAGGCGATCAGCGTGCGCGACAGCGCCTCGCCCTGGCGCTTGATGAGAAGGTGCAGCAGCAGGAATTCCTTGTTGGTGAGCGCGATCTCGTTGCCCTCGCGGCTGGCCTTGCGGCGCAGCACGTCGAGCTTGAGGTCGGCGAACTCGTAGGCCTCGGCCTCGCGCACCACGCCGCGCCGCAGCAGCGTGCGGATGCGCAGCACCAGCTCGACGAAGGAGAAGGGCTTGACCAGGTAGTCGTCGGCGCCGAGCTCCAGGCCGCGGATGCGGTCGTTGAGCTGGTCGCGGGCGGTGAGGAACAGCACCGGCAGGTCGCGCTTGTCGCGCAGCGCCCGCATGATCTGCCAGCCGTCGACGCCCGGCAGCATCACGTCGAGCACCACCAGGTCGTAGTCGTCGGCCAGTGCCATGTGCAGCCCGTCGGTGCCGGTGCGCGCGAGGTCGACCGCATAGCCGCTCTCCTTCAGGCCTTTCTTGAGGTAGTCGCCGGTCTTGGGGTCGTCTTCGATGACAAGGATGGCCATGGCTGGATTTTCGACGGGCGCAAGCGCATCGATGATGACTTTTTTGTCATTCGAAGGTCATGGGAACGAGCCTGCCGGTCCGTAGAGTCGAGCGCTCTTCCACTCCATCGCCGCACCATGACCATTTTCCCGATCCAGCGCTTGCGCACCCTCGCCGCCCCCTTGCTGCTGGCGGCCAGCCTCGCCGGTGCCGGCGCGGTCTCTGCCCAGACGCCGCCCCCGGTCGCGGTGCGCGGCGCCATCACGGCGGCCAGCGACGACGCGATCACGGTCCACACCACCCGCGGCGAAGACCTCACGGTCAAGCTGACCAAGGACACCCAGGTGCGCGCGGTCACGCTGGCGCAGGTGGGCGACATCAAGCCCGGCAGCTACATCGGCACCGCGGCGATCCCGCAGGCCGACGGCACGCTCAAGGCACTCGAGATCCACGTCTTCCCGCCGGCCATGGCCGGCACCGGCGACGGCCACCGCGCCTGGGACCTGAAGCCCAACAGCTCGATGACCAACGGCACCGTTGGCGACCTGGTCGTCACCAACGGCCGCGTGCTGACCCTGAAGTACAAGGGCGGCGAGAAGCAGGTGCTGGTGCCCGACGACGTGCCGATCGTCAACCTCGAACCGGGCGACCGTTCGCTGCTGAAGGTCGGCGCCAAGGTCGTGCTGTTCGCCGCCAAGGCGCCCGATGGCTCCCTGTCCGCCGGATTCATCTCCGCCGGCAAGAACGGCGTCACGCCTCCGATGTGATTGTTCAGGTCCATCCGCTCGCGGTGCGGCTGGCGCACTGGATCAATGCCTTCGCGATCGGCTGCATGCTGATGAGCGGCTGGGCGATCTACAACGCCTCGCCGCTCTTCGACTTCCGCTTTCCCGCCTGGGCCACCGTCGGCGGCTGGCTCGGCGGCTCGATCGCCTGGCACTTCGCGGCGATGTGGCTGCTCGCCGCCAACGGCCTGGCCTACGTGGCCTACGGCATCGGCAGCGGGCACTTCCGGCGCCATTTCCTGCCGGTGCGGCCGGCCGAGGTGCTGCACGACGCGGCCCTGGCGGCGCGGCTGAAATTGCCGCACACGCCGGGCTCCTACAACGCGGTGCAGCGCCTCTCGTACCTCGGCGTGCTGGCGCTCGGCGTGCTGGTCGTCGCCTCGGGGCTGTCGATCTGGAAGCCGGTGCAGCTGGCGCCGCTGGTCGATCTCTTCGGCGGCTACGACATCGCGCGGCGGGTGCACTTCCTGGCGATGGCCGGGATCGCCTTCTTCATCGTGGTCCACCTCGCGCTGGTCGTCGCGGTGCCGCGAACCCTCTGGCCGATGTTCAGTGGACGCGCCTCGCTGGCGCGGCGCGCGCCATGAAGCCGCGCGACGCGAAGCCGCTGCTGAGCGAGCACCGGCGCGAGGTGCAGCGGCTCGAACGGCGGCTGCTGCTGCGCTCGTCGCTGTCGATCGGCGCGCTGGGCATGCTGTCGGGCTGCAACCTGCAGGACAACGACGCGGTCGACAAGGTGCTGTGGACCATGTCCCGCTTCAACGACCGGGTGCAGGCGCGGCTCTTCAGCGGCACGCGGCTGGCGCCGACCTACGCGCCGGCGCAGATCACCAAGCCCTTCCCCTTCAATGCCTTCTACGCCGAGGTCGATGCGCCCGACATCGACGGCGACGCCTGGAAGCTGGAGGTCTCGGGCCTGGTGCGCGACAGGAGCCCCTGGAACCTGCAGCGCCTGCGCGCCATGCCGCAGGCCGGGCAGATCACGCGCCACATCTGCATCGAGGGCTGGAGCGCGATCGGCGACTGGCGCGGCGTGCCCTTTCGGACCTTCCTCGAACGCATCGGCGCCGACACCAGCGCGAAGTACGTCGGCTTCAAGTGCGCCGACCGCTACTATTCCAGCCTCGACATGGCCACCGCGCTGCATCCCCAGACCCTTCTCGCGCTCGACTTCGGCGACCAGCCGTTGCCGACCTCCTTCGGCTTCCCGCTGAAGCTGCGCGTGCCGACCAAGCTCGGCTTCAAGAACCCCAAGCACATCGCGGCGATCTTCGTCACCAACGACTATCCGGGCGGCTACTGGGAGGACCAGGGCTACAACTGGTTCAGCGGGATCTAGCGATGTCCGCCGCCCGCGCAACACCCGGCCACGCGTGGGACACCACGGCCCGGGTGCTGCACTGGCTGGTGGCGGTGCTGATCCTGGTGCAGTTCGCGCTCGGCTGGATGGCGGTCAGCTGGCACCTGTCGCCGGCCAAGCTCGATCTCTTCGTCTGGCACAAGTCGACCGGCATGCTGATCCTGGCGCTGGTGCTGCTGCGCCTGTCGTGGCGGGCGGCGATCACGGCGCCGCCGCTGCCGGCGGCGATGCCGCACTGGGAGCAGTTCGCGGCGCGCGCCAGCCACGGGCTGCTCTACGTGCTGATGCTCGCGATGCCGCTCTCGGGCTGGGTGCTCAACTCGGCCGCCGGCGTGCCGTTCCGGATCTTCCGGATCCTGCCGCTGCCCGCCATCACCGCGCCAGACAGGCAGGTCGAGCATTGGGCCTCGCGCGTCCACCTCGGGCTCTGGATCGTGCTGGCGGTGCTGCTGGTGCTGCATATCGGCGCGGCGCTGCGCCATCATTTCATCCTCCGCGACGGCGTGCTGCTCGGCATGCTGACCGACAAGGGCGCCTCATGAAAAACTTGTTTCCGATGATCGTGCTGCTGGCCGTGGGCACCGTGGGCGCCGCGGGCACCGCGCAGGCCGCCGAATGGAAGCTCGAGCCGGCCGCGAGCCGGCTCGACTTCAACGCCAGTTTCGAGACCACGCCGTCACCCGGCAGCTTCAAGGACTTCGACGTCCGGCTCGGCTTCGATCCGGATCAGCCGGCGGGCGGCCATCTGGACGTCGGCATCCAGGTCGCCAGCGCGAGCATGAGCAGTGCCGATATCGACAAGGCGATCGCCGGCCCCGAGTGGTTCGACTTCGCCGGCCATCCGCGAGCCGAGTTCCACAGCAGCGACATCCGGCGCGTGCAGCCCGGCGGCAACCGCTATGTCGCGCGCGGCACGCTGAGCCTGAAGGGCCAGCAGAAGCCGGTGGAAGTGCCCTTCACCTGGACCGCCGGCGCCGACGGCGCCGGAATGGACGGCGAATTCACGGTGCAGCGTGCGGCCTTCGGCATCGGCACCGGCGAATGGGTGGCGACCGACGTGATCGGCCCGGACGTGGTGGTGCGCTTCCATGCCCGCTTGAAGCCGGTGGCGGCGAAATGAAGGCCCGTCTTCGCATCGCCACGCTGGCCGCGGTGCTGGCCTTCGGCCTTGCCGGCTGCGCACCGCCGCCGCGCGCGCCGTCGCCCGAACTGGCTGCGGTGTCGCAAGGCGCGCCGCCGGACTTCCCGCGCCGCGACTACGAAGAGGCAGCGGCACGCGGCCAGGCCGTGTACCGGGTCGATCCGGCTGCTTCGCTGGTGGCGATCACCGTGCTGCGCGCCGGTTCGCTGGCGCGGCTCGGCCACGACCACGTGGTCGCCAGCCACGAGGTGCAGGGCCTTGTGGCGCCGCAGGCCGGCCGGGCCGACCTCTTCCTGCCGCTGGCCGGCCTCACGGTCGACGAGGCGCCACTGCGCGCCGAGGCCGGCATGGACACCACGCCCAGCGAGTCCGACATCGCCGGCACCCGCGCCAACATGCGCGACAAGGTGCTCGAGGTCGAACGCTTCCCGTTCGCGCAGGTGCAGGTCCGCGAGGTGCGCAAGACGGCGATGGGCGTGACGCTGGTGGCGTCGATGACCTTGCACGGCGTCACGCGGCCGGTCGAGATACCTGCGGTGATCGACATGCGGCCCGACACGATGACCGTGGCCGGCACCTTCGACATCCGGCAGTCCGACTTCGGCATGGTGCCTTTCGCGATCCTCAACGGCGCGATCCGCGTGGAAGACCGCCTCGGCCTGCGGCTGCGGATCGAGGCGCACCGCATCGGCGCGTCGGCGCCGAGCCCCTGAGCCATGAAGGGCGTCGCCCCCTTCCTTCGGACACTGGCGACGCTGCTGTCGATGCTGCTGCTCTGCGCGCTCGCCGACGGCGCGGCGGCGCAGCCGGTGGTCCGCGTCACGACCGCGGGCCAGGGCGGCACGATCACCGTGGCGGCCAGCGCCGAGATGGCGGTCGAAGCCGGCACCGCCTGGAACGTCATCACCGACTACGACCACCTGGCCGAATTCATTCCCGACATGCAAAGCTCGCGCGTGATCCGCCACGACGGCGACCAGTTGCTGGTGGAGCAGCGCGGCAGCCTCGGCTTCCTGTTCTTCCAGCAGCCGATCGAGGTGACGCTGTCGGTGATCGAGGCGCCGCAGCGCGGCATCGAGGCCCATGCGGTCAGCGGCAACATGGCCGAGATGGACGGCCGCTATGGCCTCGAAACGCTGCCCTCGGGCCTGGTGCGTCTTTCCTATTCCGGTCGGCTGGTGCCGGACTTTCCGGTGCCGCCGGTGGTGGGGCGGATCGCGGTGCGCAGCGTGCTGGAGCGGCAGTTCAACGCGCTGGTGGCGGAGATCGTGCGGCGCGACACCGCGGTGCGCGGCGCGGCGCCGAAGTAGCGGCGCGCCGCTGTCACTCGCCCAGCGCCGCCAGCACCGACAGGCGGTCGTCGTTGGCGATCCGCAGGAGCGTGTCGCGCAACGCCTGCGCCTCCGCGGCGCCGAAGAGCCGGTGGAACCGGCGCTGCGCCACGGCCCACAGCGACCGGGCCTCGGCGAATTTCGCCAGGCCTTCGTCGGTCAGCACGATCTGCCGCCGCCGGCCGTCGTCGACGTCGGTCTGCAGCGCGACCAGGCCGTCGCGCTCCAGCGGGCGCAAGGTGTGGCCGAGGGCCGAGCGGTCCATCACCAGCGCGTCGGCCAGTTCCTGCAGGCTCGGCGGATGCCGGCCCTGGCGCTGCAACTCGCTCAGCACCGCGTACTGGGTCGAGCGCAGCCCGCTCGGCGCCAGCGCGTCGTCGTAGAGCTGGGTGATGCGGCGGGACGCCTTGCGCAGCGCGGTGGCGGTGCAGGCCGAAGGCGTGGCGGCCGATTCCGGATTCGTCATCGGCGCAGTCTAGGGTATATGCCCGTATTCGGCACGCCGCCGGCCGGAATGCCTTTCTTCTGTCACAGTGCGGCGCTGGCCATTTCGCCCGAATTCCCCCAAGGAGCCCACGCCATGTCTGCCCTGTCGATCGCCGAACTGCCCGAAACCCTGCGCTCGGTGCGCACCCGACCGCTGTTCGTCATGAAGCTGGCCGTCCGGCCATTGGTGCAGGTCGGCGCCACCCCGGGCGTGAACCGCCGCATCGGCATCGTCTTCGGCGGCAGCTTCGAGGGCGAGCGCCTGGCGGGCGAGGTGATGGACGGCGGCAGCGACTGGCTGTCGGTGCGCAGCGACGGTGCCACCGAACTGGACGTCCGGCTGTCGCTCAAGACGAACGACGGCGCGATCGTCGCGGTGACCTATCGCGGCCTGCGCCATGGCCCGGCCGACGTCATCCAGCGCATGGAGCGGGGCGAGCCGGTCGATCCGGCCGACTACTATTTCCGCACCATGGTGCGGTTCGAGACCGCGGCGCCGCAATACGACTGGCTCAATCGCATCCTCGCGATCGGCGTCGGGCTCCGTCGGCTCGACGGGCCGGTCTACAGCCTCTTCGAATTGCTCTGAGATTCCGGTGAATTTGCACTGAAGTGCGCCGCTGGCTGACGCCAGGGGTTTCACGTATCGGAGTAGCATTTCCGGCCACTCCCAAACCCCGAGGCAAAACGATGTTTCATTCCCAGGCCGCCAGGGCCACTCGAGCCACGCGCGCCGCCGCGCTGATGCTGGCGGCCGCATGCGTCGCGCTCGCGGTGCTGGCGCCTGTCGCCGCCCGGGCCGCGGCGCCGTTGGCCAAGGCGCAGGCGCCGGGCTACTACCGGATGATGCTGGGCGGCTTCGAGGTCACCGCGCTCAACGACGGCAGCTTCGACCTGCCGGTCGACAAGCTGCTCAAGCAGGCGCCCGAGACCACGGACGCCGAGCTGGCCGACTACTACCAGAAGCCGCCGGTCGAGACCTCGATCAATGCCTTCCTGATCAACACCGGCGCGCGGCTGGTGCTGATCGACACCGGCACCGGCGGCCTGAGCGGCCCGACCGCCGGCACCCTGCTGGCCAACCTGCGCGCCGCCGGCTACCAGCCCGAGCAGGTCGACGACGTCCTGGTGACGCACATGCACGGCGACCACGTCGGCGGCCTGGCGCACGACGGTGCCGCGGTCTTCCCCAACGCCACGGTGCATGCCGGCAAGGGCGACGTCGACTACTACCTCAACGCAGACAAGATGGCCGCGGCGCCCGACGCCGCGAAGGGCGGCTTTCGCATGGCGATGAATTCGATGGCGCCCTACGTCACCGCCCGCCACTTCCAGCCGATCGGCGCCGACGGCGAAGTGGTGCCGGGCATCCGCAGCTGGGCCACGCCCGGCCATACGCCGGGCCACACCAGCTACGTGGTGGAAAGCCAGGGCCAGAAGCTGATCGTCACCGGCGACCTGATCCACGTCGCGGCGGTGCAGTTCGACCATCCGGGCGTGACCATCTCCTTCGACAGCGACGGTGACAACGCGCGGGCCTCGCGGGCCAGGGTGTTCCGCCAGGCCGCCGACGACGGCACGCTGATCGCCGCGGCCCACCTGCAGTTCCCGGGCATCGGCCGGATCAAGGCCAACGGCGACGGCTGGCGCTTCGTGCCGGTCGTCTATTCGCGGATGCATTGAGCGACGTGGGCGCCACCAAGGCCGTCAGGGCCACGGAGGCCCCGCAGGCTGCCAAGCCCGCGGAGCGCCGCCCGAACGAATGGTGGCCGCGGGTGCGGCCGGTGGTGGTCTTCGGCCTGGCCGCGCTGCTGTGCGTGCTGGTCGGGGTGTCGCTGCGCGGGTTGCTGCGCGAGGTGCGCTACGAAGAGGTGATGCTGGCGGTCAAGCAGACCTCCGACTGGCACATCGCCCTGGCGGTGCTCACCACGGCGGCCAGCTACCTGGCGCTGAGTGCCTACGACTTCTCGGCGCTGCACTACGTGCACGCCCGCGTCGGCCGCGGCACCGTCTTCCTGACGTCCTTCGTGGCCTACGCGCTGTCGAACACGATCGGCCTCGGGCCGCTCACCGGCGGCGCGGTGCGCACCCGCATCTACACCGCCGCCAAGCTGACGCCGCACCAGATCGCGCAGGTGATCGTCTTCAACGCGGCCGCCTTCGGCCTGGGCATCGCGGCCTTCGGCGCGCTCGGGCTGCTCTGGGGCGCGACGCAGGTGGCGCCGCTGCTGCACGTGCCGGCGATCGTGCTGCAGGTGCTGTCGGGCGTGACGCTGGCGGCGCTGGTCGCCTTCGTCGTCCTGTGCGCGAAGCGGCGGGTGATCGGCATCGGCGCCCGCCTGACGCTGCGCCTGCCGCCGCCGGGCCTGGCGGCGCGGCAGCTGGTGATCTCGGCGCTGGAGCTGGGCGCCTCGGCCGCCACCTTGTGGATCCTGCTGCCTTCGGACCGCATCCCGCTGCCGACCTTCATGACCTTCTACGCGATCGCGATCGGCGCCAGCATCATCAGCCACGTGCCGGGCGGCGTCGGCGTCTTCGAGGCGGTGATGCTGCTGGCCAGCGGCGGCCAGGTCACGCCCGACGCGATGCTGGGCGCGCTGCTGCTCAACCGCGGCATCTACTACGTGCTGCCGCTGGTGCTCGCCACCTTCATGGTGCTGACCTACGAGCTGCGCACAGGCGTCGCCGCGCCGATCGGCCGCGCGGCGGTGCTGCTCAGCCCGCGGCTGCTGGCGGCGCTGGCGCTGGTGGCCGGCGCCTGGCTGCTGGTCTCGGGCGTGACGCCGCTGACCGAGGACGCCAAGCAGATGCTCGCGGCGCTCGAGGTGCCGCTGCCGCTGATCGAGGCCTCGAACTTCCTCGGCAGCGTCGCCGGCCTCGGCTTCCTGCTGGTGGCGCGCGGGCTCTTCCACCGGCTCGACGCCGCCTGGTGGGCGGCGCTGGGGCTGTCGATCGTCTCGGCGGTGCTGGCGCTGCCCAAGGGCATCGCGCTCAACGAGGCGGCGCTGCTGACCACGCTGGCGATCCTGCTGGTGATCTCACGGCGGCAGTTCGACCGGCCGTCGTCGCTCTTCTCGCAGCGGCTGGAGCCGGAGTGGCTGCTGGCGCTGGGCGTGGTCGTGGTGGCCAGCGCCTGGGTGCTGTTCTTCGCCTACCAGGAAGTGGGCTACACCAACCGCCTCTGGTGGCAGTACGAACTGGACGCCGAGGCGCCGCGGTCGCTGCGCACCCTGCTCGGCGTGGTGCTGACCGCGCTGGCCTTCAGCCTGTGGCAGCTGCTGCGGCCGCAGCGCGGCGACATGACCTGGCCCTCGGACGAGGAGCTGGAGCGGGCCGCCGCGATCGTGCGGGCCAATCCGGCCGCCGAAGGCTGCTACGCGCTGACCGGCGACAAGCACCTCCTGTTCTCGCCGAGCGGCAAGAGCTTCCTGATGTTCGGCAAGCAGGCGCGCTCCTGGATCTCGCTGTTCGGCCCGATGGGCGAGCGCAGCGAATGGCCCGACCTGGTCTGGCGCTTCGTCGAGATGGCGAACGCGCACGGCGGCCGCGCCGCCTTCTACCAGGTGCGCCCGGCCAGCCTGCCGCTCTACCTCGATTGCGGGCTGAAGGTGTTCAAGCTGGGCGAGCATGCCCACATCGAGCTGCGCGAATTCGACCTCAAGGGCGCCAAGCGGGCCAACCTGCGTTCCGGCATGAACCGCGGCGTGCGCGAAGGCCTGGTCTTCGAGGTGCTGCCGCCGGCCGAGGTCGAGGCCGCGATGGCCGAGCTGCAGGCGGTGTCGGACGCCTGGCTGGGCGCTCAGAAGATGCGCGAGAAGGGCTTCTCGGTCGGCCGCTTCGAGCCTGACTACCTGCGCCGCTACCCGGTCGCGGTGGCGCGCCGCGAGGGCCGGATCGTCGCCTTCGCCAACCTGCTGGTGACCGACGCCAGCGAGGAGGCCAGCGTCGACCTGATGCGCTACCTGCCCGAAGCGCCGCCCGGCACCATGGACTTCCTGTTCGCCAAGGTGCTGCTGCACCTGCAGGCCGAAGGCTTCCAGCGCTTCGGCCTGGGCATGTCGCCGATGGCCGGCATGGCGAAGCGCCGGCGGGCGCCGCGCTGGCAGAAGGCGGGGCGGCTGCTCTTCCAGTACGGCGAGCGCTTCTACAGCTTTCGCGGGCTGCACAGTTTCAAGGACAAGTTCGAGCCGGTCTGGGAAGCCCGTTACCTGGCCGCGCCCGGCGCGCTGGCGCCGGTGCTGGTGCTGCTCGACCTGGCGACCATGATCGGCAGCGGCGTGAAAGGGGTGGACGCGAAATGAATCGACGATGCGGCTGGCGCCGCGCGCGGGTGTGGCTGGCGGCGGCAGTCTGGCTGGGCGCCGCGGCGCTGCTGCCCGCGGCGGCC
>NZ_LMUW01000097.1 GCF_009765735.1 Xenophilus sp. L33
CCGCGAGCAGCGCGAAGGCCGCCCGCGGCAGCAGCCCGTAGACCGCCACGCAGCCGATCAGCCACAGCGCCCACGCCCGCTGGCTGGAGGCCGCCGCCAGCGGCGCCAGCACGTCCCGCGCCGTCGGCACCGGGAAGCCGAGCATGGCCGGCAGCCGGCCGAGCGCCGTCACGCTGCGCACGAAGAAGTCCGGATCGAGGATCGTCGTTTCCCAGTTCAGCGTGTAGTTGCGAAAGGCGAGCGCGAAGGCCATCACCGCCAGCACTACGAGGAAGGACAAGGTCCAGATCACGTGGCTTGCCAGCCCGAGCGCCCAGGGCAGCAGGCGCGCCCGCACCAGCAGGCGCGTGGCCGCGCGCAGCAGCAGCGGCGCCTGCCCGCGCCGGCCGCCGGCGACGCGTGCGGTGAGCGCCAGCCAGAGCCAGCCGAAGGACGCCTGGAAGGAGCCGAGCGGCAGCACCAGCCCGACCAGCCACAGCAGCAAGGTGAACAGGTGCAGGCCGAGCAGCCCGGCGAAGGCCACGACGACGTTGATGCGGCGCTCGCTGCCGCCGAGCGCGTCGCCGGCCAGCGCCAGGCCGGCGAGGACGATCAGCGCGACCAGCGCCAGCAGCATCCATGGCGCCAGCGAGCGGGCTCGCGACAGCTCGCGGTTCAGGCCGAGCCGCTCGGCCAGCAGGCGCGCGCGTTCGGCGATGCGTGCCGGCGTGGAGGCTTCCGCGGTCATGGCCTGGCGCATCGCCTGCGCGTCGTCCAGCGGCCCCGCTTCCTCGGCCAGCCGGACCGCCTCGCAGATCGTCGCGTCCTGGAACGATGGCTGGCGCGGCAGGGGATTCAACGGCTTCCTTCATGTCACAGAGCAAGGCCGGCGCACCGGAGGAGCGCGAAATTATGCCCGTGCGCATGGGGGTGAAGGGCCGATGCGCGGCCCCATGAAAAACGGGGCCGCATCGCGGCCCCGCGTGCCCTCCGCCGAGGGCGTTGATCCGGAAGGACCGGTCTCAGCGCAGCCCGAAGAACGAGAGCACAGCGACCACGACCACGACCAGACCGACGATGTAGATGATGGAATTCACGATGGAAACTCCGCTTTGTTGAAGATGAATCCAGCTTGCCAGCGGCCTGGGATTCGGATGTCGGCGACGGTGACGGGCCCCTGTAGGACTCGCGACTCAGACGGCCAGGGATTCCGCGACCGCTTCGCTGTCGTCATCGCTGCCGTCGCCGAGGAAGCCGCCGCTCTGGTGCGCCCACAGCCGCGCGTAGAGGCCGCCGCGCGCCAGCAGCGACTTGTGGTCGCCTTCCTCGACCACGCGGCCTTCGTCGAGCACGATCAGCCGGTCCATCGCGGCGATGGTCGACAGCCGGTGGGCGATCGCGATCACGGTCTTGCCTTCCATCAGCCGGTAGAGGCTGGCCTGGATGGCGGCCTCGACCTCGGAGTCGAGCGCGCTGGTGGCTTCGTCGAGCAGCAGGATCGGCGCGTCCTTGAGCATCACGCGGGCGATCGCGATGCGCTGGCGCTGGCCGCCCGAGAGCTTCACGCCGCGTTCGCCGACGTGCGCCTGGTAGCCCTCGCGGCCCTTGTGGTCGCCCAGGCTCTGGATGAAGTCGTGCGCCTCGGCGCGCTCGGCGGCGGCGCGGATCGCCGCCTCGCCCGCGTCGGGGCGGCCGTAGGCGATGTTGTCGGCCACCGAGCGGTGCATCAGCGAGGTGTCCTGCGTGACCATGCCGATGTGCTGCCGCAGGCTGTCCTGCGTGACCTCGGCGATGTCCTGCCCGTCGATCAGGATGCGGCCGCCGGCCAGGTCGTGAAAGCGCAGCAGCAGGTTCACCAGGGTCGACTTGCCGGCGCCGGAGCGGCCGACCAGGCCGATCTTCTCGCCGGGCGCCACGGTCAGCTGCAGGTCGTCGATCACCGGCCGGGCCGCGGCGCCGTAGCGGAAGCTCACGTGTTCGAAGCGCATCTCGCCGCGCGGCACCTCGAGCGTGCGGGCGCCCGGCGCGTCGACCACGGTGCGCGGGCGCGACAGCGTGTTCATGCCGTCCTGCACCGTGCCGATGCTCTCGAACAGGCTGGTCATCTCCCACATGATCCAGTGCGACATGCCCTGCAGCCGCAGCGCCATCGCGGTGGCGGCCGCCACCGCGCCGACGCCGACCGCGCCCTGCGACCAGAGCCACAGCGCGGTGCCGGCCATGCCGGCGGTGAGGCCCATGCTGAGCGCGTGGTTGGTGATCTCGAAGGCGCTCACCAGCCGCATCTGGACGTAGCCGGTCTGCATGAATTCCTTCATCGCCGAACGAGCGAAGCCGGCCTCGCGCTGGGTGTGCGAGAAGAGCTTGACCGTGGCGATGTTGGTGTAGGCGTCGGTCACGCGGCCGGTCATGAGGGCGCGGGCGTCGGCTTGCGCCTTGCCGACCTTGCCCAGGCGCGGCACGAAGAAGACGAGGGCGCCGATGTAAAGCACCAGCCAGACCAGGAAGGGCAGCATCAGCTGGCGGTCGAGCACCGCGGCCAGCACGATCATGGTCGCGACATAGACGCCCATCGCGACCAGCACGTCGGCCAGCACGAAGAGCGTGTCGCGCACCGCCAGCGCGGTCTGCATCACCTTGGCCGTGATGCGGCCGGCGAATTCGTCCTGGTAGAAGGCCATGCTCTGGCCGAGCATCAGCCGGTGGAAGTTCCAGCGCAGCCGCATCGGCAGGTTCACCGCTAGGGTCTGGTGCTTGACGATGGTCTGCAGCGCCACCACCGCGATGCTGGCCAGCAGCGCGGCACCGAGCCAGGCCAGCGTGGTGCCGCGCTCCTGCCAGAGCCGCGCCGGCACCTGCCCGCCGAGCCAGTCGACGATGCGCCCGAGCATCGCGAACAGCAGCGCCTCGAAGGCCGACATGGCCGCGGTGAGCAGGGCCATGGCGGCGATCCAGCCGCGCAGGCCGCGGGTGCAGGCCCACAGGAAGGGCAGCAGCCCGTGCGGCGGCAGCTCGGGTTCGGCGCCCGGATACGGGTCGAGGTGTTTTTCGAAGAAGCGGAACAAGACGGTCTCTCTTTGGGAACCGGGCATTTTGGCCTCGGGCGCTTGGGCGGGCAGTCGGCAGGGACTTGCGCGCCCGAGGCTCAGCGTGTCGGCGCGGAACCCAGCCGCTCCCCGAGGAAGTCGATGAAGCTGCGCAGTTTCGGCGCCATGTATTGCCGGCTCGTGTACACCGCGAACAGCGTCACCGGCGGCGCCGCGTAGTCGGGCACCAGCCGCAGCAGGCGGCCGGCGGCGATGTCCTCGTCCACCAGCCATTCCGGCAGGAAGGACATGCCGATGCCGGCGCGCACCGCATGCAGCGTCAGGGTGGTGTCGTCCGAGCGCAGCACCGGCGCCAGCCGCAGCGGCGCCTGCCGGCCGTCCGGCCCCTTGAGCGCCAGGCCGTCGATGCTGACGTAGCTCGGCACGATCGCGTCGAGCTTCGCCAGGTCGGCCGGCACCACCGGCAGGCCGCCGCGCGCGATGCAGGCCGGCGCGGCCACCAGGTGGAACTGCTGGCGGCACAGGGGCCGCGCGATCAGCGCGGGCGAGGGCTCGTGGGTGGCGCGCAGCGCCAGGTCGTAGCCGTCGGCGGCGAGGTCGACCTTGCGGTTCTCCAGGTGCAGGTCGACCAGCACCTCGGGGCAGCGTTCGCGGTAGCCGGCCAGCACGTCGGCGAAGCGCGCGTTGGCGCACCAGACCGGCGCGCTGACCTTGAGCTGGCCGCGCGGCGTCTCGTCCTTGCGTCCGATGGCGTTCTCGGCCGCGTCGAGCAGGTCGAGCGCGCGCCGGCTCTGCTCGTACCAGGCCTGGCCGGCCTCGGTGAGGCTCAGATGGCGGCTCGAGCGATGCAGGAGGCGCGCCCCCAGCGACTTCTCCAACTGCGCGACGTGCTTGCTGGCCATCGGCGCGGAGATCGAGAGCCGCTCGGCGGCGGCCACGAAGCTGCCGGCCTCCACCACCTCCCGGAAGACGCGCAGGCTGGTGAGTCGGTCCATCGATGATTTCCTCGGGAGAAACGATTCGATGAATCCTAGCCTATCGATTTCCCATGCGGAAATCTCTAGACTCGTGTCCAAGGAGCATTGCCATGACCACGATTTCCAGATTGCCCACCTACTTCATCTCCCACGGCGGCGGCCCGTGGCCCTGGATGAAGAAGGAGATGGGCCACACCTACGACCAGCTCGAGGCGTCGCTCGCCGACATGCCGCGCCAGATCGGCCGCACGCCGTCGGCCATCCTGATGGTGTCGGCGCACTGGGAAGAGTCCGCCTTCACCGTGATGGGCAACCCGCATCCGCCCATGATCTACGACTACGGCGGCTTCCCGGCGCACACCTACCAGGTGCACTACGACGCGCCGGGCTCGCCCGAGCTGGCGCGTCGCGTGCAGTCGCTCGTCGAGGCGGCCGGCCTGCCGGCGCGGCTCGATCCGGAGCGCGGCTTCGACCACGGCACCTTCTCGCCGATGGCCGCGATCTACCCGAAGGCCGAGGTGCCGGTGGTGCAGCTGTCGCTCAGGCGCGGGCTCGATCCGGCCGAGCACCTGGCGCTCGGCCGCGCGATCGCGCCGCTGCGCGACGAGGACGTGCTCATCTTGGGCAGCGGCCTGAGCTACCACAACCTGCGCCAGTTCGGCCCGCAGGCGCGCGACGTCTCGAAGGCCTTCGACGACTGGCTCGGCGACGCCATGGTACGCAGCACGCCCGCGCAGCGCGAGGAGCGCCTCCTGCAATGGTCGGCGGCGCCGGCGGCGCGCATCGCCCATCCGCGCGAGGAGCACCTGCTGCCGCTGATGGTGGCGGTCGGCGCGGCCGGGCAGGAAGCCGGCGAGCGCATCTACCACGAAGAGGGCTTCATGGGCGGCATCGCGGTGTCGAGCTTCCGTTTCGGGGCCGCTGCAGGCGCCTGAGCGCATGGGCACAATCGACCGGTGCCCTATTTCTCGACCTACGACCCGAGCGACGAAGCCGCCGCGCTCGCGCTGATCGCTCGCATCGACGCGCGCTCCACCCACCACGACGTCTCGCACCGCGGCGTGCGCATGCGCTGGCGCCGCTTCGGCAGCGACGCCGGCGGCCATCCGCCGCTGGTGCTGCTGCACGGCGGCCACGGCAGCTGGATGCACTGGCTGCGCAACGTGGAAGCGCTGTCGGCCACGCGCAGCCTGTGGCTGCCCGACCTGCCGGGCTTCCACGACTCCGGGACGCCGCCGGCGCCGGCGGCCGGCCAGGGGCCGCTGGAGCCGCTGCTGGAGATCATGGGCGCGACCCTCGACGAACTGGTCGGCGCCGGCACGCCGATCGACCTCGGCGGCTTCTCCTTCGGGGGTTTCGTCGCCGCCCGCTTCGCGCTGCGGCGCCCGGACGTCCGGCGCCTGGCGCTGGTCGGCAGCGGCGGCCATGCGTCGGTGCGGCGCATGACGGTCGAGATGATCAACTGGCGCGCCGCCGAGGACCGCGACCAGGAGCGCGCCGCACTGCTGCACAACCTGGCCGCGCTGATGCTGCACGACAAGGCGGCGATCGATCCGCTGGCCTTCGCGATCCACGACATCTCCTGCCATGGCACGCGGCTGCGCAGCAAGGAGGTGTCGCTCGCGGGCGGCCTGCAGGAGGCGCTGGACGCCTTCGCCGGGCCGATCCTGCTGCTCTGGGGCGAGCATGACGTCACCGCCGATGCGCGGCCGCTGCTGGCCAGCCTGCTCGACGATCGGCCGCGGCGCGAAGGCGCGGTGATCGACGGGGCGGGGCACTGGGCCCAGTTCGAGCGCGCGGCCGAGGTGAACGGGAAGCTGTCGGCCTTCCTGGGCTAGAAGGCCGCCGGCCGCCACTTCAGGAGGCGCTTCTCGACCCGGGTCAGCAGGAAGTCCGCCAGCAGCGCCACCGCGGCCAGCACGATCATCGCGGCGAAGACGCCGCTGGCGTTGAAGGCGCCCTGGGCGGTCGCGATCAGGAGGCCGATGCCTTCCTTGGCGCCGAGGAATTCGCCGACCACCGCGCCGACCAGCGCGAAGCCGAAGCTCACGTGCAGGCTGGCCAGGATCCACGACATCGCCGACGGGATCACCACCGACAGCGTCAGCTGGCGCGGCGACGCACCGAGGATCTGCGCGTTGGCGATCATGTACTTGTCGGCCTCGCGCACGCCCTGGAAGGCATTGCCGAAGACGACGAAGAACACCATCACCACCGCCAGCGCCACCTTCGACGCCATGCCGAGGCCCAGCGCGATGACGAAGATCGAGCCCAGCACCACGCGCGGGATCGAGTTGGCGATCTGGATGTAGAGGCTGAAGACCTCCGACAGCAGCTTGTTGCGCCCGAGCAGGATGCCGCAGATCACGCCGGCCACCGAGCCGATGAGGAAGCCGAGCACCGTCTCCTCCAGCGTCACCGCCACCTGCCGCCACAGCGGGCCCTGCGAGGTGCCGTCGCGCACCCATTCGACGATCTGGTCCCAGATCATCGAGGGCATCGAATAGAAGAACGGATCGATCCACTTGTGGCGGGCGGCGATCTCCCAGCCGCCGAGCACCACCACCAGCACCGCGAGGCGCAGGCCGATGATGAAGCTGCGGTGGCGGCGGATCTTCGCCTGCGCGATCTCGGATTCGCGCGCCAGGGCTTCGTCGCTGAGGACGGCGGGCATGGCCATGTCGGTCATGAAGTCTCCGGAATTCGTAACGGGGTTCAATGGATCGCGACTTCTTCGCGCAGGTCGGCCCAGATGCGCTTGGACAGCTCGATGAACTGGCTGTCGTAGCGGATCTCGGACATCACGCGCGGGCGCGGCAGATCGATCTCGTAGACCCGCTTGAGCGTGCCGGGCCGTGCCGACAGCACGAACACGCGGTCGGCCAGCGCGATCGCTTCTTCCAGGTCGTGCGTGATGAACACCACCGAGCCGCCGGTGCCGGCCCAGAGCTGCAGCAGCTCGTCCTGCATCAGGGTGCGGGTCTGCATGTCGAGCGCGGAGAAGGGCTCGTCCATCAGCAGGATCTCGGGGTTGTTGATGAAGGTCTGGGCCAGCGCGACGCGCTTGCGCATGCCGCCGGAGAGCTGGTGCGGATAGTGGTCGCCGAAATTCTTCAGGCCGACGCGCTGGATCCACTGGTCGGCCAGCTCGCGCGCGTCGCTCCTGGACTTGCCGCGGAACATCGGGCCGGCGGCCACGTTGTCGCGCACGCTGCGCCACGGGAACACGGCGTCGGCCTGGAACACGAAGCCGATGCGCGGGTCGATGCCGTTCACCGGCTGGTCCATCACGCGAACCTCGCCCACCGTGGGCCTGAGCAGGCCGGTGATCATGTTGAGCGTGGTCGACTTGCCGCAGCCGGTCGGGCCGACGATGGCGATGAATTCGCCGCGCGCCACCGACATGCTGAAGTTGCGCAGCGCCACGGTGGCGTTGCCGTCGGCCGAGATGAAGCGCAGCGAGACGTTGCGGAACTCGATCGCCGGCGCGCCGGCGGCGGGCTGGACGACGGTGCTCACTTGGCGGCCGCCTTGCTGCCGGCGTCGATGTAGGCGTTGGTGTAGGTCTTCGCGAGGTCGATGTTCTTGCTCTTGACCTGCGGCTTGTAGGTTGCCAGCACCTTCAGCACGTTCTCGGGACCGCCCGCGGGCATGCGGCCGTCCGCCGTGAACATGGCGAGCGACGAGTCGAGCGCCTGCACGTAGAGCGCCTTGTCGCTGCCGTAGTAGTCGCGCGGCATCTTCTCGGCGATCTCGGCAGCCTTGTGGGTGGCCAGGTATTCCATGGTGCGCGAGAAGGCGCGGGCCAGCTTGGTGGCCTCTTCCTTGTGCGCGGCGGCCCAGTCGTTCTGCACGTAGAGGCTGGCCGCCGGGTAGAGGCCGCCGAGCGCCTCGGTGGTGCTCTTCTCGGTACGCAGGTCGACCAGCACCTGGGCGTCGCCGCTCTTGAGCATCTCGGAGATGGTGGGCTCGGTGGTCATGCCGGCCTGGATGCGGTCCTGCTTCATCGCGGCCACGAAGGTGTTGCCGGCGCCCACGGGCAGCAGCGAGTAGTCCTTCTGCGCCACGCCCTGGCGGTCGGCCAGGTAGCGGGTGAGGAAGTCGGTCGACGAGCCCAGGCCGGTCACGCCCAGCGTCTTGCCCTTGGCGTCGGCCATGCTCTTGAAGGTCGGCGCGGCCTTGGTCGAGACCAGCTCGACCTCGCCGGGCACCTTGCCGAAGACCACGATGGCCTGGATCTCCTTGCCCTTGCTCTGCAGGTCGATGGTGTGGTCGTAGAAGCCCACCACGCCCTGCACCGCGCCGGCGATCAGCTGGTTCTCGGCATCGACGCCGGCGGGCTGCGACTGCAACTCGACGTTCAGGCCCTCGTCCTTGAAGTAGCCCAGCGCCTCGGTGAGCTTGGCCGGCAGGTAGATGATCTTGTTGATGCCGCCGACCATGATCACGATCGGTTCCGCGGCCTGCGCCATGGAGCCGAAGGAAGCGGCCAGCGCGAAGGCGGCGCCGGCGATCAGGTTGCGGGACAGGGGGAGCATGCGCATGGGATGGGTCTTCGGGTTGGAACAGGAGCGAGTCTAGGAAGCCGCGTCTTTCGGCTTCCTTTCGCCGGCCGGCGCCAAACCTCGTGGTTAACCCTGGCTCCTAGAATCCCGCACGCATGAAGCTGCTGCTGATCGAGGACAACGCCGAACTGGCCCACTGGCTGGCCGGCCTGCTGCGCGCGCAGGACTTCGTGGTCGACCACGTGGCCGACGGCGATGCGGCCGACGCGCTGCTGCGCCAGCAGCGCTACGACGTGGTGCTGCTGGACCTCAACATTCCGGGGCTGAGCGGCAAGGGCGTGCTGCGCCGGCTGCGCGAGCGGCGCGACGAGGTGCCGGTGCTGATCCTCACCGCCGCCGATTCGATCGACCAGAAGGTGCTGTGCCTGGAGATCGGCGCCGACGACTACCTCGTGAAGCCGGTCGAGGTGCGCGAGCTGGTCGCGCGCATCAAGGCGCTGGTGCGGCGCCAGGTGCCGGGCAAGGCCAACGACATCGTCTGCGGCGACCTGAAGTACGACCTGCGCACGCGCCAGTTCGCGCTCGGCCCGGACGATCTGCCGCTGCCGCCGCGCGAGCGCACCTTGCTCGAGACGCTGATGCTGAAGGCCGGCAGCACGGTGTCCAAGCAGGCGCTGATCGACAGCATCTTCGGCGTCGACGACGAGCCGAGTGCCGACGCGGTGGACCTCTACATGCACCGGCTGCGCAAGCGGCTCGAAGGCAGCCAGGCGACCATCATCACCTTGCGCGGCGTCGGCTACCTGCTGCGCACGCGGGAGGAGCCATGACAGCGCGGCCTCCGGTCGGCCCCGGCTGACATGCGCTCCAGCCTGCGTGTCCGTCTCGCGGCCTGGCTGCTGCTGCCGCTGTCGGTCTTCGTCGCCGTCTGCGCCTTCCTCAGCTGGCGCAACGCCGCGACGGTGGCCGACTACCTGCAGGACCGCGACCTGCTGTCCTCGGCCAAGGTGCTGTCGGACCGGCTGATCTGGGACGACGGCGGCGACGTGCAGGCGAGCGTGCCGCCGTCGGCGCTGAGCCTGTTCGTCTCGCCGGCGCACGACCAGGTCTTCCTGAGCGTGACCGATGCGAACGGCACGCTGCTCGCCGGCACCGCGGGCTTTCCGCTGCCGGCGAAGCCGAAGCTCACCGGCACCGACCGGGCGCAGTGGTACGACGCCAAATTCAACGGCCTGAAGCTGCGCGCGGTCGTCACGCAGCGCGCGATGTACGACGTCGAGGGCGGCAACGACATCACGATCGCGGTCGGCAAGACGACCCACAGCCGCAACCAGATGCTGCGCACGCTGTGGTGGCCGACGGTCGCCTATCTGCTGCTGGCGTTGGCGCTGGCCCTGGCGCTGGCCACCGTCGCGCTGACCTGGGAGCTGCGGCCGGTGGTGGCGCTGGGTCGGCAACTGGCCGGCCACGACCCGCTGCACCTGGACTTCGCGGTCGACCCGCGCAGCCTGCACACCGAGCTGCGGCCGGTGGCCGACACGGTCAACGGCTTCGTGCGCCGGCTCAAGGTGCATGCCGAGGCACAGCGCCGCTTCATCGCCGACGCCGCGCACCAGCTGCGCACGCCGCTGGCGCTGCAGGCCTCGCAGATCGAGTTCGCGCGCTACACCCGCAAGCACCGCGGCGAGTGGGAGACGCGGCGCGCCGACATGGATCGCATGTGGGCCGAGCTGCAGACCAGCAACCGCCGGCTGACCGCGGTCACCAACCAGCTGCTGCTGCTGGCGCAGGCCGAGCACCGGGACGCCTCAACCCGGCTGGAGTCGATCGACCTCGCGGGCGCCGCGCTGCGCGCCGTCGAACAGCTGGCCGCGCTGGCCGACCGGCGCCGCATCGACCTCGGCATGGACCTGGCCGTGGGCGAGGGCGAGGCGATGGTGCGCGCGCAGCCGGTGCTGCTCGACGCGCTGATCGCCAACCTGCTGGACAACGCGCTGCGCTACACCGGGGAGGAAGGGCGGGTCACGGTCGGCGTGCGGCGCGAGCCCGACGGCGTCGTGCTGTGGGTCGAGGACGACGGCCCGGGCATCGCGCCGGCGGATCGGGAGCGGGTCTTCGAGCGCTTCCACCGCGTGGCGCAGGACACCGAAGGCAGCGGCCTGGGCCTGGCGATCGTGCGCGAGATCGCGGCGGCCTTCGGCGCCGAGGTCGAGCTCGCGGATGCGGCGCAGTCGGCGCACGGGCTGCGGGCGACGGTGCGGTTCGCGGCCGTGGTGGAGTGACTCGGCCTTCGTCGATCCAGGGAAGTCAGGCAATAGCCAATGTCAGGTGCCCGGTGGAGGCAGCTGCCGGCTTGAGCTGGATCTCGATGTCATAGCCGAGGCGGTTCAGGCAATCCATCAGCTTGCGTTCCGAGAAGTTCGAGAACGCGCCACGCATCAGTGCCGACACCTTGGGTTGCGAGATGCCCATGCGTCGGGCTGCCTGGTCTTGAGTCAACTGCAGCCGCTGGATCGCACGGTTGATCTCGATGGTGAGCCCCGACTTGATCTGCAGTCTCTCGGCATCCGGCAACTCGAGATCGGCGAAGACGTTCCCCGAGCCTTCGGCCACTTCGCATTGCTCAACGTTGCGCTTCTTCATCGCGTAGCTCCTTGATCCATGTCTCGGCGACCTTGAGTCGCATGCGAATGATGTCGATGTCGTGTTTCGGGGTCTCGATTCCGCTCTTGCTCTTCTTCTGGAAGCAATGCAGGACCAGCACCGCTTCCTTGAACCGGACGGTGTAGACGGCCCGGTAGGTACCTCCGATGTCACTGTCGACGACCTCCAGAACGCCTGCACCCGCGAAACCCTCGAGGACCGTGGCGGCAGGATGCTGGTCTCCATGCTGGGCAAAGTCGAGGGCATGACCGAAGAAGCGTCTGACTTCGGACGGCAAGGCGATCAGGTCCTTCTTGCTGCTTCCGATCCAGAAAAGCCTTTTCTCAGGCGTCGGCGGTGGCCGGTACGACATGTAATTTATCCCATAAATGGAATGAACGCCGAGTAGCGAAATGGCGACAGGTGATGGACCGGTCTGCGATGTCCCTGATGCCCCTTCGGCGCAGTCGGCAAGCCAAGAAAAAATCCTGTTGGCCATGAATGTACTGTATAAAAATACAGTCATTCATCCATCATGGGCCTTCCTTCCCTCGACCCTTTTTCCACCTCCTCGCGCCACAAGGTCTGGCGCGCAGACGAGCTCGGCCTGGCCGATTCGCAGGTTGTCGGCACCGGCCATCCGGCGCTCGACGCGCAGCTGCCCGGCGGCGGCTGGCCGGTCGGCGCCATGACCGAACTGCTGCAGGCCACGCCGGAGGCGCATTCCTGGCACCTGCTGCTGCCCGCGCTGGCGCAGGCGGTGCGGGGCGGGCAGGGGCCGGTGGCGCTGGTCGGCGCGCCCCACGAGCCCTTTGGGCCGGCGCTGGCGGCCGGCGGCCTGGCGGTCGAATCGCTCCTGTGGATCCGCAGCGAGGCCCCGGCCGCCCGGCTCTGGGCCTGCGAGCAGGCCTTGCGCTGCGCCGACGTGTCGGCGGTGCTGGCCTGGCTGCCGCAGGCCCGGGTCGGCGAATTGCGGCGGCTGCAACTGGCGGCGGCGCAGC
>NZ_LMUW01000098.1 GCF_009765735.1 Xenophilus sp. L33
CGTCCGCGTCGCTGGCCACGGTGTCGGGCGCTGGCGCCGCATTGCGCCGTGCCACCGCCGTGCCGCTGCCGCCCGCGGTGCCGCCGCTGCCATTGGCGCTGCGGGCGGAAGTGCGGGGTGTGGTCGAGGCGCGCGGCGCCGTGGCGAAGGAAGAGGAGTTGCCGGCGGCGACCGACGGCAGCGCCGATTCGTTCGGCACGTCGGTCAGGAGCACGATGTTGCGCACCGTCTTGACGTCGCAACCGGCGCGCACGTTCAGGGTGACGACCGGCTCCTCGATCGCGACCGAGGAGCGGATGTGCAGCATCTGCCCGCCGCCCGATGCCGGCTCGACCGTGGTCGTCACCCGACGATCGGGGATCGCGCCGTCGCCCTGCAGCACCTCGGCGGTGACGCAGGTCGACCCGTCGGTGTCCGAACCGTCGAGCGAAAGCGGGATCTCGACGTCCAGCGGCCTGCCGATCCAGACCGGCCCTTGGGGCCGGCCGATCGTCAGGGCCGAGGCGTCGAGGACCAGTCCGAGCAGAAACAGGCCGGCTGCGAGTCGAGGGAATTGCAAAATGGAGCGCAAAAAGCAATCAAAAGTTGACACATTCTGACACGCGGGTCAGTACGAAGAATAGACGGAGAGACAATTATCAAATGACCGTGAACTTTTCCAACATCGCCGTGCTCGGTGCCGGCGCCATGGGTCGAGGTATAGCGCAAATCGCGGCCCAGGCCGGCAGCCGCGTGCTTTTGCTCGACAAAGCCGACGGCGCCGCAGTCAAGGGCCGCGACGCCATCATCGCCCAATGGCAGCGCCAATTCGAAAAAGGCCGCATTGACGAGGCCCAGCGTGACAACTGGTCGGCCGCGCTCCTGGTGGCCGAATCGACGAGCGCCTTGGCCGATTGCGACCTGGTGATCGAGGCCGTCGTCGAAGACCTGGGCATCAAGCGGGCGCTGTTCCGCGAACTCGAGGCCGTGGTCGCGCCGACCGCGGTGCTGGCCACCAACACCTCCTCGCTCTCGGTGACCGCGATCGCCAGCGCGCTCGAGCGGCCGGCGCGCATGGCCGGCTTCCACTTCTTCAATCCGGTGCCGCTGATGAAGGTGGTCGAAGTGGTCGCCGGCTTCAAGACCGACGCGGAGGTCTGCCGCCGCCTGGCTGCCTACGCCAAGGACATGGGCCATGCCGCGGTGCAGGCCAAGGACACGCCCGGCTTCATCGTCAACCACGCGGGCCGCGGCTACGGCACCGAGGCCTTGCGGATCGCGGGCGAGAACGTGGCCGACTTCGCGACGATCGACCGCATCCTGCGCGACCAGGCAGGCTTCAGGCTCGGCCCCTTCGAACTGCTCGACCTCACCGGCCTGGACGTCTCGCATCCGGTCATGGAGTCGATCTACCGCCAGTATTACGAGGAGCCGCGCTTCCGCCCCAGCGTGATCGGCGCGCAGCGGGTGGCCGCGGGCGTGCTCGGACGCAAGACCGGCGAAGGCTTCTACCGCTATGTCGACGGCGAGCAGCAGAAGTCGCCGGAGCCACCCGCGCCGGTGGTCGACGTGCTGCCGCCCGTCTGGGTGTCGCCGCGGGCCGCGCGCCGGGCCGAGCTGCTGCGGCTGGTGCACACGCTGGGCGGGCAGATCGAGACCGGCGCCGCGCCCTCGACCGCGGCGCTGATCCTGGTGGCGCCGCTGGGCTTCGACGTCACCACGGTGGCGGCGGTCGAGCGGCTCGACGCCACGCGCACGGTGGGCATCGACCTGCTCGTCGACGATGCGGCCACCCGCCGCCGCGTGCTGGCGACCAACCCGGCCACCCGGCGCGACATGCGCGACGCGGCGCACGCCCTCTTCGCCCGCGACGGCAAGGCCGTGAGCGTGATCCGCGACAGCGGCGGCTTCGTCACGCAGCGGGTGATCGCGACCATCGTCAACATCGCCTGCGAGATGTGCCAGCAGGACGTCTGTTCGCCCGCCGACCTCGAACTCGCGGTGCGCCTCGGCCTCGGATATCCGCAAGGGCCGCTGGCGATGGGCGACTTGTATGGTCCGACCAACATGCTGGAGGTACTTTTCAACCTGCAGACCGTCTACGGCGATCCGCGCTATCGCCCGAGCCCGTGGCTGCGCCGCCGCGGCGCGCTGGGCCTGAGCCTCACCCACCAGGAAGAGCAATCATGACCGCCGAACTCAAGAGCAAGAGCGAAGGGGGCACGATGGTGCTCACCCTGTCCAACCCGTCGCAGCGCAACGAGCTCGGGCCCGAGATCTACGCCGCCGGCATCGAGGCGCTCAACGGCGCCGAGAGCAGCGACGAGATCCGCAGCGTCGTCATCGTCGGCGAGGGCAAGTGGTTCTGCGCCGGCGGCTCGCTGCAGCGCCTTTCGGACAACCGCGGCAAGCCGCCCTCGGTGCAGGCCGAGAGCATCGAGAGCCTGCACACCTGGATCGATTCGATCCGCACCTTCCCGAAGCCCGTGATCGCCGCGGTCGAAGGCGCGGCCGCCGGGGCCGGCTTCTCGCTGGCGCTGGCCTGCGACTTCGTGGTGGCCGCGCGCGACGCGGTCTTCGCGGCCTCGTACAGCAACGTCGCGCTGTCGCCCGACGGCGGCCTCAGCTGGCAGCTGGCGCAGGCGCTGCCGAGGCAGATCGCCAGCGAATGGCTGATGCAGGGCGAGCGGCTGGAGCCGGCGCGGCTGCACGCGCTCGGCCTGGTCAACACGCTCACCGAGAGCGGCCAGGCGCTGGCCACCGCGCTGGCGCTGGCCGCCCGGCTCAACGCGCGGGCGCCGAACGCGCTGGCCAGCATCAAGGAACTGCTCAACGACGCCGGCGGCGCGACGCTGGTCGCGCACCTGGCGCAGGAGCGCGACCACTTCGTGCGCAACCTGCATCATCCGAACGCGGGCGTCGGCATCGGCGCCTTCCTGGCCAAGGAGACGCCGCGCTATTCCTGAAGCCCGGTCGCTCCCGAGACAGCCGCACGCATTTCAGTCACCCACAGGACAGTCCATGGACGACCCGATTCTTACCATCGAAGAACGCGAGGCGATCAACGGTGGTCGCTGGTTCTCTTCCCTCTCCCCATCGCTACGCCACGACATCCTCCGATGTGCCTTCGTCAAACGCTACAAGGATGGCGACCTGATCGCCGCCCGCGGCGATCCGCCCGAGCAGTGGATCGCCTGTGCGCGCGGCGCCGTGCGCGTCAGCTCGACGGCGGTGTCGGGCAAGCAGGTCACGCTGACCTATGTCGAGCCGGGCATCTGGTTCGGCGACGTGGCGATGTTCGACGGCGACCGGCGCACGCACGATGCGTATGCGCATGGCGACTCGACCATCCTGTGCGTGGCGCGGGCGGACTTCCAGAAGATCCTTTCGAACCACGTCGAGCTGTACGAGGCCTTGATGCGGCTGCAGGCGCGGCGCATCCGGCAGCTGTTCGGACTGGTGGAAGACCTCAACACCCTGCCCTTGCGGGCCCGGCTGGCCAAGCAGCTCATCCACCTGGTTCGCAGCTACGGCGTGCCGAACCTGGCCGACGGCAGCCAGATGCGCATCGGGCTGCACCTGGCGCAGGAAGAGCTGGCGCAGTTGCTCGGCGCCTCGCGCCAGCGGGTCAACCAGGAGTTGAAGGCGATGGAGCGCGAGGGTGCGATCCGGATCGAGCCGGGCGGCCTGGTAGTGCTCGATCGGGTGGCGCTGATGCGCATCTCCGAAGCCGATGAACAATGAGCGCCCGGCCCACGGGCCCAACGAACAAAGCACAGAGACATGACCCAGGACTTCGACAAATTCATCGGCACCCGCGCCGTTTCCCAGCAGCACCAGATCGACGAGAAGGCGCTCACCGCGTGGCTCGAGGCGCACCTCGACGGCTTCAAGGGGCCGCTCACGATCGAGATGTTCAAGGGCGGGCAGTCCAATCCGACCTACAAGCTGGTGACGCCCTCGCGCAGCTACGTCATGCGCGCCAAGCCGGGCCCGGTGGCCAAGCTGCTGCCTTCGGCCCATGCGGTCGAGCGCGAATACAAGGTGATGAGCGGCCTGGCGGGCACCGACGTGCCGGTGCCGCGCATGTATTGCCTTTGCGAGGACGAATCGGTGATCGGCCGCGCCTTCTACGTCATGGAATTCATGGCCGGCCGCGTGCTGTGGGACCAGTCGCTGCCGGGCATGAGCAAGGCCGAGCGCGGCGCCATCTATGACGAGATGAACCGGGTCATGGCGGCGCTGCACACGGTGAAGTTCGCCGAGCGCGGCCTGGCCGACTACGGCAAGCCCGGCAACTACTTCGAGCGCCAGATCGGCCGCTGGAGCAAGCAGTACGTCGCTTCCGTCACGCAGCCCATCCCCGAGATGGACAAGCTGATGGAATGGCTGCCGGCGCACATCCCGGCCAGCGGCCGCGACGAGAAGATGACCTCGATCGTCCACGGCGACTACCGGCTGGACAACATCATGTTCCACGCCACCGAGCCGCGGGCGATCGCGGTGCTCGACTGGGAGCTGTCGACGCTGGGCCATCCGCTGGCCGACTTCAGCTACCACTGCATGTCGTGGCACATCCCGAACGGCACCTTCCGCGGCATCGCGGGCGTCGACTTCGAAGGGCTCGGCATTCCCACCGAGAGCGAATACATCCGCCGCTACTGCGAGCGCACCGGCATCACCACGCCGGAGGCGCTGGCGCCGGACTGGAACTTCTACCAGGCCTACAACCTGTTCCGCATGGCCGCGATCCTGCAAGGCATCGCCAAGCGGGTCGAGGCCGGTACCGCATCGAGCGAGCAAGCCGTGGCCTCCGGCCGCGGGGCGCGACCCATGGCCGAGATGGCATGGCAGTTCGTGCAGAGAGCCTGACCCCGAGCCCGTTCAGAGCTCGCCCTTTTTACCCACCAGGAGACCACATGGATTTCGAATTCTCGGCCAAGACCCGCGAGCTGCAAAAGCGGGTCAATGCCTTCATGGACGACCACATCTATCCGGCCGAGGCCGAATACGCCGCCGAGCTGGCCGCCAACACCGCTGCCGGCAAGCGCTGGACGGCGCTCAAGACGGTCGAGAAGCTGAAGGACAAGGCCAAGGCCCAGGGCCTGTGGAACCTGTTCCTGCCGGTCGACAGCGCGGCTGCCTCGGGCTATGAAGGCGCCGGCCTCACCAACCAGGAATACGCGCCGCTGGCCGAGATCATGGGCCGGGTGCCATGGGCGAGCGAGGCCTTCAACTGCTCGGCGCCCGACACCGGCAACATGGAAACCATCGCCCGCTACGGCTCGGAAGAGATCAAGGCACGCTGGCTCAAGCCGCTGCTCGAAGGCCAGATCCGTTCGGCCTTCGCGATGACCGAGCCGGACGTCGCCTCCAGCGACGCGACCAACATCGCCACCCGCATCGAGCGCCAGGGCGACGACTACGTCATCAACGGCCGCAAGTGGTGGATCTCGGGTGCCGCCGATCCGCGCTGCGCGGTCTTCATCACCATGGGCAAGTCGGAACCCGACGCGCCGCGGCATTCGCAGCAGAGCATGGTGGTGGTGCCGGCCGATGCCAAGGGCATCCGCATCGTGCGGCCGCTCAACGTGATGGGCTACGACGACGCGCCGCACGGCCACGTCGAGATGTTCTTCGAGAACGTGCGCGTGCCGGTCGGCAACATCCTGCTGGGCGAAGGCCGCGGCTTCGAGATCGCCCAGGGCCGCCTCGGCCCGGGACGCATCCACCACTGCATGCGCCTGATCGGCCTGGCCGAGCGTGCGCTCGAACTGATGTGCAAGCGCGCCAGCTCGCGCGTCGCCTTCGGCAAGACCGTCGCCTCGCAGACCGTCACGCAGGAGCGCATCGCCGAGGCCCGCTGCAAGATCGACATGGCCCGCCTCCTGACCCTGAAGGCCGCCTGGCTGATGGACACCGCCGGCAACAAGGTCGCCAAGACCGAGATCGCGATGATCAAGGTGGTCGCCCCCAGCATGGCCTGCCAGGTGATCGACTGGGCCATGCAGGCCCACGGCGGCGGCGGCATGTGCGACGACTTCCCGCTCGCCTACGCCTACGCCGGTGCCCGCACCCTGCGCTTCGCCGACGGCCCGGACGAAGTGCACCGCAACGCGATCGCCAAGTGGGAGCTGGGCAAGTACGCGCCGGCGAAGGCGGGTGACGAGGCGATGCCGGTCACCCGGTTCTAAGCAGAGGCCGTAGCTCACAAAAAGAAGTCGCCGCACCGCAAGGTGCCGGCGACTTTTGTTCGTTGTGGCGGCTTTTGTCCGTTACAACTTCTTTTGCATGAAGAGCGCGTGCCCGAACGCCGGATCCAGCTGATACCCGGCGAAGCCCTCTCGCTCGTAGGCCCGCAGCGCATCCGCATTCCCCGACAGCACTTCCAGCGTCAGCTTGCAGGCCCCGCGGCGACGCGCCTCCTGTTCCACCGCCGCCAGCATGCGCTGGGCGATCCGCTGGCCGCGATGGCCGGCCAGCACCACGACGTCGTGCACGTTCACCAGCGGCCTGCAGGCGAAGGTCGAGAAGCCCTCGATGCAGTTGACCAGCCCGACCGGCTCGTCGCCGTCCCAGGCCAGCACGCTGAAGGCCTGCGGCCGCGCCGCCAACGCCTCGGGCAGGCCGGCGAGGACCTCCGACGCCAGCGCCGTGCCGCCGCCGGCCGGGTCGCGCGCGTAGGCGTCGAGCAGGTTCATCACCGCTTTCGCATCCCGCGCATCGCGGTAGTCGGCCATCCGGATGTCGATCACACGGGCTCCAGTCTTCGATGCTGCGCCGGCGCTTCGACCCGGATCGGATCGCCAGGCCGCACCTCGCCGCCCTGCAGCACCACGCCCATGACGCCGGCCTTGCGCACCAGGCCGCCGTCGGCGTCGCGCGCCAGCGTCGCGGCCATCAGGCCTTTCTGGAAGCTGTCGATCTGGCTGCACGGATTGCGCAGGCCGGTCAGCTCGACGATCGCCTCGGCACCGATGTGCAGCCGGGCGCCGGCCGACAGGCCGAGCAGGTCCAGGCCGCGGGTCGTGATGTTCTCGCCCAGCTCGCCCGGCCAGACCGCGAAGTCGGCGGCGATCAGCTCGTCGAACAGTTCGGCGTGCATCAGGTGGACCTGGCGCAGGTTCGGCTGGCTCGGATCGCGTGCCACGCGCGAACGGTGCTGCACCGTCGTGCCCGCATGCGCATCGCCTTCGACCCCGAGGCCGGCGAGCAGCCGGATCGCGGGTTCGCTGAATTTCGAGAAGCTGTGCAAGCCGCTCAGGTGCACCGCGCTGACCAGCGCCTGCTTGTCGTCCATGGCTCGCCTCCGGTTCAACCGAGCGTCGCGGCGATGCGCTTCGCGCAGGCCTCGGCTTGGGCGGCGTCGCGCGCCTCGACCATCACCCGCAACAGCGGCTCGGTGCCGCTGGCACGGATCAGCACCCGGCCGGCGTCGCCGAGTTCGGCTTCGGCGCGTTCGGTCTCGGCCGCCAGCGCCGCGTTGCCCTTCCATTCCTGGCCGGGCGCCAGCCGCACGTTGATCAGCGTCTGCGGGAACAGCGTGACGCCGGCCAGCAGTTCCGCCACCTTGCGGCCGCTGCGCACGCAGGCCTGCAGCACCTGCAGCGCGCTCACGATGCCGTCGCCGGTGGTGTGGCGGTCGAGCGCCAGCAGGTGGCCGGAGCCTTCGCCGCCCAGCAGCCAGCGCCGCTTCTCGAGTTCTTCGAGCACATAGCGGTCGCCGACCCGGGCGCGCACGAATTCGATGCCCTGCTTCTTGAGCGCCACCTCGACCGCCTTGTTGGTCATCAAGGTGCCGACCACGCCGAGCGGCTTGTCGCCGCGGGCGATGCGCTCCATCACCATCAGGTAGAGCAGTTCGTCGCCGTTGAAGAGGCGGCCGCTGGCGTCGACCAGCTGCAGCCGGTCGGCGTCGCCGTCGAGCGCGATGCCGTAGTCGGCGCCTTCGGCCCGCACGGCGGCGACCAGCGCCTTCGGATGCGTCGCGCCGAAGCCCTGGTTGATGTTCAGGCCGTCCGGCGCGCAGCCGATGGTCACCACGTCGGCGCCCAGTTCGTGGAAGACCTGCGGCGCCACCTGGTATGCGGCGCCATGGGCGCCGTCGACCACGATCTTCAGGCCGCGCAGGGTCAGGTCGTTGGCGAAGGTGCTCTTGCAGAACTCGATGTAGCGGCCGGCCGCGTCATTGAGCCGCTTCGCCTTGCCGAGCCGCGCCGAGTCGGCCCAGACCGGCGGTTCCTCCAGCGCGGCCTCCACAGCGATCTCCCATTCGTCGCTCAGCTTGGACCCCTGCGCGCTGAAGAACTTGATGCCGTTGTCCGGAAAGGCGTTGTGGCTGGCGCTGATGACGACGCCCAGGCTGGCGCGCTGCGCGCGGGTCAGGTAGGCGACGCCCGGCGTCGGCAGCGGCCCGAGCAGCACCACGTCGACCCCGGCCGAATTGAAGCCGGATTCGAGCGCCGATTCGAGCATGTAGCCCGAGATGCGCGTGTCCTTGCCGATCAGCACGGTCGGGCGCGCCTCGGTCTTCTTGAGCACCCGGCCGACCGCATGGGCCAGGCGCAGCACGAAGTCGGGTGTGATCGGCGGCTGGCCGACCGTGCCGCGAATGCCGTCGGTGCCGAAATACTGTCGAGTCATGGCCGAGGCCTCTCTTCTTGTTGTTGTGGTTCCTGGTGGGGCAATTGATCGCGCATCGCCCGCCAAACGGCGAGCGCGGCGACGGTGTCGCGCACATCATGCACCCGCACGATCGCCGCGCCGCGCTCCACCGCGAGCAGCGCGGCGGCCACGCTGGGCACCATGCGCTCGCCGGCGACGGCGATGCCGCTGAGCTTGCCGAGCGACGCCTTGCGGGACCAGCCGGCGAGCAGCGGGAAGCCCGTCGCCAGCAATTCCTGCTGGCGTGCCAGCAGCGAGAAATTCTGTTCCAGCGTCTTGCCGAAGCCGATGCCGGGATCGACCACGATGCGCGATCGATCGACGCCGAGCGCCATCAGCTCGCCAGCTTCCCGTTCCAGGAAGGCGCGCACCGCGGGCAGCACATCGCCTTCCATCGGCGCCACCTGCATGGTCCGCGGGTCGCGGTGCATGTGCATCAGGCAGACGCCGCAGGACGGATGCGCCGCCACCGCCGTGCGAGCGCCGGGTTGGCGCAGCGCCCAGACGTCGTTGACGATGTCGGCGCCGAGGTCGAGCGCGGCGCGCATCACCTCCGGCTTGTAGGTGTCGACCGAGACCGGCACGCCGAACTTCACCGCCTCGCGCAGCACCGGCAGCACCCGCGCCAGTTCGTCCTCGAGCGGCAGCGGCGGACTTCCCGGGCGGGTCGATTCGCCGCCGATGTCGAGGATGTCCGCACACTCCGCCAGCAGTTGCTCGCAATGGCGCAAAGCGGCCTCGGTCGTGGCGTACGCACCGCCGTCCGAGAAGGAGTCGGGCGTGACGTTGACGATGCCCATCACCTGCGGCCGGGCCAGGTCGATGGCGAAGCGCGAGGTGCGCCAGACCGCTATCGGCGCGCTCGGCACGCTCATCGGATGCTCAACCCCATGAAAAACGGGGCCCGAGGCCCCGTCGATGTCCAGACCGCCATGCTCAGGCTGCTGTCGGCGCCGGTTCCGGATTCACCGCCGGCGTGCCGCCGCTGCCGCCGTTGCCCGAAGGCGGGATGCGCGGCGTCCAGTCCTTCGGCGGGCGCGGCGCGCGGCCGGCCATGATGTCGTCGAGCTGGTCGGAGTCGATGGTCTCCCATTCGAGCAGGGCCTTGGCCATGGCGTGCATCTTGTCGCTGTTCTCCTCGATCAGCCGGCGCGCGAGCGCGTACTGGTCGTCGATGATGCGGCGCACCTCGGCGTCGACCTTCTGCATGGTCGATTCGCTCATGTTGGTGGTCTTGGTGACCGAGCGGCCCAGGAACACCTCGCCCTCGTTCTCGGCGTAGACCATCGGGCCCAGCGATTCGGTCATGCCATAGCGCATGACCATGTCGCGGGCGATCTGCGTGGCGCGCTCGAAGTCGTTGCTGGCGCCGGTGGTCATCTGGTGCATGAACACCTCTTCGGCGATGCGGCCGCCGAACAGCATGCTGATCTGGTTCAGCATGTATTCGCGGTCGTAGCTGTAGCGGTCCTGCGCCGGCAGGCTCATGGTCACGCCGAGCGCGCGGCCGCGCGGGATGATCGTGACCTTGTGCACCGGGTCGCACTTGGGCAGCAGCTTGCCGATGAGCGCGTGGCCGGACTCGTGATAGGCCGTGTTGCGACGCTCTTCCTCGGGCATCACCATGCTCTTGCGCTCAGGGCCCATGAAGATCTTGTCCTTGGCCTTCTCGAAGTCCTGCATCTCGACGACGCGGGCGCTGCGGCGGGCGGCCATGAGCGCGGCCTCGTTGCACAGGTTGGCCAGGTCGGCACCGGACATGCCGGGCGTGCCGCGGGCGATGATGCTGGCGTTGACGTCCTGGCCGAGCGGCACCTTGCGCATGTGGACGTTAAGGATCTGCTCGCGGCCGCGGATGTCGGGCAGCGTGACGTAGACCTGGCGGTCGAAGCGGCCCGGGCGCAGCAAGGCGGCGTCCAGGATGTCCGGCCGGTTGGTGGCCGCGACCACGATGACGCCGAGGTTGGTCTCGAAGCCGTCCATCTCGACCAGCATCTGGTTCAGAGTCTGTTCGCGCTCGTCGTTGCCGCCGCCGAGACCGGCGCCACGCTGGCGGCCGACCGCATCGATTTCGTCGATGAAGATGATGCAGGGCGCGTTCTTCTTGGCGTTCTCGAACATGTCGCGCACCCGAGCCGCGCCGACGCCGACGAACATCTCGACGAAGTCGGAACCGGAGATCGAGAAGAAAGGCACCTTGGCTTCGCCGGCGATGCTCTTGGCCAGCAAGGTCTTGCCGGTGCCGGGCGGGCCGACCAGCAGCAGGCCGCGCGGGATGCGCCCGCCGAGCTTCTGGAACTTGGCCGGGTCCTTCAGGAAGTCGACGACCTCCTTGACTTCTTCCTTGGCCTCGTCGCAACCCGCGACGTCGGCGAAGGTGACCTGGTTGCTGTTCTCGTCGAGCATGCGGGCCTTGCTCTTGCCGAAGCTGAAGGCACCGCCCTTGCCGCCTCCCTGCATCTGTCGCATGAAGTAGACCCAGACGCCGATGAGCAGCAGCATCGGGCCCCAGCTGACCAGCAGGGTCATGAGCAGCGAGCCTTCTTCGCGCGGCTTGACGTCGAACTTGACGTTGTTGGCGATCAGGTCGCCGACCAGGCCGCGGTCGAGGTAGGTGGCGGTGGTGCGGATCTTCCGGTCGTCATTGGTGATCGCGACGATCTCGCTGCCACCCTGGCCTTCCTGGATGGTGGCGCTCTTGATCTGGTTGTTGCGAACCTGCTCGAGGAAGTCGCTGTAGCCGACGTTGCCGGCGCCGGCTGCGCCATGGGTGTCGAACTGCTTGAACACAGTGAACAACACCATCGCGATGACGAGCCATACGGCTACTTTGGAAAACCACTGATTGTTCAAACGAAGCTCCAGTCGGGGGCGCGTGCGATAAAGGGATCGCAAGAGATCACAAAAAACGCGCTGAAGGCAGGCAATTGGCGCCTATTTTAGGCTTTTCAATCCGCTCAAATCCGTAATTTCCCTCCAGCAGCCACTGGAGGGAAGCGGTTTTAGGCGTATCAAGGGGTATCCGTGCCACGGGTTGCCAGTTCCTTCACACCGATGCCGATCATGAAAGTCTCCGAAGATTTGTCGCGGGAGGCCTTCGGCTTGATCGGTTTCACGATGCGGAAGTTTTCCTTGAAGAGACGCGTCAGCTCGGCATAGCCGGCGCCATGGAACAGCTTGGCCACCAAGGCGCCTTCCGGCTTCATGTGGTGGCGGGCGAAGTCGATCGCAAGCTCGATCAGGTCGGCGACCCGGGCGCTGTCGGCCGAGGCGATGCCCGACAGGTTGGGCGCCATGTCGGACACCACCAGGTCGGCCAGGCGACCATCGAGCGCCGTCGTCAACCGCTCCAGCACCTCGGCCTCGCGGAAGTCGCCCTGCAGGAAGGTGACGCCCTCGATCGGCTCCATCGGCAGCAGGTCGAGCGCGACGATCGTGCCGGCCAGGGTGCCGGCGGCGGCGCCGCCGGGCGACATCCGGCGCCGGAGGTATTGGCTCCAGGCGCCCGGCGTCGAGCCGAGGTCGACCACCAGCTGGCCGGGCTTGACCAGGCTCAAGGTCTCGTCGATCTCCTTGAGCTTGTAGGCGGCGCGGGCCCGGTACCCCTCCTTGTTGGCCAGCTTGACGTACGGATCGTTGAGGTGATCGTGCAGCCAAGCCTTGTTGAGTTTCTTCGCTTTGGGTTTGGGGTTCATGGGACGCTCGATAATACGGGGATGCCCGCCATTCAACTGACCCCCGCGCAGCGCAAGGAGCACCGCTCCGAAGCGCACCACCTGGACCCGATCGTGATGATCGGCGGCGACGGGCTCACCCCCGCCGTCAAGAAGGAAGCCGACGCCGCGCTCAAGGCCCACGGCCTGATCAAGGTGCGCGTCTTCTCCGACGACCGCGCCGCCCGCGAGCTGATGCTCAAGACCCTGGCCGACGAGCTGGACGCCGCGCCGATCCAGCACATCGGCAAGCTGCTGGTGCTGTGGCGCCCGATCCCCGAGAAGGAGCGCACCGTCGACGAGGACCGCATGCCCGGCCCGCGCGACGTCAAGGTCATCAAGTACGCCAAGCGCTTCGGCCAGCGCCCCGAGATCAAGACGCTGCGGGTGCTGGGCAACCAGCGCCTGACGCCCGGCGGCACCATCAAGCGCGCCAAGGCCAAGCGGCCGCTGTCGGCGAAGAAGCGGAACCAGGCTGACTGAGGATGCCGAGCGCGACCGCGGGCCAGCCGCAGCGGCACGTCCTGTGCATGAAATGGGGCACCAAGTACGGCCCCGACTACGTCAATCGCCTCTACGCGATGGTGCGCCGGCACTTGAGCGGCGACTTCAGCTTCGTCTGCCTGACCGACGACCCGAAGGGCATCCGCAGCGAGGTGCAGTGCTTCCCGATCCCGCCGCTGGCGCTCGAGCTGGCGCCGGGCCAGGTCGACCGGGCCTGGAAGAAGCTCACCACCTTCGAGGCCGACCTGCACGGCCTGCGCGGCACCGCGCTCTTCATCGACCTTGACGTGGTGGTGGTCGGCAGCCTCGACGCCTTCTTCGAGCTGCCGGGCGACTTCCTGATCATCCACGACTACGCGCGGCCCTGGCGGCGCCGCAAGATCACCGGCAACTCGTCGGTCTACCGCTTCGAGCTGGGCGCGCACCCGGACGTGCTGGCGCACTTTCGCCAGAACATGGACGCGGTGCAGGCCGAGTACCGCAACGAGCAGACCTACCTGTCGGACTTCATGTACCGCAAGGGCACCCTCGCCTACTGGCCCGAAGCCTGGTGCCCGAGCTTCAAGTACCACGGCATCCCGACCTGGCCGACCAACTACTGGCGCGAGCCCTTCGTGCCGGAAGGCGCGCGGATCATGGTCTTCCACGGCGAATGCAATCCGCCCGACGCGCTGGCCGGCCGGCGCAACCGGCGCTTCCGCTTCATCCGCCCGGCGCGCTGGATCACGCGCTTCTGGCACGCCTGAGCAGGCGATTCGATCAGGCGGCCGCCGGACGCCCCATGCGCCAGAGCAGGATGCCGGCGCAGATCCACTGCAGCAGGTACATGCCGCTGCCCACCGAATGCCAGAGCGCCAGGTTGTCGCGCGCCAGGATGCGCGGCGCGACCGCATACTGCTGCAGCAGCGCCAGCAGCAGCGCGACGACGATCACCGAGATGGCGGCCCGCGGCGCGCCCGTGATGCGTTCGCCGCCCTGCGCGCGATAGTGCACCAGCAGAACCAGGCCGCAGCCGAGCGCGATCCAGGTCTGGGCGGCGAAGAGCTGGCCGGCGAAATTGCCGGCCACCGACGGATTGCCGAGCTTCGCGAACAGCATCGGCACCACCAGGAAGCCGATGGTGGTCAGGCTGCCCCACCACAAGGCAGCCAGCAGCAGGGCGATGCGGTCTTTCATTCGGGTCTTGTCGAGCCGGCTGTCAGACGTAGCTGACCCGGACGATCTCGTAGCGCTTGATGCCGCCGGGCGCCTGCACCTCGGCGGTGTCGCCCTCCTCCTTGCCGATCAGCGCGCGGGCGATCGGGCTGGAGACGTTGATCAGGCCCAGCTTCAGGTCGGCCTCGTCCTCGCCGACGATCTGGTACTTGACCGCGTCGCCGGTCTTCTCGTCTTCCAGTTCGACGGTCGAGCCGAAGACCACCTTGCCGCCGGCGTCGAGCGAGCTCGGATCGATGATCTGGGCCGCCGAGAGCTTGCCTTCGATGTCCTGGATGCGGCCTTCGATGAAGCCCTGGCGGTCCTTGGCGACTTCGTATTCGGCGTTCTCGCTCAGGTCGCCCTGCGCCCGCGCCTCGGCGATCGCATTGATGACCCACGGGCGGTCGACGGTCTTCAGCCGCTGCAGTTCTTCACGCAGCTTCTGCGCACCCAGCTTGGTGATCGGGATGGTGGCCATTCTTGTTGCTCCAGAAAGCGAAACCGCCGAACGCTGCCGTTCGGCGGTCAAGGGGGAGAAATGATCAGACGAGCGTTCGTCCGGTCAGCCGGCTCAGGATGGCGAGCGGGCTCGAATCGGGATTGTATTGCCTGGCGGCGGGCAGATGCAGGGTCTGCTCCAGCATGTACTGGCCCGACATGACCGCGTGCGAGGTCTGGTCGGAGAAGCACACCCAGACCGAACCGGGCGGAAAAGGCACGGTCTGCTGGGGCGAATTCTTCTGGTAGTCGAGGTCCGACTTCATGCCGTCGTGCAACTGCAGCATGAGGTGGTCGTATTCGCTGCGGTGCGACTTGGTCACCCGCAGCGCCCGCAGCAACGCCGCCTGCACGTGCGAATAGGGCTTGGCCCGCGGCAGGAAGCGCCTGGCCATCGTCTCGAAGGGCTCGCCGACCCGCCACACCCGCGGCGCGCCGTCCGGATTGGCGTTGGTGAACACGCGCAGGATGCGCTCGCCGTAGTTCGGCCGCGACGGGAACGAATCGATGTGCAGCCGCTTGTCGTCCGCGCGCCAGGACTGCACCCGCGATTCGACCTGCGCCGGCCGGTAGCTGGTCGGCGCGATGCGCAGCGCCGGCGTGTAGTGCGGCAGCAGGCCGTGGATCAGCTGCTGTGCCTGGTCGGCGTAGCGCTTGACCATGCCGGCGACCGCGCGCTGCGTGCCTTCGTCGCCGGCCACGCCCTTGATGCGGCCCGCCGTATCGAGGCTGATGTTGCGCACGTCCGGCGACAGCACCGAAGGCGTCAGCAAGGCCCGCTCCTCGGGCTTGAGCTCGAAACCCAGCCGCGGGAAGCAGAGCACCTTGCCGGCCTCCAGCGCTGCGATCCAGTCGTCGTTGGACGTGACGGCGCCCCAGTCGGCCAGGTCGAGTTCGACGAGTTGGGACTCCATGGACCGGCTTTCAGGCAGCGGCGAGCTGCGCGTGCATTTCCTGGATCGAGATCACGCCCAGCGCGCCCAGGTGCTGCATGCCCTCGACGGCCGCCTCGGCACCGAAGATGGTGGTGATCGTGGTGACCCGCGCGAGCAGCGCCGAGGTGCGGATCTGGCGCGAATCGGTGATCGCGTTGCGGCGCTCCTCGACCGTGTTGATGACCAGCGCGATCTCGTTGTTCTTGATCATGTCGACGATGTGCGGGCGGCCTTCGGTCACCTTGTTGACCGAGGCGCAGGCGATGCCGGCGGCGTTGATCGCTGCTGCGGTGCCCTTGGTCGCGATCAGGTCGAAGCCCAGCGCCTTCAGGCCGCGAGCCACCTCGACCGCACGGGCCTTGTCGTTGTTCTTGACCGAGATGAAGACCCGGCCCGACTTCGGCAGCTGCGTGCCGGCGCCGATCTGCGACTTGATGAAGGCTTCGCCGAAGGTCTTGCCCACGCCCATGACTTCGCCGGTCGACTTCATCTCGGGGCCGAGGATGGTGTCGACGCCCGGGAACTTCACGAACGGGAACACCGCTTCCTTCACGCTGAAGTAAGGCGGCGTGACTTCCTTGGTGATGCCCTGCGAGGCCAGCGACTGGCCGGCCATGCAGCGCGCCGCCACCTTGGCCAGCTGGATGCCGGTGGCCTTGCTGACGAAGGGCACGGTGCGCGAGGCGCGCGGATTGACTTCCAGCACGTAGATCACGTCCTGGCCGTCCTTCTCCTGGATCGCGAACTGCACGTTCATCAGGCCGACCACGTTCAGCGCCTTGGCCATCGCGGCGCTCTGGCGCTTCAGTTCGGCGATGGTCTCGGCCTTCAGGCTGTAGGGCGGCAGCGAGCAGGCGGAGTCGCCCGAATGCACGCCGGCCTGCTCGATGTGCTCCATCACGCCGCCGATGAGCGTGGCGCCCTCGCCATCGCGCAGGCAGTCGACGTCGCATTCGACCGCGTCGTTGAGGAAGCGGTCCAGCAGCACCGGCGAATCGTTGCTCACCTTGACCGCCTCGCGCATGTAGCGCTCGAGGTCGCGCTGTTCGTGGACGATCTCCATGGCGCGGCCGCCGAGCACGTAGCTCGGGCGCACCACGAGCGGATAGCCGAGCGCGGCGGCCTTTTCCAGGGCTTCCGGTTCGGTCCGCGCGGTGGCGTTGGGCGGCTGGCGCAGGCCGAGTTCGTGCAGCAGCTTCTGGAAACGCTCGCGGTCTTCGGCGGCGTCGATCATGTCGGGGCTGGTGCCGATGATCGGCACGCCGTTGGCTTCGAGGTCGAGCGCCAGCTTCAGCGGCGTCTGCCCGCCGTACTGCACGATCACGCCGGTCGGCTTTTCCTTGTCGACGATCTCGAGCACGTCTTCCAGCGTGAGCGGCTCGAAGTAGAGGCGGTCGCTGGTGTCGTAGTCGGTCGAGACGGTCTCGGGATTGCAGTTGACCATGATGGTCTCGTAGCCGTCCTCGCGCATCGCCAGCGCCGCATGCACGCAGCAGTAGTCGAACTCGATGCCCTGGCCGATGCGGTTCGGACCGCCGCCGAGCACCATGATCTTCTTCTTGGTGGTGGGCGCGGCCTCGCACTCGTCCTCGTAGGTCGAGTACATGTAGGCGGTGTTGGTCGCGAACTCGGCGGCGCAGGTGTCCACGCGCTTGTAGACCGGGCGCACGCCGAGGGCGCGGCGCTTCTCGCGGATCGCGGTGTCGGTGGTCTTCAACTGGCGCGCCAGGCGACGGTCGCTGAAGCCCTTCTTCTTGAGCGCGAGCAGCGTGTCCTTGTCGATCTCGTCGAGCGACTTGGTTTCCAGCTCGAGCTCGATCTTCACGATCTCCTCGATCTGCACCAGGAACCACGGATCGATCTTGGTCAGCGCGAAGACTTCGTCGACGCTGAGGCCCATCGCGAAGGCATCGCCGACGTACCAGATGCGGTCGGGGCCGGGCTCGCCCAGTTCCTTCTCGAGCACCTCGCGGTCCTGCGTCTTCTCGTTGAGGCCGTCGACGCCGACCTCGAGGCCTCGCAGCGCCTTCTGGAACGATTCCTGGAAGGTGCGGCCCATGGCCATCACCTCGCCGACCGACTTCATCTGCGTCGTCAGGCGCGAATCGGCCTGCGGGAATTTCTCGAAGGCGAAGCGCGGGATCTTGGTCACCACGTAGTCGATCGAGGGCTCGAACGAAGCCGGCGTGGCGCCGCCCGTGATCTCGTTGCGCAGCTCGTCGAGCGTGTAGCCGACCGCCAGCTTGGCCGCGACCTTGGCGATCGGGAAGCCGGTGGCCTTCGAGGCCAGCGCCGACGAACGCGACACGCGCGGGTTCATCTCGATCACGATCATCCGGCCGTCCTTCGGATTGATCGAGAACTGCACGTTGGAGCCGCCGGTGTCGACGCCGATCTCGCGCAGCACCGCCAAAGACGCATTGCGCAGGATCTGGTATTCCTTGTCGGAGAGCGTCTGCGCCGGTGCCACCGTGATCGAGTCGCCGGTGTGCACGCCCATCGGGTCGAGGTTCTCGATCGAGCAGACGATGATGCAGTTGTCGGCCTTGTCGCGCACGACCTCCATCTCGTATTCCTTCCAGCCGAGCAGCGATTCCTCGATCAGCAGCTCGTTGGTCGGAGACGCCTCCAGCCCGCGCTTGCAGATGATCTCGAACTCTTCCGGGTTGTAGGCGATGCCGCCGCCGGTGCCGCCGAGCGTGAAGCTCGGGCGGATCACGGTCGGGAAGCCGACCGTCTTCTGCACGGCCCAGGCCTCGTCCATCGAATGGGCGATGCCCGAGCGCGCCGAACCGAGACCGATCTTGGTCATCGCGTCCTTGAACTTCAGGCGGTCCTCGGCCTTGTCGATGGCTTCGGGCGTGGCGCCGATCAGCTCGACCTTGTACTTGTCGAGCACGCCGTTGCGCCACAGGTCGAGCGCGCAGTTGAGCGCGGTCTGGCCGCCCATGGTCGGCAGGATCGCGTCGGGACGTTCCTTGGCGATGATCTTCTCGACCGTCTGCCAGGTGATCGGCTCGATGTAGATGACGTCGGCGGTGGCCGGGTCGGTCATGATCGTCGCCGGGTTGCTGTTGATCAGGATGACCTTGTAGCCCTCCTCGCGCAGCGCCTTGCAGGCCTGCACGCCCGAGTAGTCGAACTCGCAGGCCTGGCCGATGATGATCGGGCCGGCGCCGATGATGAGGATGCTCTTGAGATCGGTGCGCTTAGGCATTCTTCTGTCCTTCTTTGTGACCTTGCATGAGTGCCGTGAAGCGATCGAACAAATAGCCGATGTCGTGCGGGCCCGGCGAGGCTTCGGGGTGTCCCTGGAAGCAGAACGCGGGCTTGTCGGTGCGTGCCAGGCCCTGCAGCGTGTTGTCGAACAGGCTGATGTGCGTGGGTCGCAGGTTGGCCGGCAGCGACTTCTCGTCGACCGCGAAGCCGTGGTTCTGGCTCGTGATGCTCACGCGGCCGTCGTCGAGGTCCTTGACCGGATGGTTGGCGCCGTGGTGGCCGAACTTCATCTTGAAGGTCTTGGCGCCCGAGGCCAGCGCCATGATCTGGTGGCCCAGGCAGATGCCGAAGGTCGGGATGCCGGTCTCGATCAGTTCCTTCACGGCCGCGATCGCGTAGTCGCAAGGCTCCGGGTCGCCCGGGCCGTTGGCCAGGAAGATGCCGTCGGGCTTGAGCTTGAGCACGTCGGCCGCCGGCGTCTCGGCCGGCACCACCGTGATGCGCGCCCCGCGCTGGGCGATCATGCGCAGGATGTTCTTCTTCACGCCGTAGTCGAAGGCGACGACGTGGAACTTGGGCGTGATCTGCACGCCGTAGCCCGGCTTGCCGTTCAGGTTCACCAGCTTCCATTCGGTCTGGGTCCATTCGTAGGTCTGCTTGACCGAGACGACCTTGGCGAGGTCGAGGCCGGCCATCGACGGCGCGGTCTTGGCGGCGGCTACCGCCTTGTCGATCAGCCCCTGGCTGACCGCTTCGCCTTCGGCCAGCCCGAGGATGCAGCCGTTCTGCGCACCGTGCGTGCGCAGGTGGCGGGTCAGCTTGCGGGTGTCGATGTTGGCGATCGCGACCGTCTTGCCCTGCACCAGGTAGTCGCTCAGCGTCGCGGTGTGGCGGAAGTTGGAGGCGACCAGCGGCAGGTCCTTGATGATCAGGCCGGCGGCGTGGATCTTGTCGGCCTCGATGTCTTCAGGGTTGACGCCGTAGTTGCCGATGTGCGGATACGTGAGCGTCACGATCTGCTGGCAATAGCTCGGGTCCGTCAGGATTTCCTGGTAACCGGTCATCGCGGTGTTGAACACCACTTCGCCGGTCGTGGCGCCGGTGGCGCCGATCGAGTTGCCGAGAAAGACCGTGCCGTCTGCAAGCGCCAGGATGGCGGGCGGGAATTTTCCCTTGAGAGACAAAAGCACTGGGATCTCCGGATGGATGACGCCCAAAGCGAACCCAAGAAGTGACTCGGGGGTTGCGACTTTCGTCCTGGAGGTGGCTTGCGTGCGCTGTGGGCGGGGGTGTATGCGGGAAAGCCCTTGATTATAGACTGGCCGACCCGGCGTGAAGACAGATGGCGGCCGCCGCCGCCACATTGAGCGACTCCTCGCCGCCGGGCTGCGCGATGCGCACATGCAGGTCGGCCCGGTCCTCCAGCGCCGCCGACACGCCCTGCCCTTCATGGCCCATCAACCAGGCGCAGGGATAGGGCAAGCGGGCCTGGTGCAGCCATTCGCCGCGGTGCGAACTGGTCGCCACCAGCGGCATGTCCAGGGCGTCCAGCGCCTCGACCTCGACGCCTTCGATCAGCCGCAGCCCGAAGTGCGCGCCCATGCCGGCCCGCAGCACCTTCGGCGACCAGAGCGCCGCGGTGCCCTTGAGCGCAATGACCTGGCGGTAGCCGAAGGCGGACGCGCTGCGCAGGATCGAGCCGACGTTGCCGGCGTCCTGCAGGCGGTCGAGGATCACCGTCGGCATGTGGGGATCGATCGCCGGCCGCTCCGGCAGGTCGAGCACGAAACCCATCGGCGCCGGCGATTCGAGGCTGCTGATGGCGCCGAGCAGCGAATCGGCGACCACCACCGTGCGCTCCGCCACCTCGCCCCACTGGTGCCGCAGACTGGCCCAGAGCGATTCGGCGAAGACCGCGATCGCCGGCCGCACGCCGCGTTCGCGCGCCGCCCGACAGAGGTGGTCGCCCTCGAGCCAGACCCGCCCCGCCTTGCGGTAGGCGCCGGGGTCGTTCGCCAGTTTGCGAAGTTCTTTCAGCAACGGGTTGTCCTTGGAAGTGATCGGCACCGGATCGGTCACGGAGCGGCCTCGTCCAGCCCTTCGAGCGAACCGCTGGTCGCCGTCACCTGGAAGGTCATCGCGAAGGCGCCGGCATCCACCTCGTCGTCGCGCAGCGGATCGGCGGCCCGCGCCAGGGCGGCCGCCACCGGGCTGAACGACCTGCGATGGTGCACGCAGGCGCCGTGGCGCCAGAGCGCCTCCAGGTGCTCGGGCGTGCCGTAGCCCTTGTGGCCGGCGAAGCCGTAGTGCGGGAATTCGGCGTGCAGGTCTTCGCAGAGCCGGTCGCGGTGCACCTTGGCCAGGATCGAGGCGGCCGAGATCGCCTTCACCAGCGCGTCGCCCTTGACCACCGCCTCGGCCAGCATGCTGAGCGTCGGCAGCCGGTTGCCGTCCACCAGCACCTTCACCGGCTTGAGGCGCAGGCCTTCGACCGCCCGGCGCATTGCCAGCATCGTTGCCTGCAGGATGTTGTGGGTGTCGATCTCCTCGACGCTCGCGGAAGCGACGGAACAGCACAGCGCCTTGGCCAGGATCTGGTCGTTGAGGCGCTCGCGCTGCAGCGCGGTCAGGGTCTTGGAATCGGCCAGGCCGCGGATCGGCCGCTTGTCGTCGAGGATCACCGCCGCCGCGACCACCGGCCCGGCCAACGGGCCGCGACCGGCTTCGTCGACGCCGGCCATCAGGCCGGGGCCGTCCCACAGAAGCCGGGCCTGCTCAGCCCGCAAGAACTTTCTGGATCGCATCGGCGCACAGTGTCGGGGTATCGCGCTGCAATTCGGCGTGCATCGCGGAAAAACGTTGTTGCAAGGCGTGAACCCGCTCCGGCGAGTCCAGCCATGCCAGGGTGGCGTCGGCCAGCGCGCTGGGCGTGGCAGCTTCCTGCAGCACCTCGGGCACCACGAATTCGCGGCTCAGGATGTTCGGCAGCCCGACCCAGGGCTGCAACTGCTTGCGCTGCATGACCAGCTTCCAGCTGAGCGGATTCATGTAGTAGGAGATGACCATCGGCCGCTTGTAGAGCGCCGCCTCGAGCGTGGCGGTGCCGCTGGCGATCAGCGTGACGTCGCAAGCGGCGAGCGCGGCGTGCGACTGGCCGTCGAGCAAGGTCACCTGGCCGGCCATCGGGCCCTCTTGCAGCATCCGCTCCATCTCGGCCCGCAGCGCCGGCAGCACCGGGCAGATGAAGCGAAGCGTTGGCCGGGACTGGCGCATCAGCGCGGCGGTCTCGAAGAATCGTGCCGCCAGGTAGCGCAGTTCGGAGCGCCGGCTGCCCGGCAGCAGCGCGACGATGGTCGCGTCGGCTTCCAGGCCGAGCGCGCGCCGTGCCGCCGCCTGGTCGGGCGCCATCGGGATCACCCGCGCCAACGGATGGCCGACGTAACTGCCCGCCACGCCATGCTCGGCCAGCAGCGCCGGCTCGAACGGGAAGATGCACAGCACATGGTCGGCCGCCGCGCTCAGCTTGTGCACCCGCTCCGGCCGCCAGGCCCAGAACGACGGGCAGATGAAGTGCACTGTCCTGATGCCGCGGCCGCGCAGGCCGGTCTCGAGGTCGAGGTTGAAGTCCGGCGCGTCGACGCCGATGAAGAGGTCCGGCGGTTCGCGCAGCAGGCGGGCGCGCAACTGGCGGCGGATGCCGGCGATCTCGGCGTAGTGGCGCAGCACCTCGACATAGCCTCGTACGGCCAGCTTCTCCTGCGGCCACCAGGTCTGGAAGCCGCGGGCCAGCATCTGCGGGCCGCCGATGCCGACCGTCTGGACGTCGGGCCAGCGCGGCTTCAGGCCGTCGAGCAGCAGCCCGGCGAGCAGGTCGCCCGAGGCTTCGCCGGCGACCATCGCGAACCGTCGTGGCGCAGCGCTGGACACTATCGGGCGATGCCGCCGGCCGAGCTGGCGAGGAAATCGTTCATGAGCGTCGCGTCCACCGCGGCCGACGGCGTCTCGGCGCCGAGCGCGGCGATGGCGGCGCAGGCCTCTTCCAGGGTCTTGCCCTGGCGGTAGAGCAGCTTGTGCATCTCGCGGATCGCCCCGAGGCGCTCGTTCGAGAAGTCGCGCCGGCGCAGGCCCACCAGGTTGACGCCGCGCACCGTGAGCGGATTGCCGTCGACCACCATGTAGGGCGGCACGTCCTTGTTCACGTGGCTGGCGAAGCCGACCATCGCGTGAGCGCCGATGCGCATGCGTTGCAGCACGCCGGCCAGGCCACCGACCGTGGCCCAGTCGCCGATCTGCACGTGCCCGGCCAGGGTGACGTTGTTGGCCATCGTGATCTGGCTGCCGAGCTGGCAGTCGTGCGCGATGTGCACGTAGGCCATGATCCAGTTGTCGTCGCCGACGCGGGTGACGCCGGCGTCCTGCACCGTGCCGAGGTTGAAGGTGCAGAACTCGCGGATCGTGTTGCGGTCGCCGATCGTCAGCTCGGTCGGCTCGCCGGCGTATTTCTTGTCCTGCGGGATCGCGCCGAGCGAGGCGAACTGGAACACCCGGTTGTCGCGGCCGAGCGTGGTCCGGCCTTCGATCACGCAATGGGGGCCGATGCTGGTGCCGGCGCCGATGCGCACCTGTGGGCCGATCACCGCATAGGGACCGACCTTGACCGTCGGGTCGAGCTCGGCCGCCGGATCGACCAGCGCCGTCGAATGGATCAACGTCATTGCCGGGCGCGGGTCTCAGCTGATCGTGCGCATCGCGCACATCAAGGTGGCCTCGCAGGCCAGCTCGGTGCCGACCGTGGCGCGGCCCTTGAACTTGGAGATGCCGGCCTTCATGCGCTCGATCTCGACCTCCAGCACCAGCTGATCGCCCGGCTCGACCGGTCGCTTGAAGCGGGCGCCGTCGATCGCGGCGAAGTAGTAGATCGTGTTCTCGTCCGGAATGATGTCCAGCGAACGGAAGGACAGCAGCGCCGCCGCCTGCGCCATCGCCTCGAGCATCAGCACGCCCGGCATCACCGGCCGGTGCGGGAAGTGGCCGTTGAAGAAGGGCTCGTTCATGGTCACGTTCTTGAGCGCCGTGATGCGCTTGCCCTTTTCCATGTCGAGCACGCGGTCCACCAGCAGGAACGGATAGCGGTGCGGAAGCAGCTTCAGGATTTCGTGGATATCGATCGTTGTCGTCGTCGTCATTGGGGATCCTGCTTCGTCATTTTTTCCAGGGCTTTCAGCCGGTCCCGCAAACTGTGCAACTGCTTGAGCGTGGCGGCATTCTTCTCCCAGGCCGCATTGTCGTCGATGGGAAAGACACCGGTGTAGTGGCCCGGCTTGAGGATCGAGCGGGTCACCAGCGAGGTCGCCGAGATGTGCACGTGGTCGGCGATGGTGAGATGGCCGAGCACCCCCGCCCGCCCGCCGATCGTGCAATACGCGCCGATGACCGCGCTGCCCGCCACCGCGGCGCAACCCGCCATGGCGGTGTGCTTGCCGACGTGGACGTTGTGGCCGATCTGGATCAGGTTGTCGAGCTTGACGCCGTCCTCGATCACGGTGTCTTCGAGCGCGCCGCGGTCGATGCAGGTGTTGGCGCCGATCTCGACGTCGTCGCCGATGCGCACCGCGCCCAGTTGCTCGATCTTGACCCAGGCCCCCTCGTGCGGTGCCAGGCCGAAGCCGTCGGCGCCGATGACCACGCCCGGATGCAGCAGGCAGCGCGCGCCGATGACGCAGTCCTCGCTGACCGTGACGCCGGACTTCAGCACCGTGTCGGCACCGATGCGCGCGCCCCGCTCGATCACGCACAGCGCACCGATGCGGGCGCTCGGATCGACCACCGCCTCCGGATCGATCACCGCGCTCGGATGGATGCGCGCGGGCTCGGGCCGCGCATGCGCCTTCTTCCAGAGCTGGGTCAGCCGCGCGAAGTAGAGGTACGGGTCGGGCGTGAGGATGAAGGCGCCGCGCTCGGCGGCGGCCTCGCGCATGGCCGGCGCGACGATCACGCAGCCGGCCTCCGAGCTGGCCAGTTCCTTCTTGTACTTGGGATGGCTCAGGAAGCTGATCGCATCGGGCGTGGCGTTGGCCAGCGGCGCCAGGCGTTCGATCTGGAAACCGTCATCGCCCTGGAGTTCGCCCCCGAGGGCGTCGACGATGGCGCCGAGCCGCAGTGCCACGCCAGAACCGCGAACGCTACTTGCCGCCGGCGGCGGTCGAACCCGAGGGGCCGTCCAGCGGCTGCGATGCCGAGGCGTTCAGCGCCTTGATCACCTTGTCGGTGATGTCGTGCTTGGGATTGATGTAGATCGCTTCCTGCAGGATGGCGTCGTACTTCTCGCTCTCGGCCACCTGCCGGACGACCCGGTTGGCGCGCTCGGAGACCTGTTGCAGCTCTTCGTTCTTGCGTGCGTTGAGGTCTTCCTGGAATTCGCGACGGCGGCGCTGGAAGTCGCGGTCCTGGTCGACCAGCGTGCGCTGGCGAGCGACCCGGTCGGCTTCGGACAAGGTCGGCGCCTCGCGCTCGAACTGCTCGGAGGCCGACTTGAGCGCCTCGCCCTGCGCGGTCAGGTCCTTCTCGCGCTTGACGAATTCGGCTTCGAGCTTGGCCTGCGCGGCCTTGGCCGGCAAGGCCTCGCGCAGCACCCTGTCGGGATTCACGAAGCCGATGCGAAAGGTTTCCTGTGCCTGTGCATGCGCCAGCGTCGCCGTGCCCATGAGCACGGGGACGAGAAATGCACCGGCGGCACGGAGCAATGCGGTCATTAGAAAGACGTCCCGATCTGGAATTGCACGTGTTGAATTCTATCCTCGGGGATCGGATTGAGGATGTCGGTGTAGTCGCCCTTCTGGTAGACGATCGGCAGCGCATACGCGATCCGCAAGGGTCCGAGCGGCGAGATCCAGCTGATGCCGAAACCGATGGAGGCGCGAAGCTTGATCATCGCGTTCCATTGGGCGTCGGTCGCGGCCACCGACAGGCTGCTGCGGGGCGCCCAGACGTTGCCCGCGTCCATGAAGGTGTACAGCCGCAAGGTCCGGTCGTTGCCGGCACCCGGGAACGGCGTGCTGAGCTCGGCACTGAAGATGCCAAGCTCCGTGCCGCCGGTGGCGGCGCCGATGGTCTGGCCGTAGATCGGTGGGTCGCGCGGGCCGAGCGAGTTCTGCTCGAAGCCGCGGATCGAACCGAGGCCGCCGGCGTAGAAGTTCTTGAAGATCGGGTAGACCTCGTTGGAGTAGGCCTTGCCGTAGCCGAGCTGACCGTTGATCGCGAAGGTGTACTGCTTGTTCAGCGGGAACCATTGCTGGTATTGGTAGCTGCCCTTGTAGTACTTCATGTCACCGCCGACACCGACTTCGAGGTTGGCGCGCTGCATGCGGCCATTGGTCGGCACCAGCGCGCTGTCGCGGCTGTCGCGCGACCAGCCCACGGTCAGCGGCACGCCCCACTTGGTGGGATCCTGGCAGTTCACCAGGCCACTGGCGGTGTTGCACTCGAAGTAGTTGAGATAGGACTGCGGCGTCAACGCCGCGATCAGGGTGCCCGGATCGAAGTGGTACTGCTCCACGCCGACGCCGAAGAAGACCGTGTCGAGCTCGGTGAACGGCACGCCGAAGCGGATGTTGGCGCCTTCGTTGACCAGCTTGTAGCTGCCGTCGTAGGTGTAGTACGGCTGCGTGGTCGTGTAGTAGACGCTCAGCGAACGCGAGATGCCTTCGGGCGTGAAATACGGATCGACCGTGGTCAGCGAGATCGTGCGGTTGTACTTGCTCGTGTTGACCTGCACGCCGAGGTAGTTGCCGGAGCCGAACACGTTCTCCTGCGTGATGCCGAAGGTCAGGCTCACCTTGTCGGCGGTCGAGAAGCCGGCGCCCAACTGCAACGAGCCGGTCGGCTTCTCGGTGACGTTGACCGTCAGGTCGACCTGGTCGGGCGTGCCCGGGACTTCCTGCGTGTCGACCGTCACCTCGGTGAAATAACCCAGGCGGTCGATCCGGTCGCGGGACAGCTTGATCTTGTCGCCGTCGTACCAGGACGCTTCGTACTGGCGGAACTCGCGGCGGATCACTTCGTCGCGCGTGCGGTTGTTGCCACCGATCGCGACGCGCCGCACGTAGACCCGGCGCTCGGGCTCGCCCACCAGGGTCAGCACGACGCGGTTGTTGACCCGGTCGATCTCGGGCGTGGCCTGCACGCGGGCGAAGGCGTAGCCGAAGGAGCCGTAGTAGTCGCTGAAGGCCTTGGTCGTCTGCGTGACGCGCTCGGCGTTGTAGGGCTCGCCCGGCAGGATCGTGATGAGCGACTTGAACTCGTCCTCGTGGCCGAGGAAGTTGCCCGACAGCTTGACGCCGGAGACGACGAACTTCTCGCCTTCGGTGATGTTGACCGTGACCGCCAGGTCCTGGCGGTCCGGCGAGATCGCGACCTGGGTCGAGTCGATGTGGAACTCGAGGTAGCCGCGCGTCAGGTAGTAGGAGCGCAGGGTCTCGAGGTCGGCGTCGAGCTTGGCGCGCGAATACTGGTTCGACTTGGTGTACCAGCTGAGCCAGCCGCCACTGTCCTGGTCGAACAGACTCAGCAGCGTGGATTCGCTGAAGGCCTTGTTGCCGGCGATGTGCACTTCGCGGATGCGGGCCGGCTCGCCTTCAGTGACCGTGAAGGTCAGGTTGACCCGGTTGCGTTCGATCGGCGTGACCGTGGTCACGACCTGGGCGTTGTAGAGGCTGCGGCTGACGTACTGCCGCTTCAGTTCCTGCTCGGCGCGGTCGGCCAGGGCCTTGTCGTAGGGCCGGCCTTCGGCCAGGCCGACTTCGCGCAGCGCCTTCTGCAGCGCCGCCTTGTCGAATTCCTTGGCGCCGACGAAGTCGACGTCGGCCACGGTCGGGCGTTCTTCGACAATCACCACCAGCACGTTGCCGTTGACGTCGATGCGCACGTCCTTGAAGAGACCCAGGTCGAACAGTGCGCGAATGGCGGCCGAGCCGCGGTCGTCGTCGTAGATCTCGCCGACCCGCACCGGCAGCGACGCGAAGATGGTGCCCGGCTCGACCCGTTGCAGGCCTTCGACCCGGATGTCGCTCACGACGAAGGGCTGAACCGCCCAGGCTGCCGTGGCTGCCAGCGCGCCGACCACCACCGCGGCGACGTTGCGCAGGCGGATGCGACTGATAGATTTTTTCATTCTTTGAATTTGATCCAGCGCCGAAAGGCCTGGCAGATGGTTAACCAAAGAGCCGGGTGACGTCGTTGAAAAGCGCAATCGACATCATGACCAGCAGCAGCGCGACGCCGCCTCGCTGGAGCCGCTCCATCCATGCATCGGAGACGCTCTTGCCGGTCAGGCCCTCCCAAAGATAATACATCAGGTGTCCACCGTCCAAGACCGGCAGCGGCATGAGGTTCAGCACCCCCAGGCTCACGCTGATCAGCGCCAGGAACACCAGGTATTGCGTCAGTCCGAGGCTGGCCGACTTGCCCGCGTAGTCGGCGATGGTGAGCGGGCCGCTGAGGTTCTTCAGCGACGATTCGCCGATCACCATCTTGCCCATCATGCGCACCGTCAGCGCCGACACCTCCCAGGTCCGCACGACGCCACGCCAGAGGCCGTCGATCGCGCCCTGGCGCACCAGCACCATCTCGGGCGCAGCGCCGACGTAGGCGCCGATGCGGCCGATCGGCGTGCCGCCTTCGCTGCGCACCTCGGGCGTGACCTGGATGTCGAGCGGCTGGCCGGACCGTTCGACCTTCCAGACCTGGGTGCGCGGCTGGTCGCCGTCGACCGAGGCCCGGATCACCTCGCGCAACTGCTGGCCGTCGACGATCGGGATCGGGCCGACCGCGCGCACCAGGTCGCCGCTGCGCAGTCCGGCGCGCTCGCCCGCGTTGCCGTGCACCAGCTCGCCGATCTCGGGACGGGTCAGCGGCGCCAGGATGCCGATCTTTCGGAACATCTGCGCGTCCGCGTCCTTGGCCTCGACCCGGCTGAGCGGCAGTACCAGCTCATGTGCTGGGCGCCCGCCGTCGCCGGCGATCTCGAGCGTCAGGTCGCGGCCGTCGAGCGCGCCGCGGGTCATGCGCCAGCGCAGGTCCTCGAAGGACTGCACCGGGTCGAGCTCGCCGTCGAAGCCCGCCCGCGTGACGTGCTCGCCGCCGCGCAACCCCGCCTGCTCGGCGAGCGAGGCGACCACCGGACGCGCCAGCTTGGCCACCGGCTCCTGCACGCCGACCCAGTTGACCACCGTGTAGAGCAGCACCGCCAGCAGGAGGTTGGCGATCGGGCCGGCCGCGACGATCGCAGCGCGCGAGCGCAGCGGCTGGGTGTTGAAGGCGCGATGGCGCTCCTCGGGGGCGACCGGGCCCTCGCGCTCGTCGAGCATCTTCACGTAGCCGCCGATCGGGAAGGCGCCGATCACGAATTCGGTGTTCTGGCCCGGATGCTGGCGCTTGGGCTGCCAGCGATAGAGCGTCTTGCCGAAGCCGACCGAGAAGCGGATGACCTTGACCCCGCAGGCCACCGCGACCCGGTAGTGGCCGTACTCGTGGACCGCGATCAGCACACCCAGGGCGACGATGAAGGCAATGACTGTGAGCATCGGATTCCTCTGTGGAAGAAAGGATCAGGTGTCGGAGAAACGAAGGACGGCGGCCTCGGCGGCGCTGCGCGCCTCGGCATCCAGGGCCAGCAGGTCGGCCAGCGATGCCGGCTTGGAGGGCCGCACCCGCTCCAAAGTTTCGGTGTTTACCGAATGGATGCGGTCGAAGCGCAGGCGGCGCTCCAGGAAGGCCTGCACCGCGATCTCGTTGGCCGCGTTGAGCACCGCGGGAGTGCCGGGCGCCGCCCGCAGCGCATGCCAGGCCAGGCCGAGGCCCGGGAACAGCGCGGCGTCGGGCGGCTCGAAGCTCAGCGCCGCCAGCTGGCGGAAGTCGAGCCGGCCGGCACCGCTCTCGATGCGCTCGGGCCAGGCCAGGCCGACCGCGATCGGCACGCGCATGTCGGGCGTGCCAAGCTGGGCGATCACCGAGGCGTCGGTGAACTGCACCATCGAATGGATCACGCTCTGCGGATGGATCACGACCTCGATGCGCTCCGGCTCGACGTCGAACAGGTGGCGCGCCTCGATCACCTCGAGCGCCTTGTTCATCATGGTGGCGGAGTCGACCGAGATCTTGCGGCCCATCACCCAGTTGGGATGGGCGCAGGCCTGCTCCGGCGTGACCTCGGCCAGGGTGCGCGGGTCGCGGCTGCGGAACGGGCCGCCGGACGCGGTGAGAATGATCTTGTCGATGCGCCGCGACCAGGTGGACGGGTCTTCGGGCAGCGACTGGAAGATCGCCGAATGCTCGCTGTCGATCGGCAGCAGCGTGGCGCCGCCGTCGCGCACGCTGCGCATGAAAAGCTCGCCGCCGACCACCAGCGCTTCCTTGTTGGCCAGCAGCAGCCGCTTGCCGGCGCGCGCCGCGGCCAGGCAGGCGCCCAGGCCGGCGGCGCCGACGATCGCCGCCATGACCGCATCGACCTCCTCGTGCGAGGCGACCTGCTCGATCGCGACGGCGCCGCTCAGCACCTCGGTCGGCAGGTCTTCGGCGACGAGGCGCTCGGCGAGCAGCGCGGCATGCGGCGCGCTCGCCATCACCGCGAAGCGCGGCCGGAAGCGCGCGCACTGGGCCAGCATCTCGTCGACCTTGGTGGCGGCGGACAGCGCGAAGACCTCGAAGCGCTCCGGATGCCGGGCGATCACGTCGAGCGTGTTGGCGCCGACCGAGCCGGTCGAGCCGAGCACGGTCACGCGTTGGCGAAGGGTGTCGATGGTCATGACCAGGCCAGCATCATCGCGATCGGCAGGACGGGGAGCAGCGCGTCGATGCGGTCGAGCACGCCGCCGTGGCCGGGCAACAGGCCGCTGCTGTCCTTGGCGCCGGCGCTGCGCTTGACCAGCGACTCGACCAGGTCGCCGACCACGCTCATGGCCGCGAGGAAGAGCACGCCGACCAGCAGCAGCCAGCCGCCGCGCGCATCGAGCCGGGTGTAGAGGCTCGGCACCGCGGCCTCTGCCGACGCATCGGCCCAGACCCAGCAGAAGGCCAGCACCACCACGCCGACCATGCCGCCCCAGACGCCTTCCCAGCTCTTGCCCGGGCTGATGCCCGGCGCCAGCTTGTTGCGCGTGAACTTGAGGCCGAAGGCGCGACCGGCGAAATAGGCGAAGACGTCGGCCACCCACACCAGCACCAGGATCGACAGCAGGAAGTTGATGCCCACCATGCGGGCCTGCACCGCCGCCAGCCAGGCCACCCACAGCGCCAGCAGGCCGCCGACCAGGCGCAGGGTCTTGGGCACCTTCGGCCAGCCGGGCACCGCGACCCGCAGCAGCGCCGCGCCGCCGAGCACCCAAGCGGCGCTCGCGACGATCCAGACGGTCAGCAGCGAATGCTCGAGCAGGCCCAGCCACCAGGACAGCGCGCACAGCACCACCGTCTCGGCGCCGAGGAACAGCGACACCCGCTGGTCGTAGTCGTTCAGGCGCCCCCATTCCCAGGCGGCGGCGCCGATCACCGCCAGCATCACGAAGCCGAAGGGAACGTGCGAGGGGTAGAACAGCGCCGGCAGCAGGATCGCCAGGAGGACGATCGCCGTGATGATGCGTTGCTTGAGCATGCGCTCAGGCGGCTTGCGGATCGCGCCGGCCGCCGGCGTCGAGCTGCGCCGAGGTCTGGCCGAAGCGCCGCTCGCGACGCTGGAAGGCGGCGATCGCGTCGTCCAGGGCCGCCTCGTCGAACTCCGGCCACAGGCGGTCGCTGAAGAAGAGCTCTGCGTAGGCGCTCTGCCAGAGCAGGAAGTTCGACAGCCGCTGTTCGCCGCCGGTGCGGATGAACAGGTCGGGGTCCGGCACGTGGGCGAGCGCCATCGCCTTGTCGAGGTTGGCTTCGGTCAGCGGCTCGCCGCGCGCGGCCAACTGGGCCGCGGCGCGGGCGATGTCCCAGCGGCCGCCGTAGTTGAAGCAGACGTTGAGCACCAGCCGGCTGTTGCCCGCGGTGGCCGCCTCGGAGTGGCGCAGGCCGGCGGCCATCTTCTCGGACAGGCCGCCGCGCTCGCCGATGAAATGCAGCCGCACGCCGTCCTGGCTGAGGCGCGGCACCTCGCGCTCGAGGGCACCGACCATGATGTCCATCAGGCCGGAGACTTCCTCGACCGGGCGGTTCCAGTTCTCGGACGAAAAGGCGAAGACGGTCAGCACGCCGACGCCGCGGTCGGCACAGGCCTTGACGCAACGCCGCAGCGACTCGACGCCCTGCTTGTGACCCGCGACGCGCGGCAGGAAGCGGCGCGTGGCCCAGCGCCCATTGCCGTCCATGACGATGGCGATGTGGTGCGGGACGGCGGGTGCAGCCTTCATACCGCGAGGATCTCGACTTCCTTGGCGGCGACCAGACGGTCGATCTCGGCGATGTGGCGGTCGGTGACCTTCTGGATCTCGGCCTCGGCGCGCTTCTGGTCGTCTTCGGAGGCCAGCTTGTCCTTGACCAGCTTCTTGATCGCGTCGTTGGCGTCGCGGCGCAGGTTGCGGGTCGCGATCTTGGCCGACTCGCCTTCGTTGCGGACCAGCTTGGTCATTTCCTTGCGGCGCTCCTCGCTCATGGCCGGCAGCGGCACGCGGATGAGGTCGCCCATCGAAGCCGGGTTCAGGCCGAGGTCGCTCTCGCGGATGGCCTTCTCGATCTTCGCGCCCATGCCCTTTTCCCAGGGCTGCACGCTGATCGTGCGGGAGTCGATCAGCGACACGTTCGCCACCTGCGACAGCGGCACGTTCGAGCCGTAGTAGTCGACGTGGATCGAATCCAGCAGGGCCGTGTTGGCGCGGCCGGTGCGGATCTTGGTGAGGTTGTTCTGGAAGGCGGCGAGCGACTGGTTCATCTTGCCGTCGGTCGCCCTGCGGATTTCAGCGATGGTGGTGGTCATGTCACGATTCCTCTCGAACCATTGTTTCAGGCGTGGACCAGCGTGCCCTCGTCCTCGCCCATCACGACGCGCTTGAGCGCCCCGTTCTTGAAGATCGAGAACACCCGGATCGGCAGGTTCTGGTCGCGGCACAGCGCGAAGGCGGTGGCGTCCATGATCCCCAGGTTCTGGGCGATGGCCTGGTCGAAGCTCAGGGTGGCGTAGCGGGTCGCGGCCGGGTCCTTCTTGGGGTCGGCGGTGTAGACGCCGTCGACCTTGGTGGCCTTCAGCACCAGTTCGGCGCCGATCTCGGCGCCGCGCAGCGCGGCGGCGGTGTCGGTGGTGAAGAACGGGTTGCCGGTGCCGGCGGCGAAGATCACCACCTTGCCCTCTTCCAGGTACTGCAGCGCCTTCGGCCGCACGTAGGGCTCGACCACCTGCTCGATCGCGATCGCCGACATGACGCGGGCCACCAGGCCCTGCTTGTTCATCGCGTCGGCCAGGGCCAGCGAGTTCATGACGGTGGCCAGCATGCCCATGTAGTCGGCCGTGGCGCGGTCCATGCCAACCGAGCCGCCGGCGACGCCGCGGAAGATATTGCCGCCGCCGATGACGACCGCCACCTCGACCCCGAGGTTCACGACGTCGGCGATCTCGCCGACCATGCGAACGATGGTGGCGCGGTTGATGCCGAAGGCGTCGTCCCCCATGAGCGCTTCGCCCGACAGCTTCAACAAGATGCGCTTGTGGGCTGGGCGGGCTTCATGCATGGAGGGTTCCTTGGGGGTTGGCGGAGCGAGTGTAAAACGGGATGGCGGGGAAAACGACGCCGCGGCCGGCGCGGCGGCGTTCCTCGGCGCGACTCAGGACGCGGCCTTGGCGGCAGCGACCTGGGCGGCCACTTCGGCGGCGAAGTCGTCGACCTTCTTCTCGATGCCCTCGCCCACCACGTAGAGCGTGAAGCCCTTGATGGTGGTGTCGACGGCCTTGAGCATCTGCTCGACGGTCTGCTTGTCGTTCTTCACGAAAGCCTGGTTGTGCAGCGAGACTTCCTTCAGGTACTTCTGCACGCCGCCTTCGATGCGCTTGGCGACGATGTCGGCCGGCTGCGGCTTCTTGCCGGCGGCTTCGGCGACCTTGCGGTCTTCGTCCGCCTTGCCGGCGGCCACGGCGCGTTCCTTCTCGATCAGGTCGGCCGGCACGTCCGAGCTGGAGATCGCGACCGGCTTCATGGCGGCGATGTGCATTGCGACGTCCTTGGCGGCGGTGTCGTCGCCCTCGAACTCGACCATCACGCCAATGCGGGTGCCGTGCAGGTAGGAAGCCACCTTGCCGTTGCCGGCGAAGCGCTTGAAGCGGCGGAAGCTCATGTTCTCGCCGATCTTGCCGATCAGGCCCTTGCGCACGTCCTCGAGCGTGGGGCCGAAGCCGTCCTGCTCGTACTTGAGCGCGCCGAGGGCGGCGATGTCGGCCGGGTCGTTCTTGGCGACCAGCATGGCGGCCGCGTTGGCCAGGGCCAGGAAGCTGTCGTTCTTGGTGACGAAGTCGGTCTCGCAGTTGATCTCGACCATGGCGCCGGCGGCGCCGTCGACGAAGGCGGTGACCACGCCTTCGGCGGTGATCCGGCCCGAGGCCTTGCCGGCCTTGTTGCCGAGCTTGATGCGCAGCAGCTCTTCGGCCATGTCCATGTTGCCGTCGGCCTCGGTCAGGGCCTTCTTGCATTCCATCATCGGGGCGTCGGTCTTGGCGCGCAGTTCGCCAACCATGCTTGCGGTGATCGTTGCCATGTCTTTTCTACTCCGTTCGGTTTTGTCGATGCCGCTCGCCACTCGGGGGCGAACGCGAAAATCAGATTAAAAAAAAGGGGCAACAAAGCCCCTTTCCCAGGCTCGCGAGAGCTTGGATCAGGCGGAAGCGCCCTCTTCGACTTCGACGAATTCGTCGCCGCCGCCTTCGCTCACGGCCTTGACGACGTCGCTGGCGGCGTTCGAGCGGCCTTCGATGATCGCGTCGGCGATGCCGCGGGCGTACAGCGTGACGGCCTTGGACGAGTCGTCATTGCCGGGGATCACGTAGTCGATGCCTTCGGGCGAGTGGTTGGAGTCGACCACGCCGATCAGCGGGATGCCGAGCTTCTTGGCCTCGGCCACCGCGATCTTGTGGAAGCCCACGTCGATCACGAAGATGGCGTCGGGCAGCGCGGTCATGTCCTGGATGCCGCCGATGTCCTTCTCGAGCTTGGCGATTTCGCGCGAGAAGGTCAGTTGTTCCTTCTTGCTCAGGCTGTCGAGGCCGGCTTCCTGCTGGGCCTTCATGTCCTTCAGGCGCTTGATCGAGGTCTTGACCGTCTTGAAGTTGGTCAGCATGCCGCCGAGCCAGCGGGTGTCGACGAAGGGCACGCCGGCACGGCGGGCTTCGGCGGCGACGATTTCACGGGCCTGGCGCTTGGTGCCGACCATCAGGATGGTGCCGCGGTTGGCGGTGAGTTGCTTGGCGTACTTCATCGCGTCCTGGAACATCGGAAGCGACTTTTCCAGGTTGATGATGTGGATCTTGTTGCGATGGCCGAAGATGAACGGGGCCATCTTGGGGTTCCAGAAGCGGGTCTGGTGACCGAAATGGACACCGGCTTCCAGCATTTCGCGCATGGTGGTCGACATAGGAAAAACTCCAAAGGTTGGGTCTAAAATCCAGCCCGTTTTGCGAGCCCCGAACGACCGACGTGACGAGTGACGTGATCGTTGTGGCGCGCAACACCTTGAGTGGGCTGGTTTGCGGATGCGTTTCGCTTGGGTTGCCACAAGACGCTTGTGCCACCGGCGAAACCCAAGGAGTATAGCACGCGCCACCCTCGACACCCCTCCATTCCGACCCTCACCCATGCGCCCTGACCTGCACGCCACCCGCCTCGCCCTGCGGGCGCGAACCACCGACGCGGGCTCCGAGATGGCGCAGTCGATCGCCACGGCCGAAGCGCCGTCCGGCGCCCACGTCTTCGTGCGCACGATGTTCGATTCGGCGCGGGCCGAAGCCGCCTCGGCCGACCCCCAACTGCCGCTGGCCGGCCTGGCCTTCACCGCCAAGGACTTGTTCGACCTGCAGGGCCAGCCGACGCCGGCCGGTTCGGTGGTGCTGAGCCATGCGCCGGCGGCCCGGGAGGACGCGCCGGCGGTGGCCCGGATGCGCGCCGCCGGCGGCGCCCTGCTGGGGCGCACCAACATGACCGAATTCGCCTATTCGGGCGTCGGCGTCAACCCGCACCACGGCACGCCGGCCAACGCGGCCGACCCGGAGACGGCGCGGATCCCGGGCGGCTCCTCCTCCGGCGCGGGCATCTCGGTCGCCAGCGGCGCGGCCTTCATCGGCCTCGGCTCGGACACCGGCGGCTCGATCCGCATCCCGGCGGCGCTGAACGGCATCGTCGGCTTCAAGAACACCGCCCGGCTGGTGCCGACCGCCGGCGCGCTGCCGCTCTCGACCACCCTGGACACCGTCTGCGCCATGACCCGCTCGGTGCGCGACGCGATCCTGGCGCACGAGATCCTCTCGGCCCGGCCTGTGGTGCCGGTCACGACGGCGCTGGCCGACCTGCGGCTGGCGGTGGTCGAGGACCTGTTCACGGATGCGATCGAGCCGGCGGTCGCCCGGGCCTTCGAGCACAGCCTGCGGACGCTGCGCGCCGCCGGCGCCCGGATCGAGACGATCCGCCTGCCGATGCTGGCCGAACTGCCCACCCTGAACGCCACCGGCGGCTTCTCGGCCGCCGAGGCCTACGCCTGGCACCGGCTGCTGCTCGAGCGCAGCTTCGCCGGCTACGACCCGCGGGTGGCGCAGCGCATCCTCAAGGGCGCGACCATCAAGGCCTACGAATACATCGACCTGGTGCGCGGCCGGCACGACTGGATCGCCCGTGTGGAAGCCGCGATCTCGCCCTTCGACGCGGTGCTGTCGCCGACGGTGCCGATCGTCGCGCCGCCGCTGGCCGAGGTGGCGCCGGGCGAGGAGCGCGACGACGCCTTCTTCCGGGTCAACGCCCTGCTGCTGCGCAATCCGTCGGTGGTCAACATGCTCGACGGCTGCGCCATCTCGCTGCCCTGCCACGTCGCCGGCGAACTGCCGGTCGGCCTCATGCTCTGGCATGCCGGCCTGCACGATGATCCGCTGCTGGCCGCGGCACTGCAGGTGGAGCGCGCGCTCCGGGGCTGAACCGCCGACGCCGGCGCCCGCCGCGGGCGTCCCGCCATCCAATCCAAGCAAAGCAACGAATGAAAATCGCGATCGTGGGCGCCGGCATCATCGGCGTCACCACCGCCTGGGAGCTGGCCTGCGACGGCCACGAGGTGGCGGTGTTCGACCGCCACGGCGCCGCCGCCGAGGAATCCAGTTTCGCCAACGCCGGCGTGGTCGCGCCGGGCTACGTCTCGCCCTGGGCCGGGCCGGGCATGCGCGCCAAGGTGCTGCGCTCGCTCTGGGCGACGCACGGCGCGGTCAAGCTGCGCTGGCCGCTGTCGGGCCGCGACATTGCCTGGATGAAGCAATGGCAGCGCGCCTGCAAGCTGGAGACCTACCTGGCCAACCGCGGCCGCATGCAGCGGCTGGCCTTCTACAGCCGCAACCGGCTGCACGAGGTGGTCGAGGCTTCCGAGATGGTCTATGAGCGCAGCGACGGCTACCTGGTGCTGCTGCGTTCCAAACGCGAGAAGAAGATGGCACAAGCCGGCCTGGAGCTCCTGCGCAACGCCGGCGCCGGCTTTCGCGAGGTCGACGGCGACGAGGCGCGCAAGATCGAGCCGGCGCTCAGCACCGACACCGCGCTGGCCGGCGCGATCCACCTGCCGCAGGACGAGGTCGGCAACTGCCGGCAGTTCGCCCTGCTGCTCAAGTGGCAGGCCGAGACGCTGGGCGCGCAGTTCCACTTCAACTGCGACCTGGCGCCGCTCAAGCGCTCGGCGCCGACCGAGATCTCGCTGGCCAGCGGCTCCGAGGGCCATCGCTTCGATGCGGTGGTGGTCTGCGCCGGCGTCGACTCGGCGGCCATGTTGAAGCCGCTCGGCATCGACCTGCCGCTGACGCCCATCTACGGCCATTCGGTCAGCGCCAACATCCGCGAGCCGCTGAACGCGCCGCGCAGCGGCGTCATGGACGAGCGCTACAAGGTCGCGATCTCGCGCCTCGGCCTGCGGGTGCGGGTGGCCGGCAGCGCCGAGATCGGCGGCTCGCCCACGCAGATGAACCCGGCCTCGCTGCAGACGCTCTACAAGGTGCTGCACGACTGGTTCCCCGGCGCGGTCACGCTGCAGTCGGGCATCCAGCAATGGAAGGGAGCGCGGCCGATGCTGCCGGACGGCCCGCCGGTCCTCGGCGCCAGCGGCGTGCCGGGCGTCTGGCTCAACCTCGGCCACGGCTCCAGCGGCTGGGCGCTTTCCTGCGGCAGCGCGCGGGTGCTGGCCGATTTGATCGGCGGCCGCGATGCGGGCATCGACCTCGAGGGGCTCGGCGTCGATCGGCTGCTGGCGTCCTAGCGCGGCGCCTCGACGCCCGTCGCGATCGCACCGCCGGATTTCAATGCATCGACCTCAGCCGGCGTGAAACCCGCCGCGGTCAACGCCTCGACCGTGTGTTCGCCGAGTTTCGGCGCGGCGCGGCGGAAGGTGCCCGGCGTGCCGAGCAGGCGCGGCGAGATGGTGTGCACCGGCATCGAGCCCATGTCCTCGTCGGGCAGTTCGACCACCACGCCGCGGGCGTGGAAATGCGGATCGGTCTCGATGTCCGACATGTCGTAGATCGGGCCGATGGTCACCTCGGCTTCCTCGAAGAAGCGCAGGCATTCGTCCTTGGTCATCCGGACGATGAAGTCTCCGATGATGCGATCGAGTTCCTCCACGTTGGCCAGCCGATCGGCATTGCGCGCGAACCGCGGATCGGTGATCAGCTCGGGCCGGCCGATGCTGCGCAGCAGCCGCTCGGCCATGCCCTGGGTCGAGCCGGACAGGCAGACCCACTTGTCGTCCGCCGTCCGGTAGGCATTGCGCGGCGCGCTGTTGGTGGAGCGGCTGCCGGTGCGCGGCTTGATCTTGCCGGTCAGCCGGTAGTTCGCGGCCTGGGCGCCCAGGATGGTGAAGGTCGGGTCCAGCAGGTTGACGTCGATCACCTGGCCATGCCCGCCATTCACCTCCACGTGGCGCAGGGCCGCCAGCACGCCGACCGCGCCATAGAGCCCCGCCGTCATGTCGCCTAGATAGATCGGCGGCAGCACGGGTTCGCGGTCGGCGAAGCCGTTCATCGAGGCGAAGCCCGACATGCCCTCGACCAGCGTGCCGAAGCCGGGGCGGCGCGCATAGGGGCCGTCCTGGCCCCAGCCCGAGATGCGCGCGATGACCAGCTTCGGATTGCGTTCGAGCAGGACGTCGGGCGGCACGCCCATGGCTTCCAGCGCGCCGGGTCGGAAGCTCTCGATGAAGACGTCCGCGTGGGCCGCCAGCCGCAGCAGGATCTCCGGCGCGTCGGGGCCGCGGAAGTTCATGCAGAGACTTCGCTTGTTGCGGGCGTAGGCCTTCCAGGCGGTGGCGACGTCCTTCACCTTCCAGTCGCGCAAGGTGTCGCCGCCGAGCGGCTCGACCTTGAGGACGTCGGCGCCGAGGTCGGCCAGCGCCATGCTGAGGGTGTTGCCGCACACCAGCCGCGACAGGTCGAGCACGCGAATGCCGGACAGCGCGCCGGTCGCGTCGGGCGTGAAGGAAACGGGTTTGAACATGCGGTTCTCTTCGTCTATGCCGGCAGCAGTTCGAGCTGCCGCGCCATCGCGACGATCGCCCTGGCGCGGACCACGAAGGGCACGTCGATCATCTGGCCGTCGACCACATAGGCGCCCACGCCGTCCCGGTCGGCCTGGCGCGCAGCCTCGACCACCTTCACCGCATGCGCGATCTCGGCCTCGGTGGGCCTGAAGGCGTCGTTCGCCAGCGCCACCTGGCTGGGATGGATGCAGCTCTTGCCCATGAAGCCCATGCGGCGCGACAGCGACGCCTCTGCACTGAAGCCTTCCGGGTCCTGGATGTTCGCGAAGACGCTGTCATAGGCGAAGACGCCGGCCTGCCCGGCGGCCATCCGCACCCGGAACATGGCCTGCTGGATGGCAGCGGTCTCGCGACGGTTGACGCCGATCGGCTCGAACAGATCGGCCAGCCCCAGCTGCAGCCCGACCACGCGCGGATCCGCCTGCGCCAAGGCGCCGGCATCGTGCAGCGCCTGCGGGGATTCGATGTTGAGCATCAGGCCCACCGGCGTGGTGACGCCGTTGGCCTTCTCGGCCCGCGCGATCGCCGCCGAAGCGGCGCGCACGCCCTCGACGCTGCCCGGCTTGGGCAGGTTGAGGATGTGCAACCCCGGCCGCACCACGGCCGCGACGTCCTCGGCGAAATGCGCGGTGTCCATCGCGTTGACCCGAACGATCAGGGTCTTGCCGTGGCCGCCGGGCATCCCTTCGAGCAGGCCTCGGACGGCGACGCGTGCCTCGGCCTTGCGCGACTCGGCGACGGCATCTTCCAGGTCCAGCGACAACGCGTCCGCGGGCCCCGCCAAGGCCTTGGCGAACAGTTCGGGGCGCGACCCCGGAACGAACAATTTGCTTCTCATGGTGTCGTCTCGCGGATGTCTATTCGATGTTGATGTGCTCGCGCTCGATGACCTGGGTCCACCGCGCGGTTTCCTTGTCCATGAACGCGCCGCAGGCTGCCGGCTTGCTGTCGACGACATCCGCGCCCTGCTGCAGCATGCTGGCCCGAATCGCCGGTTCGGCGAGGACTTCGCTGAGCTTCGCGTTGACGAGGTCCACCACCGCGGCCGGGGTTCCCTTGGGCGCCACCACGGCCTGCCAGGTGCCGACATCGAAGCCCTTCAGCACGGTCTCCGAGATGGTCGGCACGTCGGGCAGGGCCGACGACCGCTTGTCGGCCGTGACGACCAGCGCGCGCAGCTTGCCGGCATCGATCAGCGGGACGGCCGTCTGCAGCGCGCCGCCGAACATGAAGGTGACGTTGCCCGCCATCACGTCGGTGATGGCCGGACCGTTGCCCTTGTAGGGCACGTGCTGGAAATCGACCCCGAGTGATTTCTTCAGCAGCACGCCGGCCAGGTGGTCGGGGCTGCCGTTGCCCGACGAGCCCTGGAAATACTTGCCCGGACTCGCCTTGAGAAGCGCGACGAACTCCTGCATGTTCTTCGCCGGCAAGCTGGGCGCGACCATCAGCACCATCGGCACGCTCACCGTGCACGACACCGGCGTGAAGGCCTTGGACGGCACCAGGTCGGGCCGGTTGTACAGCGCCGGCGTGGTGGCGATGGTGGCGCTGGCGTAGTAGAGCGTGTAGCCGTCGGCCGGTGCCTTGGTGACCTCGCTCGCCGCGATGACGCCGCCCGCGCCGGGCCGGTTGTCGATCACGATCGGCTGCCCCAGCTTCTTGCCGAGTTCGGTGAACAGCACCCGACCGATTGCGTCCGTCGGACCGCCCGGCGGGAAGGCGATGACCATCCGGATGGGCTTGTTCGGCCAGGCGTCGTCGGCAGTCGCCGGGGCGGTGAACGAGATCGCGGGCAACAGGAGCGCCGCGAGCGCCAGGGTTCGGCCGTGCGAGAACGAAGCGAGATTGAACGGCATGGATCTTGTCTCCGTTGTTCTTCGACGCGCAGGCTTCAGCCCAGCCAGGCCGGCATGTGCGCCCCCAGCGGTGCCGGCGGCAAGGTCCAGTGCGCAGGCGTCGCCGACATCCGCGCGACCGGGTCCATCCGCTCGATCACGCCGAAGGGCGACAACTGGCTCACCAGCACCGGCCTCAGCTTGTCGATGTGCACGACGCCGTCGCCCACCTTGCGCAGGCCGAGGTCCTGCACCCACATCGCCGTGCGGCAGAGCGAGACCTTCACGTGGTAGCTGCCGCCTTCGACGGCGCGCCGTTCGAGCGCCGCCATGACGCCGGCCGCGCCGAGGTAGGCGCTCAGGTAGTCGTTGAGCAGATGCGTCGGCACCAGGCGCGGCCGCTCGCCGCCTCCTTCGGTCAGCGCGACGCCGCTGGACGCCTGGGCGACCTGGTCGAAGCCCTTGCGCTCCGCCCAGGGACCGTCGCCGTAGGCGCTGACCGAGAGATAGATCAGCCCGGGCCGCAAAGCCGCTAGCGCGGCAGGCCCGAAGCCGGCGCGTTCGAGGCTGGTCGGCTTCCAGGACTGCACGAAGACGTCGGCACGCCGCACGAGTTCGCGCAGCCGGGCCGAGTCGTCCTCGGAGCGAAAGTCGATGTAGGCATTGCGCTTGCCGATGCCCGTGTCGAGCACCTGCAGGACCGGGTCGGGCTGCAGCGGCGAAGACACGCGCAGCACCTCTGCCCCGTGTTCGGCCAGGGTGCGCGCCGCCACCGGCCCGGCGATCACGTGGGCGGCGTCGAGCACGCGCAGGTCGTCCAGCGGGCGGCGTCGGCTGCGCGGCGGCTCGGCGGCGCTGTCGCCGATCCGCTCGATGGCGATCACGGGCGCGTTCGCCAGCCAGCGGCCCTGCGGCTGCTCGCGCCATTCGTCGACGCTTCGGACGACCGCGCCCGTCAGGCCACGCTCCACGAAGGCTTGTTCCAGCTCGGAAGAATGCCGCCTTGAAACGGCCTTGCCGATCGCGGCCTTGGTATTGGCGCAATCGAGCAACTCCAGCGCACCGTCCCGAAGGTGGTGGTAGGAGCCCGTCAGGTAGAACCAGCGGCCGTCGGAGGTCGGATAGAAGTCCGCCTTCAGTTCGCGCTGCAGCGACAGCGGCGGCACCGCATGGCCGTTCTGCCGCTGGAAGAAGTTGGTGCAAAGCCCGCAGGCTGCATGCAGGCCGTCGATGTCGATGTCCTGCCCGGCGCCCGTGGCGCGATGCCAGCGCCTGGCGGCACCCGCGGCGGTCGCGGCCAGGGCGGCGGCCGATGCGGCGACCATCCGATGCGGCGAGCCCAGTTCCGGCTCCTCGCCCGTGAACGCCACGGCGCCCGCATCGAGCCAATCGGTCCCGCCGATGCCGTCCAGAAGTTGCCGCAAGGCTCGCTGGGCTTCGACCACGAAATCGCTTGGAGGGACCATGAGCGGCATTGTTGGCAGCGCCAAATGAGATGTCTAATACGACATTCGTCTGATTTCGAGAGGTTTTTTGTCTCATGCTGAACGGCCGACTGGTGCGCCAGTTCATCGCGGTCGCGGAGGAATTGAACTTCCGCAAGGCCGCCGAGCGCCTGCACATGGCCCAGTCGCCGCTCAGCCAGGCGATCAAGAGCCTCGAAGGCTTGCTGGGCGTCGAACTGCTTATGCGCACCAACCGCACAGTGGCGCTGACGCCGGCGGGCCGCGAATTCCTGGGCCAGGCCCGGCTCCTGCAGCAGCAGGAACTGCTGGCCATCGCCGCGACGCGGTCCGCGGTCGCCGATCCCGCGGGCCGGCTGACCCTGGGATACATCGGCTCGCTGGCCTACGACCTGATGCCGCAACTGGTGGCGGCGCATCAGCTTCGCCATCCGCAGGTGCACGTCGACCTGCTGGAGATGCGCTCCAACGAACAGGCGGAGGCGCTCCGCTCGGGCCGCCTCGACGTCGGGCTGCTGCGCCTGCCGCTCGAGAATGCCGATGGCCTGGCGACCCGCATGTTGCGCCGCGATCACTTCATGGTGGCCTTGCCGCTCGGCCACCGGCTGGTCGATGCCGAGGTGATCGACCTGGCCGACCTCCGATCCGAAAAGCTCGCGCTGTTCTCGCGGCACCGCGTGCCGTCGATGTTCATGAAGGTCATGACAGCCTGCATCGACGCAGGCTTTCATCCGAACCTGGCCTACGAGGTCCAGGAGATCGCGAGCGCCATCGGCGTCGTGGCCTCGGGACAGGCCGTGGCCCTGATTCCGTCGAGCCTGGAGAGCCTGGTCCACCCGCTCGTGGTGTACCGGCCGCTGGCCTATCCGGCCTCCGAGATGGCGCTGGACGCCGCGCTGGCATGGCGCGAGTCGGACCGCGGCCTGGCGCTGCAATCCTTTCTCGGCGTCGCCGTCGGCGAAATGACGCGGCTCTCGCAAGGGCCTGCCGCCAGGCACTGACGCCGACCGACCCGGTCGGTCAAACTGCCAGCCTTTCTCCACCGGAATTTTTCCAATGCAACGCATCGACCGCCACACCGTCGCCGACCTGTTCGACATCGCGGCGGTTCGCCGCATCGAGCAGGCCGCCGCTGCCGCGCTGCCGCCGCACACGCTGATGCAGCGCGCCGGCCTGGCGGTGGCGCGGCTGGCGATGGCGATCGCGCCGCATGCGCGCACCGTCTGGATCGCATGCGGGCCGGGCAACAACGGCGGCGACGGCTTCGAGGCCGCCGGCCAGTTGCAGCAGCGCGGCTTCGCGACCGTGGTGACCCGCATCGGCGACGAGGGCAAGCTGCCCGCCGACGCCCGCGCCTCGCTGCAGCGGGCCCGCGACGCCGGCGTCGCCTTCGCCGATGCGCCGCCGTCGCACTTCGACCTGGCGATCGACGCGTTGCTCGGCATCGGCTCGACCCGGCCGCCGGAAGGCACGATGCTCGACTGGCTGCGC
>NZ_LMUW01000099.1:0-33960 GCF_009765735.1 Xenophilus sp. L33
CTGGCCGACGGCACGCCGCTGGCGGTGCGCAACCTGGGCGCCGCCGCGCTCGGCGAGACCATGCTGCTGATGTCGGTGCAACGCGACGAGCCGGCCGCCGCCGCCCGCGTCGCCGAGGCCGCGCTCACGCCGCGCGAGACCGAGGTGCTCTCCTGGCTGGCCAAGGGCAAGACCAACCGCGACATCGCCGACATCCTCGGCATGAGCCCGCGCACGGTGAACAAGCACCTGGAGCACATCTTCGAGAAGCTGGGCGTGGAGACGCGGTCGGCGGCGGCGGCGCTGGCGATCGGGCACGGGGTGTAGTCAGGGAAGCTGGATTAAAGTGCGGGCGCCTCGATTCCAGGATGGCGCCATGGACCCTCTGCCGCAGCTTTCGCTCTTCGCATTGCCGATCGACCGCTTGCGTGTCGGCGACATCCTGCTGACCCGCGCGGATACGGCGTCGAGCATGTCGATCCGCATGGTCAGCGGCGCGCCCGAGCTGTCCGGCCTCGACCGATGGGTCATCGAGGAGTTCAGCCACGCCGCGATCTACGCGGCCGAAGGCATCTTCGTGGAGGCGGTCACCAGCGGGGTCAGCCGGCTGGCGATCCGCCAGACCGCGGTGCGCGATCGCGACAACGTGCGCATCCTGCGGCTGAAGCCGCAGGTTCCGGACGGCGAGGCGTTCGCCGCCCGCGCCGGCGCGCTGGCCCCCGAGTTCCTGTACCGGCGTTATGCGGAGTTCAAGCAGTTCCTCGCCACGCTCCGCGACGACCTGCGCGACTCGACGCGCCTGCGCCTTTTCTGTTCGCAACTGGTGGGTGCCGCCTACGCCGAAGCCGGCCTGCCGCTCTTCGACGACGTGTTGCCGGAAAAGCTGACCCCCGGCCGCCTGACCCGCAGCCCGCTGCTGGAAGACGTCACCGACCGCTGCCTGCAGCCGGTGCTGACCGACAAGCCGCCGGCCTTCTACCTCGACGGCAAGCATGGACCTGAGCGCGAGCACCACGCCGAGGTCAAGGCCTTCCAGGCCGTGCTCAAGGGCAAGGAGGTGGTCCGCGCGCTCAAGCGCCTGGGCATTCGCGAGAGACCGGCAACCCTGCTCGCCCTGCAGCGCATCCTGCTCGACACGCGGGACGAGCGGCTCGACGAGGCGATCCGCAAGGGACTGCACGAGCACGGCTTTCGCGAGGTGGAACCGCCGAAGATGGCAGCGCAGGCGGCAGCGCTGCTCGACGACGCCCGGACCGACGTGGCCCGGCTTTCGTCCGAAGTGGCGTCGATGTCGAACGACGTGCTGCTCTACTGGCTGCGCGACGCCACCAACACGCTCCTGCAACTCGACGCGGACCTGCCGGAACGCTGGGAGCAGGTGAAGGGCTACCAGGTCCTGACCGAGCGCACCGGCTTGCGCACCTTCCGGCTGCTGCACGTGCTGTGGGAGCGTCGCGCGCGGCTGATCGAGGAAGGCCGCGCAATCACGCACGGCGAGCAAGCCCTGTTGATGGCGGAAGTCCGTCGCCGAGGGCTGGACAGGCAGCCGCCGCCCTGAAAACAGGGCTTCACTCCGGCTTCACGTCCGCGTCCCGCACCACCACCTTCCAGCGCTCGATCTCGCTCGCCAGGAAGGCGTGCAGTTCGTCGCCGCCGATCGGCCAGGGCTCGGACGCGCTGGCGCGCAGCACCTTGCCGAAGCCCGGATCCGCGACCGCCTGCCGCACCTGCTTCTCCATCTGCGCGACCAGCGCCGGCGGCGTGCCGGCCGGCGCGAACATGCCGGCCCAGACGCTGGCCTCGAAGTTCGGCACGCCCTGATCGATCAGGGTCGGCACGTCGGGCGTGAGGTCGGTGCGCTTCGCGGTGGTGACGCCGATCAGCCGCACCTTGCCGCTCAGCGCCTGCGGCAGCAGCGAGGCGCCGGCGTCGAAGGCGAAGGAGATCTGCCCGCCCATCACGTCGGTCAGCACCATGGGCGAGCCCTTGTAGGGCACGTGCTGCATGTCCATGCCGGTGGCCTTCTTGAGCATCTCCATGGCCAGGTGCTGCGTGGTGCCTGTGCCGCCGGAGCCGAAGGAGACCTTGCCCGGCCGCGCCTTCACGTAGGCCACCATCTCCTTCAGGTTGGTCACGCCGGTCTCGTTGTTGGCGTAGAGGTAGAGCGGCCCGTTGCCGATGCCGCCGATGGCGACGAAGTCCTTGAGCGGGTCGTAGGTGAGCTTGGCGCCGTAGAGCGCGGGGTTGATCGCCATCGGTCCGCCGGTGCCGATCATCAGCGTGTAGCCGTCCTTGTCGGCGGCCTTGGCGGCGTTGGAGACGATCATGCCGTGCGCCCCGACCCGGTTCTCGACGATCACCGGCTGGCCGAGCGAGATCGTCAGCGCGGCCGCGAGCCGGCGGGTCCAGGCATCGATCGTGTCGCCCGGCGGGGTGCCGATGAAGAGGCGGATCTGGTGGTTGGGGTAGGCCGCCTCGGCGCTCGCGATGCGCGGCAGCCACTGCGCGGCCGAGGCGATCGCGGCGGCCTGCAGGAAGGCGCGTCGCGCCGGTGCGTGGATCATGCGTGTCTCCTGATGTGGGCGTTGGCCGTCATGCGGCGGTCGGCTTCGACGGCGGGCACATCGTAGAAGATCGGCGGCGCCGCGGTCGTCCCCGCGCGTCATCGTTTACACGTAGCGCCTCGGATGCAGCGCCTCAGACGTAGCGCTTCTCCAGCGCGTCCCACTCCGGCTTGCCCACCAGCCGCTGGCGCTCGGCGAAGGGCGTCACCAGCTGCGGATCCTCGTCGATGCGCTTCGTGTCGCGCAGCACGGTCAGCGCCTTCTGCATGCCGGCCACCGCACCCTGCAGCGCCGCGTTGGCATACAGCACGATGCCGTAGCCCAGGCCGCCCAGTTCCTCGGCGCCGAAGATCGGCGTCCGGCCGCCGATCACCATGTTCATCAGCTGCGGCCGGTCCAGGCGCTTCGGCAGCGCGCGGATCTCGTCGGCGGTGGTCACGGCCTCGACGAAGAGGATGTCGGCGCCGGCCTCGGCGAACTTCTGCGCCCGCTCGACGGCGGCCTCGAAGCCGAGCGTCGCGGCCGCGTCGGTGCGCGCCATGATCATGAAGTCGGGGTCATGCCGCGCGTCGACCGCCGCCTTGATCTTGCTCACCGCCTCTTCGGTCGATACGACCTCCTTGCCCGAGAAATGGCCGCAGCGCTTGGGCGCCACCTGGTCCTCGAGCTGGATGCAGTCGGCGCCGGCGCGCTCCAGCACCCGCACCGTGTGCCGCACGTTGAGCGCGTTGCCGAAGCCGGTGTCGGCATCGACCAGCAGCGGCAGGTCGACCGCGTCGCGGATGCGCGCGGTGTGGTCGGCGATCTCGTGCAGGCCCATGAAGCCCTGGTCGGGCATGCCGAACCACATGTTGGTGACGCCGGCGCCGGTGACGTAGATCGCCTCGAAGCCGAGGTCCGCGATCACCCTGGCCGAGAGCGCGTTGAAGGCGCCGGGCACCAGCACGCCGCGGCGCGCCTCGGCCAGGGCCTTGAGTCTTTTGCGAGTGGACATGTCTGCCTCCGTTCAGAAACCGTCGCCAGGCACGCGGACCCGGCCTTCCATCAGCACCCGGGCGCTGCGGCTCATGAGCGCCTTGGTGACGACCCATTGGCCCTCTGCCTGGCGCGCCTCCGCGCCGACGCGCAAGGTGCCCGAGGGATGGCCGAAGCGCACCGCGCTGCGTTCGCCGCCGCCCGCCGCGAGGTTCACCAGCGTGCCAGGAATCGCGGCCGCGGTGCCGATCGCCACCGCGGCGGTGCCCATCATCGCGTGGTGCAGCTTGCCCATCGACAGCGCCCGCACCAGCAGGTCGACGTCGCCGGCCTCGATCTTCTTGCCGCTGGATGCGGTGTAGGCCCTGGCCGGTGAAACGAAGGCGACCTTGGGTGTGTGCTGCCGCTTCGCCGCTTCCTCCAGCTTGCCGATCAGGCCCATCTTCAAGGCGCCGTGGGCGCGGATGGTCTCGAAGCGCGCCAGCGCGGCGGCGTCGCCGTTGATCGCGTCCTGCAGCTCGGTGCCGGTGTAGCCGATGTCGGCGGCGTTCAGGAAGATGGTCGGGATGCCGGCGTCGATCAGGGTCGCCTTGAAGGTGCCGACGCCGGGCACCTCGAGGTCGTCGACGATGCGGCCGGTCGGGAACATCGCGCCGCCGCCGTCGCCGTCGCCTTCATCGGCCGGGTCGATGAATTCCAGCGCCACCTCGGCCGCCGGGAAGGTCACGCCGTCCAGCTCGAAGTCGCCGGTCTCCTGCACCTCGCCGTTCGTGATGGGCACGTGCGCGACGATGGTCTTGCCGATGTTGGCCTGCCAGATGCGCAGGGTGCAGATGCCGTCGCGCGGTACCCGCGCCGCATCGACGAGCCCCTGCGCGATCGCGAAGGGGCCGACCGCCGCCGACAGGTTGCCGCAGTTGCCCGACCAGTCGACGAAGGCGCAGTCGATCGACACCTGGCCGAAGAGGTAGTCGACGTCGTGCCCGGGCCGGGTGGAGCGCGACAGGATGACGGCCTTGGAGGTCGACGAGGTCGCGCCGCCCATGCCGTCGATCTGCTTGCCGTAGGGGTCGGGGCTGCCGATGACGCGCATCAGGAAGGCATCGCGCGCCGGGCCCGGCTGCCGGGCCGCGCCGGGAAGGTCTTCCAGCTTGAAGAAGACGCCCTTGCTGGTGCCGCCGCGCATGTAGACGGCGGGCACCTGGATCTGCGGAGGATGGGCCATGGTCATGCGGCTTTCGATGATTCGAGGAAGTCTTGCGCGAAACGCTGCAGCACGCCGCCGGCTTCGTAGATCGAGACCTCCTCGGCCGTGTCCAGCCGGCAGGTCATCGGCACTTCGAGCCGCTCGCCGTCGCGCCGCGTGACGACCAGGGTCAGGTCGCCGCGCGGGCGGCGCTCGCCGAGCACATCGTAGGTCTCGCTGCCGTCGATCGCCAGCGTCAGCCGGTTGGTGCCCGGCTTGAACTCCAGCGGCAGCACGCCCATGCCGATCAGGTTGGTGCGATGGATGCGCTCGAAGCCCTCGGCGGCGATCACCTCCACGCCGGCCAGCCGCACGCCCTTGGCGGCCCAGTCGCGCGAGCTGCCCTGGCCGTAGTCGGCACCGGCCACGATGATGAGCGGCTGCTTGCGCTGCATGTAGGTCTCGATGCCTTCCCACATGCGCACCACCTCGCCCTCGGGCTCGATGCGGGTCAGCGAGCCCTTCCTGACCTTGCCGTCGACGATCGCCATCTCGTTGACCAGCTGCGGGTTGGCGAAGGTCGCGCGCTGCGCCGTCAGGTGGTCGCCGCGGTGGGTGGCGTAGGAATTGAAGTCTTCCTCGGGCAGGCCCATCTTCGCGAGGTAGTCGCCGGCCGCGCTGTCGAGCAGGATCGCGTTCGAGGGCGACAGGTGGTCGGTCGTGATGTTGTCGGGCAGGACCGCCAGCGGCCGCATGCCGCGCAGGCTGCGCTCGCCGGCCAGCGCGCCTTCCCAGTAGGGCGGCCGGCGGATGTAGGTGCTCTGCGGGCGCCAGTCGTAGAGCGGGCTGATCGGCGCGTCGTTGGCCACCGCGATGCTGAACATCGGGTCGTAGACCTGGCGGAAGTGCGCCGGCTTGACGCTCCGGGCCACCACCGCGTCGATCTCCTCGTCGCTCGGCCAGAGGTCCTTGAGCGTGACAGGACGGCCATCGCCGTCGATGCCCAGCACGTCGCGCTCGATGTCGAAGCGCACCGTGCCGGCGATCGCGTAGGCCACCACCAGCGGCGGCGAGGCCAGGAAGGCCTGCTTCGCATAGGGATGGATGCGGCCGTCGAAGTTGCGGTTGCCCGAGAGCACCGCGGTCGCATAGAGGTCGCGCTCGACCACTTCCTTCTGGATCGCCGGATCGAGCGCGCCGCTCATGCCGTTGCAGGTGGTGCAGGCGAAGGCCACGATGCCGAAGCCGAGCCGCTCCAGTTCATGCAGCAGGCCGGCCTCTTCCAGATAGAGCTGCACCGCCTTCGAGCCGGGCGCCAGCGACGACTTGACCCAGGGCTTGCGCAGCAGGCCGCGCGCGTTGGCGTTGCGCGCCAGGAGGCCCGCGGCGATCACGTTGCGCGGGTTGCTGGTGTTGGTGCAGCTGGTGATGGCCGCGATGATCACCGCGCCGTCGGGCATATGACCGGGCACGTCCTGCCACGGCCCGGCGATGCCGCGGGCCGCCAGCTCGGTGGTGGGCAGCCGCTTGTGCGGATTCGAAGGGCCCGCCATGTTGCGCACCACCGCGGAGAGGTCGAAGCGCAGCACGCGTTCGTACTCGGCGGTCTTCAATGCGTCGGACCAGAGGCCCGTGTGCTTCGCATACAGCTCGACCAGGCGCACCTGCGCGTCCTCGCGGCCGGTGAGCCGGAGGTAGTCGATGGTCATCGCATCGATCGAGAACATCGCGGCGGTGGCGCCGAACTCCGGCGTCATGTTGGAGATGGTCGCGCGGTCGCCGAGCGTCAGCGCCGCGGCGCCGGCGCCGAAGAATTCGAGATACGCGCCGACCACCTTCTCGCGGCGCAGGAATTCGGTCAGCGCCAGCACGATGTCGGTCGCGGTGATGCCGGGTCGCGGCTGTCCGGCCAACTCGACGCCGACGATGTCCGGCAGCCGCATCCACGAGGCGCGCCCCAGCATGACGCTCTCGGCCTCCAGGCCGCCGACGCCGATCGCGATCACGCCGAGCGCGTCGACGTGAGGCGTGTGGCTGTCGGTGCCGACCAGCGTGTCGGGGAAGGCGACACCGTCCTTCGCATGCACCACCGGCGACATCCGCTCCAGGTTGATCTGATGCATGATCCCGTTCCCCGGCGGGATCACCTCGACGTTCTTGAAGGCCTTCTTCGTCCACTCGATGAAGTGGAAGCGGTCCTCGTTGCGCCGGTCCTCGATCGCGCGGTTCTTGGCGAAGGCGTCGGGGTCGAAGCCGGCGAATTCCACCGCCAGCGAATGGTCGACGATCAATTGCGTCTGCACCACCGGATTGACCCCGGCCGGGTCGCCGCCCGCGTCGGCGATCGCGTCGCGCAGGCCGGCCAGGTCGACCAGCGCGGTCTGGCCGAGGATGTCGTGGCAGACCACGCGCGCCGGGAACCACGGGAAGTCGAGGTCGCGCCGGCGCTCGATCAGCTGGCGCAGCGCATCCGCGAGCAGCGCCGGCTCGCAGCGGCGCACCAGGTTCTCGGCATGCACGCGCGAGGTGTAGGGCAGCCGGTCGTAGGCGCCGGGAGCGATGTCGTCGACGGCGGCACGGGCGTCGAAGTGGTCCAGCGCGGTGCCGGGCAGATTTTTTCGGTACGAACTGTTCATGCGTGGGGCGAAGGGCGTGTCAGCGACGGTCCTCGATCGGCTGGAAGGCCTGGTCCTCGGGACCGGTGTAGTTTGCGCTCGGACGAATGATCTTGTTGTCGATGCGTTGTTCGATCACGTGGGCCGCCCAGCCGCTGGTGCGCGCGATCACGAAGAGCGGCGTGAACATCGCGGTCGGCACGCCCAGCATGTAGTAGCTGACCGCGCTGAACCAGTCGAGGTTGGGGAACATCCGCTTGGCTTCCCACATGACCGTCTCCAGGCGCTCGGCGATGTCGAACATGCGCATCGAGCCGGCCTGCACTGACAGTTCGCGGGCCACGCCCTTGATGACGACGTTGCGCGGATCGCTCACGGTGTAGACCGGATGCCCGAAGCCGATCACCACCTCCCTCGCCTCCACCCGGCGGCGGATGTCGGCCTCCGCTTCGTCGGGGCTGGCGTAGCGGTTCTGGACCTCGAAGGCGAACTCGTTGGCGCCGCCGTGCTTGGGGCCGCGCAGCGCGCCGATGGCGCCGGCGACCGCCGAATACATGTCGCTGCCGGTGCCGGCGATCACGCGGGCGGCGAAGGTGGACGCATTGAATTCATGCTCGGCATAGAGGTTGAGCGAGGTGTGCATCGCGCGCTCCCACTCGGCGCCCGGCGCCTTGCCGTGCAGCAGGTGCAGGAAGTGCGCGCCGATCGAGTCGTCGTCGGTCTCCAGTTCGATGCGCCTGCCCTGGTTGCTCCACTGGTACCAGTAGAGCAGCATCGATCCGAGCGAAGCCATCAGCCGGTCGGCGATGTCGCGGGCGCCGGGCACGCCGTGGTCGTCCTTCTCGGGCAGCGAGCAGCCGAGCGCCGAGACGGCGGTGCGCATGACGTCCATCGGATGCGCGCTGGCGGGAATCTGCTCGAGCGCCGACTTCACGCTCGCCGGCACGCCGCGCATCGCCTTCAGCTTCGCCTTGTAGGCACGCAGTTCGGCCGCGGTCGGCAGCTTGCCGTGCACCAGCAGGTGCGCGATCTCCTCGAACTCGCAGACCTCGGCGATGTCGAGGATGTCGTAGCCGCGGTAGTGCAGGTCGTTGCCGGTGCGGCCGACGGTGCACAGCGCGGTGTTGCCGGCGGTGACGCCCGAGAGGGCGACGGATTTCTTGGGCTTGAAGGCGGGCGGCGCGGCTTCGGCGAGGGCGGTCATCGGGTGGTTCTCCTGCAAAGAAAGGTCTTGTCAGGATTCGCAATCTACGCACAATCGCTGCCCTGCAGAAGGACTGAAAAGGCGAAGATTTGCGAATGGAAAACGGCGAACTTGCGAAGAATGCGAAAAATGCGAAAGCCGCCGGAGGCGCTAGCCGATGAAGAAGACCTTCATGGGCGTGCGCCTGCGCAAGCTGCGCGCCGAGCGCGGCATGACGCAGGTCGCGCTGGCCCAGGCGCTCGGGCTGTCGCCGAGCTACCTCAACCAGCTCGAGCAGAACCAGCGGCCGCTCACCGTCGGCGTGCTGCTCCGCATCAGCCGCACGCTGGGCGTCGACGTGCAGCAGTTCTCCGAGGACGAGGAAGCGCAGCTGGTCGCCGGCCTGCGCGAAGCCCTGGCCGACAACCCGGGCGGCGAGCCGGTCGCGCTGCCGGAGCTGCGCGAGATCGCCTCGCAGATGCCCGCGGTCGGCCGTGCGCTGCTGGCCTTGCATCGTCGCAACCTGGAGGCCACGCAGCGGCTCGAAGCCCTGGCGCTGCAGCTGGGCGACGGCCGCACCGACATCGCGCCGCTGCAGGGCGCGCGGCCGATGGCCTTCGAGACGGTGCGCGACTTCTTCTTCGCGCACCAGAACCACTTCGACCCGGTGGACCGCGCCGCCGAGGCACTGGCCGCCGAGGCGAGCGCCGCCGGCGGCACGCGGGTCGACTGGCTGTCGCAGCGTCTGATGCAACGGCATGGCGTGCATCTGCTGGCAACGCGCGACGACGGCGACGACAGCGACCCGCGCCAGCGCAGCTTCGACCCCGCCAGCCGGACCTTGCGCCTGGCCGCCTCGCTGGAGCCGGGCCAGCAGGCCTTCCAGCTCGCCACACAGCTCGCGCTGCTGGAGCAATCGGCGCTGCTCGATGCCCTGGTCGACACGCCGGAATTCCAGAACGACCCGCAGGCCCGCACGCTGGGGCGGATCGGCCTCGCGAACTACTTCGCCGGTGCGCTGCTGCTGCCCTACGCCGTCTTCCTGAAGGCGGCCGAGGCCCTGCGCTACGACATCGACCGGCTGTCGAGCCGCTTCGGCGTGGGCTTCGAGACGGTCTGCCACCGGCTGAGCACGCTGCAGCGGGCCGACGCGCCGGGCGTGCCCTTCTTCTTCATCCGCGTGGACCGCGCCGGCAACATCTCCAAGCGCCAGTCGGCGACGCACTTCCACTTCTCGAAGACCGGCGGCACCTGCCCGCTGTGGAACGTCTACGAGGCCTTCTCGCAGCCGGGCCGCATCCTGCCGCAACTGGCCCGCATGCCCGACGGGCGCACCACCTTGTGGATCGCCCGCACCGTCTCCAAGGCGCAGGGCGGCTACGGCGCGCCGAGCAAGACCTTCTCGGTGGCGCTGGGCTGCGACATCCGGCATGCGCCGCGGCTGGTCTACGCGCGCGGCCTGAACCTCGACGACCCGGACATCGCCACGCCGATCGGCATGGGCTGCAAGGTCTGCGAGCGCGCGCACTGCCCGCAGCGCGCCTTTCCCTTCGTCGGCCGGCCGCTGGAAGCCAGCGAGAACGAGAGCCGCTTCGCGCCCTACCCGGCCGGGCCGTCGCAGCGCGGCTGACCGCGTTCAGGCGCCGGCGCGCAGTGTCTTCGCCGCCTCGACCATGTTCGCGAGCGCCGGGATCACCTCCGCCCACTGGCGCGTCTTCAGGCCGCAGTCGGGGTTGACCCAGAGGCGCCCGGCCGGGATCCGCTCGGCCGCCTTGCGCATCAGCTGCACGATGTGCGCCTGCGTCGGGATGTTCGGCGAATGGATGTCGTAGACACCGGGGCCGATCTCGTTCGGGTAGTCGAAGTGCTCGAAGGCGTCGAGCAGCTCCATGTCGGAGCGCGAGGTCTCGATGGTGATGACGTCTGCGTCCATCGCGGCGATCGATCCGATGATGTCGTTGAATTCCGAGTAGCACATGTGGGTGTGGATCTGCGTCTCGTCGTCCACGCCGTTGGCCGTGATGCGGAAGGCCTCGACCGCCCAGTCGAGGTAGCCCTGCCACTGCGACCTGCGCAGCGGCAGGCCCTCGCGCAGCGCGGCCTCGTCGATCTGGATCACGCGCACGCCGGCGCGTTCGAGGTCGAGCACCTCCTCGCGGATCGCCAGCGCCAGCTGCCTGCAGGACACCGCGCGCGGCTGGTCGTCGCGCACGAAGGACCAGTTGAGGATCGTCACCGGGCCGGTGAGCATGCCTTTCATCGGCTTCTTGGTGAGCGACTGCGCATATCGGATCCACTCGACCGTCATCGGCTTCGGCCGCGTGATGTCGCCGAAGAGGATCGGCGGCTTCACGCAGCGCGAGCCGTACGACTGCACCCAGCCGAACTCGCTGAAGGCATAGCCTTCCAGCTGCTCGCCGAAGTATTCGACCATGTCGTTGCGCTCGGCTTCGCCGTGCACCAGCACGTCCAGGCCCAGCGCCTCCTGCTCGCACACGCTGCGGGCGATCTCGGCCTGCATCGCCGCGCGGTAGGCGGCCTTGTCGATCGCACCCGACTTGAATTGACTTCGCGCATGGCGGATCTCGGCGGTCTGCGGGAAGGAGCCGATGGTGGTGGTCGGGAAGGCCGGGAGCTTCAGCAGCGCCGCCTGCAGCGGTGCGCGCTCGGCGTAGCCGCTCTTGCGCTCACCCAGCCTGCCGTCGAGCTTCGCGAGCGCCGCCTTCACCGCCGGGTTGTGCACCCGCGGCGAAGCGCGCCGCGCCGCGATCGCGGCGGCGTTGGACGCCAGCGCATCGGCCACCGCGTCGCGTCCGTCGTCGAGCGCCTTCGCCAGCACGCGCAGTTCGTCCAGCTTCTGCAGCGCATAGGCCAGCCACGAGCGGATCTCCGGATCGAGCCTGCGTTCGCTGGCGAGGTCGACAGGCACGTGCAGCAGCGAGCAGGAGGGCGCGATCCAGAGCCGCTCGCCCAGCTTGTGCGCGAGCGGCTCGAGCCAGTCGAGCGCCGCGTTCAGGTCGGTCTTCCAGATGTTGCGGCCGTCGATGACGCCGAGCGACAGCACCTTGTGCGCCGGCATCAGGCCGATCAGCGGCAGGACGTCCTCGCGGCCGTTCACCGCGTCGACGTGCAGGCCCGCGACCGGCAGGTTCGCCGCCAGGTACTGGTTGTCCTTCAACGGGCCGAAGTAGCTGGCCAGCAGCAGCTTGGCGGGGCTCGTCTTGAGCTGGTGGTAGGCGGTGTTGAAGGCGTGCTGCCAGTCGGCGTCCAGCTCGGTGGCGAGCAGCGGCTCGTCCACCTGCACCCATTCGACCCCCTCGGCCGCCAGCGCGGCGAGCAGTTCGGCGTAGACGTCCAGGAGGCGCGGCAGCAGGGCCAGCTTGTCGGAATGGTCCTTGGCCTTGCCGATCGCCAGGTAGGTCACCGGCCCGACCAGGACCGGCTTGGCGCGCACGCCTTGCGCACGGGCCTCGGCCAGTTGCTCCGACAGGCGCGAGGCATCGAGCGCGAACTTCGTGTCGGCGCCGAACTCCGGGACGATGTAGTGGTAGTTGGTGTCGAACCACTTGGTCATCTCGCCGGCGGCCACGCCGCCGCAGCAGGCGGTCGCGTCCTCGGCGCCTTCGGCCGAGCGGCCGCGGGCGACGCGGAAGTAGTTGTCCAGCGCATCGCCGTGGAAGCCGCGCACCCGATCGGGCAGGTTGCCCAGGGTGAAGCTCATGTCGAGCACCTGGTCGTAGAAGGCGAAGTCGCCGACCGGCACCAGATCCAGGCCGGCCTGCTGCTGCCAGTGGCGCCGGCGCAGCTCGGCGCCGAGCGCCTTCAACGCATCGCGCGACGACGCGCCCTTCCAGTACGACTCCAGCGCGAACTTCAACTCGCGCTCTGCGCCGATGCGGGGAAAACCAAGATTGTGAGTACGGATCATGAGACTGCCTTAGACATGCGACGGAAAGTGCGGAAAGCGCGATCCTAGGCAGCCGGTTCGATGAAGTAAAATGGTCTTATTTCAACGATCGATCGATTTCATTCATACATATGCTGGAGCGTATCCATCTGTCGATCGTGCAGGAGGTGGACCGGCTGGGCTCGTTGACCGCCGCCGCGGGCGCGCTCAACCTCACCCAGTCGGCACTCAGCCACGCGATGAAGAAGCTCGAGCAGCAGCTGGGCACCGACATCTGGCTGCGCGAAGGCCGCAGCCTCCGCCCCACCCAGGCCGGCGAATACCTGCTGGCGGTCGCCAGCCGGGTGCTGCCGCAGCTCGACCTCGCCGAGGAACGCCTGCGGCAATACGCGCAGGGCGAGCGCGGCGCCTTGCGCATCGGCATGGAATGCCATCCCTGCTACCAGTGGCTGCTCAAGGTGGTCGCGCCCTACCTGGCCGACTGGCCGGACGTCGACGTCGACGTGAAGCAGAAATTCCAGTTCGGCGGCATCGGCGCGCTCTTCGGCTTCGAGATCGACCTCCTGGTCACGCCCGACCCGCTGCACAAGCCGGGTCTGCGCTTCGTGCCGGTCTTCGACTACGAGCAGGTGCTGGTCGTGAACAAGAGCCATGCGCTGGCCTCGGCCGCCTACGTCAGACCGAAGCAGCTGACCGCCGAGGTGCTGATCACCTACCCGGTCAGCGCCGAGCGGCTCGACATCTACAACCAGTTCCTGATGCCCGCCGGCATCACGCCCCGGCGCCACAAGACGATCGAGACCACCGACATCCTGTTGCAGATGGTGGCCAGCGGCCGCGGCGTGACGGCGCTGCCGCGCTGGCTGGTGGACGAATACGCGGGCCAGTTGGACATCGTGCCGGTGCGGCTGGGGCGGCACGGGCTGGCCAAGCAGATCTTTCTCGGCGGCCGGGAAGCGGACATGGAAGTCGACTACCTGCAGGCCTTTATCGAACTGGCGCGCCGCCCGCCGACGCAGCCGGTGCAGCGGATGCAGCGATGACCTACAGGCTCGGCGCGCGGTAATTCGGTACGATCGACGACGCCTGGCAATGCCAGCCAGAGCCAAGGAGAACCATGCCGGAAGGCCCTCGCGTCACGACCCACCACCTGCTGAGGCGCACCATCGCGCTGGTCCTCGCGGCCGGCCGGGGCAACCGGCTCGGACCGCTGACCGAGCACCAGGCCAAGCCCGCGCTGCCCTTCGGCGGCAAGTTCCGGGTCATCGATTTCGCCTTGTCGAACTGCCTCAACTCGGGCATCCGCCGCATCGGCGTCATCACCCAGTACAAGTCGCAGACGCTGGTGCAGCACCTGCAGCGCGGCTGGAGCTTCCTGCGCAGCGAACTGCACGAGATGGTCGAGGTGCTGCCGGCCCAGCAGCGCACCGACGAGGGCGGCTGGTACAGCGGCACCGCCGACGCCATCTTCCAGAACCTCGACATCCTGCAGGACACCCAGGCGCCGCACGACTACGTCATCGTGCTGCCGGGCGATCACGTCGCCAAGATGGACTATTCGATCCTGCTGCGCGAGCACGTCGACTACGGCGGCGGCTGCACCGTGGCCTGCGCCGAAGTGCCGCTCGCGCAGGCCCGCAGCCTGGGGGTGCTGAGCGTGGCGCAGGACCGCCGCGTGACCGCTTTCGACGAGAAGCCCGCGCAGCCGGCCCCGCTGCCCCACCGTTCCGACATGGCGCTGGTGAGCATGGGCATCTACGTCTTCGACGCGAGGTACCTGTACGAACTGCTGGAGACGGCGCACGCCGAGGCGGTGTCGTTCCAGGACTTCGGCCAGGACATCCTGCCGCGCGCGGTGGCCGCCGGCCGGCTCTTCGCGCATCCCTTTGCGCTGTCCAGCGTGTCGCGGGTGCCGCGGGCGCTCGGCGAGGCGCCCTACTGGCGCACCGTCTCGACCATCGACGAATACTGGGCCGCCAACCTCGACCTGGCCGCGGTCATCCCGAAGCTCGACATCTACGACACCGACTGGCCGGTCTGGACCGACCAGCAGCAGTTGCCGCCCGCCAAGTTCGTCATGGACCTCGACGGCGACAACGGCGTGGTGGTCAACACGATCGTCTCCGGCGGCTGCATCGTCGCCGGCTCGATGGTCAAGGACTGCGTGCTGTTCTCCAACGTGCGCATCGAGTCCTTCTGCGACCTGCTCGAAGTGGTGCTGCTGCCGGACGTGCAAGTCGGTGCCGGCTGCCGCCTGCGCCGCGCGGTGATCGACAGCGGCTGCGTGCTGCCCGCGGGCCTGTCGGTGGGCGACGACCCGCAGGAAGACGCCCTGCACTTCGAACGCAGCACGGCCGGTGTGGTGCTCGTCACGCGCGAGGCGCTGGCGCGGCGCGCGCTGCGCGTGCCGGCGGTCGCGCCGCCTGCCGCCGCCTGAGAGGGCGCCCGAAAGCCCCGGCGACACGGCCGGTGTCGCCGCAACGCCGCATCGGTGTTGTGTATCGCCACCGTTGTTGCGCGGAATCGATGCGAGGGCCTGCGCCAGCGTCGATCGAGGCCCTTCCGGCGCCTAAAATCCTCGCCACGCCCGCTCGCGGCCTCGCCGTTGCCGGCGGCGGCCTTTTTCGATGAAGTTTCCTGCTCTCGTCCTCGCCCTCTTCGCCGCAGCGCCCTGGCCCATCTTCGCGGCCGGCGCGCCCGCCACCGAAGCCGGCGACCGGACCTGGGTCGCGGCCTGGGCGACCGCGCTGCAGGAAATTCCCCAGCGCGCCGACCTGCCGCCGCTCTACCGGGCGCCCGAGGTGGCCGACCGCACGGTGCGGCAGATCGTCTATCCGACCCTCGACGGCAGCGTCGCGCGGCTGCACTTCAGCAACCGTTACGGCCGCACGCCGCTGGTGATCGGCGAGGTCCGGATCGCGCGCGCCTCCAACGCGGCCGAGGCCGATGCGACGGCGGCCACCAAAGTGAGCTTCGCGAACCGACCCTCGGTCACCCTGCCGCCGGGCGGCGAGGTCGACAGCGACCCGGTCCGCATCGAGATCGCGCGCGGCGCGCCCTACGCGGTCAGCATCTACACGCCGGCGCCGCAGTCGATGGTGGCCTGGCATCGCGTCGCCAACCAGGTGAACCGCGTATCAACGCCGGGCAACCACGCGGCCGACGAATCCGGCGCCGCCTACGGCACCCGCTTCACGCAGTCGGCCTGGCTGACCTCGCTGGCTGTGCAGGACGCCAATGCCGGCGGCGCGGTCGCCGCGATCGGCGACTCGATCACCGACGGCATGCGCTCCAGCCTGAACCGCAACCAGCGCTGGCCCGACGGCCTCGCGCGCCGGCTGGCGCAGGCCGGCGGCCCGCCGACCGCGGTCGTCGACCTCGGCATCAGCGGCAACCGGCTGCTGTCCGATTCGCCCTGCTACGGCGAGGCGCTGGCCCGCCGCTTCGGCCACGACGTGCTCGACAAGCCCGGCGTGAGCACCGCGATCGTGCTGGTCGGCATCAACGACATCAACTTCGCGTCCATGCCGGCGCATGCCGGGCTGGACTGCGACTTCCCGCACACCGCCGTCACTGCCGCCGACCTGATCGCCGGCTACAAGCAACTCGTCGCCGCGGGCCACCAGGCCGGCGTGCGGGTGCTGCTGGCGACCCTGACACCGGCTTCGCTGCCGCCGCCGCGCGAGCAGATGCGGCTGCAGGTGAACCAGTGGATCCGCACCGGCGGCGCCGCCGACGGCACCATCGACTTCGACGCGGCGCTGCGCGACAGCGCCGCGCCGACCCGCCTGCAAGCCCGCTACGACAGCGGCGACCACATCCATCCGAGCGACGCCGGCTACGCGGCCATGGCCGACGCGGTGCCGCTCGATCTCCTGCATTCCCATCGACGCCCATGACCCTGAACACGATCGCATTCCCCCTGCCCGCGCGGCTCAAGACCGCTGCCCTCGGCCTCCTCGTCGGCTGCACGCTCGGCTGGAGCGCCGCCGCGAGCGCGGCCGCCAACGACAAGGTCATCGTGCTCGACTCGGCCGAGGCGCAGCTGACGCTGATCGACGCCGCGACCCACAAGGTGGTCGGCACCCAGCCGACCGGCAAGGAGCCGCATCACCTGCTGATCACGCCCGACAAGAGCTCGCTGCTGATCGCCAACTCGGTCTCCAACAACCTGATGCTGGTCGACCCGCGCACCGGCAAGCTGCAGCGCCAGATCGACCACATCGACGACCCCTACCAGCTGGGCTTCTCGCCCGACCACAAGTGGTTCGTGACCGCGGGCCTGCGGCTCGACCGGGTGGACGTCTATGCCTACGACGGCCAGAACTTCACGCTCGCAGGCCGGGTGCCGCTGGCCAAGACGCCCAGCCACATGACCTTCACCTCCGACAGCCAGACGGTGTTCATCACCCTGCAGGACACCGGCGAGCTGGCCGCGATCGACCTGGCGACCCAGAAGGTGCGCTGGCGCATGAAGGTCGGCGACACGCCCGCCGGCCTCTGGATGACGCCGGGCGACAAGTACCTGCTGGTCGGCATGACCGGCGAGGACGACGTCGCGGTGGTCGATTGGCGCAAGCAGCAGGTGGTCAAGAAGATCCAGACCGGCCGCGCGGCCCACAACTTCCGCTCGCTCGACGACGGCCAGCACGTGGCGGTGAGCAACCGGGTGGCCAACACCATCAGCATCATCGACTACAACGCGCTGACCAAGGTCGAGGACATCACCGGCCTGATGCCCGGGCCCGACGACATGGAGCTGTCGGCCGACAAGCGCTACCTGTGGGTGACCTTTCGCTTCGCCAAGCACGTCGGCATCATCGACATGAACACCCGCAAGCTGGTCGAGACCATCCCGGTCGGCCGCTCGCCGCACGGCATCTTCTTCGCCGACCGCGCGCCGGTGATGCCGCCCAACGCCGATTGAGCCCAGGACACCGATGATCCAGGAGCTCTTCTCGCGCATCGACGAAGCCATCTCCGCGGTGCAGACGCTGATGTTCGTCGACGTGGTGCAGCCGGCCTTCTACAAGCTCGGCCTGATGCGCTACGACGAGGACACCTACGACGCCCTCTACTGGGTGATCGTCGGCGTGCTGCAGGTGGGCCTGGCCTACCTGCTGCTGCGGCCGCTGGAGGCTATGCGCCCGGCCGAGCGCTGGACCGACCGCCGGGCCACGCGCAGCGACGTGGTCTACACCTGGATCGCCAAGCTCGGGCTGATCAACATCGCCTTCTTCTTCCTGCTGCAGCCGCTGTTCTTCGCCTGGCAGAGCCTGATGGCGATCCACGACCTGCCGCAGCTGTCGCTCGACGGCCTGTGGCCCGGCGTGACCGACCAGCCGCTCGGCTCCTTCCTGCTCTACCTGGTGGTGCTCGACTTCGCCGGCTACTGGTACCACCGCTGGCAGCATCGCTTCGGCGTCTGGTGGGAGCTGCATGCGGTGCACCACAGCCAGCAGCAGCTGTCCTTGTGGTCGGACGACCGCAACCACTTCCTGGACGACATGCTGCAGGCCGCCTTTTTCGCCTCGATCGCGCTGGCGATCGGCGTGGCGCCCTCGCAGTTCGTGCTGCTGGTGGCGGTCGGCAACTTCCTGCAGAGCGTGCAGCACGTGAACGCGCGGCTGCCCTTCGGGCCGCTGCTCGGCCGGCTGCTGGTGAGCCCGGCCTTCCATCGGCGCCATCACGCGGTGCGCTTCGGCCACGAGGGCACGCACTTCGGCTGCAACTTCGGCGTGCTCTTCCCGTGGTGGGACATGCTGTTCCGAACCGCCTCGTGGGTCGAGACGGTCGAGCCGACCGGCATCGAGGACCAGTTGCCGGCACCGACCGGCCGCGGCCGCAGCTACGGCCGCGGCGTCTGGGCCCAGCAGTGGAGCGCACTGGCGCGCATCGGCGCGCGGCTGCGCCGCCCTCAACCGCAAGGAACGCCATGAACGACGACGACCTCGACGCCCGCATCCGCTCGGGCCAGGCACTGAGCGAATCGATGGGCAACTTCCACGTGACCGGCTGGGAGCCGGAACGCAGGTTGCTGCAGGCGGCGTTCACGGTGCGGCGGGAGTATTGCCACAGCAACGGCACCATCGCCCAGGGCGGCTTCATCACCGCCTGGCTCGACGCCGCGATGGCGCACGCGGTGATCCACGACACCGGCCACAAGCAGTCGGTCTTCAGCCTCGAGATCAAGGTCAGCTTCTACGAGAAGGTCGGCCCCGGCGAAGGCCGGGTCGAGGCCCGCGTGATCCGCCGCGGCAAGCGGGTCGCCTTCCTCGCGGCCACGCTCTACACCGCCGACGGCAAGCTGGCCGCCGAGGCCACCTCGACCGGGATGCTCACGGACCTCTGAGCCGGGCCGCGGGCCTCTTCGCATCTCCTCTTTTCTTGCGCCAGCGAATGATGTGTATTCGACACATCGCTCCTACGACGATCGGCATAGTCCGCCGCGAAATCGCTGGTCGAATCGGTGTTGCCGATCAAGAATCCTCGCGGCTTCGCGACGCGGCCGACAGGGCTCGCAGCTTGGTCGAAAAAAAGACATGAGGATGACGAGATGCCCAAGATGACTCTCCGGCGCGGACTCCTGCTGACGCTGCTCGCAACGCTCGCGGGTTGCGGTGGTTCCGGTGGCGGCAACGACGATGCGGCATTGGTGGCGGAGGCGCTCGCCGCGCCCTGCAGCACGGCCTTCGATCCGGTGCAGCTGCAGTCGACCACCGTCGACAAGAGCCTGAAGGCGTCGACCCCGCTGGTGCCGCTCATCGTGCCGCTGTCGCAGTGCAAGCTCGACGCCAACCGCAACGTCACTATCGGCGGCGGCGGTTGCGGGCCGAACGTCCTCATCGACCGGTCGTTCACCGGCACCTCGGCGCTCGGCCGCATCACGATCGCGACCGACGGCAAGCTGGCGGTGCCCAGCAGCTTCGACCAGATCGAAGTCCAGACCACCGGCATCGACGTGGCCGGCCTGCTGTCGGTCGGCACCGCGCAATGCCCGGTGGGCAAGAACAATCCGGCCACCCAGTTCAAGCTGGTCTTCACCGGCCAGAAGGACACGACCAACCCCGGCGACATCGGCGTCGGCTACGACAAGGGCATCCAGGTGGAAAGCGGCGGCATCCTGCGGCTGTACGGTGCGAAGGGCGTGGCGGCCACCGGCGTCAGCTGGACCGTGCTGAGCGCGCCGGCCGGGCCGGTCGCCTACCAGACCGCCGGCCAGGGCATCGCGGCGCCGGTGCCGGGCGGCGGCGAGAGCACGCTGCACCTGGCCCGCGACGTGACCACCGGCGGCGCCTGGCGCGCCGGCGACTGGATCGTGGTGGCCACCACCAGCTTCAGCCCCTTCGAATCCGAGTTCGTGCAGATCAGGACGGTCGTGCCCGACGGCAACGGCGGCAGCACCGTCACGCTGGCCCAGCCGCTGCGCCACTACCACTTCGGCGGCGCGGATCCCGGCCTGCCTTCGGCCGCCAACTACGGCGCCGGCGCGGCCACCAATTTCGGCGTCGACGAGCGTGCCGAAGTCGGCCTCATCAGCCGCAACATCCAGCTGACTGCGCAGACGCCCGACCCGAGCGTCGACCCGAACGACCCGAACCTGCACTGGGGCGGCGAGATCCGCATCCTGGCCGGCTTCGCCGAGACCTCGATCCAGGGCGTCGAGCTGGAGAAGTTCGGCAAGGCGCGCCTGGGCAGTTACCCGATCCACTTCCACATGGCCGGCGATGCCGGCACGCACGTCGAGCTCGTCGACAGCAACAGCATCCACCACGGCTTCAACAAGTGCGTGACGGTGCACTCGACCACCAACGTCGCGGTCGACAACAACGTCTGCGCCCGCGTGATCGGCCATCTCTTCTACGAGGAGATGGGCATGGAGCAGGGCTCGAAATTCGTGGGCAACCTGGGCGTCGGCGCGATGAGCAACAACTTCGGCCTCGACGCCTCCGTGCCGAAGACGCCCGACGGCTTGGTCAAGGACTATTGGGAAGGCGACAACCTCGCCAGGACCAACCTGTACGACGGGCTGAACGTGCCCGACACGGGCAACCAGGCGGCGCCCTCGCATGGCCGCTGCTTCAACGCCGGCGGCCAGGCGACGCTTGCCGGCGATCCCACTCCCGCTTGCGTGCCTCCCACCTTCTACGCCGAGCAGTCCAGCGGCTTCTGGCTGGTCAACCCGGGCACCGTGGTGCAGGGCAACTCGATCGCCGGCTGTCAGGGCATGGGCAAGGCCTACTGGTACGTGCCGCCGCCGGGCGATCCGGCCCAGTTCCCGCAGCGCTTCGAGCCGGTCGGCAGCTTCACCAACAACCGCGCCCACGGCTGCTACGACGGCCTGTTCGGCGAGACCGACATCGCCGCCGTGACCCAGCAGCTGTTCCCGACGGTCGACGGCAAGACCACCTCGGACCTGAGCTCGGTCAACCTGATCGGCCACTTCGACAGCTTCACCGCGACCCGCATCCGCAACCGCGGCGTGTGGATGCGCCCGGTCTGGACCGCGCTCGAGAACGGTCGCTTCGCCACCAATCGCGATTCGGTCTCGCTGGTGAGCTCGGGCGGCAACGACGGCAACGCGCCGGGCGTCTGGGCGCTGCTGAAGGATTCGGTGCTGGTCGGCGTGAGCATCAACAACGTCGACCGCTGGGGCCCCTGCCCGGCGCCGGCGCCCGGCAACGGCCAGGGCTGCGTCGACTACAACCCCAAGGCCAACGAGCTCTACGAGCTGGCCTACCAGACGCCGCGCTGGAACTCGGCCGGCTACATGATCTACGACGGGCCGGTGCGCATCATCCACGACCACTTCGTCAACTACCTGAAGGACCCGACGCCGCTCCTGACCCTGGCCGACCAGGCGACCATCAAGGACTTCAGGTCCTGGCCCGATGCGGCCACCACGCTGTACGAAGGCGACGCGGCGCTCGGCTGGTTCCAGAACAACCAGAGCGCCTACCCGACCGCCACCGTGAGCAAGGCGCTGAGCTACGACAACGTCGACCTGCGCCACCAGATCTACACCGAGCACGTGAACCTCGGCGACTTCCGCGACGGCGACAAGAACACCGCGATCATCGACCTCGACGGCAGCCTGACCGGCCTCAAGGTGGTCGACAAGGACAGCGGCCTGCCCGTCGCCGACGAATACCCGATCTCGCTCAACAACCTGCCCTTCAACCACACCGCGAACGCGGCCGACGAATGTCTGTCGACCGGCCAGCAGGACCAGGTCTTCGAGGGCCGGCCGACCTCGATCATCTCGCCCGCCAACATGGCGACCCTGGAGTTCGAGGCGCAGTTCCCGCTGCCGCAGACCTGGCAGAACATGGTCTTCACCAAGGACTCGCTCGACGCCGGCGTGCACCAGAGCATGGCGCTGCTGAGCCGCAACGCGCAGGGCATCTGGGAACCCAAGGTGGCCAGCGGCAGCAGCTACACGGTGCAGACCTCGACCTCGACCGCGCCGCAGTACGCGCCACTGCCCCCGCCGGGCCCCGGCGTGACCACGGTGCCGCTCGCCGCCCTGGCGCCCCCGCAAGGCATGCCTGCCGTGGTGCGGGTCGGCTTCACCGATGCGGTCAAACCGCACATGGACCAGAAGCCCTTCTACGTTCGGCTGGGGGTGTGCTACTCGAACACGCAGGGCCGGCCGCCAGCCGCCAGCTTCACGATCACCAAGGGCTACAAGTCCTGGGGCGGCAACGGCGTGAGCTACAACAATCCGGCGTTGCAGACCTACTTCAACTTCCTGGCCAACCGCTACCAGAACCAGAACTGCTTCAACCTGGACAACCAGAACAGCAGCAACCTGGCGCCCGGCACCGGCTGCCCGGCCGAAGGCGTGACGCCGGTGCCCGCAGGCGGCGTGTGCCCGGCGCCCTCGACGCTGGATGCGAACGCGAAAGTGTGCGTCTATCCGCGCACCACGCTGACCGCGGCGGCCAGCATCGGCGAGCTGACGAAGTCGGACGGCACGCCGGCGGACGTCGACAAATACTTCTACGACAGCACGACCGGCATGCTCTTCATGTACGTGCTGCAGGACGCCACCAACGCCCACGGCGTGGCCCCGCTCGGCAGCTGCACCGGCCAGCCCGGCCAGCCCGGCCAGGATGCCGCCTGCCCGGATGCGACCGAGCTCGACACCTACTACTCCTGCCCGCCGCAAGGCTGCATCAACTACTCGATCAACCTGAACGATCCCAGCTACCAGCCCGGCCCGTCGCAATGCGCGGCGCTGGCCGGCGGCACGCTCTACGGCCCGAACGGCTATACGGTGCCGACGCCGATGGCATCCAACGTGCTGGCCTACGTCAACGCCGACGGCTCGACCGGCGGCATCGTCAATCCGGCGGTGCAGCAGGCCACCGGATCGAAAGGCACCTTCACGCACTGGGTGCCCGACCAGACGCCGAACTGCGCGACCACCACGCCGGCCTCGGCACTCAACCCGGTGGTGGCCTCGGCCGACGTCTCGACCGGCGACGCGCTGCGAGCCCGCGCCTTCGACCTGGTGCAGTGGCTGCGCGGCGGCATGGCCAGCGCGCTGGCGGACAGCGCACCGGGCGACGCACGCGCCAGGGGCCGCTGGGCGCCGGTCAGCTTCACGATGCGACGCCGCCCGATCCCGGACATCAACGCGATGACGCAGATCTGCACCGCCAAGCCGAGTTGAGCCGAGCTGACGCGAGCTGATCAGGAAAAGCTCAAGCCCGCCGCCGGCCCCCACGCGGGATCGCCGCCGAAGCCGGCTGCCAGCCGGGTCAAGAGCTTCGAGCGGGTGGCCGCGATGCCCTGGCCTTCCTCGACCCGGAAGCGCATCTCCAGCTGTGCGGTGCTGCCGTCGATGCGGGTCAGCACGCAGGCGCCCACCGCCTGCGGCCCGAGCGCCTCGGCCCCGAGCGCCGATGCGCGCGCGCAGGCCGCGTCGATGTCGGCCTCGCGGCCGATGCCGATCTGCACCTTGAGCGGATAGGGCGTGACGTTGGCGCTGAGGTTGATCGTCACCTGGCTGGCCGCCACGCTGTTGGGCAGCACCACCAGCCGGCCGTCCCAGGCGCGCAACGTCGTGTAGCCCAGCGAGATGGTCTGCACCTCGCCGATCTCGGTGCCGCTCGGTGCGGTCACCTGCAGCACGTCGCCCAGGCGGAAGGGCCGGTAGATGGTGATCGCGACACCGGCCACCAGGTTGCCCAGCGTGCTCTGCGCCGCCAGGCCGATCACCACCGAGGCCACGCTGGCACCGGCCAGCAGCGCGGTGCCCATGGCCCGCAGCGCCGGGATGAGGTGCGCGTAGAGGATCAGCGCCAGCACCCAGATCAGCGCCGAGGCCAGTTGCTGCACGAAGTTGATCGTGGTGCGGTCCAGGTGGTTGCCGCGCGTCATCGCCTGGTGCACCGCGAGCCTCAGCGCGCGCGACAGGATCGACGCGCCGATGACGAAGAGGATCAGGTAGATCAGCGCCCCGACCAGCGTGTCGGGGCTCAGGAAGGACAGCAGCTCGGCTTGCCCCGTTCGCAATGCATTCATGTCTTCGGCTTGTGGCTGGGAAGACGGCGAAGTCTAAACACGCCGTCGGCCGCCTCGCGTAGGAGACGGCCGATGGCGGGTCAGCCGCCCTTGCCGGCCGCGGGCGGCTGCCGCCGCACCGCCACGATGATCGGCGTCAGCACCGCCGCCACCAGCCCGGCCGCGAAGCCGTTGTTGTAGAGCACCAGCCCGCCGTGCAGGTCGCCGACGCTGTGCGCCGCCGACGAATGGATGAAGCCCGCCAGCAGCCCCCAATACCAGCCGAAGCGCCCGGCGATCGGCGCCAGCGTGGTGCCGAACAGCGCCGCCAGCACCATCGACGGCGCCTCGGCCGAGAGCGGCTTGAAGAGCGAGCCGGCGAACACGCCGACCATCACCGGCAGGATGTTCCTCGGATGCTTGCCGGCGGCGCCGAAGCCGGCCACCGACAGGATCGCGCCCAGCGTCGGGCCGTTCAGGTCGCCGCCGACGAGCAGCACGTAGGCGGTGCCGATCGCGCCGACCAGCGCCATGTTGAGCAGCGCCGGCGCCAGGCCTTCGCTGCCGATGAAGTCCGCCGGTGCCTGCCCGGTCTGCCGCATGATCCGCCACACGCCGGCGAGCGCCGTGCGATCGAGCACGAAGGCCGCGGCCGCGAGCGCCGCGAAGCTGCCGAACAGCAGGCTCGCCAGCGACGCGTTGTGGCCGGTGGTCCAGATGAAGACCGGGTCCGGCACGAACCCGTACGAGCGGTAGATGGCCACCACCAGGGTGCCGACGATGCCGGCCGTGAAGCCCATGTTGTAGAGGCTGCAGCCCTCGTGCGCCTTGAAGAGACGCGCTGCGACCGGCGCCAGGATGAAGCCGATGAGCACGCAGGTCCCCACCGCCAGCGGCAGGCTCACCGGCCATGTCAGGTAGCTGCTGAAGGCGATCTCCGAAAAGATCGGTGCCAGCGCCGCGCCGAAGAAGGCGGTGTTGATGTGCGTCGCGAAGCGCTCGCCCTTGAAGCGCGCATAGAGCCAGACGCCGAGCACGATGAACCAGATGTTCAGCAGGTTCTTGCCGAAGAGCGCGAAGCCGAGCACCAGGAACAGCGCCGCCACCGCGCCCCCGCTCATCGTGGCTCCGGCACGCCAGTAGACGACGCAGGCCAGCAAGGTCAGCAGCCCGGCATTGACGAGCGCCGCGCCGACGCCGCCGACGCCCATGTAGTCGGTGACCAGCGTGTCGCGCGAGCGGACGATCTCGACCAGGCCTTGCGCGATGCGCGCCGGCGAATCGAAGAAGAAGCCGGCGACGACGAAGAGCAGCGCATAGGCGGCCACGAAGGCCAGCACGCGCCGGCCGGCCGGTTGCTGCGTCGAGAGATCGGCCGCGGTGCCGCTCATGCCGGGGCGCGGTTCATCGGCGGCCCGACGACAGGGTCGCGAGGTTCGCGCGCCTGGCGAGGTGGCGGCGCCGGTTGTCCTCCGGCGTGGTCGCCTCGGCCGGCGGCACCGGCACCAGCGCGCGGAAGCCGTGCTGGCCGATCAGCATCGCCCAGGTGACGATGACGAAGGTCGAGGTGAAGACCGGCATGCCGATCGGCTCCAGGAAGATCGCAACCGACGCCCAGAGCCAGGTGCTCACCACGCAGCCGAAGACCGCGTAGAGGAAGCTGCGCACGGTCAGCACCAGGAAGAAGCCGCCGAGCGCCATGCCGGTGAGCGCCGCGTTGTAGCCGTAGAGGCCGTCGCGGATCGCGCCTTCGGGCGCGCCGAAGGACATCGCGACGAGCTCGGCGACGATCGCGCCGACCAGCGCCATGCCGGCGCCGATGCGCGAATGGATCGCGATGCCGACGAGGATCAGGTAGCCGGCGATCCAGTTGTCCTGGAAGAAGATCTGGCCGATGGCGTTGCCGATGCCCATGTACCAGATCGGCAGCACGTAGGTGGTGACCAGCTGGTACTGGTCGGGCGAGACCGGCTTGGCGAGCGGCCCGGCGTCGATGCTGCTGAACTTGAGCACCGCGAACAGGAACAGCCAGCCGACCAGCACGAAGGGCATGGTCAGCGCCGCGACCTTGTGCGGACCGAGCAGCGTCGAGATGCTCGAGAACACGATCGATGTCATCGCCGCCGCGCAGACGATGTAGACGAACAAGTGCACCGAAGGCAGGCTGCCGCTGCGAAAGTCGGCACTGGTGAAGGCCACCAGCGCGACCCCGACCAGCGCGCCGTTGAAGCCGAAGAGGCCGTTGCGGATCAGGTCGCGGTCGGCCTTGAGCAGGCAGGCGGTCGCGGTGCCGACGACCACGCCGACCGCCAGGATGAAGCCGTAGATCCAGGAGTTGTAGAAGATCGCCCCCAGGATGACGAGCCCCGAGAGCGGATTGTTCTGGAAGACCACCTGCCCGATGCCGCGCAGCGACCAGTCGACGAATCCGAAGGCGGGATGGTCCTGAAAGCGGTCGAAGGTCATGGGGCTCCTGAAGGGCCCGGAAATTCTAGCGGCCTGCTCCCGCTACCATGGCGCTCCCATTCAGGAGACTCACCATGGCAGGAAAACTGGAAGGCAAGGTCGCAGCGGTCACCGGAGCCGCCTCCGGCATCGGGCTGGCGAGCACCGAGGCCATGCTGGCCGAAGGCGCCCGCGTCGTCATGGTCGACCGCGACAAGGTCGCGCTGCAGGCGGCGCGCGACAGGCTCGGCGCCGCGGTGTTCCCGGTCACGATCGACCTGCTCGACGCCAAGGATTGCGCCACGCTGCTGCCGCAGGTGCTGGCGCAGGCGGGCCGCCTCGACATCTTCCATGCGAACGCCGGCATCTACGTCGGCGGCGACCTGGTCGATGCCGACAACGGCGCGATCGACCGGATGCTGAACCTGAACGTCAACGTCGTGATGAAGAACGTGCACGACGTGCTGCCGCACATGATCGAGCGCGGCAGCGGCGACATCATCGTCACCAGCTCGCTGGCCGCGCATTTCCCGACGCCGTGGGAGCCGGTCTACGCCTCGTCGAAGTGGGCGATCAACTGCTTCGTGCAGACGGTGCGGCGCCAGGTCTTCAAGCACGGCATCCGGGTCGGCGCGATCTCGCCCGGGCCGGTGATCAGCGCGCTGCTGGCCGACTGGCCGGCCGAGAAGCTGAAGGAGGCGCGCGAGTCCGGCAGCCTGCTGGAAGCCAGCGACGTCGGCGAAGTGATCGCCTTCATGCTGACCCGGCCGCGCGGGATGACGATCCGCGACGTGGTGATGCTGCCGACGAATTTCGATCTCTGAAGCACAGCCGCTAGACTTTCGGCGCATGGGAGGGCAGTTCAACGAGGACCGCCTATGCATCCGTTTCAGTCCTGGGGTCGCAGACGCTCGCTGTCGGCGACGCTTTCCGTGGGCTCCGCGCTCGTCGCGACCGCATTCGCCCCGTCGGCCTTCGGCGCATGTTCGAGCACCGCTCCGGCAAGCGGAACCGCGGTTCTCTGCGCGGGGCCGATCGCTTCGGCCGTCACGGCGCAGACAGGCAGCACCGGCGTGTCGATCAACGCCGATGCCACCAGCTCGGCGAACTTCGCGCGGGCGGCGAACCCGGTGGGCTTCAGCGTCGACACGTCGAGCACGATCGTCAGCAACGGGACCCTCGGCTTGTCCGGCGGCGGCGGCACGGGCACCAACCGCGGCGCGACATTGCTCGGCACCGGCAACAACAACCAGCTGACGAACGCGGCCGGCGCGGTCATCACGACGACCGGCGCCTTCAACGACGGCATGGCCGCCAACGGCAGCGGCAACACGCTGACCAACAACGGCACGATCTCGACGGCAGGTCCCAGCGCCTTCGGCATGACGGCGGCGTGGGGGCAGACCAACCAGGGGCAGTTGAACAACAGCCTGGTCAACAGCGGCCGCGTCTCGACCACCGGCAGCAACGCCCGCGCCGCCTCCATCCTCGGCGGCAGCGGGACGATCGGCAACAGCGGCACGCTGTCCACGACGGGCGACTCGAGCCCGGCTGCGTACATGCAGGGCAACAACGACCAGCTGGTGAACAGCGGGACCATCCGGGCGAGCGGCAGCGCATCGGACGCCGTCTTCTCGAACACCGCGGGCTCGGCATTTTTGGCGACCATCCAGAACCTCGCCGGCGGCCAGATCGTCAGCCAGGGCGCCGCCGGCGTGCGCACGCTGAACGGCAACAGCACCGTCATCAATGCGGGGCTGATCCAGAGCAACGCCGGCACCGCGATCTCGATGGGCGGCGGCAACGACTCGCTCATCCTGCAGACCGGCTCGACCATCGTCGGCGGTGCCGATGGCGGCGGCGGCAGCAACACCGTGACCTTGCAGGGAAGCGGCACCGCGGCCAACGCCTTCACGAACTTCCAGACCCTGACGATGCAGGGCACGGCCTGGGACTGGACCGGCAGCGGCACCTTCGCCAGCGCGCATGTGCAGACGGGCACGCTGAACCTGGTCGGCTCCCTGGGCCCGTCCACCGCCGCGCGGGTCGACCCCGGCGCCACGCTTCAGGCGACGGCCGCGAGCCTGCCGACTACCGTCACCGACAACGGACTCGTGCGCTTCGCGCAGCCGACGGACGGCACCTATGCCGGCGCCATCTCGGGCAGCGGCGCGGTGACCAAGACCGGCGCGGGACAGCTGACATTGGCGCCGCCGCCGGGCGTCAACACCTACAGCGGCGGCACCCGCATCGACCAGGGCGTGCTCGCGGTCGCTGCCGACGACGCGCTGGGCGCGAGCACCGGCGGCCTGGCCTTCGACGGCGGCACGCTCCGCCTCGGGAGCAGCTTCGACATCGCCGCTGCCCGGGCCGTGCAACTGGGCGCCGGCGGCGGAACGATCGACACGCAGGCCTTCACCACGACGCTCGTGCAGCCGGTGACCGGCGCCGGCGCGCTCACGAAAGTCGGCGCCGGCAGCCTCCTCATGGACGGCGCCAGCAGCTTCACCGGCGGCACGACGGTCGCTGCCGGCGCATTGACGGTCGGCGATGCGATGCATCCCATGGCCGTTCTCTCGGGCGGCGGCCCGACGACGGTCGCAGCGGGCGCGACGCTCGGCGGGTACGGCACGGTGACGGGCGCGGTCGCCAACGCGGGCACGATCGCCGTCGCCGACGCGACGGCCCCGTCGGCCGGCGGCCCGGGCGGCACCTTCACCATCGACGGCTCGCTGGTCAATGCAGGCCGGGTGCAGATCGGCGCCCGGACGGTGGGCAATCAGCTGGTCGTGGTGGGCCACTACATCGGGCAGAACGGGCTGATCGGCTTGAACACGGTCGTCGGCGTCGACGGCTCCGCCTCCGACCGGCTGGTCGTCTCGGGCGGCAGTGCCTCCGGCTCGACGCGCCTCCTGGTGACGAACATGGGCGGCGCCGGTGCGCAGACCACCGGCAACGGCATCCAGGTCGTCGCCGCGACGAACGGCGCCACGACGACCGCGAGCGCCTTCACGCTCGCGTCGCCGGTGCAGGCCGGCGCGTTCTCCTACTACCTGGCCAAGGGCGGGGTGACCGCCGGCACCGCCGACGACTGGTACCTGCGCAACACGGTCGCGCTGCCGACCCAGCCCGACGTGCCGGCGCCGACGCCGGCCGAGGGCACGGCGCCGCTGCCCGCGGCCATGCCGGTCCCGGTGGCCCTCTATCGGCCGGAGGTGCCGCTGTATTCGGCCGTGCCCGGCGTCGCCCGGGTGCTGGGCATCTCGCAGATCGGCACCTTCCACGACCGCCAGGGCGACCCTTCGCTCCTGACCGACACCGGCAACCTGTCGTCGTCCTGGGGACGCGTGTGGGGCGGCCATGCCGAGCTCCAAGGCGCCGGCACGGCCGACGCGAACTTCGATGGCTCGACCTACGGCGTCCAGGCCGGACAGGACATCCATGCGACCTCGGGCGAGAACGGCATCCGCGACCACTTCGGGATCTTCGCCGGCTACGCCAGGGGCAGCGGCGACGTCGACGGCTTCGCGCTCGGCATCAGCGCTCTCGCGGTGGGCCACCTGTCGGTCGAGGCCACGAGCCTGGGCGGCTACTGGATCCAGGTCGGCGCCGCCGGCTGGTACACCGACGCCGTGCTGATGGGCAGTGCGCTCAAGGTCGACGCCCAGTCCACGCAGTTCATGGGCATCAAGCCCGACGGCAGCGCGGTCACGGCCTCGTTCGAAGGCGGCATGCCCTTCAGGCTCTCCGACAGCCTGGTCCTCGAGCCCCAGGCGCAGCTGCTTTGGCAGCACCTCTCGATCGACGACACGTACGACGCCGTCGCGACCGTCCGGTTCAAGGGCGGTGACTCCTATGTCGCCCGTCTCGGCGTGCGGCTGCAAGGCAGCGTCGACGCCGGCGGCGCGCGCTGGCTGCCCTCCATGCGCCTGGACCTGCTGCGGTCCTTCGGCTCCAACGACACCGCCACCTTCGGCGGGCTGACAGGCATCGACACCGGCGTCTCGCAGACCAGCGCGCGACTCGGCGCCGGGGTGGTCACCCGGTGGAACAGGTCGATGAGCACCTACGCCACCGTCGACTGGCTCACGAACCTCGGTGGGGCCAGGCAAAGATCGTTTGGAGGCAACGCCGGGATCCGCTGGATCTGGTGACGGCGAGGTCGACCGGCAGGCGTTGTCATCTGCCTATGCGGGCCTGGAAGCCGATGCGGCAAGCTGGCGCGCGGCGTCAACCGCCCTTTTCGAACCGGTGCATTCGCCATCGATCCTTCCGGCGGGCACGGGCAGCTGGCAGCCGCCAGCGCTGGCGGCATCGAAGGAGACGCGCGAGGTCGAGCGCCGCGGCTACGCCTTCGCCCTTTCGAGCGCGAACCCCTCGTAGCCTTCAGCCGCGACCGCCGCGCAGCGCTCCGCGTAGACGGGAAAGCCGCTGGCCAGCGGCATGAACATGCGCGCCTTGCCCGGGATGTTGGCGCCCAGGTACCAGGAGTTGCACTTGAGGAACACGGTGTGGCCGGCGATCACGTTGACGTAGTCGACCCACGCGCGCTCCGCGGCATCGGTCGCCTCGATCGTCGCCTGGCCCTGCGCGTTCATCCAGGCGATGCAATCGGCGATCCAGTCCACGTGGTGCTCGATGGAGACTGTCAGGCAGGTGAAGGCCGAGGTGCTGCCGGCGCCGGCGACGTTGAACAGGTTCGGGAAGCCGGCGATCGCGAGGCCGAGGTAGTTCACCGGCCCGTCGCGCCACTTGTCCTGGATGCGCAGGCCGCCCCGGCCGCGCAGGTCCAGGCGCATCAACGGGCCGGTCACGGCATCGAAGCCGGTGGCCAGCACCAGCGTGTCGAAGGCATGGTCGCGTCCGGCGGCGCGCACGCCGCCCGGCGTGATGGCCTCGATCGGCTGGTCCGAGACGTCCACCAGGTGCACGTTCGACCGGTTGAAGGTCTGGTAGTAGCCATCGGCCACGCACAGCCGCTTGCAGCCGATCGGCTGCCGGGGCGACAGCAGCGCCGCGGTGGCGGGGTCATGGACCGCCTCGCGGATCTTGCCGCGCACGAACTCGGCCGCCAGCGCGTTGGACTCCATGCTCGTCATCAGGTCGCCATACGTGCCGAGGAAGCCGAAGCCGCCGACACGCCAGCGGGCCTCGAACGCGGCCTCGCGTTCCTCGGGGCTCGCCGACAGCGCGGACGCCGGATTGACCGGCAGCTCGCTGCCGAAGCCGGTGCGCGTCTTCCGGTTGCGGGCGCGAAAGCCCGCATAGTCGGCCTTGACGCGGGCTTCGAACGCCGCGTCGAGCGGGCCGTTGTGCGCCGGTACCACGTAGGCGGCGGTGCGCTGGAACACCGTCACCGACGCCGCCTGCTCGGCGATGCGCGGCATCACTTGCACCGCCGAGGATCCGGTGCCGATGACGCCGACGCGGCGCCCGCTGAAATCGACCCGCACGTGCGGCCACGACGCGGTGTGCAGCACCTCTCCCGCGAAGCTCTCCAGGCCCGGGAAGGCCGGCGTGTAGGGGCTCGACAGCGGGCCGCTCGCCAGCACGACGAAACGCGCCTGCCAGGTCCGCGGCGCCCCGCTCCCGCCGATGCCGTCGACCACCCAGCGCTGCGCAGCATCGTCGAAGCGGGCCGACGTCATGCGCGTGTTCAGGTGGATGTCGCGGCGCAGGTCGAAGCGGTCGGCCACGTGGTTGGCGTAGCGCAGCAGTTCGGGCTGCCCGGCATAGCGCTCGGTCCATCGCCATTCCTGCTGCAGGTCCTCGTCGAACGAGAACGAATACTCCAGGCTCTGGATGTCGACGCGAGCGCCCGGATAGCGGTTGGCGTACCAGGTGCCGCCCACGCTCGGCGCGGCCTCGAGGACCTGCGCCGACAGGCCCGTCGCGCGCGCCTTGTGCAGCATGTAGAGGCCGCTGAAGCCGGCCCCGACGATCAGCAGGTCCAGCGGCACGGCCGAAGCGGGGACGGGCTCGCTCACGTCGTCTGCCAGATGTCGTCGCGGATCGAGCCGGGAATGAAGCACTCGGACGCGGTGTTCAGCAGTTCCCAGTACTTGGGATCGGCGAGGAACTTGTTGGTGATGCTCTCGAACGCGGCCAGGTCGGCGTAACGGGTCGACCAGGCCAGGCGTTGCGGATTCCCGCCCACCGGGCGCAGCACCTCCAGGTCGAGGTGATAGCTTTGCTTGAGGAAGGCCGTGACTTCCTTGGCGAAGGCCATGGCGGCCCCTTGCTTGCCGGGCTTGATGCCGGCCACGCGGACGAACGCAATCATCGGGTTTCTCCTGCCGCCTTCTCGCGATTCCCTGCGAAACCGTGGCGACTCGGGTTCGCGAAGGTGGCGCGACCCGGAGCGGCGCGCTGGCGTGACTGTCGTCCCTCGCCCGGCGTCTTGTCCTTTAATTTCCCTAAATCGAGCGCCTCCTGGTTGTTGACCGGTGCGAGCGGCTCCAGCGCGCCGACGACCACCATCGTGCTGTCGCGCTCGAGCAGCGCGACGAACGGATTGACGTCGTGCTTCTCGGGGATGGTCGACAGGATGAAGTCAAAGCTCGACTTCGATTTCTCGAGGGCCGCCTTTGTCGGTTTCGAGGACGCCGGAAACCCCAAGCCTGCTCACGCTCTCATGAATCCTCTTGCTCTTGCGGAAAGCCGTTGCACGCGAGTTCGAATGCCAGAGCGTCCAGAGCGTTTTCGTCGGGGAAGGTGACGACGATCTCGTGAACGCCATTCGTCACCCGGTCAAGCTCGCATCTGCCCGAGGTGTTGCGAAGCCGCTTGTGGATTTGCCTGGCGACATTGATGGGCGAGCCGTCCAGGTCGTGACTCTGGAAGTGCTCCGGGAATTTGAATCTCCACGTCTTCATGCCATCAGTGCGAAGCTTTTTCCTTTGCGACCCAGGGCTGCCCTCTGGATCGTGTCCGAGGTTCGCCAGTGAAAGCTTGCGGCAGGCTGACCTGACCGGGGGTCGAGTCACTCTCCTTGAGGAGGAAATCGGCGACCTGCACAGCGCTGGTGCAGATCTCGCAGGTCCGGCTCGTGACTCTCAGCTGAAATCGGAATTGCCCGACGACCGGCGCTGACCGCGCTCAAGAAACATCGCGCACATGGCTGCAAGGAACACCGAGCCCGACCAGGGGCCAGACGAAGAAGACAAGGCCGCGATGGGCACCGTGCCTGGAGACCTCGCCGAGCCGCTGCCCAAGGCGCCGCCGCACGTGAAGCCGGGCGCCATGTTGGGCCGGGTTGCGCTCGCCGTTGTCATGCTGGTCTTGTCGTTGATGCTCGCTCTGTCCGTGCGTGCCTTGCGTTGAACATCCGGACGAACGGGTTGGGCTTGCGCTGCGCAAGCCGGCGCCCACGCCGGCGGATGTCCTCTTCTTACAGTGGCGAACGGGTCCGCTCGATGAGAGTCGTGGCATGAACACCTCACGCACCCAACCCCCCGTTCGCTATTCACCCAACGTCGAGACCCTGTCCGACGACGAAACGGAGGTCGCCGAGGACCTCCGCGAGACGATGCTCAAGATGTCAAAGACCATGGACGAGCACACGGGCCACGCGCATCGCAGTGTTCACTCGAAGA
>NZ_LMUW01000099.1:34181-58485 GCF_009765735.1 Xenophilus sp. L33
GACCACCTCGGCGCTGGGTGCTGTCGGCATCGAGAGCCCGACGCTCCAATCCATGGGCGGCCACAAGCAGACCGAGCCTCTCGGCGAAACCTTCTTCACGCAGGTGCCGCTTCGCTTCGGTGACTACATCGCCAAGCTTTCGCTGGCGCCGGTCTCGGCGTCGCTGACCTCGCTGAAGGACCGGCCTCTGCCGGAGGAACTCGCCGATGACCCCGACGGCCTGCGGCACACGGTGAACAAGTTCTTCACCGCCGACACGGGCGAATGGGAACTGCGCGCGCAACTCAACACCGACCTCGACAAGATGCCGATCGAGGATGCCTCCGTGGAGTGGTCGCAGGAAGACAGCCCCTACATCGCGGTCGCCAGGGTTCGCGTCGGCCCGCAGGTGGCTTTCAGCGAGCGCGGAGCGCAAGGCTTCGATGACCGCTTGTCCTTCAATCCCTGGCACGGGTTGGAGGCACACCAGCCGTTGGGTGGCGTGATGCGGGCTCGCCGATCGGTCTACGCGGCTTCGGTGGCGTACCGCGGCGCCGCGAACGGGTGCCCGATGCACGAGCCGGCCAGCATGCGCGACGTCGCGCCTTGACCTGATCGCCGGACCGAACTGAAAGGGGCCGGCGCCCGCATTCTGGTCGCTGACGATGTACGAATTGCCGGCGAGCCTCCTGGTCGACAACCCGCTGAACCGCTAGAAGCCAACTGGCTGCCCGCGCCGAACGGGCCGTTCAGCGTCTACATGCGGCTCCACCTGCCGAAGGAAGCCGCGCTGAAGGGCACATGGAAGGCGCCCAAGGTCGACAAGGTCTGACCTCGCGCCAGTGGCTGAACCGATTCACGGGGTATTCATTCGGCTGCGCGACAATGCGCTCCCTGGAGGAAACGTCGTGAGTCTGCATGGATCCGCAACCCGCAAGGGTGCGCTTTCAACCGTCCTGGCCGTGCTGTCGGTCTCGGCCTCGGTGGCCGTGCATGCGCAGCCGGGCGCCGTGTCGTCCGGCTCGTCCAATGGGTCGGATGGTGCGCGGCAGAACAGCACCCGCTCGGCATCGACCGATCCCTTCGCGACCCGCGGTGCGCACGCGCTGGAGCGCAGCGACCAGCAGCAGCCGATCCAGCTCGCTCCCCGCCTGAGCCACATGCAGCGCCGCGCCATGGACAACTGCAACCTGCTGGACGCGAGCCAGCAGGAGATTTGCCGCGCCGTCGTGATGTCGACCGTGCGCTGAAGACCGGGTACGGCTCAGCGCGGGTCGGCCCGGCTGGCGATCAGCACCGCGTTGGTGCCACCGAAGGCGAATGAATTCGACAGCACATGGCGCAGTCCCCGCGCCTCGCGAGCGCTGCCGCGCACCAGGTCCAGTTCGAAGGCCGGATCGGGCCGCTCGAGGTGCGCGGTCGGCGGCAAGGCCTCGCGTTCGATCGCCCGCAGCGCGGCCACCAGTTCGACCGCGCCGCCGCCGCCCATCAGGTGGCCGTGGATCGCCTTGCTGCCGCTGACCGGCACCCGGTCGCCGAACACCGCATGGATCGAGGCCGCCTCGGCGGCGTCGCCGGCGATCGTCGCGGTGCCGTGGGCATTGATGTAGCCGACGTCGGCCGGCACCAGTCCGGCGTCCGCCAGCGCGGCGCGCATCACCCGCTCCTGCCCGCGCGCATCGGGCTGCGTGATGTGGCTGCCGTCGCAGCGGGTCGCGTAGCCGGTGAGCATGAAGAGCGGCCGCGCGTTGCGCGCGCGCGCATGCGCTTGCGATTCGATCAGCAAGGCGGCCGCGCCCTCGCCCAGCGCGAAGCCGGCGCGATCGGCGGCGAACGGGCGGCAGGCGGCCGCCGGCCCCGCGCCCGAAGGCGGCGCCAGCACGCGCATCGCATGCCAGGCGGTCATGAGGCCGGGCGTGAGCATGGCCTCGTGGCCGCCGACCAGCGCGACGTCGATCCAGCCGCCGCGGATCGCGCGCATCGCCTCGCCGATCGCCACCGCCGACGATGCGCAGGCGCAGGCGTAGCCGATGGCGGCGCCGCGCGCGCCGAAATGCAGGGCGATCTCGGCCACCGCCGCGTTCGGCATCACGGTCAGCACCGTGGTCGGCCGCAGCCGCCGGTGCTCGCCATAGAGCGACGCGCCGGCCTCGTCGAAGCTGCCGCAGCCGCCGATGCCGCTGCCCCAGAAGACGCCGAGCCGCTCGGAGTCGATGACCGAACCTTCGAGCACGGCCTGGTGCGCGGCATCGCGTGCCGCCGCGAGCGCCATCGCGCAGCCGCGGTCGAGCGGCAGGCGCGAGGTGCTGCGCACGCCCGAGGCATCGAAGTCGCAGGCGGCGACCGCCAGCTCGATGGTGTCCATGCCGTCGAGCGACAGCGTGCGCGGGCCGATCGCCGAGACGCCGCCGAAAAGCGCGTCGTCGAAGGTCTCCAGCGTGTGGCCGAGCGGCGTGACGATGCCGACGCCGGTGACCGCGACCGGCGCCGCGAATGCGGCTGCGCTCACGCGACGCGCGCGGCCGAGTCGGCGGTGGCGGGCGAGCGGATCTCGTCGACGATCTCGCTCAGCTGGCCCAGCGTGAGTCCGGCCTCGCGCGGGTCCAAGCGCTCCTGCGGGATGCGAATCTGGAAGCGGTCCTCGACCGCGAAGACGAATTCCATCAGCGCCAGCGAATCGAGCTGCAGGTCGGCCAGCGCGCGGTCGGGGCGGATCTCGTCGCGGGCCATGTGGAAGTCGTGCGCCAGGATGTCGGCCGCGATGTCGAAGGTGTCGTTGTCGGTCATGTGGCCGGTATCTCCTGGATCGATTGGATGAAGTCGACGGTTTCCTTCACCACGCGGTGTCGGGAGTTGTCGACGCTGATCATGTGAAAGCAGTCCTCGAGGACGACCGCACGGAAACGGCGGCACGCGGTGAGCCCGCGCGCCAGGAGGCCGAGGTTGCGGGTGCTGGCCACCTCGTCCTCGCGCGCATGCAGCGCCAGCACCGCGTCGCAGTCGACCTCGGGCAGCCGGGCGCGCACCTGGCGGATCAGGCGGTCGTTCTCGCGCAGGTAGTCGACGCCGATCACCGAGGCGCCGGCGCTGGAAATGCGGCGGCTCTGCAGCTCGCGCTCGATCCAGGCGCGGATGCGCTCGTTCTTGATGCCGTAGGGCGGCCGCTCGCGGTACTTCCAGAGCCGCCCGAGCGGCGTGTAGAGGGCCAGCGGCAGCAGGAAGTGCAAGCGCGGTATCGACCAGCCGTCCAGCTTGAGCGAGGTCGACATCAGCACCAGCGCGTCGACCCGGCTGCCGCAGCGGATGGCGGCACCCAGCGCCAGCGAGGCGCCCGCCGAGATGCCGATCAGCACCACGCGGTCATGGCTGGCGCGCAGCGCGTCGACCCGCCGCTCGATCGCGTCGATCCAGCTGGCGAAGGGCGTGGAGCGCTGCACCGTGGCACCGGCATCGAAGGAATAGCCGTCGATGCGGGCCTCGTCGGTGGTGTAGCCCATGGCGCGCAGGCGCGACTCGACCATGCGCAGCTCGTCCGGCGTGCTGCACAGTCCGTGCAGCAACACGGCTGCGGTGCGTCCGATCCAGGAGGCGTCCGGGCCCGTTTCCGACTTGATGGAGAGAGTTTGATTCACGAGAAGGCCTGTCGGGGGCGACGGTCAGCGACTGTGCGTCGCGGGCGATTCTCGGGGTTGCTGCCTTACCGCTGCCTTACCTGACACGATTGACAGGTCGTTGTGCCGAGAAGACCACACGTGCCTGCAATCCGCCGCTGGCGGCGCTCGCGAGGGTGACGCGTGCGCCGTGGCGGCTGGCGATCGCCTCGACGATCGCCAGGCCGAGGCCGCTGCCGGGCGTGTCGCGGTCGGCCAGGCCGGCCTCGCCGCGATAGAAGCGGTCGAAGACCCGCTCGCGCTCCTCGCTGGCAATGCCGGGGCCGGTGTCGATCACCTCGATGACCGGGCCTTCGTCGTCCACGCTCGCCCGCACGTCGATGCGACCTTCCGGCGGCGTGTAGCGGATCGCGTTGCCGACGAGGTTGTCCAGCAGCACCGCCAGCTGCCTCGGATCGGCCTGCACCCAGACCTCGGCCGGCGCGTCGGCGCCCAGGTCGATGCGCTTGCGCTCGGCGGCCGGGCTGTGCTCGACCACCGCGGCCTGCGCCATCGCGGCCAGGTCGACCGCCTGGTCGCGCTTCGTCGGCGCGTCCGGCTCGACACGGGACAGGTCGAGCAGTTGCGCGATCAGCCGCTGCGCCCGGTCGATGCCCAGCCGCAGCTCGCGGATCGCCTCGGCCCGCTGCGGCTCGCCCTGCACCCGTTCGAGCAGCTGCAACTGCAGCCGCAGCGCGGTGACCGGCGAGCGCAGCTCGTGCGCCGCGTCAGCGACGAACTGCCGCTGCACCGTGAACGAATCGGACAGCCGGTGCATCAGGCCATTGAGGGAATGGATCAACGGATGGATCTCCAGCGGCACGCCGCGCGCATCGATCGGGTCGAGCGAAGCGGCGCTGCGGGCCGCGACGTCGTTGGCCGCCGCGTCGAGCGGCCGCAGGCCACGCCGCAACGCGAAGACCAGGAGGCCGCCGATCAGGATCGTCAGCGTGACCACCGGCAGCAGCAGCTTGAAGGCGGCCTCGGCCGCGAGCACCTGGCGGGCCGAGCCGCGCTGCGCCGCCTGCACCACGCGGTCGCCGCTGACGATGGTGTAGATGTGCCAGGCGTCGTCGCCCTGGCCGACGCGCGACAGGCCGCTGGCCGCGATGAAGGGCAAGGCCCGCGCCGGATCGGAGCTCGACAGCAGGTGGCCCGAGCGGTCCCACAGCGCGGTGGTGAAGTCGAACTGCCCATGCTCCTCGAACACCGGTGGCAGCTGCAGCGCCTGGCGCGCCTTCTCGCCGGCCTCGACCGGATCGCGCTGCGCGACCAGCGACAGGGCGACCTGGCGCAGGTTGTCGTCGAAGACCTCGCCCATCTCGTCCAGCGTCACCCAGTAGGAAGCCAGCACCAGCAGCACCGCCCCGAGACTGAGCGCACCAAGCACCCAGGCCAGCAGATGTCGTTCGAGCGAGCGCATGCGCCGGTCAGTCCTCGCCCACGCGGTAGCCGACGCCGCGCACGTTGCGGATCACCTCGGCACCCAGCTTCTTGCGCAGCCGATGGATGTGCACCTCGACCGCGTTGCTGCCCAGGTCGTCCTCCCAGTTGTAGACCGACTCCTCCAGCTTCTTGCGCGACAGCACCGCGCCGGGCCGCTGCATCAGCGCCTCGAGCAGCGCGAACTCGCGCGCCGAGAGCGTGACCGGCTCGTCGCGATGGGTCACGGTCTTGCGCAGCGGGTCGAGCACCAGCCGCCCGCACACCAGCAGCGACGAGGCCGCCGCCGAATGGCGCCGCAGCACCGCCCGCACCCGCGCCACCAGTTCGTCGAGGTCGAAGGGCTTGACGATGTAGTCGTCGGCGCCGGCGTTCAGGCCGGCGACCCGGTCGGCCACCGCGTCGCGCGCGGTCGCGATCAGCACCGGCAGCGCGTTGGCGCGCGATCGCAAGGTGGTGAGCACCGCCATGCCGTCCTTCTTCGGCAGGCCGAGGTCGAGCACCGCCATGTCGTAGCTGCCGACCGCCAGCGACAGCTCCGCCGCCTGGCCGTCGTGCACCCAGTCGACCGCGAAGCCGGCATCGGCCAGGCCGGCGCTGACCGCGCGGCCGATCATCGGGTCGTCTTCGATCAGCAGGAGGCGCATGCGGGTCCGTGAAGTGGGTGGATGCGGGTCATTGTGGCCGGGTTCGCAACGGCAGCGCGAGCCGCGCGGTGCCGGGCTCGGTCGCCTTCAGCAGGGCCGGCAGCAGCAGCAGGACCAGCGGCATCTGCACCACCAGGCCCGAGATGATCGCCACCGCCAGCGGCTGCTGCATCGCCGAGCCCTGGCCGATGCCCAGCGCCAGGGGCAGCAGCGCCAGGATGGCCGCGATCGTGGTCATCGCGATCGGGCGCAGGCGGTTCGCGCCGGCCAGCAGATAGGCGTCGCCGTCGTCCGGGCGCTGCGCGGCGGCGCGCACCGTCGCCAGTTCCGACACGTAGAAGATCGCGACCTCGGTCACGATGCCGATCACCATGGTCATGCCCATCATCGAGGAGATGTTCAGCTCGATGCCGGCCAGCCACAGCCCGACGAAGCTGCTGCCCGCGGCCAGCAGCGGCATCAGGATCACCGCCGCGGCCACCCGGAAGCTCTCGTAGAGGAACAGCAGCAGCGCGAACACCAGGGCCACGGCCGCGGCGAAGACCACCATCAGCCCCTTGAACGCGATCTGCTGCTGCTCGTACAGCCCGCCCAGCTCGAAGCGGGCCTTGCCCTGCAGCAGGGCCGGGTCCTGCATCGCCACCTTCACGTCGGCGATCGCCGAGCCGAGGTCGCGGCCGCTGATGCGCGCGGTCACCGCCACCATGCGCTTCATGTCGTCGCGGCCGATCTGCGGCTGGCCGCTCACCGGCAGCAGCCGCGCCACGCGGCCGAGCGGGAACAGGTGGCCGTCGGGGGCGCGCAGCAGCGCGTTGCCGACCTCGGTCTCGTTGCTGCGCAGGCCCGCCGGCACCCACAGGCGGATGCCGACGGTCTTGACGCCCTGCAGGGTCTGGGTGGCGACGGTGCCGCTCAGCAGTTCGCTCGCGGCGCGGGCGACGAAGTCGGCGTCGACGCCTTCGGCGGCCGCGGCCTCCGGGTCGACCCGCACCTCGAGCGCATCGCCGGCCGGATTGATGCCGTCGCGCACGCCTTCGAGGCCGGCGATCTTCGAGATCGCGGCAGCCACCCGCTGCGCCGACGCCTGCAGCACCTGCGGATCGTCCGCATAGATCTTGATCTGTACCGGCTGCGGCACCGCGGTGAGGTCGCCGATCAGGTCTTCCATCAATTGCGCCATCTCGACGTTGAGGCCGGGAACCTCGGTCTCGACCTTGGCCCGAACGTCTTCCATCACCGCATCGATCGGCCGCCGTTGGCCGGCCGGCTTGAGGCGGATGAAGAAGTCACCCTGGTTGGCCTCGTTGAGGCCGCCGCCGAGGCCGGTGCCGGTGCGGCGCGAATAGGTCTCGACGTCGGGCGTGGCCTGCACGATCTTCTCGACGTGGCGCAGCAGGCGGTCGGTCTCGGCGAGCGCGGTGCCGGGCGGCGCGCGGTAGTCGAGCACGAAGCCGCCCTCGTCCATCGCCGGCATGAAGCCGGTGCCGACGTGCGTGTAGGCGAACCCGCACAGGAGCGCATACGGCAGCACCGCCAGCATCGCCAGCCAGGGCCTCGCGACCAGCGCGCGGGCCGTCTTGCGGTAGCCCTCGAGCACCGCGGTGAAGGCGCGGCCGTGCGGCTTGTGCTGCATGTCCTTGCGCGTCAGCCAGCCCTCGCACAGCACCGGCACCGCGATCAGCGTGAAGACGAAGGACAGCAGCAGCGCGCTGGCCATGGTGAGCGACAGCGCCTTGAAGAAGGCGCCGGTCACGCCGCTCAGGAAGGCCAGCGGCAGGAAGATGACCAGCGTCGCGGCCGACGAGCCGGCCAGCGGGCGGGTGAATTCCAGCGCGGTGCGCATCACCCTGCCGGCGGTCGTCGGCGCTTCGTCGTCGGGCATCTGGCCGAGCCGGTGCACGATGTGCTCGACCATCACGATCGCGTCGTCGATCACCAGCCCGACCGCGGCCGCCATGCCGCCGAGGGTCATGATGTTGAAGCCCATGTGGAACAGCCCCAGCAGCAGCACCGAGCAGGCCAGCACCACCGGCAGCATGCCGACCGCGATCAGGGTGATCTTCCAGTTGCGCAGGAAGGCGAAGAGGGTGAGCCCCGCCAGCAGCACGCCGACCAGGATCGCGTCGCGCACGCTGGCCGCCGAGTCGGTCACCAGCACGCTGGCGTCGTACCAGTTGGTGAGCTTCACGCCCGGCGGCAGCGGCACCGTGCCGTCCGCCAGCTGCTGCCGGATCGCCTTGGCGATACCGACGCTGTTGCTGCCCGGCTGCTGGTAGATGTTGAGCAGCACCGCGTCCTTGCCGTCGGCGGTCACGCGGGTCCACTACGGCTCGGTGCCGCGCGTGATGCGGGCGACGTCGCCGAGGTGCACGACGCCGGTGGCGCTCGAGGCGATTACCGTGCGCGCCAGGTCGTCGACCGACGCCAGCGGCGAATCGACGATCACCAGCGAGAGCTTGTAGTGGTCCTCGATGCGGCCGGCCGCCGAGACCACGTTGCTCGCCGCCAGCGCCTTGGCGACGTCCGAGAGCGCCAGCCGGGCGGCGGCCAGGCGCGCCGGATCGACCTCGACCCGGTATTCCTCGCGGGCACCGCCGCTCACCTGCACGCGGGCAACCCCGGGCGTGCCCGACAGCAGCGGCACCAGCTTGTATTGCGCGAGGTCGTAGAGCTCGGAAGCGGAATGCTGGTCGGAGGTGAGGCTGTAGGCAATGATCGGGAACACGGTCGGGTCCATGCGACGGACGTCGACCAGCGTCGCCGGCGGCAGGCTCGGCATCGCCTGCGCGATCGCGGCATCGACCTGCAGGGTGGCCTGCGCCATGTCGGTGCCCCAGTCGAAATTGATCGACAGCTCGGCACTGCCGCGGCTGGAGGTCGACTGCATGTTCACCAGCCCCGGCACGCGGCGCACCGCCTGCTCGACCGGCAGGGTGACCAGCGTCGCCATCTGCTCGGCGGGCCGGTCGCCGGCATCGAGCGACACCACGACCCGCGGGAACGAGACATCCGGAAAGAGCGAGATCGGCAGCCGCAGCGCGGTGGCCACGCCGGCGATGGCCAGCAGGGCCAGCGCGAAGAGCAGCGAACGGCGATGGGCTTCGAGCCAGGCGGCGGCGCGGTCGGTCTTCATCGGGCCGCCTCGACGACCGCCATGCCGTCGTCCAGCTCGTAGTTGCCGAGCGTGACCAGCGGCGCGCCGTCGACCAGCGGACCGTCGACGCCGTAGTCGCCACCGGCCTCGACGGCGCGCGTCACCGCGATCCGGTGCGCGTGGCCTTGCGCGACCTGGTAGACGCTGTCGCCCTGCGCGTCGGTGAGCAGCGCCGAGCGCGGCACGATCCAGTGCACCGAAGGCGCCAGCTCGATCTCGGCACCGACCGGCGTGCCCGGCAGGCGCGCCGGGCCGGCCGACGGATCGAACTGCACCCCGACATCGACCAGCCGGGTCTGCGGATTCAGCACCTGCCGCACCGCGACGACACGGCCCTGCCATGCCGGGTCGGCGGTGGCGGCATCCGGTGTCTTGCGTGCATCGAGCGGCCGCACCTGCACGCGCGCGCCCGGCTTCACCTGCGAGGCCCTCGCCGGATCGACGCCGAGCGTCAGGTGCATGCCGGCACCGGTCGCGAGGTGTCCCAGCTGCATCACCGGCGCACCGGCCGCCAGCCGGTCGCCCTGCGCCGCGGCGACGGTGACCACCACCGCGTCGAAGGGCGCGCGCAGTCCGCGCGGTCCGGGCGCCGCGCCCTGGCGCCGAAGCTCGGCAAGGGTCGCGTCGGCATCGACCGATGCCTTTCGCGCGGCCGCCAGTTGCGACTGGGTCGCCAGCTGTTCGGCGAAGAGCGACTCGGTCCGGCGCAATTCCTCGCGCGCCGCCGTGGCGCTCGACTCGGCCTGCACGAAGGTCGCGGCCACCGCGGGATCGGCCGTCAACTCGGCCAGCACGCCGCCCGCGCGCACCGACTGCCCGGGCGCGGCCGCCAGCCGCGTCACCTGCGTGGCGTAGGGCAGGCTCAGGGTCATCAGGTCGCTGCTCGCGAAGTCGATGCTGCCGTAGGCGCGCACGGTCGGCGCGATGGGGCCCTGGCGTGCCGGCTGGGTCTGCACCCGGGCCAGCGGCTGCGGAGCAGGCGTGGCGGCCGGGGCGGCCGCGGGATGCGCGATCTGCGACACCGCGACGAGAAGGAAGGCGGCGCAGGCCACCGGAGCGAGAAAGGCGAGAGGCTTCATGGGAGGGTGGACGCGGTGTCCGATGAGGAAGAGGCGACGAGGGGCATGTCCTCGCCGAGCAGGGCTTCGAGCGCGACCCGCTGGGTCCATGCGCCCTGTTCGAGCCCGAGGATCTCGATGCGACGCGCCGCGACCGAGGTCTGCAGGTCGACGAAGCTCGCGATGCTGATCTGGTGGGAGTCCAGCGCGACCTGCGCCTGCGCCACGGTGCGCTCCAGTGCCGGCAGGCTGGCGACCGCGTCCTGCCATTGCGCCTCGAGCAGGCGCTCGTCGGACAGCAGCCGGTCGACGTCGGCATGCGCGGCGCGCAGGCGGTTGTCGTATTCGAGCCGGAGCTTGTCGCGGGTCGCGGACTCGACCGCGATGTTGCCGCGGTTGGCGCTCAGGATCGGCAGGTTGAGGCTGGCCGCGAAGCCGGTGCTGTAGACGCCGGTGTTGTCGCGCAGCCGGGTCGGGCCGATCGTGATCGCCGGGAACTGCGCCAGGATCGCGGCGCGGAAGCGCTCGTCCTGGCCCGCGTAGCCGGCCTGCAGCGCCACCAGGTCGGGCCGGCGGCTGGAGAGCTGCGCGAGCCGCGCCGAGACCGCTGCTTCGTCGATCGCGGGCGCCTCGGCCGGGCCGGTGAGGTCGAGCACCGTGTCGGGCGCGAGGCCCAGCAGCGCGGCGAGGTCGTGGCGCGCCTGGTTGAGCTGCCGGTCGGCGTCCGCCAGCTGGCGCCGCCAGTCCTCGCGCGCCACCAGGTAGGGGCCGATCGCATCGGCCGAGAGGTTGCCCTGGTCCAGCGCCCGCTGGGCCGCGTCGACGCGCCGGACCTGCAAGGCCTCCATGTCGGCGATGACCGCGCGCAGCCGCATCAGCGAGCGCTGCTTGATGAAGAGCTGCCGTGCCTGGCTCGCCACCTGCCACTCCTGCCAGAGCAGCGCCATGTCGGTCTTGCGCGTGTCGGCGTCGGCGGCCTGGCGCCTGGCCGTGCGCGTCACCAGCGCGCCGAGGTCGAAGCCGATGCCGGTGTTGAACGCATTGACCAGCCCCGGCACCGGCGGCGCCGCATGCTCGGCGCTCAGCGTGACCTGCGGATCCGGCAGCAGGCCAGCGGCGAAGGCCTGCGCGCGGCTGATCCTCAGATCGGCGCGGGCCAGCCGCAGGTCCGGGTTGTTGACGACCGCGAGCGTCTCGACCTCGGTCATGTCGAGGCCGTCCGAAGGATCGAAGCGATGGCTCTTCACCGTTGCGGGCAACCGGATCGAAGCGGGATCGACGACCACCCGGTCGGCCGGCGTCCATTGCGGCGGCCCGAGTTTCAGCGGCTGCGGCGTGTAGCCCTGGCAGGCGCCGAGCAGCAGCGTCGCCGCGGCGAGGGTCGCGGCGCGCCACGACGGGGAGAAGGAGGAAAGGCGTTGGAAGCGATGCACGCGACCGAGTCTAGGAAGGCGCTCCTTATCCGGTACTTACCGGCATGCACAGCGGCGACCACGCTAAGCTATCCGCACGGCCGAGCCCGACAACGGCCCATCGAACATTGAAGGACGAGAGATGCCCGAGACGTGGCTGCAACGAGAACGCTACCTGGCCCTGCGCGACGAGATGCGCGGCGCGACCCGTGAACTGGCCCGCCTGGAACTCGGCTGCGTGGTGGCGCTGGCCTTCCTCTTCGCCTGGCTGGCGCGCGATTCGGGCAACTACACCGGCTACCAGGGGCTGGTGTGGGGCGTGCCGATCCTGCTGCCGGCCTATGGGCTCATCAAGGCCCGCTCGGTCCATGCGCGCTGGGCGCGCCTGCGCGAGGAGCTGGAAGGCCTGGAGGCGACGATGCCGCCGGAGCCCGGCGCACCGTCGGCTCCTCCTCGAACCAGGACCCGCGCGGGCCTGTCGCTGTCGGCCTGGGTGCTGCTGCTGGTGCTCACCGTCGCGGGCAGCGTCATCGGCTACATGGACTACCGCAACCAGTGCCCGGGCCCGCTGCACAACGCCTGCCTGCAGGACGACAGCGCCGACGCGCCCGACGACGGCACCTGATCCGTCACACCATCCGGAGATCCACTCGATGACCGATGCGCGTCCCATCCTCTTCGACAGAGACGGCAAGCTGATCACGATCACGCTCAACCGGCCGGCCTCGCTGAATGCGATCGACCTGCCGCTGGCGCTCGCGCTGCACGAGGCGATCGAGGCGGCGGCCGATGCCGCCGGCTCGGGCGCCCGCGTGCTGCTGCTGCGCGGCGCGGGCGGCTCCTTCTGCGGCGGCGGCGACGTCGCGGCGATGCATGCGCACCGCGACGACATGCCCGGCTTCATCGGCCGGATCATCGACGCCTTCCACCTCGGCGTGATGGCGCTGGCGCGGCTGCCGATCCCGGTGATCGCCGGCGTGCATGGCGCGGTGGCCGGCGGCGGCTTCTCGCTGGCGCTGGCCGCCGACCTGGTGGTCGCGACCCGCTCGACCCGCTTCGTGGTCGCCTACCCGCAGCTCGGCGCGCCGGCGGACGGCGGCCTGAGCTTCCGGCTGGCGCAGCGGCTCGGCGCGAAGCAAGGGCTGGCGGCGTTGACCCTGCACGGCCGGATGAGCGCCGAGCAGGCGCTGGCCTCGGGGCTCATCAACCGCGTGGTCGATGCCGAGCGGGCCGACGACGAGGCGCTGCAGTGGGCCCGCGGCCTCGTCGCGCTGCCGCCGCAATCGGTGAACGAACTGAAGGGCCTGGTGGCCGCGCAATCGCTGGTCGCGCTCGAAGAAGGCCTGGCGCGCGAGAAGGCGGCCTTCCTGCGCTGCGCGGCCACGGCGGACTTCGCGGCGCGGGTCGAGGCCTTCGTGAACAAGACGGGCGCATGAAGACCGCCGCTGCCGCGCCGCCGCGCAAGGCCGCAGCGCCGCTCTCGGAGCGCCGCCAGCGCCGCGCCAACGAGATCCTGGCCGCCGCGCGCGAGGTGTTCCTCGAGAAGGGCTTCCAGGGCACCGCGGTGAGCGAGATCGCGGGCCGCATCGGCATCGTCGAAGGCCTGGTCTTCAGCTACTTCCCGACCAAGCGCGACCTGCTGCACGCGGTGCTCGGCGAGATGTACGAGCCGCTGATCCAGGAGGTCGCCGAAGGCTACGCGCGCCTCGAGGGCCTGCGTTCGCGGCTGCGCTTCATCGTCTGGCGCCATGTGCGCGTCTATGTCGAGACGCCGGGCCTGGCGCGGCTGGTGCTGCACGAGGTGCGCACCGGCCCCGAGTACGACAGCTCGGGCCTGCACGGGCTGCAGATCCGCTACACCCAGTTCGTGCGCATGGCGATCGAGGACGCGGTGAAGGACGGCGAGATCGACGGCCAGGTCGACGTCGACTCGGTGCGCGCGATGCTCTACGGCGGCCTGGAGCACCTGATGTGGCCGGTGCTGTTCGGCGCGCAGAAGGTGAACGTCGATGCGCTGACCGAGCGCTACACCGACCTCGTGATGCACGGGCTGGTGCCGCGGCCGGCGCAGGGCGCGGGGGCGCTGGAGGCGCGGCTGGCAAGGCTGGAAGCGATCGTCGCCGGCGGTGCAGCAGGTCGTTGAATCCCTGAAGGAGCCGGCATGTTTTCCCATGTCTTCGTGAGCGTCGGCGACTTCGATCGCGCCCTGGGCTTCTACCGCCCGCTGATGGAAAGCCTCGGGCTCGGACTGCGCTTCTGCGAGCCCGACAAGCCATGGGCCGGGTGGCACGGCGCCGGCGGCGAACGGCCTCTATTCGTCATCTGCAAGCCCTACGACGGCCGGCCGCACGATCCGGGCAACGGACAGATGGTCGCGTTCGCGGCGGCGTCCCGGGAAATCGTCCGCGAGGCGCACCAGGTCGCGCTGGCCCACGGCGGCAGCTGCGAAGGGCCGCCGGGGCTGCGGCCGCACTACCACGCCGACTACTACGGCGCCTACTTTCGGGATCCGGACGGGAACAAGTTGTGCGTGGCTTGTCATGCGCGAGAGTGAGGCGATGGCCGGTCTGCTTCGCATCGTCGCCGGGCTTCTCCTGATGGCCGCTCTATCCGGACCAGTGACAAGCGCTGGCAGACGACCTCCTGGAATCGGGGACGCAGGGGCGGCCTCGATGCCACCCGCTTTTGCCATACGCTAGCGCTTTGCCTTCACGGCCTCGTGCCGCCCCGACCATGCGCATCGCCGGACCCGCCCTCTGCTCTCTCGCCCTCGTGATGACCGCGGCACCGGCCCTCGCCGACAAGACCGTGTCGTCCCTCGACCAGGTCCGCGGCGCGATCAAGACCCAGGATGCGAAGAAGCTGTACGACGGCGAGATGAGCGGCGCGAAGCAGCCCGATGGGCTCGGGCGCATGCTGCCGGCGGGCTTCACCACCGGGTTCCTCGTGAGCCAGCTGGCGCCCGGACAGGATCCCCAGCGACTCGTGGTCGCGGGCGCCAAGCCCTGGCCCGCTCGCGCGAACGGCTTCGTGGCGATGGTCTGCCTCGCACGCACGGCCCAGGACGCGAAGCAGGCCGCACGCTACGGCGGCGGCGATTGCCGCGATGCGTCGAACGACGGATCGGACGCGAAGGATGTCTGGTTCGGCGTCTTCGACGCGAGCGCCGGCGGCACACCGACGCTCGTCGCCCGCACCGAGGCGCCGGTCGTGACACCGACGGACTGGCGCGACACCGACATCGACCTTCCGCAGGCGCTGGACGACGGCGACGCCAAGTCGGCCGCACACGCGGCGCCGGAAACCTGGACCCGCTTCGACCTGGCGCCCTACGAGATCACGAAGGGCGATTTCGCATTCGGCGTGCGCGCCGGCTGGAGCGAGGGCTACGCCGGCGGCGGCGCCGAATTCGAGGCGCTGTACCTGTTCAGGATCGAAGGCCGCGCGCTGCGCGTCGTCTTCGCCCAGCCGATGTCCTTCTTGAAGATGATCGCCGGCGACTGGCACAAGGACGGCACGCGCAGCCACGACGTCTCGGACGCCAGCAACTCGCTGGTGCTGCTGTCCAGCAAGACCGAAGGCATGCGCGACCTGCAGCTTCGCCAGCAGAAGGGGAAGTGGCGGCGCACCTTCACCTGGTCGGCGGAGCGGCATCGGTACGAGTGAGTGCTGCGGCGGCTCACTTCCACAACGCGCACTTGCTCTCCGCCTTCGTCGTGAACACCTCCGCACCCGGCAGCGTCTTCACCAGCTTGGTGTAGTCCCACGGCGCCTTCGACTCCTCGGGGCTCTTGACCTGCATCAGGTACATGTCGTGCACCATGCGGCCGTCGGGGCGGATCGTGCCCTTGGCGTAGAAGTCGTCGACGCCCGTCTTCTTCATGTACGCCATGACGGTGTCGGCGTCGGTGGTCTTCACCGCCTGCACCGCCTTCAGGTAGTTCATCGTGGCCGAGTAGTCGGCGGCCTGGAGGTCGGTCGGCATGCGCTGGGTCTTCTCGAAGAACTTGCGGCCGAAGGCGCGCGAGGCGTCGTTGAGGTTCCAGTCCCAGCTGGTGGTGAAGAGCAGGCCCTGGCTGTTGTTCAGGCCCATGCTGTGGAAGTCGGTGAGGAAGACCAGCAGCGCCGCGACCTTCATCGTCTTGGTGATGCCGAACTCCCTGGCCGCCTTGATCGCGTTGATCGCGTCGCCGCCGGCATCGGCCAGGCCGAGGATCTGGGCCTTCGAGTTCTGCGCCTGCAGCAGGAAGGACGAGAAGTCCGACGCGTTGAGCGGATGCCGCACCGCGCCCACCACCGTGCCGCCCTTGGCCTTCACCACGGCCGCGGTGTCGGCCTCGAGCGCCTGGCCGAAGACGTAGTCGGCGGTCAGGAAGAACCAGGTCTTGCCGCCGTTGTCGACCACCGCGCTGCCGGTGCCGCGCGCCAGCGCCACCGTGTCGTAGGCGTAGTGGATCGTGTAGGGGCTGCACTGCTCGTTGGTCAGGGCCGGGCTGCCGGCGCCGACCGCGATGAACACGCGCTTCTTGTCCTGCGCCAGCTTGGCCATCGCCAGCGAGGCGCCGGAGTTGGAGCCGCCGAGCAGCATGGTGAGGCCTTGCGTGTCGATCCACTCGCGCGACTTCGACGCCGCGACGTCGGCCTTGTTCTGGTGGTCGGCGGTGACCAGCTCGATCGGCTGGCCGAGCACCTTGCCGCCGAAGTCGTCGATCGCCATCTGCACCGCGATCGCGCCGTTCTTGCCGTCGATGTCGGCGAAGAGGCTCGACATGTCGGTCACGAAACCGATCTTGGCCTTGTCGGGCGATGCGCCCTGCGCCATGGCGGCCGGGCCGATGCCGGCGAGGGCGAGCGAGAACGCGAGGAGTTTCAGCGAGTGTTTCAAGGATGGCTTTCGTCGAAGAAGAAATGGAAGTCGAGGATCAACGGCGAAGCAGCTCGTCGCTGATGATCACCTTGCGGATCTCGGTGGTGCCGGCGCCGATCTCGAGCAGCTTGATCGAGCGGTAGAGCCGGTTCACCTCCGACTCCCAGATGTAGCCGGCGCCGCCGTGGATCTGCACCGCCTCGTTCAGCACCTTGTTCATGGTCTCGGCCGCGAACATCACCGAGGCGGCGGTGATCATGTGGATGTCGCCGCGGCCGCCGCCGCCGATCTCCAGGTCGTTGGCCGCGCGCAGCGCCTGGTAGGTGAAGACGCGCATCGACTCGATCCACACGTACATGTCGGCCAGCTTGCCGCGGATCATCTGGAAGTCGGAGATCGGCCGGCCGAACTGCTGGCGGGTGCGCGCGTAGTCGATCGCCAGCTGCAGGGCGCGCTCGGCGATGCCGAGGCACAGCGGCGCGACCATCGCGCGTTCCAGGTCGAGGCCGCTCATCACCACTTTCACGCCCTGGTCCTCGCCGCCGACCAGGTTGGCAGCCGGCACGCGGCAGTCCTCGAACACCAGCTCGGCCGTCTGACTGCCGCGAAAGCCCATCTTGGTGAGCTTCTGCGCGACCTTGAAGCCGGCGAATCCCTTCTCGACGATGAAGGCCGAGATGCCCTTGGCGCCGCGGTCCTTGTCGGTCTTGGCATAGACCAGCAGCGTGTCGGCGACCGCGCCGTTGGTGATGTAAATCTTGGTGCCGTTGAGCAGGTAGTCGTCGCCGTCGCGGGTGGCGGTGGTGCGCATCGAGCCGAGCGCGTCGGAGCCCGCGCCGGGCTCGGTCAGGCCGAGCGCGCCGACCTGGCGGCCGCTGCACAGCCCCGGCAGGTAGCGCTCGCGCTGCTGCTCGTCGGCATTGCGGTAGATGTTGTAGAGGCACAGGTTCTCGTGCGCCACCCAGCTGAGCGCCAGCGCATGGTTCCAGCGCGCGAAGGCCTGCACCACCAGCCCGCTGGCGAAGAGGTCGAGGCCGATGCCGCCGTAGCGCTCGGGCACCGGAACGCCGAAGTAGCCGGTGGCGCCGATCTTCGGGAAGGCTTCGGCGGGCCACCACTCCTCGTCGTCCATGCGCTTGGAGAGGGGGTACAGCTCGTTGCGGGCGAAGTGATCGGCCTGGTCGAGGATCTGCTGCTCGTCGTCCGAGAGGCCGGAGAAGCGCTGGGCGGCGGACGCGGTCGTGGTGAGGGTCATGGGTCTTTCGGGAAGGGGGAAATGGAAGTCAGTCGACCCGCTGGTCGTCGGCCAGCGGCTGCCGCGCCAGTTCGTGGCGCTGCAGCTTGCCGGTGGTGCTGCGCGGCAATTCGTCGGAGCGCATGAACTGCAGCCAGCGCGGCCGCTTGTAGCCGGCCAGGTGTTCGCGGCAGAAGGCGGCGATCTCCTGGCGGTCGACGCTGCGGCCTTCGCGCAGCACCAGCACGGCCTTGATGGTCTCGCCCCAGCGAGCATCGGGCACGCCGATCACGCAGGCCTCCTGCACCGCCGGATGGCGCGCGATGACGGCCTCGACCTCGGCCGGATAGACGTTCTCGCCGCCGGTCTTGATGAGGTACTTCTTGCGGTCGACGTAGACCAGGCTGCCGTCGGCCTCGCGCCGCAGCAGGTCGCCGGTGTGCAGCCAGCCGCCGCGAAACACCTCGGCGTTGGCCGCGTCGTCGTCCAGGTAGCCCGACATGACGCTCGGCCCGCGCACCACGCATTCGCCGGCCTGGCCCACCGGCAGCTCGTTCATCGCGTCGTCGACGATGCGGATGTCGAGCAGCGGCGACGGCAGCTTGCGCAGGCTCGGCAGTTCGCCGGGCCCCGAGGGCTTGTGGGCGATCAGGTAGCTCACCTCGCTCTGGCCGAAGGCGTCGTAGAAGTCGATGTGGCAGGCTGCCGTCAGCTCGGCGATCACCTGCGGCATCATGTTCGCGTAGCCGATCGCGAAGCGGAAGCTCGACAGGTCGTGCGCCTTGCGCTCCGGGTGGTGCAGGAAGTCGGTGAGCACGCCCGGCAGCAGCAGGGTCCAGCTCAGTCGGTCGCGCTCGATCAGCCGGAACATCTCGCGCACGTCGGCGCGCGGGAAGGTCGCGAAGCGGCCGCCGGTCAGCAAGGTGGCGTAGAGCGACTCGTCGCCGCCGCAATGAAAGAGCGGCAGCCAGCCGATGAAGCCGTCGTCCGGGGTCAGCCCGAACCACTGCGCCAGCCGCAGCGCGCGGGTCGCGGCGGCGCGCTGGCTGATCAAGGCGCCCTTCGGCGCGCCGGTGGTGCCGCTGGTGAAGAGGATGTTGTGGATGTCCTCGCCGCTCGCGATGCGCGGCGGCTCGTCGGCGGCGCTGCCGGCGAGCAGGGCCTCGTAGTCCTCGAAGCCTTCGACGCTGTCGAACGCGACCCAGTCGCGGATGCCCGGCATCGCCTCGCGCAGGCCGGCGGTGGACGCGGCCAGGGCGCCCGACACCAGGATCGCGGCCGGCTTGCACTTGGCGCAGCACACGGCCAGCTCCCGCGGATGCAGCCGGATGTTCAGCGTCGCCACCGTGATGCCGAGCGCCGCCATCGCGGCATAGCACTCGACGTATTCGGGCCGCGTTTCCGAGAGCACCGCGATCGTGTCGCCGCGGCGATGGCCGCGCGCGGACAAGGCACCGGCCAGCCGCCAGGCGCGCTCGCCCAGTTCGCGGTAGCTGCGCTCGCCGTCGGCCCAGGTGAGCGCGTTGCGGTCGGCGAAGACGGCGAAGGAACGACGGAACAGGCCATCGAGCGTGACGTCGGTGGCCTGCGCGGCGAGCAGCGCTTGCGTCTGGTTCATGGCGTCCTCGGCGGCACTTTTTTGACCCTTACTCAAAATAGCCCGCACCCTCGATGCGGCAGCCCGTGATGAGACTCTGGTTTGGGTCATTTGAAAAGCCCACTGGCGCTAGGTTTAACCCTTAGCCTGTTTTTGAGTACGGGTCATACACTCGTCCTCCAGCGCTCGGCTGGCTCCTTTTCACTGCGCGCCACCGGCTTTCACCCCACCCTCCCCGCACCCGACCATGCCCGACGCATCCTCCCCCGCCCAGAGCCGAGAACGCTATCGCTCGGCCTTCCGTCCGGGGCTCTTCGAAGGCCGCACCGTCGTGGTCACCGGCGGCGGCAGCGGGCTCGGCCGCTGCACCGCGCACGAGCTGGCCAGCCTGGGCGCGCGGGTCGCGCTGGTCGGCCGCCAGATGGCCAAGCTCGATGCGGTGGCCGGCGAGATCGCGGCCATCTATCCGGAGCGCGCCGGCGACGTCACCCGCCACGCCTGCGACATCCGCGACGAGGCCGCTGTGAAGGCCACCGTGGCCGAGGTGCTCGGGGTGCACGGGCGCATCGACGGCCTCTTCAACTGCGCGGGCGGCCAGTACCCGGCCGCCCTGCGCGACATCTCGCTCAAGGGCTGGGACGCGGTGGTCCGCAACAACCTGCACGGCACCTTCCTGTTCTCGCGCGAATGCTTCGTGCAATGGATGGAAGGGCACGGCGGCAGCATCGTCAACATGCTGGCCGACATCTGGGGCGGCCTGCCGGGCATGGGCCATTCGGGCGCGGCGCGCGGCGGCGTGCTGACCTTCACCGAGACGGCCGCCTGCGAATGGGGCCATGCCGGCGTGCGGGTCAACGCGGTGGCCCCGGGCTGGATCGCCTCTGCCGGCATCGACACCTACGACGAGGACTACCGCAACCTGCTGCGCGGCCTGCGCACCAAGGTGCCGCTGCAGCGCTTCGGCACCGAGGCCGAGCTGTCGTCGGCGGCGGTCTACCTGCTGTCGGAGGCGGCCGGCTTCATCAACGGCACGGTGATCCGGGTCGACGGCGGCGTGCCGACCGCGCGCCACACCTGGCCGCTGGCGCCGGCCACGCACAGCTTTCCGTACAACGGCTTCCCGCAATACACGCCGCCGGAAACGCTGGCCGACAACGACGGGGCCGCCGCGTGACCGAGCCCCGCGCAAGCTCGCCGGTCAAGGTCGAGCGCCGCGGCGCGGCCTGCCACCTGACCATCGACCGGGCGGAGCGGCACAACACGATGACCGACGAGGTCATGAACGAGCTGGCCGCCGCGCTGCGCAGCGCGGAGGCGATGGAAGGCGTGCGCGCCGTCGTCCTCACGGGCGCCGGCGAGAAGACCTTCTGCGGCGGCGGCCACCTCAAGCCCGCGGCCGACGGCTCGCCCTTCGCGATGGAGCCGGGCCGTTTCGACAACCCGGTGGCCTCGCTCTTTCGCGCGCTCGACACCTGCAACCTGCCGATCATCGCCAGGGTCAACGGCGGCGCCTTCGGCGGCGGCCTCGGCCTGGTCTGCGCCTGCGACTTCGCGGTCGCGGTCGAGGGCGCGATGTTCGGCACCACCGAAGCCAAGGTGGGCGTGTTCCCGATGATGATCCTGCCGCTCCTGATGCGGGTGATCCCGCGCCGCCGGCTGCTCGAGATGTGCTTCTTCGCGCAGCGCTTCGACGCCGCCGAGGCGAAGCGGCTGGACATCGTGAACCGGGTGGTGCCGGCCGGCGAGCTGGACGCGGCGGTCGACGCGATGGTCGCGCAGCTCGCGGCCAACTCGCCCGTGGCGCTGCGCATCGGCCGGCGCGCGATCGCCGCGATCACCGACCTGTCCTTCGGCGATGCGCTGAACCTGGCGCAGGCGATCCTGCCGGTGCTGTCGCAGAGCGGGGACGCGCGCGAGGGCATGCGCGCCTTCGCCGAGAAGCGCCCGCCGGTCTGGCCGGGACGCTGAAGCACATGAACCGGGCCGCAACGCGCAAGACCCTGCGCATCGGATGCGCCGGCGCCTTCTGGGGCGACACCGAAGCCGGCGCGGCGCAGCTGGTGCAGGGCGGCGACATCGACTACCTGGTGTTCGACTTCCTGGCCGAGATCACCATGTCGCTGCTGGCGCGCGCCAGGGCGAAGTCGCCTGAGGCCGGCTACGCGCCGGACTTCGTGCGCATCGTGGCCGCGCTCGCGCCGCAGTTGAAGGCGCGCGGCATCCGCGTGGTGTCGAACGCCGGCGGCGTCAATCCGCAAGCCTGCCGCGCGGCCCTGGCGAAGGCGCTCGACGCGCAAGGCATCGCGCTCGGCATCGCGGTGGTCGAAGGCGACGACCTGATGGACCGGGCCGATGCACTGCGCGCGGCGGGCACGCGCGAGATGTCCAGCGGCGAACCGATGCCGGCCGAGCTGATGAGCCTCAACGCCTACCTCGGCGCGCAGCCGATCGCGGCGGCGCTGGCCGCCGGTGCCGACATCGTGATCACCGGCCGCGTGGTCGACAGCGCGGTCACGCTCGCACCGCTGGTGCATGAATTCGGCTGGGACTGGCGCGACTGGGATCGGCTCGCCACCGGCAGCCTGGCTGGCCACGTCATCGAATGCGGCACGCAGGCGACCGGCGGCCTCTTCACCGACTGGGAACGGGTGCCGGGCTGGGACGACATGGGCTTCCCGATCGTCGAATGCGAGGCCGACGGCCGCGGCTTCGTGCTGACCAAGCCGCCGGGCACCGGCGGCCTGGTGAGCCCGGCGACCGTGGCCGAGCAGATCGTCTACGAGATCGGCGACCCGCGCGACTACCTGCTGCCGGACGTGCGCTGCGACTTCTCGCAGGTGCGGCTGGCGCAGGACGGACCCGACCGGGTGCGCGTCAGCGGCGCCCGCGGCGCGCCCGCGCCGTCGACGCTGAAGGCCACCGCCACCTTCGCCGACGGCTGGCGCCTGCTGGGCACGCTGATGATCGGCGGCGCCGACGCCGCCCGAAAGGCCGAACGGGTCGGCGCCGCGATCCTGTCGCGCGCGACGCGGCTGCTCGCCGAGCGCGGCCTGCCGGGCTTCGGCGAGACCAGCCTGGAGGTGCTGGGCGCCGAGAGCACCTACGGCCCGCACGCGCGGACCGCCCAGGTGCGCGAGGTGGTGCTGAAGATCGCCGCGCGGCATGCGTCGCGGGCCGCGCTCGAACTGCTGGCGCGCGAGCTGGCGCCTTCGGCCACTTCGATGGCGCAGGGCATCACCGGCTTCGCGTCCGGCCGGCCGTCGCCGTCGCCGGTGGTGCGGGTCTTCTCGCTGCGGGTCGATCGGCGGCAGGTGCGGGCGCGGGTCCGGCTCGACGACGCGCCGGTGGCCTTCGAGGAAGTCTTCGAAGCGGCGAGCGAACCGGCCACGCCGCCTGCCGATCCGCCGTTCGAGGCGGAACCGTCGAACGAAGGCGACCGGGTGCCGCTGCTTCGCATCGCCCACGGCCGCAGCGGCGACAAGGGCGACCTGGCCAACATCGGCATCGTCGCGCGCTCGCCCGAGGCCTACGAGTGGCTTCGCCGCACGCTCGACGCCGCCACCGTCGGCCGCTACTTCGCGCACCTGGCCGAAGGCCCAGTGCGCCGCTACGAACTGCCCGGCTTCCACGCGCTCAACTTCACGCTCGACAAGGCGCTCGGCGGCGGCGGCACCGCGTCGCTGCGCTACGACCCGCAGGGCAAGGCCTTCGCGCAGATGCTGCTCGACCTGCCGGTGCGCGTGCCCGCGGCGGTCCTCGCGAGCCTCCCTTCCCGAACCGGCATCGATCCATGACCGCCATCCGCAAACTGTTCGTCGCCAACCGCGCCGAGATCGCACTGCGCATCGTGCGCACCGCACGCCGCCTCGGCATCGACACGGTGGTGCCCTGGCATCGCCAGGACCGCGCCGGCCCGGCGCTGGCCGAGGCGAGCGAGACCGTCGAGGTCTTCGGCGACCCGCCGGTCTCGGCCTGGCTCGACGCCGAAGCGATGATCCGCGCCGCGCGCGAGAGCGGCTGCGACGCGCTCCACCCGGGCTACGGCTTCCTGTCGGAGAACGCCGGCTTCGCCGCCGCGGTGGCCGAGGCCGGCCTGGTCTTCGTCGGGCCGCCGGCGTCGGTCATCGCACTGATGGGCGACAAGATCAGCGCCCGCCGCTTCGCGGTGCAGCACGAGGTGCCGGTGACGCCGGCCGCCGACGAGGCGGACGACCCGGCCAGCTTCGCCGAGCGGGCGCGCGCGATCGGCTTCCCGCTGCTGATCAAGGGCACCGCCGGCGGCGGCGGCAAGGGCATGCAGATCGTGCGGCGCGAGGCCGACCTCGATGCCGCCATCGGCATCGCCCGCGCCGAGAGCCAGCGCTATTTCGGCGACGGCCGCCTCTTCGCCGAACGCTTCGTCGACCAGCCGCGGCACATCGAGGTGCAGGTCTTCGGCGACACGCAGGGTTCGGTCATCCACCTGGGCGAGCGCGAATGCTCGATCCAGCGCCGCTTCCAGAAGCTGATCGAGGAATCGCCGGCGCCGGCACTGCCTGCGGCGTTGCGCGAGCGCATCTGCGAGGCCGCGGTGCGGCTGGCGCGCGCCGCCGGCTACGTCAACGCCGGCACGGTCGAATGCATCGTCTCGCCGGGCGGTGAATTCTTCTTCCTGGAAATGAACACCCGGCTGCAGGTCGAGCATCCGGTGACCGAGATGGTGACCGGCCTCGACCTGGTCGAGCTGCAATTGCGCGTGGCGCAGGGCGAGCCGCTGGGCATCGCGCAGTCGCAGGTGCGCTTTGCCGGCCACGCGATCGAATGCCGCATCCTGGCCGAGGACGCGGATGCCGGCTTCGTGCCCGACACCGGCCGCGTGCTGCTGCTGCGCACGCCGCAAGGCCCGGGCGTGCGCTTCGACTGCGGCGTCACCGAAGGGGCCCGGGTCGGCGCCGACTTCGACTCGATGCTCGCCAAACTGGTGGTGCACGGCGCCGACCGCGGACTCGCCATCTCGCGCATGCGCGGCGCGCTGGCCGACACCACGATGCTCGGGGTCACGATCAACAACGACTTCCTGGCCCGCGTGCTGCGCCATCCCGCCTTCGCGGCGGGCGAGACCGACACCGGCTTCCTGGAGCGGCATCGCGCCGACCTGGCGGCCGCGCCGCTCACCGAGGCCGAACGCCGCGCGCTGCTGGCGGTGGCGGCCAGCGCCGCGCCCGACCCCGGCGCGCTGGCGGTGCCCGAGCCCTACGCATCGATGGGCGCCTGGCGCAACTGA
>NZ_LMUW01000100.1 GCF_009765735.1 Xenophilus sp. L33
CGGCCAGCGCGGCGCGGTACTGGGCGCGGGCGCGGTCGAGCGCCGAGGCGGCCAGCGCCCGGTCGCCGGCCAGTTCGGCGTAGTGCGCGGCCTGCGACGCGTCGCCGCCGCCGTCGTAGTGGTAGGCGAGCGCCTCCAGCGCCTCGTCCTGGGCGGCGGCCGCGCTCTGGCGCCGCATCGCGTCGGCGATGCGCAGGTGCAGCCGGCGCCGCTCGTGCAGCCCCACCGATTCGTAGATCACGTCGCGCGTGATGCCGTGCTTGAAGCGCAGGATGCCGGCGCGCTCGCCGGGAAAGATCAGGTCCTGCTCGGCCAGGCCGCGCAGCAGCGGGCTGTCCTCGCGCTCGCCGGTGATCGATTCCAGCAGCCAGGCCGGGATGACGTTGCCGATCACCGCCGCCACCCGCACCAGTTCGAGGTGGTCGGCCGGCAGGTGCTGCACCCGCGAGACCACCAGGTGGCCGAGCCAGCCAGCGCCGCCGCGCAGCCGCCCGAGCTGGCCGAGCTGGTCGAACTGGCGGTTGACCTCGCCGCGCGCCGCAGAGTGGCACAGCTCCTCGATGAAGAGCGGATTGCCGCCGGCATGCCGCGCGATCTCGGCGGCGACGAAGGGGTCGGCGCCGGGCAGCCGGGCGGCGATCGCCTGCGCCGCCTCGACGTTGCTGAGCGGCGCCAGCGCGACCGTCTCCGCCGCGGCCGCCAGCAGCTTGTCGCCTTCGGTGGGGCGCATCGACAGCAGCAGCAAGAGGCGCGCGTCGAGCTTGCGCAGCGCCGCGAGCACCTGCCCGGAGGCATCGTCCGCCCACTGCCAGTCGTCGACGAAGAGCACCAGCGGCTGCGCCTCGGCCAGGCCGGCGAGCAGGTCGCGAAATGCGGCCACCGCATTCGGCCGCGGCGTGTCGTCACCCAGCGCCTGGAGCATCTGGCGGAAAGGCTGAAAGGGTTCGGCGCCGAGGTCGCTCTCGCAATAGCCGCGCAGCACGCGGCAGCCGAGCGCGCCGGCGTGCCCCAGCAATTGCTCGATCAGGCGGGTCTTGCCCATGCCCGGCGCGCCGGCGACCGCCACCGAGCGCGCCCGCCCGGCCATGGCCTCGCCGAGGCGCTCCTCGAGCAGGTCGAGCTCGGCCCGGCGTCCGACGAAAGGCGCTTGCCGGTAGCGCGGGCCGGCTTCCATGCGTGCCGCCAGGTTGGCCTGGGCGTCGACCGAATAGACCAGGATCGGCGTGTCGCGGCCCTTGACCGTCAGGAGGCGCGGCGCACCGGTGCTGAAGAAGCGGCTGGCGGGCCCGAGCGTCTCCTCGCTGACCAGGATCTCGTGCGGCTTGGCCGCGTCCGACAACCGGGCCGCGATGTTCGGGACCGGCCCGAGCAGTTCGAAGCGGCCGCGCTCGATGTCGCCGGCGCCGATGAGCACCAGCCCCGAATGGATGCCGGTGTGCAGGCTCAGCAGGTGGCCGGGCGGCAGTTCGACGTCGATCGCGCGGACCCGCTGGTGCAGGTCCAGCGCGGCGTCGACCGCGCGGCGGCCGTCGTCCTCGCGGGTGGTCGGGTAGCCGAACATGGCCAGCAAGCCGTCGCCCTGCACCCGCACCACCATGCCGCCGTGCTTGGGAATCGCGTCCTGGTAGACCCGGCGCAGCGCCGACAGCAGCTGCGCGTAGTGCTCGGCCTCGATCGCGCCGGCCAGCTCGGTCGAGCGCGACAGGTCGGCGAACAGCAGCGCGACGAAGCGACGTCCCGGCGGCTGCGCCTCGCGCAGCGACGCGTCGCTGTTCGCCTTCGGATCGGCCGGGCTGCTCATGTCAATTGGCTTTTCCCAGGAAGTGTTGGGGGCTGAGGGCGGCATGTTAACGCCGGGCCGTGCTTACAGCGTGTCGTGCGAAATTTAAGTTGCACACAATTTAATTGCGAGATAGCATTTGGTCCATGCCCGCAGTGCCACCCACCGCCGACGAGATGCTCAAGCTGGACAACCAGCTCTGCTTCGCCGTCTATTCCGCCTCCCTGGCCATGACCCGGCTCTACAAGCCGCTGCTCGAGAAGCTCGGGCTCACTTATCCGCAGTATCTCGCGATGCTGGTGCTTTGGGAACGCGACGGCATCATGGTCTCGGAGCTCGGCGAGCGGCTCTCGCTCGATTCAGGAACCCTCACGCCGCTGCTCAAGCGGCTCGAGGCCAACGGCCTGGTGGCCCGCATCCGCGATGTCGGCGACGAGCGCCGGGTGCACATCAGCCTGACATCCGCCGGGCGCAAGCTCAAGACCCGTGCCGTCGGCGTGCCGGCCTGCCTCCTGGCGGCCTCGCAATGCCCGGTCGACCAGCTGGTTTCGTTGACGCAGCAGGTCCGCCAGCTGCGCGACCGCATCAGGGCCGCCTGACTCTTTCTCTCCGCCCCGGCCCGTTCGGGGCTTTTTCAGCCAACCACCCAAGGAAAAACCATGACCACTTCTCTCGACAAGGTTCTCTACACCGCCGAAGCCCACGTCATCGGCGGCCGCGACGGCGCCGGCAAGACCAGCGACGGCTCGCTCGACGTCAAGCTCAGCTCGCCCGGCAGCGGCAAGCCCGGCACCAACCCCGAGCAGCTGTTCGCGGTCGGCTACGCCGCCTGCTTCATCGGCGCGATGAAGGCCGTCGGCCCGAAGATCAGCGTCAAGGTGCCGGACGACGTCGCGATCGATTCCAGCGTCTCGCTCGGCCCGATCCACGAAGGCAAGGCCTACGGCATCGCGGTCAAGCTCAAGGTCACGCTGCCGGGACTCGACGACGCGCAGAAGAAGCTGCTGGTCGACACCGCCCACCAGGTCTGCCCGTATTCGAACGCCACCCGCGGCAACATCGACGTCGAACTCACGATCGCCTGATCGTTCCGACGTCTGGGCCCGAAGCCCGGCGGTGCGTCGCGTTCGCGACCGCCCGCCGGGCTTTTCTTCATGCGGACGACACCGGGCTGCGCTAAGGTCCATCCATGAGCATGACCGAGCTTTGGGTCCGCAAGGACGACCTGTCCGACACCCGCCTGCACACCGCCGAAGACCCCCGGCTGGCCGATGGCCAGGTGCGGATGCGGATCGAGCGCTTCGCGCTCACCGCCAACAACATCACCTACGCCGCCTTCGGCGCGTCGATGAACTACTGGCAGTTCTTCCTGACCGGCGACGACGCCTGGGGCCGCATTCCGGTCTGGGGCTTCGCGACGGTCGCGCAGTCGCTGCATCCGGGCGTCGCGGTGGGCGAGCGGCTCTACGGCTACTTCCCGATGGCGTCGACCCTCGTGGTCACGCCCGGGCGCCTGTCGATCGAGCGCTTCGCCGACGCCGCGCCGCACCGCGCCGGCCTGCCGCCGATCTACAACCAGTACCTGCGCAGCCGCTCCGACCCGCTCTACAACGCCGACACCGAGGACGTCCAGGCGCTGCTGCGGCCGCTCTTCGTCACCTCCTGGCTGATCGACGACTTCCTGGCCGACAACGACTTCTTCGGCGCCCGCACCATGCTGCTGTCGAGCGCGTCGAGCAAGACCGCCTACGGCACCGCCTTCCAATTGGCGCAGCGCGAGGGCATCGAGGTCGTGGGACTCACCTCGGCGGCCAACAAGGCCTTCTGCGAGAGCCTCGGCTGCTACCACCGCGTGCTGGCCTACGAAGAGCTCGACCAGGTGCCGGCCGACACGCCCTGCGTCTACATCGACTTCGCCGGCAACGGCGCGCTGCGCCGCGCGATCCACACCCGCTTCGGCCAGCTGAAGCACAGCGCGTCGATCGGCGGCACCCATGTCGACCAGTTGGCCGCGGGCGGCTCCGGCAAGACGCTGCCCGGCCCGCGCGCGACCCTGTTCTTCGCGCCGGCACAAGGCAAGAAGCGGGTCGACGACTGGGGCGCCGAGGGCTTCGCGCAACGCCAGCTGGCGGCCTGGAAGGCTTTCGTGGCCCGCGCCATCGGCGGCGAGACGCCATGGCTGCAGGTGCAACACCACCATGGCCCCGCCGCGGTGCAGGCGGCCTATGCCGACGTGCGGGCCGGACGCGGCGATCCCCGCGTCGGCCACATCCTGTCGCTGGCCGCGGACCGAGCGCGATGACCGACGTCGCCGACCTGGACGGCGTGCTGCTGGACGCCTGGGCGGTCTCGGCCGCCCGCCATGCGCGCGAGGACGCGGCGCCCGGCTACGGCTCAGCGCCGAGCGCCAACTGGTCGGTGGGTGGACCGTTGATCGAGCGCTTCGCCGTCTCGGTCCAGCCGATCGAAAGAATCCTCCATTCGACCCGGCTGGGTGAATGGCAGACCTGGCGCGCCACGATGTCGGCGCCGGCCGCCGAGCAGTTCGGCCGCAGCCCGCTCGAGGCCGCGATGCGCTGCATCATCGAATCGGTCTACGGCAAGGCCGTCGAGAGCGAGGTCCAGGACATCCAGCCCTGAGCCGCGCCGCTCAGGGTGTCGTCCTCGAGGGCGGCGGCACCGGCTGGGCCGCCAGGGTCGGATCGGCGGCGCCGCCGGCCGGATTGCCACCGGCACGGGCCGCCGGCGCATCGCCGACCGCCGGGCTGGGCATTGCGCCACCGCGCGCCGCGCGCTCCGCATTGACCGTCGCCGTCGGGCTGGGATGGGTTTGCATCTCCGGCGCCGGCGTCTGCACCACGGCCGGCTTGGCCGCCGGCGCCGCGGCCGGATCGGCCGTCGATTTCGAGATCTCGGCGGGCTGGGCGATGGCGGCGCCGACGATGGCGCAAGCGAGGCCGGCGGCCGCGACCGCTCGCAGGACGGTCAGCCGTGGGCGACGCGGAGAAATAAGAGGATCGGAAACAAGGACTTGCAAGATGGCACTCCCGCAGTGGATATGTCCAGACTGCGCACGCGCGCGCGCACGGCGGGTGGGCCGAAGCCGCGACTTCGCGTAGGCCGCCGAATCCGGCAAGACGGCCTTTCAGCGGCCCGGCGCCGCCTCCGGCATCGCCTCGAAACCGGGCAGCTGGCGCAGCACCACGGTCATCGACCTGGCGGCCAGGGCCGGGATCTCCGGCATGTCCACCCAGCGGAAACGATCGACCTCCGGCGTCGGCAGGCCGGTCACCGGATGCGTGAAGAAGCTGGTGCAGCGGCAGTCGGCGATGTCGAACTCGCGCGTGTCGAGCAGCGTGCGGAACAGGTGCAGGTCCTTGCGCGGCCGGTAGGCCATGCAGCCGAGGTCCTCGAGCGCGTCGGCAGCCAGCACGATGCCGGTTTCCTCGCGCACTTCGCGCAGCGCCGCGGCGCGCGGCGACTCGCCTTCGTCCGGACCGCCCTTGGGCACGTCCCAGTGCCGCTGGCCGGTGGCGTGCGCCAGGAGCAACTGCCCCAGCGGATTGAAGATGAGGACGCCGCAGGAGAGGGTTTTCATGTGGAGACAAATTATCCCGGCCGCGAGCGCTCGTCCACGGCGCGGGGCCGACAATGCGCGGGTGGCGCCATTCAACATCCTCACCCCCGAATCGGCCCCGGCCGCCCATCCCTACGAGAGCCTCACGCCCGACGTGGTGCTCGATGCGCTCGCCACCTTGGGGCTGCACGGCGACGGCCGCCTCACCGCGCTCAACTCCTACGAGAACCGCGTCTACCAGGTCCACCTGGAGGACCGCAGCGCCGTGGTCGTCAAGTTCTACCGGCCCGATCGCTGGAGCGACGCCGAGATCCTCGAAGAGCACGGCTTCGCGCTCGAACTGGCGGCCGCCGAAGTGCCCGCGGTCGCGCCGGTCGTGGTCGACGGCAAGACGCTGCACCGCCACGCCGGCTTCGCCTTCAGCGTGAGCCCGTACCGCGGCGGACGCGCGCCGGAGCTGGACGACTTCGAGGTGCTCGAATGGGTCGGCCGCTTCCTTGCACGCATCCACGCGGTCGGCGCGCGCAAGCCCTTCGCCGCCCGCCCGCGCCTGGACCTGCAGACCTTCGGCATCGCCTCGCGCGAATGGCTGCTCGGCCACCAGATGGTGCCGCTCGACGTGCAGCGCGAATGGGAAACGGCCTGCAACGCGGCCTTCGAGATGATCGCGGCCACCGCACTCGGGAGCGGATCTGGGCGCGCCGAGGCCGCCGAGTCGCCGCTCAAGTCGCTGCGGCTGCACGGCGACGTCCACCCCGGCAACATCCTCTGGACGCCGACCGACCGGCCCGACGGCGGCCCGCACTTCGTCGACCTCGACGACGCCCGCACCGGCTTCGCGGTGCAGGACCTGTGGATGCTGCTGTCCGGCGACCGGGCCCAGCAGACCGCGCAACTGAGCGGCCTGCTCGACGGCTACGAGCAGTTCCGCGACTTCGACCGCCGCGAACTGGCGCTGGTCGAGCCGCTGCGCACCCTGCGGCTCATCCACTACAGCGCCTGGCTGGCGCGCCGCTGGGAAGACCCGATCTTCCCGATCAACTTCCCGTGGTTCGGCTCCAGCGACTACTGGAAGGGCCAGATCCAGATGCTGCAGGACCAGTGCGAGGCCATGGCCGAACAGCCGCTCTACGCCTGATCGACCGCGGCTTCGGGCGCCTTGACCGCCCGCAGGAAGGCTTGCACCACCGCGTTGTCCGGCCCGTCGCGCCAGACGCAATGCGCGTCCGACCGCGCCGCTTCCTCGTCGAGCGGCCGGAACACCGCGCCACGCAGGCCCGAATGGCGCAACGCGTTCGGCACCAGAGCAACGCCCATGCCCTGCGACACCAGCGACACCACGCTCAGCCAATGTCGCACCTCGTGCCGCACCTCGGGCACGAAGCCGGCTGCGGCGCAGATGCCGAGAATGCGCGCGTGGTAGTCGGGTGAGGCGGCGCGCGAGAACAGCACCAGCGATTCATGCCGGAGGCTGGCCACCGGCACCGTGCGGCGCCGCGCCAGCCGATGCCCGACCGGCAGGCACAGCACGAAGGGCTCCGACAGCAGCAGCGCGTGGCGCAATTCCTCCGGCATGCGGCTGGTGTGGACGAAGCCGACGTCGAGACGGTCGTGCAGCAACTCGGCGATCTGCTCGCCCGAATTGAGCTCCGCCAGGCTGATGCGCACCGCCGGGAAGCGCGCCTGGAACTTGACCAGCGCCTGCGGCAGCCCGCGGTAGAGCATCGCGCCGACGAACCCGATGCGCAGCCGACCGGCCGAACCCAGCGACACGTCGCGCGCCTGCAGCGCCGCTTCCTCGGCCTGGCGCAGCAGCGCCAGCGCCGACGCCTGCAGCGCCTGGCCGGCCGGCGTCATGCGCACTTCCTTGCTGTTGCGCTCGAAGAGGCGCGCGCCGACCGAATCCTCCAGCTGGCGGATGGCGACGCTGAGCGGCGGCTGCGAGATCGACAGCCGGCGCGCGGCCCGGCCGAAATGCAGTTCTTCGGCCAGGACGACGAAATAGCGCAGGTGACGAAGCTCCATGCGGCCAGTCTTTCACAATAGGTAAATCGAATCAAGCAAGCCACATTCGATATTGGACAAGCATCGTCGAGCGCGGAAAGATCGTCTTCCAGAAGGAGACAAGTCATGCAAGCCACCGCCTCGCATCTCGCCGATGCCCCCGCGCATCCGGTTCCCGACCGCCACGGCCAGAACCTCTTCAGCACCGACGCCGAACTGCAGCGGCTGCTCGCGCTCTATCTCCCGCAAGACCTGGTGCGACACATGCAGCCGCACTTCGAACGCCTCGGCGCCCTGGCCGGCGGCCCGCTCGACGACCTGGCCCACACCGCCGACCACAACCCGCCGACCCTGCAGCTGCGCACCCGCACCGGCATCGATGCGCAGAAGGTCGTCAAGCACCCCGCCTACGTCGAGATGGAGCGCCTGGCCCTTTCGGAATTCGGCCTGGCCGCGATGTCGCACCGCGAAGAGACGCTGGGCTGGAAGGGCCGAATGCCGCCGCTGGTCAAGTACGCCCTGACCTATCTCTTCGTGCAGGCCGAGTTCGGCCTGTGCTGCCCGGTCTCGATGACCGACTCGCTGGCCCGCACGTTGAAGCGCTTCGGCAGCCCCGAGCTGGTCGCGCGCTTCCTGCCGCGCTTCCAGTCGCTCGACTTCGACACGCTGGCGCAGGGCGCGATGTTCATGACCGAGCAGGCCGCCGGTTCCGACATCGCCGCCACCGTGACCCGCGCCCGGCAGGACGAGGCCGGCCAATGGCGCCTCGAAGGCGACAAGTGGTTCTGCTCCAACCCCGACGCCGACTTCGCGATGGTGCTGGCCCGCGCCGACGACGCGCCGGCCGGCATGAAGGGCGTGTCGCTCTTCCTGCTGCCGCGCCGGCTGGACGACGGCGGCGACAACCACTACCGCATCCTGCGCCTCAAGGACAAGCTCGGCACCCGCTCGATGGCCAGCGGCGAGATCCGGCTCGAGGGTGCGGTCGCCTACCTGGTGGGCGAGGCCGGTCGCGGCTTCCAGCAGATGGCCGACATGGTCAACAACTCGCGCCTGTCGAACGGCGTGCGCGCCGCCGGCCTGATGCGCCGCGCGGTGGCCGAGGCCGAATACGTCGCCGCCGAGCGCCGCGCCTTCGGCCGCCGGCTGGCCGACATGCCGCTGATGCAGAAGCAATTGCACAAGCTCCGCCTGCCGGCCGAACAGGCCCGCACGATGGTGTTCCAGACGGCGCAGGCGCTGGCCCGCTCCGACGCCGGCGAGCCCGGCGCCTATGCGCTGCTGCGCATCCTCACGCCGCTCATCAAGTTCCGCGCCTGCCGCGATGCCCGCAAGGTCACCGGCGACGCGATGGAAGTGCGCGGCGGCTGCGGCTACATCGAGGAATGGGCCGATCCGCGGCTGGTGCGCGACGCCCACCTCGGCTCGATCTGGGAAGGCACCAGCAACATCGTGGCGCTCGACGTGATCCGCGCCATCAAGCGCGAGGAATCGCTGCCGGCGCTGCAGGCGCATTTCGGTGCCTTGCTCGAGCAGGCCGCGATCGCCCCAGCCTTCGCGGCGGCCCTGCGCGATGCCCTCGCCCGTGCCTCGCTGCTGGCGCAGACGGCGGCCCGCGACGGCGGCGACCTGCTGGCGCGCCAGGCCGCATCGGCGCTCTACCACTGCAGCAGCGCGATCGCGATGGCCTGGGAAGGCGGCCGCACCGGCTCGGCCGAGCGCATCGAATGGGCGCAGCTGGTGCTGCTGCATCGGGTGCTGCCACGCGATCCGCTGCTGCCGCCCGAACTGCCGGCTGCGTGGGCCGCGCACGCCTCCGCGTCCATCGCCGAAACCGCACCGGCCTGAACCCACCCACACAAAAGGAGACAACGATGAAAGCGCTCAAGACCCTGTTGCTCGCCGCCTGCGTCGCTGGCCTGCCGCTCGCGCAGGCCGCTCACGCCGAAGGTTTTCCGACCAAGCCGGTGATCCTCGTCATCCCGTTCCCGCCGGGCGGCCCGACCGACGCCATGGCCCGCACGCTGGCCGCCGAGATGAAGGACACGCTCGGCCAGCCGGTGATCGTCGAGAACCGCGCCGGCGCCGGCGGCAACATCGGCGCCGAATACGTGGCGCGCTCCGCGCCCGACGGCCAGACCCTGCTCTTCGGCACCTCCGGCCCGCTGGCGATCAACTCCAGCCTCTATCGCAAGATCGGCTACGACCAGCTCAAGAGCTTCGCGCCGGTGATCCAGGTCGGCCACCTGCCCAACATCCTGGTGGTGAACCCCTCGGTGCCGGTGCACGACGTGCACGAACTGGTGGCCTACGCCAAGGCCAATCCGGGCAAGCTCAGCTACGCCTCGTCCGGCAACGGCGCGTCGTCGCACCTGGCCGGCGTGATGTTCAACTCGATCGCCGGCACCGACCTGCAGCACGTGCCGTACAAGGGCACCGGCCCGGCGCTCAACGACCTGATCGGCGGCCAGGTGTCGATGAGCTTCACCGACGTGCTGACCGCGATGCCCTTCGTCAAGGCCGGCAAGCTGCGCGCGATCGGCGTGACCACCGCGGCCCGCTCGCAGGCGCTGCCCGACGTGCCGACGCTCGCCGAGCAGGGCATCAAGGGCTACGACGTCAGCGTCTTCTTCGGCGTCGTCGCACCGGCCGGCACGCCGCCTGCCACCATCGACAAGCTCAACAAGGCCTTCGCCCAGGCGCTGGCCAGCCCGCGGGTCAAGCAGATCTTCGCGGCGCAAGGGCTGGAGCCGGCACCCGACAGCTCACCGCAGCAACTGGCGCAGTTCATCGCGTCCGAAACGGAGAAGTGGAAGGGCGTGGTGAAAGAATCGGGCGCACGGCTCGACTGACATCCAACCCACGCATCGAACGCAAACAAGGGAGAAAAGACAATGAAGCTGCTGTCACCTCTGCGCGCCCTCGGGCGCCCGCTGCTCGCCGCCACGCTGTGCCTCGCAGCAGCGGCCGCGCCGGCCGAGACTTTTCCCGACCGCCCGATCACGCTGATCGTGCCCTACGCCGTCGGCGGCCCGACCGACCAGCACCTGCGCATCGTCGCCCAGGAAGCCGGCAAGTTGCTCGGCCAGCCGATCGTGATCGAGAACCGGCCGGGCGCCAACGGTACCAACGGCGCCGCCGCGCTGGTGCGCGCCACGCCCGACGGCTACATGCTGGCCGCCATGCCGGCCACGGTCTACCGCGAGCCCTACGTCAACAAGGTCGCCTACGACCCGACGCGCAGCTTCAGCTACATCATCCAGCTGTCCGACTACGCCTTCGGCCTCGCGGTGAAGGCCGATGCGCCGTGGAAGACCTGGAAGGACTTCGCGGCCGATGCCGCCAAGCGACCCGGCCGGATCAACGTCGGCTCGACCGGCGCCTTGGGCACTCAGCGGATCGTGCTCGACGAGATCGGCCAGACAACCGGCCTGCAGGTCAACATCATCCCGTTCAAGGGCGACGCCGAGGTCACCAACGCGCTGCTGGGCGGCCACATCGACGCCGCGCCGCTGTCCGGCGTCGCGGTGCCGCACGTGGACGCCGGCAAGATGCGCTACCTGGTGATGTTCACGCCCGAGCGCATCAAGCGCTACCCTGACCTGCCGACGCTCAAGGAGGAAGGCGTCGACGCCACCATCGACTCGCCCTACGGCATCGCCGGGCCGGCTGGCATCGACCCGGCGCGCGTCACGCGCATCCACGACGCCTTCAAGGCGGCGCTCGAATCGCCGGCCAGCCAGCGCGTGCTCGACCAGCTCAACCAGCAGGTCAACTACCTCGGCCCCGACGACTACAAGAAGTTCGCGCTGGCCAGCTACGCCCGCGAGAAGGGCCGCATCGACCGCCTCAAGGCCAAGGGAGCGCTCGATTGACAGCCGGCCCTTCCCGCACCGCGCTCGACGGCATCCGGGTGCTCGACCTCAGCCGCGTGCTGGCCGGACCGTGGTGCGCTCAGTTGTTGGGCGACCTCGGCGCCGACGTCGTGAAGATCGAGGCGCCCGGCCGCGGCGACGATGCGCGCGAGCTCGGTGTCGCCATGGAGGCGCCCACGGCCGGGCCCGGCCGAGATTCGAACTTCTTCCTCGCCTGCAACCGCAACAAGCGCTCGATCGCGATCGACTTCGCGACGCCCGAAGGCGCCGAGCTGGTGCGCTCGCTGGCGCGCCGGGCCGACGTGCTGGTCGAGAACTTCAAGGCCGGCACGCTCCAGCGCTACGGGCTCGACTACGCCACGCTGCAGAAGATCAACCCGCGCCTGGTCTACTGCTCGGTCACCGGCTTCGGCCAGGACGGCCCCTATGCGCGGCGGCCGGCCTACGACTTCGTGATGCAGGCCATGACCGGGATGATGAGCAGCTGCGGCGTGCCCGACGGCCAGCCCGGTGCGTCGCCGATGCGCACCGCGATTCCGGCCACCGACCTGGTCACCGGCTACCAGGCCAGCGTCGCGGTGCTGGGTGCACTGATCCAGCGCGGCATCAGCGGCCGCGGGCAATTCATCGACGCCGCGATGCTCGACGCCAGCGTCGCCTTCAACGTCCACCTGGCTCAGGGCTTCCTGCTCGGCGGCGCGGCGCCGACCCGGCAGGGCAACAACAACCCGATCGCGGCGCCCTCGGGCGTGTTCCGCACCGCCGATGGCTGGCTGGTGATCGCGGCCGGCAACGACCGCCAGTTCGCGAGCCTCTGCGGCGTGCTCGGTTGCGCCGACCTGCCGCGCGACCCGCGCTTCGACAGCAACGGCCACCGGGTCGCCGCGCGGGTCGATCTGCACGCGGTGATCGAGCCGCTGATCGCCGCCCAGGCCAGCGCGCACTGGCTGCCGCTGCTCGAGGCGGCGCAGGTGCCGGCCACGCGCATCAACACGATGGACCAGGTCTTCGACGACCCGCAGGTGCGGCATCGGAAGATGGTCGTCGAGGTCGAGCACGCCAGCGGCCGCCGCATCCCGGTCCTGCGCAGCGCGCTCAACATGAGCGACAGCCCCGCGCCCTGCAGCGCGCCGCCGCAGCTCGGCCAGCACACCAGCGAGGTGCTGGCGCAATGGCTGGCGCTGGAGCCGGCCGAGATCGACAGCCTGCGCTCCGCCGCGGTCGTGGAGGGTTCATGAAAGATTTCCAGAACGAAGCCCCGGACGTGCTGTTCGGCCTGCCGATGCCGATGGTGCGGGCCTTCGGCCTTCGCGGCGTCTCGATCGGCGACGACCGCGCCCGCGTGCGCATGCCCTTCGACCCGATGCACACCAACAGCCGCGGCGACGTGCACGGCGGTGCGCTGGCGGTGCTGATGGACTGCGTCCTTTCCTGCGCGGTGCGCGCGCACGACCCGCGCAACTTCGGCGTCATCACGATCGACATGAGCCTGCACTTCGTCGCGTCGTCGAACGGCGAGCTGATCGGCTCGGCCCATTGCGAGCGGCGCGGGCGTTCGCCGAGCTTCGCCCGCGGCGAGGTGCACGACCCGAGCGGCCTGCTCGTGGCGCTGGCGACCGGCACCTTCAAGCTGGTCGACCGGCACGGCACCGCCGCCTGAGCGGGCCCTCTTCCGAACCCACAAGAAAGTCAGCTGGAGTCTGCATGACCACGACACCTTCGCCCGGCGCACTGGCCGGCATCCGCGTGCTCGACATCTCGCGCATCCTCGGCGGTCCCTATTGCGGCCAGATCCTCGGCGACCACGGCGCGGACGTGCTCAAGGTCGAGCCGCCGCAGGGCGACGACACGCGCACCTGGGGCCCGCCCTTCAAGGACGGCGTCGCTTCCTACTACCAAGGGCTCAACCGCAACAAGCGGGTGCTGTCGCTCGACCTCGGCAGCGAGGCGGGCCGCGAGGCGCTGCTGGCGCTGGTGGCCGAGGCCGACGTGCTGGTCGAGAACTTCAAGACCGGCACCATGGAACGCTGGGGCATCGGCTTCGACGAGCTGTCGCAGCGCTTTCCGCGGCTGGTCTGGTGCCGGGTCTCGGGCTTCGGCGCCGACGGCCCGCTCGGCGCGCTGCCGGGCTACGACGCCGCGGTGCAGGCCATGACCGGCATCATGAGCATCAACGGCGAGGCCGACGGCGGCCCGCTGCGGGTCGGGCTGCCGGTGGTCGACATGGTGACCGGCCTCAACGCGGTGATCGGCGTGCTGCTGGCGCTGCAGGAGCGCACGCGCAGCGGCCGCGGCCAGCTGGTCGAGGCGGCGCTCTACGACAGCGGCCTGTCGCTGCTGCATCCGCATGCGGCCAACTGGTTCCTCGACGGCAAGGAGCCGCGCCGCACCGGCAATGCGCATCCCAACATCTACCCCTACGACGCGCTGGCGACCGGCACCGATCCGATCTTCGTGGCGGTCGGCAACGACCGGCAGTTCGCGAGCTTCTGCCGTTGCATCGGCCTGCCGACGCTCAGCGACGATCCGCATTACCGCGACGCCGGCTCGCGCTCGGTGAACCGGGTCGCGCTCAAGCGGGAACTCGAAACGGCCCTGGCGCTCTTCGACGGCCGCCAGCTGGTCGACCAGCTGATGGCTGCCGGCGTGCCGGCCGCGCCAGTGCTGTCGGTCGACGCCGCGCTGAAGCATCCGCACACCGCGCATCGCGGCATGGTGGTCGAGATGGAAGGCGGCTTTCGCGGCATCGGTTCGCCGGTGAAGCTGAGCCGCACGCCGGCCAGCTATCGGCATCCGCCGCTGACGCCGGGATCGGCGTTCGAGGGCTAAGCCAGCATCTTGTCGATCAGCCGCCAATGCACGGCGTCGACCGGCGTGATCGAAAGGCGATTGCCCCGCCGCAGCACCAGCAGGTCGGCCAGCGCCGGCGTCGCGCGCAGTTCGGGCAGCGACAGGAGCCGCGTCTTCTTCAGCGCCTGCACGTCGAGCAGCAGCCAGCGCGGCTTGTCCTTCGGCGAGGCGGCGTCGTAGTAGGGCGACTTCGGATCGAACTGGGTCGGATCGGCCCGCGTGCCCGAAGCCACGCGCGCGATGCCGACGATGCCCGGCTCGGGGCAGCTGGAGTGATAGAAGAGCACGCCGTCGCCGACCTGCATCGCATCGCGCATGAAGTTGCGCGCCTGGTAGCTGCGCACGCCGGTCCACGGCACGGTGGCGTCCGGCGCGGCCAGCGCGTCGTCGATCGAGCACTCGTCGGGCTCGGATTTCATGAGCCAGTAACCGGTCATGGCCGCGCCCTCCGATGCGTCAGACCAGCAGCGCGTTGACCCGGCGCACGTAGGCCGCGGGGTCCGCCGGCAGGCCGCCTTCGGCCAGCAGTGCCTGGTCGAAGAGGATGTTGGCCAGGTCGTCGAAATGCGAAGAGCCTTCGAGCTTCTTGACCAGCGGATGCTCCGCGTTCACCTCCAGCACCGGCTTCAGGTCCGGCGCGGGCTGGCCGGCCTGCTTGAGCATGCGCGCGAGCTGCGTGCTCATGCCGCCGTCCTGCACCACGAGGCAAGCGGGCGAATCGACCAGCCGCGTGGTGACGCGCACGTCTTCGGCCTTGTCCTTGAGCGCTTCCTTGAGCCGCTCGAGCATCGGCTTGAACGACTCGGCGGCTTCCTCGGCGGCCTTCTTCTCCGACTCATCCTGCAGTTTGCCGAGGTCGACCGCGCCCTTGGCGACGCTCTGCAGCGGCGTGCCGTCGAACTCGGTGAGGTAGTTGAGCGCCCATTCGTCGACCCGGTCGGTCATGAGCAGCACCTCGATGCCCTTCTTCTTGAAGATCTCGAGCTGCGGACTGTTCTTGGCAGCGGCCAGCGTGTCGGCGGTGATGTAGTAGATCGCGTCCTGGCCTTCCTTCATGCGCGACTTGTAGTCGGCGAAGCTGACGCTCACGGTGTCGCTGGTGCTGGAGGCGAAGCGCAGCAGCTTGGCGATGCGCTCGCGGTTGCCGAAGTCCTCGCCCAGGCCTTCCTTGAGCACCGAGCCGAACTCGGCGTAGAACTTGGCGTACTTGCCGGACTCGTCGGCGTAGTCGGCCGCGGCCTCGGCGGCGGGCGTGCTGTCGGCGGCCTTCTTGTCGACCACATCGGTCACTTCGGTCGGCTCGGGCGCCGGCACCGATTCGCCGGAGCCGATGTCGATCTTGCCTTCGCCGCTCTCGGCGCCGGTCTTCTGCTTCTTCGCCAGGTCCTCGAGCATGCCGAGCACGCGCTTGGTGCTGCCGTCGCGGATCGCCTTCACGTCGCGGCTCTCCTGCAGCAGCTCGCGGCTGACGTTGAGCGGCAGGTCGGCGGAGTCGACCACGCCCTTGACGAAGCGCAGGTAGCTGGGCAGCAGCGCCTCGGCGTCGTCCATGATGAAGACGCGCTTGACGTAGAGCTTGAGGCCGGCGCCCTTGTCGCGGTTCCACAGGTCCATCGGCGCCTTGGCCGGGATGTAGAGCAGCTGGGTGTATTCGGTGTTGCCTTCGACCCGGTTGTGGCTCCAGGCCAGCGGCGCCTCGAAGTCGTGGCTGATGTTCTTGTAGAAGTCGACGTACTGCTCGGGCGTGATGTCCTTCTTGGCGCGGCTCCAGAGCGCGTTGGCCTGGTTGACCGGCTCCCATTCGCCGGTCTTGACCATGGCGCCGCCCTTGTCATCCTCGCCTTCCTTCCACTCTTCCTTCTCCATCAGGATCGGCAGCGAGATGTGGTCGGAATACTTGCCGATGATCGACTTGAGCTTCCAGGCGTTGAGGTATTCGTCGGCATCGTCACGCAGGTGCAGCGTGACGCTGGTGCCGCGCTCGGCACGGGTGATGGTGTCGACCTCGAAGTCGCCGGCGCCGGTGCTGGCCCAGCGCACGCCTTGTTCGGTCGGCACTCCGGCGCGGCGCGATTCGACCGTGATGCGGTCGGCCACGATGAAGCCCGAGTAGAAGCCCACGCCGAACTGGCCGATCAGCTGCGCGTCGGCCTTCTGGTCGCCCGAGAGCTTGCTCATGAACTCCTTGGTGCCGCTCTTGGCGATGGTGCCGAGGTTGTCGATGGCCTCCTGCTCCGACAGGCCGATGCCGGTGTCGGTGATGGTCAGCGTCTTGGCCCCGGCGTCGAAGGACACGCGCACTTCCAGCCTGGGCTGGTCTTCGTACAGGGCCGGCTGGTCGATCCCCTCGAAGCGCAGCTTGTCGCAGGCGTCGGACGCGTTGGAGATCAGCTCGCGAAGGAAGATCTCCTTGTTCGAATACAAGGAATGGGTGACGAGGTGCAGCAGTTGCGCGACCTCGGCCTGGAACGGGAGCTTGGTCTTTGTGGTGGTCATGGCACGGAGCAGTCGAAAGGAAAAACGCCATTTGACGGCGAACCCATGACTTTACAAGACCCTCCGGACGGCAAAACACCCGCGCGCCAGTGGCATGGCCACCGACTGCCGCGGGTGTCGCGGGAGCCCGTGAAGGCTCCTGGTGCGAGCGAACTTATTCGCCGCTGGCGGTGCCGCCGCCGGTGCTCATCGGCGGCGAGGTCGATTGGCCGATCGGTTCGCTGTTGGTGGCCGGGTGCATCGCCGCGATCGCTTCGCGCTGCACCTGTTCGCGCGTGATCTTGCCGTCGGTCATCGCCGGCGAGGTCGACATGCCGGTGGGTTCGCCGTTGGAGGTCGGATGGGTCACGGCCAGTGCGCCGGCATCCACATCGGGCAGCGAGGCAGCGGTGCCGCCATTGGCCGCGGTCGATTGGCCGAGCGGTTCGCTGTTCACGACGCCCTGCGCGCTGGCGGTGATGGCGCCGAAAGCGCTCAGAACAGAAAAGGTGCCGATGGCGAGAACTTTGTACTTTGCTTTCATGTCAATCTCCAATGACGGTTTGTTGTCGGGTCTCGCTCCAGAACGCAGGCACGCGTTTCGAAGGACCTGAACCCACTCTAGGGACAGACTCTGAGGGGAAGATGAGCGAAGAATTAGCTGAGCGTGAGCAACGTCAGCGGCCGCGCGAAGGGTCCTTCGGCAGGTAGACCCGAGCTCTCAGGCCGCGGCCGCGCTCCAGGTTCGACAGTTCGATCCGCAAGCCGTAGCGCAGCGCCGCCGACTGTGCGATCGCGAGGCCCAAACCGCTGCCGCCGGCGGGCGCGCCGGGCACCCTGTAGAAGCGATCGAAGACACGCGCCAATTGCTCCGGCGGAATGCCGGGTCCGTTGTCCACCACGTCGACCACCGTGTCGCCGTTGATCCTGTGCAGCAGCACGTCCACCACGCCGCCTTCGGGCGCGTGGCGCACCGCGTTCGAGATCAGGTTGTCGAAGACGCTGCGCAGGTCCGCCGCCGGGGCCGCCACCTGCACCGTGGCCCGGCCTTCGAAGCCGACGTCGATGCGGCGGCGGTCGGCCAGCACCATCAGCTGGCCGACGCTCTCGCGCAGCAGCGAGGCGATGTCGACCGGATCGCGCGCATTCGCGGCCTCGGCGTCCTGGCGCGCCAGTCGCAGCAGTTGCTCGATCAGGTGCTGCGCGCGCTGCACGCCGCCTTCGAGCTGCGCGAAGCGCTCGGCCGCGTCGCCGGGCGCCACGTGCGAACGCAGGTTCTCGATCTGCAGGCCGATCGCCGTCATCGGCGTACGCAATTCGTGGGCGGCGTCCTCCATGAAGCGTCGCTGATTCAGCAAGGCCTCGCGCAGGCGGCCGAGCAGCGTGTTGAAGCCGGTGACCAGCGGCGCGATCTCCTCGGGCACCCGCGCCACCGGCAGCGCCACCGAGCTGCCGATGCCCTGCGTGGCGACGTCGCGCGCGACCAGCCGCAGCGACCGCGAGGCGGCCGCCACGATCACCAGCAGGATCAGCAAGGTGATCGGCAGCATCACCAGGATCGGCAGGCTTTCGAGCAGCGCACGGCTGACGATGCGGTCGCGGCGAAAACCGTCGTTCTGCACCACCTGGACATGCAGCGGCGGCGCGTTCGGGTTGTCGAGCGCGCCTTCCATCGCGGCGGTGTAGGTGCGCCAGTTGCCGCGCTCGCCGCTGCCGGTGCGCACCTCGCCGAAGCCCGAACGCGGCTGCAGCGGCACCGCCAGCGCCGGCCAGGAACTGGCCAGCTGGTTGCGGCCGTCGGCGCTCCAGATCTGCACCACGAAGGTCCCTTGCTTGGTGGCCTGCTCGCTGTCGACCGGCTTGAGCACCGGCAGGCGCAGGTCGCCGCTGCGCGCCTCGGCCACCAGCTGCATCTGGTCGTCCATGAAGTTGTTGACCAGCCGGCCGTAGACCACGTAGGACAGCCAGGTGGTGGCGGCCAGCGCCAGCAGGTGCAGCCCGATCAGCCAGGCGACCAGGCGCGCGCGCAGCGACCGCGGACGCCAGCGAATCACGCCGGGGTGACCCGCCAGCCGAGTCCGCGCACGTTGCGGATCGTGTCGGCGCCGAGCTTGCGGCGCATGCCGTGGATCAGCACGTCGATCGCGTTGCTGGTCACTTCCTCGCCCCAGCCGTAGATGCGCTCCTCCAGCTGTTCGCGCGACAGGATCGCGCCCGGCCGCTCCAGGAGCGCGTGCAGCAGGGCGAATTCGCGCGCGGTCAGCACTTCGCGCACGCCGTTGACCACCACGTCGCGGGTCGTCAGGTCGAGCTGCAGCGCGGCGGTGCCGATCACCGAATGGGCGGCACCGTCGCGGCGGCGCACCACGGCGCGCATGCGCGCGAGCAGCTCGCGCAGCTCGAAGGGCTTGAGCAGGTAATCGTCGGCGCCCAGGTCGAGGGTCTGGATGCGGTCCTCGAGCCCGTCCCGGGCCGTCAGCACCAGCACCGGCGTGGCGTCGCCGCGCTTGCGGGCGCGGCGCAGCACCTCGGTGCCGTCCTGCTGCGGCAGCCCGAGGTCCAGCAGCACGCAGGTGTAGCCGCCGTCGGCCAGCGCGCTGTTGGCGAGCGCGCCGTCGCGCACCCAGTCCACCGACCAGCCGGCGCTGTCGAGCGCATGCATGAGGCTGCGGCCGATCATTTCGTCGTCTTCCACCAACAGTGCGCGCACGAAGTCTCCTTGGGGGCGATCGGCGGCCCTGTAAGACGGAAGGCTAACTCCCTTTTGTAACTCCCGCATGGAGATTATTGCTGCATCGCAACAATCAGTCAGCTTCCGTTCAGACAAGCTGCGCACGATGGCTCACCTTTACAAGATGATGGAGCTCGCTGAATGAAATTTGCCCTCAAGACATTGCTGGTCGCTGCTGGCCTGGTCGGCGCCCTGAGCGCCCAGGCGCAGACGCCTCCGGCGGGCGCACCGGCGGGAACCACGGTCCAGTGCAAGGACGGCAGCTTCGCGTCGCCCGACAAGAAGTCGGGCGCCTGCCGCGGTCACA
>NZ_LMUW01000102.1 GCF_009765735.1 Xenophilus sp. L33
CGGCCGCGCCGAAGGCCGTCGTGGCCGTCGCGATCGAAGCGGCGCCGCCGCCGGCCTACCAGCCGTCCGCCGCGCTGGCCGCACTCCTGGCGCCGCTGCCCAGGGAGACGGAGCCGCCGACCCTTTCCAGCCTGCCCGAGACGCCTGTCGGCGGCGTGCCGCTCGCCAAGCCGGGCGGCCGCTCCTGGCATGGCAGCCGCAGCGCGCGCGAAGAGCGCCGGCGCGGCGATCGCAACACGGACGACGAGTCGCTCAGCCGACCGATCGAGGAGCGCGTGGTGCCGCTGGAGGCGACCGCGACCAATCCGAGCCGCTGCACCGAGATCCTCGAGCGTGCCTCGCTGGGTCCGGTGACTGCCGGCGAGGCCGATTATCTGAGGAGGGGATGCCGATGAAGGATTCGATGCTCGCGCGATGTTTGAGGGGCAGCTGGCTGGCCGGTGCCACCTTGCTGGCGCTCGGACTGGCCGGTTGCGCCACGCCGCCGCCGGTGGCCTCGACCACCGCGGTGCCCTTCGACCAGGCGACGGCGCTGGCCACCGACAGCCTGGTCGCGCAGACGCAGAAGCTGCCGGCCTTCCTCGCCAAGATCGGCCCCAAGCGCGGCGTGGTGCTCGACCCGATGATCGACGCCGGCAGCGCCCAGCAGACCATCGCCACCCTGCGGCTGCAGGACACGGTCACCGAACGGATGAGCTCGAAGTTCGACTCGATCGACATCATGCCCTTCGACAGCGCCAACCTGGCCAAGGCGCGCTTCCTCTTGACCGGCACCCTGACGCGGATCTCGGTGAACGAGCCGCAGGGGCCGATGCGCATCGACCTGGCGTTGACCGAACTGGCGAGCGGCACCGTCGTTGCCCACGCCTCCGCGGTGGCCCGCGACGAAGGCCTGGACCACACGCCGCTGCCCTACGACCGCGACACGCCGGTGCCGACCAAGGACCTGGTGGTCGAGAGCTACGTCCGGACCACGGCCACGCCGGCCGGCCGCCCGGCCGACCCCTACTACATGCAGAACATCGCGGTCGCGCCGAAGATCATGGCGGCCACCACGCTCTACAACGCCGAGCGCTACCAGGACGCGCTGACCCAGTACACCGAGGCGGCGGGCCTGCCCAACGGCGAGCAGCTGCGGGTGCTCAACGGCATCTACCTCAGTTCCGAAAAGCTGGGCCGCAGCGCCGAGGCGGAGCAGGCCTTCGGCAAGATCGTCGCCTACGGCATTGCCAACCAGGAGCTCGGCGTGAAGTTCCTGTTCACGCCCGGCAGCACCGCCTTCTGGCCCGAGGCGAAGATCAGCGGGCCGTACGCAATGTGGCTGCGCGAGATCGCCCGCCAGAGCACCACGGCGAAGGTCTGCATGGACATCGTCGGCCACACCAGCCACACCGGCTCGGTGGCTTTCAACGACGCGCTGTCGCTGCAGCGCGCGCTCTACATCCGCCAGCGGCTGGTGACCGAGTCGAGCGCGCTCGGCAACCGCACGACGCCGACCGGCAAGGGCTTTCGCGAGAACATCATCGGCAGCGGCACCGACGACGCGGTCGACGCGCTGGACCGGCGCGTCGAGTTCAAGATCATCGGCTGCAGCTGAAGCGGCTCAGCGCCGTTCCAGCGTCACGAAGCTGAAGGCCAGCCCGTTGGCCGCCACCGCCTGCGGCTCGCGCGCGGCCTCGTGCCAGTCGGGGCCGAGCGTCGGCGCCCAGGCATCGCCCGCGAAGTCGGCGGCGATCTCGGTCACCACCGCGCGCTGCGCCAGCGGCTCCGCCTCGGCGTAGATCTGCGCACCGCCGATGACCCAGACCTCGGCCGCCTGCCCGCAGGCCTGCAGCGCGGCGCGCAGGCTGTCGACGCGGCGCGCGCCCTCGGCCTGCCAGTCGGTCTGCCGCGTGACGACGATGTTGTCCCGGCCGGGCAGCGGCCGGAAGCGCGGCGGCAGCGAGTCCCAGGTCTTGCGGCCCATGACGACCGGCGCGCCGGCGGTCTGGCGCTTGAAGTGCGCCAGGTCTTCCGGCAGGTGCCAGGGAATGGTGCCGTCGCGGCCGATGACGCCGTTGGCGGCGCGGGCGTAGATGAGGTTGACGCGCATCGGCGTCAGACCGCCACCGGCGCCTTGATCGCCGGATGCGGGTCGTAGCCCTCGAAGGCGAAGTCGTCGTACTGGTAGTCGAAGATCGACGCCGGCTTGCGGCGGATGACCAGCGTCGGATACGGGCGCGGCTCGCGGCTCAGCTGCAGCGCGACCTGCTCGGCGTGGTTGCTGTAGATGTGGCAGTCGCCGCCGGTCCAGATGAAGTCGCCGACGTCGAGCTCGCACTGCTGGGCCACCATGTGCGTGAGCAGCGCGTAGCTGGCGATGTTGAAAGGCACGCCGAGGAAGATGTCGGCGCTGCGCTGGTAGAGCTGGCAGCTGAGCCTGCCCCGGCCGCCGGCTTCCTGCGCGGGCGCCACGTAGAACTGGAAGAAGGCGTGGCAGGGCATCAGCGCCATCTTCGAGAGCTCGGCCACGTTCCAGGCACTCACGATGATGCGGCGCGAATCGGGATTGCTCCTGAGCGTGTCGATCACCTGCTGGATCTGGTCGATGTGGCCGCCGTCGGGTGTCGGCCAGCTGCGCCACTGCACGCCGTAGACCGGGCCGAGGTCGCCGTCCTCGCGCGCCCATTCGTCCCAGATGGTGACGCCGCGCTCCTTGAGCCAGTTGTTGTCGCTGGAGCCGGTGAGGAACCAGAGCAGCTCCTGGACGATGGACTTCAGGTGCACCTTCTTGGTGGTGACCAGCGGGAAGCCTTCGTTCAGGTCGAAGCGCATCTGGTAGCCGAACACGCTCTTCGTGCCGGTCCCGGTGCGGTCGGCCTTGAACACGCCGGTCGTGTCGACGTGGCGCATGAAGTCTTCGTATTGGGAGCGGATGGGGCGGGCGGTGGTCATGTCAGTAACTGCCGAACAGGGTATCGAGGGCGTCGGCAACGAGGCCGCTCTGTGTCTTCAGGCTGGCGACCGGCCTTTGCAGCTCGGCCGCCGGAAAAGCCGCCAGCGCGGCGGTGTCGAGGACGACCTCCACGCCGTCGATGACGAACGAAGGGTTGAGGTCGCGCATCGGCGGCCCGAAGGACTTCGCGGGTCGCATCGGCACCACGACCCGCGTGTCCACGGCGCTGATGTAGTCGTTCTGCAAGTCGAGCAGATAGGGCGTGCGCTTGCGCAGCATGGCGTCGGGATGCCGATAGACCTCGTAGCGGGCCATGCGCTCAGAAGCTCCGGTACTTGGCGAGCGGCAGGCCTTCCCGCTCGATGCGCGCGTTGTAGGCGGCGATGCCTTCCTTGTTGTCGTCGTTCCACTTTTCCCAGTAGCGGCGCTTGACCTCTTCCGCCAGCAGGCCGTCGACCGTCTGCGACACGTTCATGCCGAGTTCACGCGCCATTTCGAGCACCTTGCTGTTCAGCGAAAGGTTGGTGGCCTTCTTGGGCGCATGGGGATCGAAGCGGATCATGGAGGCATTTCCGTGCATGGACAATGCGCATAGTCTACGCGCATCGCCGGTCAATCGATGCGGAGCACCTTGCCCGGATTCAGGATGTTCTTCGGGTCCAGCCCGCGCTTGATCGCCCGCATCATCTCCAGCGCCACCGGCGACTTGTGCTTTTCCAGCGAGTGGACCTTGAGCGAGCCGACGCCGTGCTCGGCCGAGAAGGAGCCCTCGAAGGCCTCCACCGCGTCGTAGACCAGCGTGTTGATGCGCTCCTCGTTGTCGCGCAGGAAGGCGCGGCTGTCGCCGCCGGCCGGCGCCTGCACGTTGTAGTGCAGGTTGCCGTCGCCGAGGTGGCCGAAGTTGACCAGGCGCACGCCCGGGATCTCGCGCTGCAGCAGCTCGTCGGTGGCGCTCACGAAGGCCGGGATCCGCGACACCGCGATCGAGATGTCGTGCTTGATGTTCAAGCCTTCCTCGACCTGCGCCAGCGGAATGCTCTCGCGCACGTGCCAGAGCTGCTGCGCCTGGGTCAGGTTCTCGGCGACCACCGCGTCGGTGACGCAGCCGTCCTCGAAGGCGCCCTGCAGCAGGGCCTCGAAGAGCGAACGCGCATGGTCCTCGGATTCGCTGTCGGAGTTCTCGAGCAGCACGCAGTAGGGCACCGATTCGTCGTCGATGAAGGGAACGCGCAGCGCCGGGAAGTGCTTGTGCACCAGGCTCAGCGCGAAGCGGCCCATCACCTCGAAGCCGGTCAGGCCGGAGCCGAGCCGCTGGTGCGCCAGGCCCAGCAGCCGCACCGCGTGGTCGAGCGAAGGCACCGCCGCCCAGGCCGTCAGTTGCGCCGCCGGCAGCGGATAGAGCTTGAGGGTGGCGGCGGTGATGATGCCGAGCGTGCCTTCGCTGCCGATCATCAGGTCGCGCAGGTCGTAGCCGGTGTTGTCCTTGCGCAGGCCGCTGGTGCCTTCCCAGACCGCGCCTTCGGCCGTGACCACCTCCAGGCCGAGGCACAGGTCGCGGGTGTTGCCGTAGCGCACGACCTGCGTGCCGCCGGCGTTGGTCGCCAGGTTGCCGCCGATGGTGCAGCTGCCCTCGGCGGCCAGGCTGAGCGGGAACAGGTAGCCGGCTTCGCGCGCGGCCTCCTGCAGGCTCTGCAGCACGCAGCCCGCCTCGACCGTCATCGTCAGGTTGGCGCCGTCGATCGAGCGCACCGTGTTGAGCCGCTGCAGGCTCAGCAGCACCTGGGTGCCGCTGGCGTCGGGCGTGGAGCCGACCACCAGGCCGGTGTTGCCGCCCTGCGGCACGATCGCGACGCCGGCCGCGGCGCAGGCCTTGACCACTTCGGCCACCTGCCGGGTGTCGGCCGGCCGCACCACCGCCAGCGCCTTGCCGCGCGAGCGCTTGCGCCAGTCTTGTTCCCAGGCGCTGAGGTCGCCCTCGGTGAGCAGGTTCGTCGCGCCGACGATGGCGCGCAGTGAATCGAGCAACGCAGTCATGGAGTGCCTTCGCGCAGCGGTGCCGCGGGTTTCGGTGTAGTGGTGACGGCCGCCCGCGCCGCGTTGCGCAACCGCAGCCGGACATGCCAGGCGCAGGCCGCGAACAGCACGAGGCACAGCACGACCTCGATCAGCGCCAGCACCTGGCTCAAGCCGTTGGTGTCGCTCCAGGCGCGCACCACGCCTTCGATGAAATAGAGCCAGATCATCAGGCTGACCCAGCGGTAGGTGTACATGCGGTTCTTCATGAGGCCCGACAGCGGCACCACCAGCGGCAGCACCTTGAGCGCCAGCCACGAGCCGCCCGGCCGCAGCGGCGCCAGCCAGAGTTCCCAGGCCAGCCCGAGCACGATCAGGCCGACCAGGCTGCCGACGGCCAGCCAGCGGGTGGCGGCAACGGCGGGAGGCGGTGTCGTGGAGGCGGTCAAGGCGGTGCGGGAGGAGGGAAGGCAGGCTCGAGGAGGACGCGGCCGACCCGGAGCGGAAAGGACCGGATGGCATGATACCGGCCATGAATCGCCGGCAGCTGTGGAGGGATCTTTCCCGCTTTCCCTGGGGCAACACGGCCTGGATGCTGGGGGAGCGCTTCCGCGAAGACCGGCTCGGCCTGACCGCCAGCAGCCTCACCTTCACCACCACGATCGCGCTGGTGCCCTTCTTCACGGTAGCGCTGGCGCTCTTCACCGTGTTCCCGATGTTCGGCAGCCTGCAGGGGCGGCTGCAGCGCTGGCTGATCGAGAGCCTGATCCCCGACAACATCGCGCGCCAGGTGCTGGGCTACCTGAGCCAGTTCTCGAGCAAGGCCTCGAGCCTCGGCGTCGCCGGCCTGGTGGCCCTGCTGATCAGCGCGGTGGCGCTGATCCTCACCATGGACAAGACGCTCAACAACATCTGGCGGGTGCGCCGGCCGCGGCCGCTGGCGCAGCGGGTGGTCATCTACTGGAGCGCGATGACGCTCGGGCCGCTGCTGCTGGCGCTGAGCCTCAGCACCACGGCGTCCTTCATCTCTGCCTCGCGCGACGTCTTCGGCGGCGGCATGGTCAAGGGCCTGTTCGTGAGCTTCGAGTTCGTGCTGCTGGCCGCCGGCGTCGCCGCGCTCTACCACTACGTGCCGAACACCCGGGTCAAATGGGCCCACGCCTGGGCCGGCGCGCTCTTCACCGCCTTCGCGATCGAGGTCGCCAAGCGCGTGCTGGCCTACTACCTGAGCCTGATGCCGACCTATTCGATGATCTACGGCGCCTTCGCGATCGTGCCGATCCTGCTGGTCTGGATCTACGTCGGCTGGCTGATCGTGCTCTTCGGCGCGGTGATCGCGGCCTACCTGCCCAGTCTGTTGAGCGGTTTGGCGCGCCGGCCGGGCGCCGCCGGCTGGGCGCTGCAACTGGCGGTCGAGGCGCTGCAGGAACT
>NZ_LMUW01000103.1 GCF_009765735.1 Xenophilus sp. L33
CTGGCGCTCGACCTGGGGTTCATTCCTGTCGTGCCGCCGCTGAAGACTCGGATTGAGCCTTGGGAGTACGACCGCCAGATGTACAAGCGCCGCAACGAGGTTGAGCGATTGTTCCGACGCCTCAAAGGCTACCGGCGCATCTTCTCTCGCTTCGAGAAACTCGATGTGATGTTCCTCGGCTTCATCAGCTTCGCGCTGATCGCCGATGGACTCCGTTTGTGTTAACAGGCCCTAGTC
>NZ_LMUW01000104.1:0-6699 GCF_009765735.1 Xenophilus sp. L33
CGCGGGTGGCGCCGCCGCAGCGCCGGCGGGCGTCGCGTCGCTGGCGGCCGCGGCGGGCGTGGCCGGCGCCGAAGGCTTGTCCTGCGCGGACGCCGGTACGAGAAACACGACCGCGGCCGCGAGGGCCAGCGAGACGAAGGCTTTTCTCATCATGAACACCCTCCAACAAGGCGCTGGCAAGCGGGGCGACAGGCGTCGTCCTTGCCGAAGCGTCGAAGACTCGGTGGATTCAACGGCGGCAGCGCAGCATTTCCTGTGCCTGCCACCGACCCCGCTCGACGCAACGCCGGAGCACCACGATGCACCAGCAGCGTGCAGGCGCGCGCGAAAGAAGTGCGGCGCGCTACGCCGTCATGCCCAGATACGCGGAGCGCACCGCCGGATCGTCGAGCAGTTGGCGGCCGTCGCCGGCGAGCGTGATGCGGCCGGTCTCGATCACGTAGCCGCGGTCCGCGATCGCCAGCGCGGCCAGCGCGTTCTGCTCGACCAGCAGCACCGTGCTGCCCTCCTCGCGCAGGCGCCGGACGATCTCGAAGATCTCCATGACGATCAGCGGTGCCAGGCCCATCGACGGTTCGTCGAGCAGCAGGAGGCGCGGCCGGCCCATCAGCGCGCGCGCCAGCGCCAGCATCTGCTGCTGGCCGCCCGACAGGCTGCCGGCGGGGCGCAGGCGGAACTCCCGCAGGATCGGGAACAGCGCGTACATCCGCGCCAGGTCGTCGCGGATCGCGGCCGGGTCCTTGCGCACGAAGGCGCCCAGGCGCAGGTTGTCCTCCACCGTCATCGGACCGAAGACCTGCCGGCCCTCGGGCACCTGGCAGATGCCGAGCCGCACGCGCGCCGCTGGCGCCGCGGCCGCGATCGGCTGGCCGTCGAAATGCAAGCTGCCGCCGCTCGCCGGCTGTACGCCCGAGAGGCTGCGCAGCAGCGTCGTCTTGCCGGCGCCGTTGGCACCGACCAGCGCCACCAGTTCGCCTTCGCGCACCTCGAGGTCGATCCCGTGCAGCGCCTGGACGCGGCCGTAGTGGCTGGTGAGGCCCCGCACCTCGAGCAGCGTCTTCATGCGGCGGCTCCCAGGTAGGCGGCGATGACCTCGGGGTGGTTGCGGATCTCGGCCGTGCTGCCCAGCGCCAGCCGCTTGCCGTGGTGCAGCACCAGGATGCGGTCGGAGACGTTCATGATGAGCTTCATGTCGTGCTCCACCAGCACCACGGTCGTGCCGCCCTCGGCGATGCGGCGGATCAGCTTCTCGATCTCGGCGGTCTCGGTGTGGTTGAGGCCGGCGGCCGGCTCGTCCATCAGCAGCAGCTTCGGCCTCGCCGCCAGGGCGCGGGCGATCTCCAGCCGCTTCAGGGCGCCGTAGGGCAGCTGGCTGGCCTCTGCGCGGGCGAAGGCGCCGACGCCGACGAAGTCCATCAGCGCCAGCGCGCGCTCGCGGCAGGCGTCGTCGGCGCGCCGCATCGACGGCAGCCGGAACATGCCGGCCAAGAGGCCGCTGGCCAGCGACAGGTGGGCGCCGATCATCACGTTGCCGACCGCGCTCATGTTCATGCACACCTGCAGGTTCTGGAAGGTGCGCGACAGGCCGAGCCGCGCCAGCTGGTCGGGCGCCACGCCGGCGGCCGGCTGGCCGAAGAGCGCGATGCGGCCGGCGCCGGGCGTGTAGATGCCGGTGATGAGGTTGATGAGCGTCGTCTTGCCGGCGCCGTTGGGGCCGATGATCGCGTGCACGTGGCCTTCGTGGACGTCGAAGCTGAGGTCCTGGATCGCCTTCACGCCGCCGAAGGAGATCGACAGGTCCTGCACGTCGAGCGCGTTCATCCGCGCCTCCCGGCGAAGGCCGCGCGCAGGCTGGGCACGATGCCGGCGCGCAGGAAGATCATGGCGGCGGTGAGGATCAGGCCGAGCACCAGCGTCTCCCACGATTCGAAGGCCTGCAGGAACTGCGGCAGCAGCGTGATGAGGCCGGCGCCGACCAGCGAGCCGAAGACCGAGGCGGTGCCGCCGAGCACCACCATCATCACGAACTCCACCGACTTGGTGAGGCCCGCGGCGGCCGGCGTCAGGAAGCCGGCGTAGTGCGCGGTGAGGCTGCCCATGAGGCTCGCCAGCACCGCCGACAGCACGAAGACCCGCGTCTTGAAGCGCGCGGTGTCGATGCCCGCGACCCGGGCCGCGACCTCGGAGCCGCGAATGGCCTGCAGCGCGCGGCCGGCCGGCGAGTCGACCAGGTTGGACGCGGCCCAGGTGGCCAGGAACACCAGCACCGCGACCAGCACGTACCAGCCCGATTCGTCGGCCAGCGCGTGGTCGAACAGCGAAAGCGGCGGCACGCTCATGCCGTCGGAGCCGCCGGTCCAGCGCGTCTCGTTGTTGAAGACGATGGTCGCGATCAGCCCCAGCGAGAGCGTCGCCATCGCCAGGTGGTGGCCGCTCAGCCGCAGGATCGGCCGGGCGATCACGTAGGCGAGCAACCCGGTCGCCGCCGCCGCGGCCGCCAGCGCCGCCAGCGGCGGCCAGTCGAAATGCGTGGTGAGGATGGCCGAGGCATAGGCGCCCATGCCGAAGAAGGCGGCATGCCCGAGGCTGACCTGCCCGGCATAGCCGAACAGCAGGTTGAGGCCGATCACCACCACCGCGTTGAGCCCGATGCGGATCGCGACGTCGTAGGCGAAGCTGTCCGGCCCGAGCAACGGGAAGGCCACGAGCAGCAGCGCCAGCACGGCGAGGCCGCCGTGCCTTGCGAGGAATGGCTTCATACGCGCTCCGTCACCTTGGCGCCGAAGAGGCCGCGCGGCATGAACATCAGCACCAGCAGGATCAGCACGAAGGCCACCGCGTCCTTGTAGGCCGGCGAGACGTAGCCGGCGGCCAGCGCCTCCATCACGCCGAGCAGCAGGCCGCCGACGATCGCGCCCGGCCCACTGCCGATGCCGCCCAGCGCGGCCGCCGCGAAGCCCTTCAGGCCCAGCACCACGCCCGCGTCGTAGCTGGTGAAGGTGATCGGCGCGGTGATCACGCCGCCGATCGCGCCGAGCGCGCCCGAGAGCGCGAAGGACATCATCAGCACGCGGTCGGTGCCGATGCCCACCAGTTCGGCGGCCAGCCGGTTGTGCGAGGTCGCGAGCATCGCCTTGCCCGAGACGGTGCGCCCGAAGTACCAGGCCAGCACCGCCACGACCAGCACCGAGACGCCGATCACCCACAGGCTCTGCGGCACCAGCGTGGCGCCGGCCAGGTGGATCGGCCGGTCGCCGGAGAAGGCCGGCAGCGCATGGTTGCCCTTGCCCAGCACCACCTGCACCGCACCGCGGATGACCAGCGCGACGCCGAGCGTGATGATCAGCAGCGTCACCAGCGGCGCGCCGCGCGCCGGCCGGATCGCCAGCCGCTCCATCGCGATGCCGACCGCCACCGCGAGCGCGATCGCCGCGGCGATCGCGACCGGCAGCCCGGCGCCGGCCTCGACCAGCGCCGCCGAGGTCATCGCGCCCAGCATGATGAATTCGCCCTGCGCGAAATTCATGATGTGGCTGGCGTTGTAGATCAGCGCATAGCCGAGCGCGGCCAGCGCATACATCGCGCCCACGGTCAGCCCGGAGAACAGGAACTGCAGCAGCTCAGCCATGCACGGCCTTGCAGGTCACTTGGCCTGGCCGGCCAGCACGAAGTGGCCGTCGTGCACCTCGACCATGCGCAGCGACTCCAGCTTGAGGCCGTTGTGGTCGGTCGGCGACATCGTGAAGATGCCGTTCAGACCGACCAGGTTCTTCGTGCCCTCGATCGCGTCGCGCACCTTGGCGCGGTCGGTGCTCCCGGCGCGCCGGATGCCGTCGACCGCCAGGGCCAGCGCGTCGACCGTGTTGGCCGCGAAGGGCGAGGCGTCGACGCCGTAGGCTTCCTTGTAGTTGCGGTAGAAGTCGAGCGCGACGGGCTTCTGCGGATCGCCGTCCTGCAGCGCGTCGATCACCACGAAGGCCGCGGTCGGCATGCGCACGCCTTCGGTGGCCGGGCCGCCGAGCTTGATGAAGTCCTGGTTGACCGCGGCGTGCGGCATGTAGACCGGCAGCTTCATGCCCATCTGCGCGTAGTTCTTGATGGCCACCGCCGGGCTGGTGCCGGCGCCGCAGAAGATCAGCATCGCCTGCGCGCCGTCGAGCGCGCGCAGCCGCGTGAACTGCGGCGTGATGTCGGTGTCCTTCGGGCCGTAGCTCTCCTCGCCGACCACCGTGATGCCGTACTTGGCCGCGGCGGCGGTGATCTCCTTGCGGCCGGACTGGCCGAAGCCGCTGGTCTCGCTGAGCATCGCGATGCGGGTGATGCCGCGCTCCTTCATGTCCTGCAGGATGCGCTCGGCCACCATGCGGTCGGAGTGCGGGGTCTTGAAGACCCACTTCTTGACCGGATCGACCAGCGCCAGGCTGCCGCCGGTGGAGATGAAGGGCACGCCGGCGCGCTCGGCGTACGGCACCATCGCCAGCGCCGAGGGCGACACGGTGCCGCCGATCAGCACGTCCACCTTGTCCGACTCGACCAGGCGCTTGGCGAAGGTGTTGGCATTGCTCGGGTCCGACTGGTCGTCGTAGACCGTGAGCACCACCTTGCGGCCGAGCACGCCGCCCTTGTCGTTCAGGCGCTTCACGTCCATCTCCATCGCCTTCTGCTGCGGGTCGCCGATGAAGCCCACCGGGCCGGTGACCGAGAGCACGGCGCCGATGCGGATCGGCTCGCCCTGGGCATGCGCGCCGGCGGCGGCGAGCACGGTGAAGGCGCCGAACATGGCGGCGCGGATGGCTTGGCGGATCATGTGTGTCTCCTGTCTTTATGGTGTGAATCGAAATCAGGCGGCGCTCATGCGCATCTGCAGCTTGACCTGTCGCGGCGGCAATCGGCCTTCGAGCAGGGCGGTGAACATGCCTTCGGCTTCCTCGAAGGGCACCGTGTGGACCCAGCCGGTGTCCAGCTCCGGCAGCATGCCGACGGCCTCGCGGAACTCGTCGGGCGTGTAGCCGAAGGAGCCCTTGATCGTCCGCTCGCCGCCGATGACCGGCCCCGCGGGCATCGCCAGGTCGGCGCTGTGCAGGCCGACCAGCACCGCGGTGCCGCCGGCGCGCACCTTCAGCGCCGCGTCCTTGCGCGTGGACACCGTGCCGACGGTGTCGTAGATCACGTCGAAGCTGCCTTCGATGCCCGCCGCGGTGACGTCCGCGCCCAGCGCGCGGGCGAAGGCCAGCCGCTCGTCCGACAGGTCGGTCACCGTGATGTCGCGCACGCCGAAGCGCTTGAGCACGAAGAGCACCGACAGGCCGATCGAACCCGCGCCCAGCACCGCGACCGGTCCGAGCGGCTGCGGCCCGAGCCGGAAGGCATGCAGGCCGGTGGCGATCGGGTCGGCCATCGCGGCCTGCGCCGCGGTGGTGTCGCCGGCCGGCACCAGGTTGCCGACCGGCACCGACACCCGGTCGGCGAAGCCGCCGCTGCGGTGCACGCCGATCACCTGGCGCCGCTCGCACAGGTGCGCGCGGCCTTCGCCGCAGGCGCGGCAATGACCGCAGGCCAGGAGCGGATTGACGATGACCCGCTCGCCGGTGTCGAGCCGGAGGCCGACGAACTCGTGGCCCAGGGTCATCGGCGCCTCGGCCTTCGGCCGCTCGTCGCGCACGATGCACATGTCGGTGCCGCAGACGCCGGCCTGCAGCACCTGCACCAGCACCTCGCCCTCGGGCGCTTGCGGCGCATCGACGTCGAGGCGGCGCACCCTGGCATCGCCCACATAGACCAGCGCCTTCATGCCGGTGCCTTCGACGGTTGCCGCGAGGCCAGGCTCGGGTAGCGCTGCATCGAGGCACCGCCGTCCACGTACAGCGTCTGCCCGGTGACGTAGCCGGCGTCGTCGCTCAGCAGGTAGGCCACCGCCGCCGCGATGTCCTGCGGCTGCGCCGGCCGGTTCAGCGGGATGTTGTCGATGAAGGCGGCGCGCGCGGTGGCGTTGGCCATGAGGCGCGCGACCATCGGCGTGTCGGTCAGGCCCGGGCCGACCGCGGCCACGCGGATGCCGTGCGCGGCAAGCTCCAATGCCGAGACGCGCGTGAACATCTCGACGCCGGCCTTGGCCGAGCAGTAGGCGGCCAGGCCTTCGCCCGGCTGCTGCGAATTGGTCGACGCGATGTTGACGATCACGCCGGCGCCGCCCTGCGCGATCATCTGGCGCGCCTCGGCCTGCGAGGAGACGAAGACGCCGGTGAGGCAGACCTCCATGACGCGCTGCCAGGTCTCCAGCGGCGTGTCGACCATCAGCGCGCTGGCGCCGACGCCGGCCGCGTTGACCGCCGCATCGAGCCGGCCGAAGCGCGCGACGACCGCGGCCACCGCCTGCCGCATGCCGTCGACGTCGGCGACATCGGCGACCACGGCCTGCGCGCGCTCGCCGCCGAGCGCCAGCGCCGTGGCTTCGGCCGCGGCTGGATCGCGGTCGAGCGCGGCGATGCGCGCGCCTTCGTCGGCGAGCCGCTGGCAGATGGCGCGGCCGATGCCGGAGCCGGCGCCGGTGACCATCGCAACGCGACCTTCGAGTCTGGTCACGGCATTCATCGGGATTTCTCCATGCCCTTTGACGAGGAAGCGCGACGTCTGGCAGGTTCGCTGCCGAGGCGGGGGATGCCGCGGAACCGGCTTCGCCGGGCCGCAGGCATCGCCCCC
>NZ_LMUW01000104.1:6795-62742 GCF_009765735.1 Xenophilus sp. L33
TGGTTCATATTCATGCCTCGAGGTCGTCGGCGTAGGGAACGAAATTGCGGTCTTCGAGACGTTCCGCCATGCGTCCCACGAAGCGCTGCGTGATCGGATGCATCACCGCGGGATCGGTCATCACGTTGACGCAGGCCGGCCGGTTGGCGGCGAAGGCCCGCTCCAGCGCCGGCGCCAGGTCGGCCACGTCCTCGACGAATTCCGCATGGGCGCCGAAGCCGGCGGCCGCGAGGTCGTAGCGGGTACGGCCGAGGTCGCTCACCATCCGCTTGCCCTCGCCGTACATCAGGTCCTGGCCGTGCGCCGACATGCCCCACATCTGGTCGTTGTTGATGACCACCACGACCGGCAGCCGGTGCCGCACCAGCGTGTCGAACTCCGCGAAGTTGAAGCCGACCGAGCCGTCGCCGGTGAAGAGCAGCACGCGCCTGTCGGGGTTGGCGACCTGCGCGCCGACCGCCAGCGGCAGGCCTTCGCCCATCGAGCCGACATAGCCGTGGCCGAGCCAGCGGCCGGGTGCGTCGCTGTGCGCGGTCATGTCGATCCAGGAATGCGATTCGCCGCCGTCCAGGCAGACCACCGCGTCGCGCGGCAGCGCCTGGGCGACCGCCACCGCGAGGCGGTACGGATGCACCGCGCCGCTCTGCGTGTCGGCCACCGCCGCGTAGTTCTGCTTGGAGGCCGCGCCGACCGCGCACAGGCGCTTCGCCCATTCGCGGGTGTCGGGCAGCGGGCTGGCCTCGGTGGCGGCGAGCAACGCGCGCAGCGCTTCGCCGCAGTCGGCCGCCACCGCCAGGTCGACCTCGCGGATGCGGCCGATGTCGCCCGCATCGACGTCGACCTGCACGATCTTCGCGTCGTCCGGCAGGAAGGACTTGCGGCGGCCGCCGGTGTAGATGCCGAAGCGCGCGCCCAGCACCAGCAGCAGGTCGGGCACCAGGCCCTGCCCCTTCGCCGGCGCCAGCGTGGCGTAGCCGCGGCCCCACAGCGGGTGGTCGGAAGGCAGCACGCCGCGCGACTTGGCATTGGTCAGCACCGGGATGCCCGAGCGCTCGGCGAAGGTGCGCAACTCGGCCGCGCAACCGGCATAGAGGGTGCCGCCGCCGGCGAGGATCACCGGCCGCTTCGAGCCCCGCAGCAGCTCGACCATGCGGGCCACGACCTGCGCGTTCGGCGCCGGGCGCGTGGGCGCGTTGTCGCCGTCGAGGTAGCGCACCTCGCTCTCCTCGATCAGGCCGAACATGATGTCGATCGGCACCTCGACATAGACCGGACCCGGCTTGCCGCTGGTGGCCTTGCGGATCGCCTGCCCCACCATGTCGGCCAGCCGGTTGATGTGCGGCACCTGCACCGCGTATTTGGTGACCGAGCGCATGACCGCCATCTGGTCGACGCCGCCGTTGACCGGCAGCGAGTCGATGTCCTGCAGCGGCGCGCAGCCGCCGATGACCAGCATCGGCACGCAGTCGGCCAGCGCGTTCGCGATCGGCGAGACCACGTTGGTGATGCCGCCGCCCGCGGTCACCATTGCCACGCCGACGCGGCCGGTGCTGCGCGCGTAGGCGGACGCGGCGAAGCCGGCCGCCTGCTCGTGGCGCGTGTCGACGATGCGGATGCCGTGGTCGCGCGCGGCCTGGTAGGCCGAGTCGAGATGGCCGCCGTGCAGGGTGAATGCGGTGTCGACATGGAAGTGCCGCAGCACCTCGACCAGAACCTGACCGCCGTTGAGTTTTGCCAAGGGAATCTCCAGAACACGAACCGCGTCGTCTCGCGGCGTCGAGGAAAAAGACAGGGCATCGATGCACCCTGCCGCGTTGCGCTCGACTTTAAGTAAACGCGTTCACTAATGTGATCCGTAGTTTCCCCTAGGCAAGCCGCGCCCAGTGTTCGAGCAGCGCGTCGACCACCGTTTCCACCATCGGTTCGGTGGCCGTCCAGTTCATGCTCGAGGTCGCGCGCGGGAAGGCGATCGTGCCGTGCGCGGCGGCGATCAGCGTGTCGACGGCGGCCGCGGTCGCGAGCGGCCGCCGCGGCAGTGCGGCAAGGTACGCGTCGACGATACGGGTGTAGAGCGCCAGCGATCGCACGACGCTGTCGGAGCGGCCGAAGGGAAGGCCGTCGGCGGCCTCGATCGGCGCGCGACCCGGTGCACCGGAGAACAGCACGTCGAAATGATCCGGATGGTCGAGCCAGTAGCGCGCGGCCGTAAGGATCACGGTGCGCACCCGCTGCGCCGGATCGTCGACCTGCGCCGCGGCCGCTTCCATCGCATCGGTGGCTGCGTTCATGTCGCGTTCGCGCACCGCCGCCCAGAGCGCGCGCTGGTCGGCGAAATACTGGTAGATGAGCGCCGGCGAATAGCCGGCCTCCGCCGCCACGCGACGCAGCGACAGCGCCGCCGACGGCGGTCCGTTCAAGAGCCGCCGGCCGGCGTCGATGAAGGCCTGCCGCACCTGGCCGCGCTTGGCATCGCTGTAGGAGCGCCGGCCGGTCATCGCGGCGCGAGGCTCGTGTCCGGCAACGAGAGAGGCATCGATCGAGCGCGTTGGGCAAAACCCGATTTTTATCTACACGTGTTCACTTATTCTCAGGGATTACCCCGCCGAAGCGACTTCGGCGCGCACCACCGCCGATGGCCCCGCCTATACTTTCCCCGCATGAACCTCGCCGCGCCATGAGTTTTCGCCAACCCCAGAACGAAGTGCTGAGCCGCGCCCGGTCGGCCGAAGACAAGGCCAGGGTCCGCGAAGCCTTCATCGCCGCCGGCCGCAAGCTGCTGACCGAAGGCGATCCGTCGAAGCTGTCGCTGCGCATGATCGCGGCCGAAGCCGGCTATGCGCCGGGCGCCATCTACAACTACTTCCACGACCAGCAGGACCTGTTCTTCCACATCCGCGAGCACGACATGCATGCGGCAACCGATTCGCTGCGCCAGTTGATCTCGCACACTCGCGACCCGGCCAAGCGGGTGCAGAAGCTCTTCATCGGCGCGGCGGACCATTGGCTCGCGCACATGGACGAGTTCCTGGTGATCTTCCCGGCACCGGCGCTGCGCGACCCCAGTCCTCCGGCGGATGGGGTTCCCTTCGGCCGCTCGCCGGTGGTGACCGAGAGCCTGCAGCTCTACTACGACACGGTCGACGAATTCTTCAAGTCGCTCAAGCGGCCGCCGATGCCCGCGCGCCTGGCCACCGACCTCCTGATCGCGGCGGTGCACGGCACCATCGCCTTCCCGTGCATGACCCGGACCATGGAATGGTCCGACACACGCGCCATGGTCAAGCGACTGGTGACCACGCTGGTCGACCAGTGGGCGAGCGCACCTCGCGCAGGCTGAAGCGGCGCAGGGCTCCATCGCTGCCGCGGCCAATCGGCTGCACGCGGCTCCACATGACTACCGGAACTACTGCGAAGAGCCGGAGCCCTTGCTCATCGAGCCGCCGCCGTTGCTCATGGCGCCGCTGTTGCTCATCGCGCCGGTGCCCATCTTCGAGCCGTTGCTGGCATTGGTGCCCGCGCCACCGGAACTGCCCGTGGCGCTAGACCCGCCACCGCTGCTGGTGCCGGCCGAGGTGCCCGCGCTGGTGCCGCTGGCCGAGCCGCCGCTGCCGGCACCGCCGGCGCCACCACCCGACGTGCCGGCGCTGGTGCCGCTGGCCGAGCCGCCGCCGCCCGCGCCGGAGCCGCTGCCACCCGCACCGCCCGCACCGCCACCCGCGCCGCCCGCCTGCGCGAAGGCGCCGGCCGAGCCGAGTGCGATGCCGAGTGCCAGGATCGTGGTTGTCAATCGCTTCATGTCATATCTCCGTGGGTTGAATGAAGCGATCAATAGGCGACGGGCGCGGCTGTGCACCTGTGCGCGGCTTCCGCCGGCTGCTGTGGGCGCTCCCCTACGGTGCGCGACGCACCACGCCGGACCCGGTCAGGCCTGGATCAGCCGCTCGACCAGCTTCGCCGCCATCTGCAGGCGCTTGAGTTCGAGGTCGCCGAAACGGCTGTTCGGCTCGAGCGTGAGGCAGCAGAGCGCGCCGTAGACGCTGCCGTCCTCGCGGGTGACCGGCACGCCGAGGTAGGAGCCGATGGGGAAGCCCTGGTCCGGCAGCGGCTGGGTGGCGCGCAGCGACGGCAGGTCGGCGATCACGTTCGGCAGGCGGCCGTCCAGCAGCCGCTGGCACAGGGTGTCTTCCAGCCGCCTGGGCTCGCCGCGGCTGGTCAGGGCCTGCATGAGCGGCGGCGGCACCGCGCCGGCGCAGCCGTGGCGCACCACGCGGAAGCCCTCGACGAACTCCGACACGAAGACGACGTCCATGCCCAGGTGGTCGCGGATCAGCGCCAGCAGGTCCTGGATGGCCGCGTCCATCGCGCTGTGCCGCGAGTCGGCGGTGGCGATGCGAAGGGTGGAGAGTCGTTCCTCGAACGACTCGGTGGGTGCGGCCGGTGGCCTGTTCTCGTGGCTCATCTGCGTTTCCGTTGGGGCTTCGAAACCCATCTTACGCATCGGCGCAGGCGGCCAGGGTCATTAGGAAGCTACCTAATTCACGATTCGGTGGACAAAGACCGGGCACGCAGTCCTCCGGTCATGCGTCTCAGGCCAGGGACAACGCACGCAACCAGTCCGCCACCGAACCGACGCTCGCCAACGAAGATGCCCGGTTGGCGAAATCGTCGAGCACCGCCGGCCGGATCACCGGCCCCGCCAGGCGGACGAACTTCTCGACGACCTGCGCGTCGGTGAGCGGTTCGCTCGGCGAGCCGCGCGGCGCGCTGAGCGATTCCTGGTCGCGCACCGTGCCGCCGTCGCGCACCACCACCTTGCACTGGTGATAGTGGGTCAACGCCGGATCCACTACCACCTGGATGCGCGCCATCGCGTCGACCACCTCGGGCCGCGCCAGGCCGGCCTCGACCTCGATGCTGTGCTCGGGCCGGATCACGTCCGCACCGCAGAGCGCCAGCGCGAGGCAGTACTGGAGGTGGAAGCGCGCGTCGTTCGGCGAGATCGGCGGGCGCGACTTGCTCACCGTGTCGGCCGTGTAGCCGGGGATGTGCACGTCGAAGCGGCCGCGCGCCTGCTGCCCGGCATCCAGGCGCTGGCGCAGCTTGCCCATCGCGTCGACTGCCGAGTGCAGGTAGCCGCAGCAGGCGTGCAGCTTGCGGCGCGGCTGTCCGAGCGCCCATTGGTCGGTCCAGGGCGCGAGGTCGAGCTTCGGTGCGTCGGCCGCGGTCGCGAAGTAGCCGAGCTTGCTCTCGAGCAGCCGCAGCGGGCCGGTCATGCCGCGTTGTGCGTAGAGCGCGGCGGTCACGCCGGTCTCGCCCGGCTGGGCGCCGAAGAGCAGCGGCTTCATCGTGCCGCCGTCGCCGAAGATGACCTCGGCCGGGCACCAGCCGGCCATGGCGCCGGCGATCGCCATCGCGTGCGCGGTCTGCGCGTCGTCCAGGTCCAGCAGGCGCGCGGCCGCGGCCGCCGAGCCGATGGAGGACGGAATGCCCACTGGCACCAGCCCCATCTCGGTGAAGCGCCTGAGCGACGGATAGACCGCGCCGTAGACCCGCGTCGTGACCTCGATGCCGCGCACCACCGCCTCCAGCAGCGCCGCGCCGCTCGCGCCCCGCGACTCGGCCAGCGCCAGCGCCGCGGTGACGTTGCCGATGCTCGCGTGGCCGCCGATCAGGTCGTTCAGTTCGAGCACGTCGCCCAGGTAGCCGTTGATGCGGATCGCGGCGCCGACGCCGCGGCGCTCGGCGGTGCCGGGCACCGTGCAGGGAGTCGGCCCGGGTTCGGCCGGCACGCAGTCGAGGATCAACCGCGCCTCGGCGGTGCGGGTGCCGGCGACGATGCAGCCGAGCGTGTCGAGCACGCACAGCGCGGCCTGGCGCTGGATCGCGGCCGGGATGCGGTCCAGCGTCAGCCGGTTGGCTTCCCGCGCCAGCACCGACAGTGACGCGCCCTCTTGCTTCGCTTCGTGGTTCATGGATGCTCCGGTTTCATTGCTTCTCGATGCCGGCGGCCTTGACGATGGCTTCGTACTTGGCGGTCTCGCCGGCCAGGAGCTTGCGGTATTCGGCCGGCGACATGGTGATCGGGTCGATCGCGGCACTCTCGTAGATGCGGTGCATGTCCTCGGCGGCGACCGCCTTGGCCATCTCCTGGTGCAGGCGCTGGACGACCGCGTCGGGCGTGCCGGCCGGCGCGAGGATGCCGATCCAGCCGTTGAAGTCGAAGTCCTTGTAGCCCAGCTCCTGCATGGTCGGCAGGTCGGGCAGCGAAGGCGTGCGCTTGCCGCTCAGCACCGCGATTGGCCGGGTCTTGCCGGCCTGGATCATCCGGGTCGCCGAGCCGAGCGAATCGGGCGTGACCGTCAGTCGGCCGCCGATCAGGTCGTTCGCGGCCTCGGTCGGTCCCTTGTAGCTGACCGAGATCAGGTCGACCCCGGCCTGCATCTTGAGCGACTCCATCGCCAGCTGGTACAGCCCCGCCGAGTTGCCGTAGCTGAGCGTGCCCGGCGCCTTCTTCGCCGCGGCCACCAGGTCGGCCAGGCTGTGGTACGGCGACTCGGAGTTGACCAGCAGCACCAGCGTGGTCCCTGCTATCACCGCCACCGGCTGGAAGTCCTTGAGCAGGTCGAAGGACGGCGCCTTGAGGATGGTCGCCGGCACCGCGGTCGACGACACCGAGCCGACCACCAGCGTGTAGCCGTCGGGCTTGGCCTTGGCGACGATGTCCATGCCGATGGTGCCGTTGGCACCGGGCCGGTTCTCCACCAGCACCGGCTGGCCCAGCGGCCCCTGGATGCGCTGCGCGACCGCGCGGGCCGCGATGTCGGTGGTGGCGCCGGGCGGGAACGGCACGATCATCCGGATCGGCTGCGTCGGCCAGGTCGACTGGGCGTGCGCGGCGACCGCCAGAGCGGCGAGGACGGCGAAGGTGGCACGGCGGAGCAGCCCGGTCATGGGCGGCTCCGGAAGGCGCTGTGGGGCATGGTCTCCGGCTTTGATTGTAATGGTCGGACCATACAATATCCGGGCCTTTGGCGCAATCGAACGCCACTGGGGGCGCCTTCGACCGGCATGCTAGGCGTGCTGCACGCACTTGTCGTAAAGGTCCGGCAGGCGCCGCTCCGGGTCGTACTTCGCCTTCAGCTGCGCATAGCTGTCCATGTCGTAGGCGCGGGCGAATTCCTCGCGGCTGTAGAAGCTGTCCGAGTAGAGCGACTTGATGCCGCCGAGCCGCTCGGCCTCCCGCTCCACCAGACGGTTGAAATGGCCGGGCGCATGCGGCACGCGCGAATCGACCGTGTCCCAGAAGCCGAAGTTGACGTAGAGCGTGCCCGGCGTCAGCGGATAGAGCGGGAAGCGGCGGCCCGCCTCCACCGCGCGGAACGGGCAGATCCAGACCGGCAGGATGCCGATCTCGCGCAGCAGGAAGGCCAGGAACTCCGCGGCGTGGCCGATCGGGATGTCGACGTCCTGGATCACTGCCTCCGGATGCCGGCCGCGCCACTTCGCCAGCAGGCGGGTCAGGCCGACCCGCTGGTTCCACCGCATGATCCGCGTGTAGGTGCGCGAGTTGAGCCGCTCGCGGCCATACAGCCGCCGCACCAGCGGATGCTGCGCGAAGACGTTCTTCGAGCACCAGAACCAGTCGGTGTCCCAGCGCCAGAGGTAGTCGGCGGTGCGCAGTTCGTCGACCTCCCGTTCGAGCAGCGAGCGATAGTAGATCCGCTCGAAACCGTAGTCGCTCGGCGCCACCGCGGCGTCGACGAACTCGGCCAGGCTCAGCACGAAGCGGCCGCCGTCGAAGACCACGCCGTCAACGAAATCGTGCGGGCCGCCACAGGCCTCGGCCAGCGCGCCGAAGAAGGCCTCGGCGCTCGCATGCCGAAGATGCCGCACCCGCACGAAGGGCCGCACCGGCAGCGTGCGCAGGCGGATGCGCAGGGCATAGCCGAGCGTGCCGTACGAATTCGGGAAGCCGAAGAAGAGGTCGCGCTGCGGGTTGTCCGGCGCGCAGCGCAGGATGCGGCCGTCCGGCAGCAGCACGTCGAACTCCAGCATGCTCTCGTGCACCAGGCCATGGCGGAAGGAAGTCGCCTCGATGCCGACGCCGGCCAGCGCGCCGCCGACCGTGATCGTCTTGAGCTGCGGCACCACGGCCGGCATCAGGCCTTGCGGCAGGCTGGCCGCGACCAGCTGCTCGTAGGTCGTGAGCCCTTCCACGTCGAGTTGCTGACGCTCCGCGTCGATCGCGATGACGTGATCGAAACCGCCGAGGTCGAGCTGGCGTCGTGGCGCGGCCGCCCGGTCCCGAAACAGGTTCGAGGTCGACTTGGCGAGACCGAAGGGCGCCTTGTCCGCGCCCGCGACGACCTCGGCCGCCAGCCGCCGCTGCAGCGCCGCCGCACGCTCCGGGTAGCTCGCCTCGAGGCTAGGCATACAGGTGCGCCCGGCTCATCGGGTAGTTCTCGCGCGTGACGTTGCCCTTGCTGAAGACGATCTGGAACAGGTGCGTGTAGCCGGTGGGCGAACGGAACATCTCGGCGCAACCGACCAGGTAGACCCGCCAGATGCGGCGGAAGCGCTCGTCGAAGCGTCTCGGATCGATCGCGTGGATGCGCTCCCAGCCGCGCTCGAAGCGCTCGCTCCAGGCATCGAGCGTGTGCGCGTAGTGGCGGCGCAGGTTCTCGACGTCGACCACCTCGAGGCCGGCGCGCTCCATCTCGACGATCACGTCGGCCAGCGACGGGATCCAGCCACCGGGGAACACGTGCTTGCGGATGAAGAGCTCGGTGTCGAAGCGGCCGACATGGCCGATGAAGTGCAGCATGCCGAGGCCGCCCGGCTTGAGGAAGTCGGCATGGGCCTGGACGAACTCGCCCAGCTGGTCGCGCCCGGCGTGCTCCAGCACGCCGATCGAGACCACCTTGTCGTATGGCATGTCGACGTCGCGCAGGTCGGCGTCGCGCACCGACAGCTGCTGCGACAGCCCGCGCCGGCCGATCTCGCCGCGCAGCCAGTCGACCTGCTCGGGCGTGTTGTTGACGCCGCAGCCGACCGCGCCGATCGTCTCCTGCGCACGGAACATGAAGCCGCCGAAGCCGCAGCCGACGTCGACGAAGCGCTCGCCCCGGGCCAGGCGGATCTTGCGGCACACGTGGTCGATCTTGTTGCGCTGCGCCTCCTCGAGTGTGCGCGTGCCTTCGGGCCAGTAGCCGCAGGTGTACATCATCAGCGGCTCGTCCAGCCACAGGCTGTAGAAGTCGTGGCCGAGGCCGTAGTGGGCGCGTGCGTTGATGCGCGCCTGCTCGGGGGTCTTGTTCGAGAAGCGAAGCTCGTGCAGCTCGTTCTCGACCTGCAGCAGGGTCTTCATGCGCTGGTTGAAGCCGCCGCTCATCGCGCCCGCGAGGCCGGCGCCGAGGTCACCCTCGATGTCGATCGACTGGTCGAAGTAGGCCTCGAGCAGGCCCATGTGGCCGCGCATCACGCTCGCCAGCAGCGCGCGGTCCTTGCGAAAGACGATCTCGAAGGCCGGGTCGCCCACTCCACTGCGATAGCGGCTGCCGTCGGGCAGCCGGACCTCGAAAGGCGCGCGAATGCGCTCGCCCATCGAATCGACCATGGATTGGACGTTCATCGGTCACTCCAGCCTGGAAGTGTCGGGGCGCCGTCGGAGCGTCGCCCCACGGCCGTTGAAGCCCCGATTGTTCCAAGTTCCGCAGGACCGCGCTGTCCGCCTGGAACGCGCCGATCGTGTAGGACTCTTTCGTACAGCAGTGAACGATCAGCCGGCCTCGGGCTTCTCGATGAAGACCCAGCCGTCGCGCACCGTCGCCGGGTAGACGCGGATCGGTTCCGTCGCCGGGAAGGTCAGCGCCGCACCGGTCTTCAGGCAGAAGCTGCCGCTGTGCCAGGGGCACTCGATGCGGCCGTCGCTCAGCATGCCGTCGGCCAGCGAGGCCGCGCCGTGGGAGCAGAGGTCGTCGGAGACGTAGAAGGTCTCGCCGTCGTGGTAGACGGCGAAGGGCGCATGGCCTTCGAGCTCGACACGCAGGGCCTCGCCCTCCTCGATGAAGTCGGTTTCGCACAGGCGCAGTTCGGCGGTCATCGTCGTCGCTTCAGGTGGGTTCGGTCGCTTCGTTCAACCAGCGGCGCGCATTGCCCGAGCGCAGCGCGGCGAGCGTCGGCGGCGGCAGGCCGAGACCGTCGAGGCGACCGGCTGGGTCGGTGTCCATGATCGTGAACGGGTAGTCGCTGCCGGCCATGATCTGGCTGCTGCCGAAGACCTGGATCAGCCGCCGGATGGTGTCGGCGTCGTAGACCAGTTCGTCGTAGAACATGCGGCGCGCGGCCTCGGTGGGGTCGCCGTGCAATGCATCCCGCACCGGCGGCAGGCTGCGCCAGGCATGCTGCAGTCGCGGCAGCAAGGCGCTGAGCGAGCCGCCGCCATGGCTGAAGGCGATGCGCAACCCGGGCAGCCTGGCGAAGGTGCCCCCGGTGATCATCGAGGCCGCCGCCAGGCCGATCTCGCCCGGGAAGGCGAGCACCTGCTCCAGCGCGGCGGGCCCGACCAGCCGGTCCATGCCGCTCGGTCGCAAGGGGTGCACGAAGATCGCCGCGCCCCACTCGGCGGCGGCCTCGAAGAAGGGCAGGAAGCGGGCGGCGCCGATGGGCTCGCCCTCGATGTTGCCGGCGATCTCGACGCCCGCCAGCCCGAGCTGGTGGACCGCATGGTCGAGCTCGGCGATCGCGGCCTTCACGTCCTGCAGCGGCACCGTGCCGAGGCCGACGAAGCGGGTCGGCGCCTCGTGCACCATCGCCGCGATCGTCTCGTTGAGGTAGCGCGCGAGCACCGCGCCGTCCTCGGCGTCGAGCCAGTACGACAGCAGCTCGGGCATTGGCGACAGCACCTGGCGGCCGATGCCCTTGGCGTCCATGTCCGCGAGCCGCACGCTGCAGCTCCAGCACTGGTGCGAGACCGTGCGGTAGATCGCACCCGACACCATCACGTGCGCATGGCAGGGCTGCTGCGCCGGCACCATCGACGGCCAGGGCGCATTCAGCCGATGGCCGAGGTAGGCCGGGAAGCTCTCCGGCACCACGTGGGTGTGGACGTCGACCAGGTCCGGGACCGAGGCTTGCATGGTTCAGGCACCCGCGCCGGCAGCGGGCAGCCGGCCGGTGCCGAAGAAGCTGGTGGCCACCTCGTTGAACTCCGCCGGCACCTCGTACTGCGGCCAATGCGCGGCGTTGCCCTTCATCACGTAGAAGAGGCTGCCCGGCACCTGGGCCGCCGCGGCACGCGCGGCCTGCAGGTCGTGGATCGGGTTGTCCTCGGTCCACAGGAAGAGCGTCTCGCAGCGCAGTTGGTCGAGCGGGATCAGGAAGTCGTCGTGCCGCTGGATCACCGCATTGATCTTCGGCGCGACCCGCCGCGTCTCGGGCGCCAGGTAGATGCGCAGCCGCAGGTCGATCAGCTCCTCGGCCAGCAGGTGGTGGTTGCTCGGATGCATCAGCCACTGCATGCGCGCGGTCACCGACTCGCGATTCGGCACCGCGTCCACGTTGCGCTTGTTGAGGCCGATGAAGTTCTGCATGTCCTGCTTGCCCTTCTCCGACACCACCGGGATGCCGCCGGCCGTGTTGAGCATCAGCCGCCGCACCCGCTGCGGGTACTTCGCGGCGAACAGGCCCGACACCCAGCCGCCGAGCGATTCGCCCGACAGGTGCGCCGACTCGATGTCCAGCGCGTCCATCAGCTCGCCCAGCTGCTCGGCGAAGACCGCCGGGTTGTATTCATCGATCTTCTTGTCCGACAGGCCGTGGCCCGCGTAGTCGCAGGCGATCACGTGGAAGCGCTCCGACAGCGGCACCAGGTTCTTCGCGTAGGCCTCCAGGTGGCCGTTCAGCCCGTGCTGCAGCAGGAGCGGCTCCGCGTTGCCGCGGCCGGCCTCGGCGATGCGGATGCGGCCGAAGGTCGGGGTCTGCACGTAGCGGATCTCGGCGCCGAGAAAGTCAAGCCAGAGGCTCATGGGATGCTCCTTGCGGTGGGTTGCATGGGAAGTCGGCCACCGCGGCATTCCGTCGGGGCGCGACTCAGCCCGGCGCGGCGGCCTTCGATCGGGTGCGGCGAGCCGGCGGCGGCGCCAGGGTCGACAGGTAGCTCTCGACCATCTCGCGCCACAGCTTGAACAGGCGCTTGAAGCGCGGCGGATCCTGCTGCCAGAGCCGGCGCACCGCCAGCCCGCGCACGATGCTGAGCGTGAGCCACAGCAGGTCCTCGGCGACCGAGGCCGGCACGCCGGTGGCGATCAGCGCCTCGACCCAGCGGTGTTCCAGCGGCAGCCGCGCGGCAGCCGAGATGCCGCTCAAGGGGCCGGTCTCGCCGGTGCGGATGCAGCCCTGGATCGCCAGGTCCATCGCGATCAGGAACAGCTCGCTGAAGAAGAATTCCTGGCTGTCGACGATCAGCGCATGGATCGCCTCGCCGACCGTGTCGAAGCGATGCGCCCGCTCGCGGCCGATCTCGGCGGTGCGCTCGAACACGTGCTCGACCAGCGCCATCACCAGGTCGTCCTTGGACGGGAAGTGGTGCGTCATGGCGCCGCGCGAGACGCCGGCCGCATCCGCCACGTCCGCCGTGCGAAAGCCCGCGTAGCCCTTGCTCCCCATCACCTCGACCGAGGCGTCGAGCAGCCGGCGGCGGGTCTCCTCGGTGCGCTCGGCCTGGGTGCGGCGTGTCTTGACCGCGGGTGGGACGGCACTGTCGGATTTCCTCATCGGGAAGGTTCGGTGAAAGGTTGCGAAGCCCGGATGATTTCACAACATGTTGCTCCCGCCGTTGACGCTGATCACCTGCCCTGTCACGAAGGCGGCTTCGCGCGAGGCGAGGTAGGTCACCATCGACGACACCTCTTCCATCTCGGCGGTGCGCCGCATCGGGATCACCTCGAGGAAACGTCGGGCCACCTCGGGCTTGTCGCGCAGGAAGGCCTGCATCGGTGGGCTGTTGACCGCGCAGGGCGCCACCGTGTTGACCGTGATGCCGGCGGTCGCGTATTCGCGCGCCAGGCCGGTGGTGAGGCCGTGCACGCCGCCCTTGGCCGCGTTGTAGGCCGCGTGGTCGGCCAGGCCGTTGCGCACCGAGTCGGCGCCAAGGTTCACGATGCGGCCGAACCCGGCCGCCAGCATCGGCGGCAGGAAGGCGCGGGTGCACCACAGCGTGGTCCAGAGGTTGCGGTCGATGGTGGCGCGCAGGGTGTCCGGCGTGTGGCTCAGGAAGGGCAGGATGACGCCGCCGCCGGCGTTGTTGACCAGCACCTGCGCATCGCCGAAGGCCTTCTGCGTGGCCGCGAGCAGCGCCAGCGCGCCGTCCTCCCTCGACAGGTCGCCGGCCGCGCCGACCGCGGCGCCGGGATGCCGCGCGTTCAAGGCGGCGACCTCGACCTCGAGCTGCGCGCCGTCGGCATCGGCCAGCACCACGCGCGCGCCTTCGCGGGCGAAGGCTTCGGCGATCGCCGCGCCGATGCTGCGGGCCGCGCCTGTCACGACCACGACCTGGCCTTCGAATCGGATGGAAGAGGGGTTCATCGCCGGCTCAAAGAAGAATGCTGACCCGGCCGTGCGGCCGCAACGCGTCCATGTCGAGCATGGAACGCTTCTCGCGGATGCGCAGCCGCGGCGAGCCGTCGTCGCCCGGGTCGATCGCCAGCCGGTAGCGGTAGCTGCCGACGTAGAGGTCGGCGACGCCGTGCTTGAAGCGGTGCACCGCGAAGGCGGCCGACACTTCGAGCTCCTCGGCCTCGCGCTTGTCGATGAGCACGTTGCTCACCATGTGCCGGGTGCGCGAGCGCGGCCATTCGACGTGCGCCGACTTCTTCGACAGGCGCAGCACCCGCTCGCGCAGGCGGGCGCGGTCGTCGGCGATGTAGAAGAGCGTGTTGTCGGGGTCGGCATCGATGCCGCTGCCGATGGTCGGCACGTGGTAGACCGCGTCCTCGGTGAAGAGCGCCAGCCAGTCGTCGAGCTGCCAGCGGTCGAGCATCGCGGCTTCTCGGAAGAGGAATTCCTCGACGTCGCTGCGGGTGACGATCGGTGCCATGGCTCAGGAATCCGCCGCTTCGACCGCGCCGACCTGCGCGAAGCCGGGCTGCGGCATGCCGCCCCAGCTGTCGAGGATCTCCGGGCGCATCGGCAGGTCGCGCGCCGGGCGCGGGCTGTCTTCCGGGAACTCCTCCATGCCGAAGCTGTATTCGGCGGTGAGCCGGTCCGGGTCGAGGTAGTACAGGAAGATCGAGTTCGAGATGTCGTGCCGGCCCGGCCCGTAGACGATGTCGACGCCGGCCTTCTTCATGCGGTTGATCGCGCGGCCGACGTCGTCGACGTCGGTGACCATGAAGTTCACGTGATGCAGCCCGTCGCTGTCGCCGCGGGCGACGCCGAAGCTGTGGTGGTACGGGTTCGGGAAGCAGCGCAGGAAGGACACCTGGTCGCCGAAGTGGTCCGACACGCGGAAGTTCAGCTGCTCGGTCAAGGTGCGCAGCACCGCGTCGCGCTGCGCGCACTTCACCACAACGTGGCCGAGCCGGGCGATCTTCGCGACCGTCGGCAGGAACGGACCGCCGGCCTTCTCCATGCGGGCATAGAACTCGAAGTGAAGGCTGCTGTCCGGGATGCGGAAGCGCAGGGTGCGGCCTTGGCGCAGTCGCGCGGTCTCTTCCGCCGACGCCTCGGCCAGCGGCCAGCCCAGTCCCTTCAGGTAGGCGGCCGCGCGTTCGAGGTCGTCTTCCGACTCCAACTCGAAGGCCATGCGCTTGATGCCCGGCTGCCCGGAGCGGTAGAGCGCCAGGTTGTGATGGTCGTCGCTGCAGCGCAGGAAGGCGACGTCGCGGTCCTGCTCGACCAGTTGCAGGCCGACCAGGTCGCGGTAGAAGTGCACCGAGCGATCCAGGTCGCCGACGTTGAGTGCCACGTAGCCGGGCTTGCGGTAGCGGAAGGGGGCCATGTCGTTCGACTCCTTGTCGGGCGTTCGGGTGTCGGGTGCGGCCGTTCAGGCCGCCTTGAGCGGGACTACCCGCGGCGTCGGCCGGCCGGGCGACAGCAGCTCGTTCCAGTGGCGCCAGAAAACGCGGATCTGGTGCTCGTCGACCGTCGCCGGCTCGGTCTTCTTCATGCCGCGCGAGATGTCGTTCCACTTGGCCTCGCGCGCATTGGCATAGCCGCGCTGGCACTGCTCCAGCATCTCGACGTCGTCCGGCGTCGCGAAGCCGCCGGGGCCGAGGAATTCGAGGAAGCTGTGCAGCCGGTTCTTGCGCAGCCAGTCCTTCTCTTCCGAGGGACCGCAGGCCCAGGCGGTCACTTCCATGTAGTCGGGCTGGCGCGGGTAGAAGGTGCGCAGGGTCAGCGACATGACGTCGACGATCACCAGGTTCGGGAAGATCAGCAGGTTGCGGCTGTTCTTGGCGATGCGGGTGGCGCGCGCCTCGCCGTGCCGCGCGACCAGCCGGGCGTAGACCGCGTCGATCTCGGCGCGCCGTTCCTCGCCCCAGGCGGGCACCCAGTTGGCCACCGGCCGGCCCCACGGCGCGCTGTACTCGACCACCGCGTGGCCGTTGCCGAGGTCGCGGGCGAAGCCGACCACGTTGTCCTGGCTCAGCACGCCGTTCATGTTCTTCAGGTAGTCGAAGTAGGTGGCGTGGGTCGACACCGCGTGGTAGCCGTCGAAGCTGTTCTCGACCAGCAGCTTCCAGTTGGCGCGGATCGCGTATTCCTGCGTGCCGCTGACGATCTCCATGCCGGCCTCGGAGTGGTCGCCGACCAGGTCGAGGTATTCGGTCGCGCCGGCGAGGTACTCCACCAGCGGCACCGCGGCCGCATCGAAGCAGACGAACCAGAAGTCGCCATAGGCCTCCAGCCGCGGCACCGGCACCAGGTCGGCGCAGCCGTCGTCGTTGAAGCCCTCGGCATAGGCCTCGTCCTTGCCCGGCAGGTCGCGCAGCTTGCCGTCGGCGCCGAAGACCCAGCCGTGGTAGGCGCAGGCGAAGTTCTTGGCCACACCGGTCTTCTCGCGGCAGACCGTGGCGCCGCGGTGCGGGCAGGCGTTGAGGAAGGCATGCACCACGCCGGCCGCGTCGCGGTTGAAGATCAGGCTGCGGCCGCCGACCGAGCGGGTCACGAAGGCGCCCTTCTTCTTCAGCTCGGAGGCATGGCCGAGGTAGAGCCAGCAGCGGTCGAAGATGCGCTCGCGCTCGGCGCGGAACACGCCTTCGTCGATGAAGGCGCGGCGGGCGACGCGGAAGGTTCCGGCCTCCGGGTCGACCTGCAGGAAGCCGGAAGGATCAGGGTCGTTCATCTCGTCTCCAGATCTTTGGGCCTGCATTCGCTCGTTCACATCATTCACATACAGGTTGACTTGTTTGTAAATGGCGACGCGCTGGAGGACCAGCGGTGATAACCCTAGTCCTCCGGCCTGGCAACCCGCTACGCCTGGAGCGCGTAGACCGCGTCGGGCCAGCGCCCGGCATCGAGGCCCTGCAGTTCGGCGCCGAGCCGCTGCTGCAGCGCATGCACATCGCTCCCGGTGGCAGGCACCGGCGTCGGGCCGTCGCCGAAGGCCTGCGCGGCCATGAAGGCGCAGAAGGCTTCGACGACCCGGGCTTCGTCCGCGCTGGCGCCGATGCGCAGCTCCAGCCATTCGAGCACCCAGGCCGACAGGCCCATGTCGCGCAGGCCGTCATAGCTGCGCGGCCAGCGGTCCCGCGGCTGGGCCCGCAGCCAGGCCTGCACGCCGACGGGCGTCAGGCCCGGGTCGTCCTCGGTGTCCATCCAGTGCGCCGGGTCGCGGCGAGCCTCTTCCTTCGACGGTTCGGGCATCTCGAAGGCCGCCAGGGAGAAGTCCACGCTCGGCGCGGCCATCGGCATCGAGCGAACGCTCGCCACCGAAGGCGCCTGCAGCGCACCGCCTCCCGCAGGCGCTGCGGCGCGACTGCGCAGCACCCGCCCGGCGCCGCCCCATCCGGTCGGCACCATCTGCGCGACCTGGTGCAGCAGCGGCATGTCCGACGCCTTCTCGCCGGCCGCGCGCTCGTGCACCAGCAGGAAGTTGGTGCGCGACGTGACCAGCTGGTAGGCCACCGCGAGTTCCGCCGCTGCGCCAGCGTCGGCGAGCGCCTCGATGCGAACGCCGGCGGCCAGGCGCGGCAGCAGGTCGTCGGCGCGCGGCGCCTCGCCGAAGTGCGCGGTCGCGACGTCGCGCACCCGGCCTTCGGCGTCGGTGCCCTGCAAGGTCACCGCGCCGGAAAGGCCGGCCGGCAGCAGCGCGAACACGTTGCAGGAATCGGCGTCGAAGACCGCGTCGTTGACCGGCGAGACCCAGAGCGGCTCGACGCCCCGCGGCCAGGCGAGCCGCACCTGCGTCAGCCGTGGCGAGCGCAGCCGCGCGAACATGCGCAGCACGGCGGGCGCGACCGCCTCGCCGGCGGCCACGAAGTCGCAGGCACCGCCGGTGGCCTCGGCCAGCCGGCGCAGGTGCGATTCGGCCGGGCTGCTGCCGACGCCGACCACGAAGAGCCGGTGGCCGGAAGCGCGTGCGGCCGCGACCGTGCGTTCGATCGCCGAGATCTCGCCGTCGGTGATGAGCAGCAGGTCGTCGGTGGCGCCGCCGCCCGCGGCGCGCGAGGTCAGGGCAAAGGTCGACGCCAGGGCGCCTTCCATCCCGGTGCCGCCCATGTCCGCCTGCAGGGCGCCGACCCAGCGCTGCGCCGCCAGTCGGGTCGCGTCGGTCACGCGCCAGAGGCCGCGCGAGCGATGCGCCACGGTGCTTCCGAAGCGGCTCAGGGAGAAGCGATCGGCCTCGCCCAGTTGCAGCACGATGGCCTGCAGCGCGCGCCGCGCGGCGTCGATGCTGTCGCCCGCCATGGAGCCGGAACAGTCGACCAGGATCTTGGCCGCCACCGGCAGCGGCGCCGCAGCCTCGATGCGCGGGCAGAAGCTGGCCAACGCGACGACCTGACCTTCGTGCACGCCGTCCAGCGACTGCGAGGCGATCGACGCGCTCGAGCCGTCGGCCAGCGCATCGACCACGACCACGAAGTCGCGGTCGAGCGCGCTGTCGCGCGCCAGCGAAACCGTGCAGACGCCGTCGCGGTTCGCCATCGCGACCGGATGACTGGGCGAAGCCACGCGCGCCCGGGCCAGCTGGCCATGCAGCCGCAACACGATCTCGAAGGGATGCTCGGCCCGCAGGTCGGTCGGCGGCGCCTGGTGCGGCTGCAGGCCGCCGTCGGCGACCGGGTCGCCGTAGCGCGGCGCGATGACGGTCGGGATCATCACGCGCAGGCCGCGCTGCTCGAACTGCAGCAGCTGGGCGTAGCGAAGCTGGACGATGCAGGCCTCGCCGCCCGCGAGATTGCCCAGGTTGAGGCTGTAGCTGCGGTCGTGGTTGCGCTCCAGCATGATGGCCGCGTCGCCGCCGGCGATCACTTCCTCGTAGCGCGCTTCGGCTTCCTTCTTCTCGACCACGGTGCCCGAGAGGCGCCGTTGGCCCAGCAGCACGTCGACGCCGAGCAGCACCGCGCCCCACGGCAGCGGGAAGGTGTAGACGACTTCCATCGCGGTGTCGCCCGGATTGCGGAAGCGCTGTTCGATGCGCATCTCCAGCGCGACGCCGCGCAGGTCTCCCTCGGCCTTGACGCCTTCGAAGACGACGGGTGTGCCGTCGCGGCTATGCAGGCGGGCGGATTCGTTGGGGTCCATTTCTTCTTCCTTTCGATGGGTTCGGGTGCGAGCGCCGGGCGTTCAGCTCGCGTTCATCTTCGAGATGCGCGCATGCAGCGCCATCACTTCCTTCACGAAACGGCGCACCTGTTCCGGCGACAGGCCCGCGCTGCCGGGCTCGATCACCAGTTCGACGCCGTCGGCGACGCGAACGTGGCTGCGCACCTCGATCGAGCCCGGCGCCGGCCCGCGGGCCGCCACCGGCGGCTCGCCGCCGTCGAGCAACGCGCGGATGCGCTCGAGCGACAGGCCCGCAGCGGTCCACTTCCTGATGAGCAGCAGTTGCTCGACATGCCGGGCGCCGTAGCGCGCCGCGCGGGTTTCGCCTTCGGGCCGATCGACCAGGCCGATCTGCACGTAGTAGCGCACCGTTCGCACGGGCAGGTCGACCAGGATGCACAGCTCCGCCAGGGAGTGGCTTTCGGCAGGGTCGGCTTGTTTCATACAGTTATTGTGACAGCTTTACTGTATTAATCAAGCAGCAGACCTGTGCACCTGCCGCGACAGTCGCGGCGACATTCATCACGTTCGGGCCCATTTGCTGGCCGGCGCCCCCGAACGCCACGGCCCGGCCGCTATAGTCGGCCGTGCATTCCGCCGACTCCACTCGCCCATGAAGAAGAAACGCAGCACCGACAAGATCCTGCGGACCTACGGCTTCTGGATCCTCACCTCGCTGCGCGAGGAATGCCGCGAGTTCCTGGAAGCCAACACGGTCAAGGAATTGATCGAGAGCCCCGGCAACCTGCGCACCACGGCGATGTTCCGCGACCTCGACGACGGCACCACCGAAGTGACCATCGTCGCCCTGTGGGACTCGATGGAAAGCGTCATCACCTTCCTCGACGGCAAGAGCCTGCAGCTGCCGCGCATCGACCCGTCCGTGCGTCCCAAGCTGTTCGACCGCGAGCCCTACGTGCGGCAGTACGTGCTGACCGACCCGGCGGCGCAGCCGTTGATCCCGCCGGATTGGCGCTAGCTCACTCGAAGAACGAATCGAAGCCCGCGACCGGCTCGAAGCGCCCGTTGCGCATCGCCAGCCGCAGCGGCCCGGGCATGGCGCGCGCCGTGACCGGATGCTCGGCGTCGCCGGGATAGCAGAGCATCGAACCCTCGCCGGACTTCAAGATCAGCGGCTGGATCAAGGGCGGCGCGCGGTGCGCGGCGGCGGCCAATGCGCTGGCCACATCGACGTGCGGCGCCAGTTCGACCAGGCTCATGATCTGCGGCGGCGCCAGGGCGATGTCGCCCGCCCAGTAGCGCTCGAGCGCGTCGCGCGGGCGCATCCAGGCCGTTTCGGTCGTCTCGTGGCCGTCGTGGCGCGCCTGGGCGTCGCGCGGTGCGCGGGCGACGAAGAAACGGGTGTCGAAGCGCTTGGCCTGCAGGCTGCTGACTGGCGTGATCCAGCGGGTGAACGGCAGCAGTTGTGAACTGGCCAGGCGCACCTTGCACTCGGCCAGCGCGTCGGCGAAGGTCGAGCCGGTGCGCACCAGCGCGCCGACATCGGCGGCGATCGCCTCGCTCGGGTCGCACGCCAGCAGCACGCCGGATTCCTCGAAGGCCTCGCGCATCGCGGCCACGAAGAGGCCGGCGGCCAGCGCGGGCTCGGTGTCGGCTTCGCCGAGCCGGCGGGCCAGCGCGGCGGCGTCCTCGTCCAGCGCGGTCGCCGGATCGAGGTCGAGGTCCGCCGCGTCGAGCTTGCCGCCCGGGAAGACGAAGGCATGCCCGAGCACGTCCGACAGGCCGCTGCGCTTGAGCATCAGCAGTTCGGGGCCGGCGGCGCCGTCGCGCAGCAGGATCAGCGTGGCGGCCGGCTTGGGCACCACCACCGCGGCGGCTTCGGGCGCCGCGCTCACTTGAGCAGGTCCGGAACGACGGCGCGATGGAAGCCCATGAAGGGCTGGTTGCGGCTGGCCGGCTCCAGCTTCCAGTTGTTGCGCAGGTTCGGCGTGCCGCCGTCGATGCGGATGACCGAGCCCGTGATGTAGGCGGCCGCGGGCGACAGCAGGAAGACGATCGCGGCCGACACCTCCGATTCGGTGCCGAAGCGCTTGAGCGGCACGACGTCGGTGAATTCGAGGATCTTCGCCTTGGCCTCCGGTGTGTAGGTGTCGAAGCCGCTGGAGGCGATGCCGCCGGGCGCGACCGCGTTCACCCGCACGCCGGCGCCGGCCCATTCGCAGGCCGCGGTCTCGGTCAGCGTCAGCATGCCGCCGCGGGCCGCGCCGGAGTGCGCCATGTCGGGCCAGCCGCCCCAGATGTCCGCGATCATGTTCACGATCGCCCCGCCGTGCGCACCCATGTAGCGGTTGAAGGCCTCGCGCATGAAGATGAAGCCGCCGGTGAGGTTGTTGCGCACCACCGCCTCGAAGCCCTTGGTCGAGATCGACTGCATCGGCGAGCGGTACTGCCCGCCGGCGTTGTTGACCAGCGCATCGAGCCGGCCGCGCGACTGCAGCACCGCGTCGAGCGTGGCGCCGACCGCGGCCTCGTCGCGGATGTCGCAGGCCATGGCGTCGGCGCTGCCGCCGTCGGCCAGGATCTCGGCCTTGACCGCCTCGACCTTCTCGATCGAGCGGCCGACCAGCACCACGTGCGCACCAAGCGCCGCCAGTTCGTGCGCGGTGCAGCGGCCGATGCCGCTGCCGCCGCCGGTGACGATGATGGTCTGGCCGGCGAAGAGGTCGGGGCGGTAGATGGATTGGTAGCTCATGGCCGGAGGCTTTCAGAAATGGCTGTTGTCTCGTTGAAATCGCATTCAACGACCGTTGAACTTCGGCTTGCGGCGCTGTGCGACTTCGCAGATGCCGTTCCAGCCGTCCTCCGAGCGGGTGACCCGCGTCATCGCGCGGGCCTCCTGCTCCATCTGCGCCTCGATGGGCTGTGACCAGGTCGACAGCAGGAGGTTCTTGATCTCGCCGAAGGCGAGCGTCGGCCCGGCAGCCAGTTCGCGCGCCAGCGCCCACGACGCGTCGGCCAATGCGGCGTCGTCGACCACGTGGCTGACGAGTCCCGCGGACAAGGCTTCGTCGGCGCTCCAGTTCTGGTTGCGCATGAAGAATTCGGCGGCGCGGCGCACGCCGATGCGGCGCGGGATGAAGGTCGTGCCGCCGGCGTCCGGCACCAGGCCGATGCCGGTGTAGGCCGCATAGAAGCGCGCCGAACGCGCCGCCACGCAGAAGTCGGCGGCCGCGCACAGCGACACGAAGCCGCCGACCGCCAGCGAATGCACCGAGGCCACCACCGGCGCGTTCATCCGCGCGAAGCGCGACAACGCCGAATGCAGCCCCGCGGTCGAGTTCTTCACGAAGACCTGCAACTCCGCGCGGTCGCGGTTCATGGTCTTGAGGTCGGCACCGACGCCGAAATACTTGCCCGCCGCGTCGATCAGCACGCAGCGCACCGAAGGATCCTCGTCGCAGTCGCTGGCGACCCGGCTGAACTCGGTGTTGAAGCGCAGATCCATCGGATTGCCGCGCTCGGGCTGGTTCAGGGTGATGTGCGCGATGCCGTCGGCGATCTCGAGCTTGAAGGATTCGTAGGTCATCTCACAGCCTCGCATGTCGCATCCCGCCGAACGGTCCGCGTCAGCCCCGGCCGACGCGCTCCTTCAACACGAACTTCTGGATCTTCCCGGACGGCGTGCGCGGCATCTGCTCGAGCACTTCGATCCGCTCGGGCCAATACTGCTTGGCGACCTTGCATTTGCTCATCCAGGCCTGGACGGCGGCCAGGTCGATGTCCTCGCCCGGGCGCAGCGCGACGAAGGCACAGGCGCGTTCGCCCAGCCGTTCGTCGGGGTAGCCGACGATCGCGGCCGCGGCGATCGCCGGGTGCTTGTAGAGCAGCGCCTCGATCTCGACCACCGGCACGTTCTCGCCGCCGCGGATCAAGACATCCTTGGTCCGGCCGTTGATGCGGATGTAGCCCTCGTCGTCCATGTAGGCCAGGTCGCCGGTGTCGAACCAGCCTTCGGCGTCGTAGGTCGGTATTTCCGGATGCTTGTAGTAGCCCATCGACATCTGGGCGCCGCGCACCATCAGCCGGCCGGTCTCGCCGTTGGGCAGCGGCCGGCCGTCGAAGTCGACGATGCGCAGGCCGACGCCGTCGACCGCGCGGCCGTCGGTCTTCGACGACTTGTCGGCGGCGCGCGAAGGCTCGGTCAACGCACCGGCCAGCGCCTCGGTCATGCCCCAGAGCGAGCAGACCTTGAGGCCCAGTTCCTTGTCGGCCCGCTCGATCAGCACCGGCGGGATCTGCGCCCCGCCGCAGAGGAAGTTGCGCAGGCGCTCCGGCCGCGGCGCGCCCTGCGCCACCGCGTCGCAGATGTCGGCCAGGAAGGGCGACGAGGCCGCGGTGTAGGTCACGCCCTCGGCGGCCATCAGGGTGACGCCGCGCCGGCCTTCCCAGATGTCCTGCAGCACCACCGTCGAACCGAGGTAGACGCCCTGCATCATCATGGCCGCGTAGCCGGTCATGTGGCCGAGCGGCGAACAGGCCAGCAGCACGTCGTCGACCGTGAGGCCGAAGCGGTCGGCCAACGCGCGGGTGCAGGCCACCAGGGTGTTGGAGGTGTGCATAACGCCCTTGGGCGAGCCGGTGGTGCCCGAGGTGAACATCAGCACCGCGAGGTCGTCCGGCTGCAGCGCCGAATCGGCCAGGCGGGCGGCCGGCTCGACCCGCGCGTCGCCCTGCTGCAGCACGCGCTCGAAGTCGTTGTCGCCGCCGCCGTCGACCACCACCACATGGGCCAGCGCCGGCAACTTCTTCTGCAGCGCCGCCGCCATGGCGGCGTAGTCGAAGCCGCGGAACTGCGAAGGCACCACCAGCACCTTGGCCTCGGCGAAGCCCAGCATGAATTCCAGCTCGCGCTCGCGGAAGATCGGCATCAGCGGATTGGCCACCGCGCCGATGCGGCCGCAGGCCAGCGACACGACCACGAATTCCCACCAGTTCGGCAGCTGCACCGCCACCACGTCGCCGACGCCGATGCCCAGGCCGCGCAGCGCGCCTGCCGCCCGCGACACCCGGTCGCCGAACTCGGCATAGGAGATGCGCACCGGCTCGGCGCGGTCGGCGCGATAGCCGACGAGGGCCGGCTTGTCGGGGGTGTTGCGGACGGCGGCGGCCAGGAAGTCGTCGATCGTCTTGTCCTGCCAGAAGCCCGCTTCGCGCATCGCGCGGCCGTGCGCCGCGGCATCGAATACCTTGTCGGTCATGCCCATGTCTCCTCGGTGGCGAATTTAGTTCACTACCGTACGATACGTGGGATGATCCTTCCCTGCAATATGGCCGACCCCCGGGAAAGCGAGCAGTCGGCGGCCCGCGACCGGCGCCGCGGGCCTCAGGTTTCGGTGGCCTGCAGGTAGGTCAGCAGGTTGCGCTTCATGGCGTCGAGCGTGAGCGCGGCGGCCTCCAGCTTGGGGTCGGGCAGGCCGTCGAGGATCTGCTCGTTGAGCCGGTGGCTCACCTTGCGCATGCGGGCGATCAGCTGCTTGCTCTTGGGTTCGAGGAAGACGCGGTTGACCCGGCGGTCGCTGGCGTCGGCGTCGCGCCGCACCAGGCCGGACTTCTCGAGACGGTCGATCAGGCCGCCGACCGCCACCTTGCCGAGGTCGAGTTCCTCGGCCAGTTGCGACTGGGTCATGCCGTCTTCGCGGGAGAGGTAGGCGAGCACCCACCACTGCGAGCGGGTGACGCTCAAGGGCTTGAGGCAGCGGTCGAAGGCGCTGCGTCGCAGACGCGACACGTCGTGGATGAGGAAACCGAGCCGAAGCTCCCAATCGATCGTGTGCGGGTCTGCTGCGGTGGTTGCCATTGCGCTGGAGGCCCCGTGTAGGGGGCACCTTTTACTATAAAGATGCGTACATTCTAGACCGGCCTCCGCGCCGTGCGCACTAGAACGCGACCGCGTTCTTTCCCTTCAGCTGCAGGATTTCACGCGCCTCGTCCGGCGTCGCGACCTGCAGCCCGAGGCCTTCGATGATCTCGCGCGCCTTGCGCACCTGCTGCGCGTTCGACTCCGCCAGCTTGCCGGCGCCGATCCAGAGGCTGTCTTCCAGGCCGACCCGCACGTTGCCGCCCATGGAGGCCGACATCGCCGCGATCGGCATCTGGCTCCGGCCGGCGCCCAGCACCGACCAGCGGTAGTCGGCGCCGAAGAGGCGGTCGGCGGTGCGCTTCATGTGCATCACGTCGTCCGGGTGGCTGCCGATGCCGCCGAGGATGCCGAACACGGTCTGCACGAAGAACGGCGCCTGCACCATGCCGCGGTCGACGAAGTGCGCCAGGTTGTAGAGGTGCGAGGTGTCGTAGCACTCGAACTCGTAGCGGGTCTGGTTGGCCGACAGTTCGGTCAGCACCGTCTCCAGGTCGCCGTAGGTGTTGCGGAAGATCAGGTCCTTGCTGCCTTCGAGGTAGGGCTTTTCCCAGTCGAACTTGAATTCCTTGAAACGCTGCAGCATCGGGAAGAGGCCGAAGTTCATCGTGCCCATGTTCATCGAGGCGACCTCCGGCTTGAGCACCTTGGCCGGCATCATGCGTTCCTGCACCGTCATGTAGGGCGAACCGCCGGTGGTGAGGTTGATCACCGCGTCGGAACGCTTCTTGATGTCCTCCAGGAAGGGCCGGAAGGCCTCCGGCCGCTGATCCGGCTTGCCGGTGACCGGGTCGCGCGCGTGCAGATGGATGATGGCCGCGCCGGCCTCGACCGCGCCGACCGCCGCGTCGGCGATCTCCTGCGGCGTGATCGGCAGGTGCGGCGACATCGAGGGCGTGTGGATCGCGCCGGTGACGGCGCAGGTGATGATGACTTTTCTTTGGGCTGGCATGGCGAGTCTCCGTGGTGAATGATCAGACCGGGTCCCAGGTGAACACGTCCGAGGAACGGTCGAGCGGGAAGAAGCTGGCGCGCAGCATCGGCAGCGCGGTCTCGAGCACGCCCTCGGGCGTCCAGCCTTCGCCGCTGTGAGCGCTGCGGATCGGCCGCGGCTGGCTGAAGAGATAGATCTCGTTGTTGCGCACCCCGAAGACCTGGCCGGTGACGTCGCTGGCCGCGTCGGCGCACAGGCCCACCACGAAGGGCGCGACCTTCTCGGGCACCAGCTTCTTCAGGCCGTCGACCCGCTTCTTCTGCTCGGGCGTCTCGCTCGGGATCGAGTCGATCATCCGGGTCCAGGCGAAGGGCGCGACCGCGTTGGAGCGCACGTTGAACTTCTGCATGTCGAGCGCGATCGATTTCGACAGCGCCATGATGCCGAGCTTGGCGGCGCTGTAGTTGGCCTGGCCGAAGTTGCCGATGAGGCCCGAGGTCGATGTCATGTGCACGTAGGCGCCGCTGGCCTGCGACTTGAAGTGCGGCGCCGCCGCGCGGCTGACGTTGAAGCTGCCCTTCAGGTGCACCGCGATCACCTGGTCGAACTCCGGCTCGCTCATGCGATGGAACATCACGTCGCGCAGGATGCCGGCGTTGTTGACCACGATGTCGATGCGCCCGAAGGTGTCGACCGCGGCCTCGACCATGCGGTTCGCATCCTTCCATTCGGCGACCGAGCCGCCGTCGACGATGGCGTCGCCGCCGGCCGCCTTGATCGCCGCCACCACCTCCGCGGCGGGCTGCTGGTTGTCGGGCTGGCCGTCCAGCGTGGCGCCGAGATCGTTCACCACCACGCGAGCGCCGGCGGCCGCCATGGCCAGCGCGATGCCGCGTCCGAGCCCACGTCCGCCGCCTGTCACCAGCGCGACCTTGCCTTCGAGAAGCTTGCTCATTCCAGTCTCCTTGTCTCTCGCCGTCGTTGAGGGTAAACCCCTGCCCACCTTCATCGATCCGGCTTGCGAAAATATCGTGCGCTAGCGTACCATGTGCCACATGATCATGTACAGCAGGCGCCCGATGCCGAAGCACCATCCATGAGAGAAGCAGAGACTGTATTCGGCCTGCTGGCGACCACCCGCTACCTGCCTCGCCTGCGCCTGGAGCGCAGCGAAGTCGCGGCCCAGCATCGCTGGATGGCACCCGGCCTGCGCTCGCTGGCCAAGGGCCGCCGCACCATGGCCAACTGGGACGAGGACAGCGTCACGATGGCGCTCGAGGCCGGCCGCCAGCTTCAGCAGGCGCTGCCGGGCACCGCCACCGAAGAACTCACGCTGGTGTCCACCACGCTGCCCTTCGCCGAGCGCCTGAACGCCGGCATCGTCGCCTCGGCGCTCGGCCTCGGTGCCGGCGCAGTGCTGCGCGACGCCGGCTCCAGCGCGCGCGCCGCGCTGACCGAGCTCGCGGCGGCGCTGCGCCAGGGCGGCACGGCCGCCCGCATGGTGATCGCTTCCGAACGCCGCATCGCGCGGCCGGCCAGCACGCAGGAAATGATCTTCGGCGACGGCGCGGCCGGCGCCCTGATCGGCAGCGGTGCCGCCATCGCGAAGCTGGTGGCGGCGAGCAGCATCCACGCCGACCTGGTCGACCATTTCCGGCAGACCGGCGATGACCACGAATACGGCTGGGAAGAGCGCTGGGTGCGCGACGAGGGCTACATGAAGATCGCGGTCGGCGCGATCCGCCAATGCCTGAAGGACGCCGGCGTGTCGGCCGGCGACGTCTCGCACTTCGCGATGCCGGCGCCGCTGGCCAAGGTGAACGACGCGGTCGCCAAGCGGCTGGGCATCGCGCCCGCCGCGCTGGTGTCGGCCGAGCACGAAGCCGGCGGCGATCTCGGCAGCGCGCAACCTCTGGCGATGCTCGACATCGCGCTGCGCGCCGCCGCGCCCGGCGCGCTGGTGCTGGTGGCCGCCTTCGGCAGCGGCTGCGACGCGCTGCTGCTGCGCCGCACCGGCGTGCCCTGCCCCGGCGCCGTGCCGGACGCGGGCCATGCCGAGACCAGCTACATGAAGTACCTCTCGTTCACCGACCAGATCGACCTGGCCTGGGGCATGCGCGCCGAGATGGACAACAAGACCGCGCTCACCGCGGCCTGGCGCGACCACGCGCGGGCCTCGCGCTTCGAGGGCGGCCGCTGCAGCGCCTGCGGCACGGTGCAGTTCCCGCGCTCGCGCCTGTGCGTGAATCCGGAATGCCGCGCGCAGGACACGCAGGAGCCGACGAACATGGCCGACGTGCCGGCGCGCGTGATGTCGCACACCACCGACTTCCTCGGCTACACGCCCGACCCGCCCTTCCAGTTCGGCCACATCGACTTCGAGGGCGGCGGCCGCGTGCTGATGGAATTCACCGACACCGACGTCGGCGAACTGTCGGTCGGCGTGCCGCTGCGCATGGTCTACCGCATCAAGGAATTCGACCGCAACCGCGGCTTCCGGCGCTACTTCTGGAAGGCGACGCCGGTCCGCGCGATCGTTGCCGACGCACCCACCAAGGACCACTGACATGGCTACCGGAATCCGCGACAAGGTCGCCATCCTCGGCATGGGCTGCACCCGCTTCGGCGAGCGCTGGGACGCCGGTCCCGAAGACCTGATGCTCGAGGCCTTCAACGAGGCCGTGGCCGATGCCGGCATCGACTACAAGCAGATCGAGGCCGCCTGGTTCGGCGTCTGCCTGGAAGAGAACAACGTCGGCAAGACCGCCGGCCCGCTGGCCCAGGCGCTGCGGCTGCCGCGCATCGCCGCGACCCGGGTCGAGAACGCCTGCGCCACCGGCACCGAGGCCCTGCGCGGCGCCGCCTACGCGGTGGCCGCCGGCGCCTACGACATCGTGCTCGCGCTCGGCGTCGAGAAGCTCAAGGACACCGGCTACGGCGGCCTGCCGGTGCGCACCCGCGGCGTCGCCAACGACCTGTGGCTGCCCAACTCGACCGCGCCCGGCGCCTTCGCCCAGCTGGCCTCGGCCTATGCCGCGAAGTACGGCGTCTCGATCGCCGACCTGCGGCGCGCCATGGCCCACATCTCGGTCAAGAGCCACGCCAACGCGGCGCTCAATCCGAAGGCCCACCTGCGCAACAAGATCACCGAGGAAGACGTGCTGAAGGCGATGATGATCGCCGCGCCGCTCGGCCTCTACGACTGCAGCGGCGTCAGCGACGGCGCCGCCTGCGCGATCCTCACTACGCCCGAGATCGCCCGCGCGCTGCGCCCCGATGCCGAGCTGGTCACCATCAAGGCGCTCGAAATCTCGGTCAGCAACGGCGAGGAAGCCAGCTTCAGCAACTGGGACGGCGCGCACATCGCGACCGCCCGCACCGCCGCCGCCAAGGCCTACGCGGCCGCGGGCATCACCGAGCCGCGCCGCGAGGTGCAGATGGCCGAGGTGCACGACTGCTTCTCGATCACCGAGGCGGTGCTGATGGAAGACCTGGGCTTCAGCGCGCCGGGCCGCGCGGTGCACGACGTGCTCGACGGCGTCTTCGACCTCGACGGCGCGCTGCCGGTGGTGCCGGACGGCGGCCTGAAGTGCTTCGGCCATCCGATCGGCGCCTCGGGCCTGCGCATGGTCTACGAGGTCTACCAGCAGATCCACGGCCGTGCCGGCGATCGGCAGTTGAAGAACGTCGACCGCGGGCTGACCCAGAACCTCGGCGGCCATCCGCACCAGAACGTGAGCGCGGTATCGATCATCGGGCGCGCCGGCGCCTGAGGGCGCGGCCGCCGCAGCGCCCGGCCGCCGGGCGCGACTTCATCTTTTTCTTCTTTTTGACTGGAGACATTTCATGCGAGGACTGAAAGGCAAGACCGCGATCGTCACCGGTGCCGGCAGCGGCATCGGGCGCGCCATCGCACTGCGACTGGCGGCCGAAGGCGTCACCGTCGGCGTGTTCGACATCAACCCGGCGGGCGCCGGCGAGACGGTCAAGGCGATCGAGGTCGCCGACGGCAAGGCCGTCGCCGTGGCCTGCGACATCACCGACTACGGCGCGGTCACCGCCGCGGTCGCGGAGTTCGAAGAGAAGGCCGGCGCGCCCGCCGACATCCTGGTCAACAACGCCGGCTGGGACACGCCGATGCCCTTCCTGAAGACCGACGAGGCCTTCTGGCAGAAGGTGACCGCGATCAACTGGTTCGGCCCGCTGCACATGACGCATGCGGTGGTCAAGGGCATGGCGGCGCGCAAGAGCGGCCGCGTCGTGAACATCGCATCGGACGCGGGCCGGGTCGGCTCGTCCGGCGAGGTCGTCTATTCAGGCTGCAAGGGCGCGACCATCGCCTTCGCCAAGGCCCTGGCGCGCGAGGTCGCGCGCAGCAACGTGACCATCAACACGGTGTGCCCCGGCCCGACCGACACGCCGGCGATGGACGCCTTCGTCGGCACCGGCGAGCAGGGCCAAAAGATCCGCGACGCGATGGTGCGCGGCGTGCCGCTCGGCCGCATCGGCGCGCCGGACGACTACCCCGGCCTGGTCGCCTTCCTCGCGAGCGACGACGCCGCCTTCATGACCGGCCAGACGATCAGCGTCTCGGGCGGCCTCAGCATGCACGGTTGATTCATCACGCAACGAACAGGAGATATGAGATGAGCAAGGAATACAAGGACATCCTCTACGAAGTGCGCGACGGCGTGGTGCGCATCACGATCAACCGGCCCGACGTCTACAACGCGTTTCGCAACCAGACGCTGGAAGAGCTGATCGACGGCCTGCGCCGCGCGGATGAAGAGAAGAGCGCCAACGTCATGGTGCTCTCGGGCGCCGGCGACAAGGCCTTCTGCACCGGCGGCGACCAGAAGGTGCACCTGAGCGAAGACGGCCTCTACGGCCCGCGCGGCACCGTCGGCATGCCGATCGAGGAAATGCAGACCGCGCTGCGCGACCTGCGCAAGGTGTCGATCGCCAAGGTGCAGGGCTTCGCGATCGGCGGCGGCAACGTGTTCGCCACGATGTGCGACCTCACCATCGCCAGCGACAAGGCGGTCTTCGGCCAGGTCGGTCCGAAGGTCGGCTCGGTCGATCCGGGCTGGGGCACCGCCTACCTCGCACGCATCGTCGGCGAGAAGAAGGCGCGCGAGATCTGGTTCCTGTGCCGCCGCTACAAGGCCGCCGAGGCCGAGCAGATGGGCTTGTGCAACAAGGTGGTGCCTCACGATCAGCTCGACGCCGAGGTCGACCAGTGGTGCAAGGAGATCAACGAGATGAGCCCGACCGCGCTCACCATCGCCAAACGCTCCTTCAATGCCGACACCGAGAACATCCGCGGCATCGGCTTCCTGGGCATCCAGACCGTCAAGCACTACTACCAGTCCGACGAATCGAAGGAAGGCGTCAAGGCCTTCAACGAACGTCGCAAACCCGACTTCAAGAAGTACGCCTGAAATGTGGACCACCCCCTTAGCGCCTTCGGCGCCCCCTCGAGGGGGCGATACCAGCGGCCCGGCAAAGCCGGTTCCGCGGTATCCCTGGCATCGCGCCGCGCCGTGCTCGCTGGGGGCCATTCGATCGAGCGATGAGGATTGAGATGGAATCACTGATCACGACCGCGCTCGAGCCCGATGGCGTGCTGGTCGCCACCATCGACATGCCGGGCCGGACGATGAACGTCTTCTCGCTGGCGCTGATGGAGGCGCTCGATGCGCTGATGGACCAGGTCGACGGCGACGCCGCCGTGAAGAGCGTGGTGCTGACCTCGGCCAAGACGAGCTTCCTGGCCGGCGCCGACCTGGTGATGGTGCGCGGCTTCACCGATCGCGCGCGCACCGACAGCTACGAGCAGATGTTCGCGCTCTGCGGCCGGCTCGGCCGCCAGTTCGTGCGGCTCGAGCAATCGGCCAAGCCCTGGGTGGCGGCCGTCAACGGCATCGCGCTCGGCGGCGGCCTCGAGCTGGCGCTGGCCTGCCGGGTGCGGCTGGTGAGCGACGAGTCGCGCATCCAGCTCGGCGTGCCCGAAGTGCGCTGGGGCCTGCTGCCCGGCGCCGGCGGCACGCAGCGGCTGCCGCGGCTGGCCGGCTTCGAGCCGGCGATCGACATGCTGCTGAGCGGCCGCTCGATCAGCCCGGCGGACGCGGTGCGCCTCGGCATCTTCGCGCGCGCCGTGCCCGCCGCGCAGCTGCTCGACGAAGCGCGGGCCACCGCGCGCGCGCTGCAAGGCAAGCCCTATGACGAAGCCGCCAAGTTCCCGCTGCTCGCGCAGGCCGACGTGCCCGCATGGAGCGAGGACACCGCGCGCGGCATCGCGCTGAAGCAGGGCGTGACCGAATCCGACTTCGCCCTCTACCCGGCCTACAGCGCCATCGTCGACTGCGTGCTCAAGGGCGCGCGCCATTCGCTCGACGAGGCGACCGACATCGAGATGCAGCAGTTCATGCGGCTCATGTTCAACCCGGTGGCGGGCAACATGGTGCGCACCCTGTTCCTCGAACGGCTGCGTGCCGAGCGCGAACTGGCCGCGCCGGAAGGCGTGGCCATCGAGAGCGTCGTGGTCGGCCCGATCGGTGCCGCACGCAAGGCCTGGGCCGATGCGCTGGCCAAGCTGAAGCTGCCGAAGTCCGACGACCCGGCATTGCCCGCCGACACGCTGGAGCTGGTCGATCGCCAGGGCCGGCGCGTCCGCGTCGCGCTGCGGGTGCTCGACGATGCCGCGAACGGCGGCGCCGACGGCCTGCCGCAAGCCGTGCTGGCACCCGCCGGACCCTACGGCCGCGTGCTGGAGATCGTCGAAGCCGACGATGCCGCGGCCGGCCTGGTCGCCAGCCTCGCCGCCCGCATCTGGTCGCTGCCCTGGCGCACCCGCGGCACAGCCAGCCGGCTGCAGCAGCTGCGCGGCCAGCCGATCGAGTCGCAGGCCGCCACCGCCATCCGCCTGGCCGCCGAGCCGGACGCCGGCGACCCGGCCTTCCTCGACGTCGCGGCCTGCCTCGCCGGTGTCGCGCCGGCCTGGACCGGCGGCCCCTTGAACCAGGCCTGGGCGGCGCGCGGGACGCTGGTCGAGACCTTCGATGCGCCGACGCGGGCCGCATGGGCGCGCGTGGAGCCGGCGCTGGCCCAGGCGCGCGGATGAGCCGTACCGGCCGTCTCGTCGACGCGCTGGCCCCGGGCCTTCGCGTCTTCGTGCCGACGCTGGCCAACGAATCCGCGTTGCTGCGGGACGAGCTGGCGGCCGACCCCGAGCGAGCGCGCGAAGTCGTCTTCACCGGCGTGCAGTTCCCCGGCATCGACCGCACCGACTACCTGGCGGTGCATCCCGCGGCGCGGCTCGAGGCCTTCTTCATGTCGAAGCCGGTGCGCGCCGGCCTGGCCGAGGGCCGCGCCACCTTGCGCTCGCTCGACTACATCGGCATCGCCCGCCACCTGCGCGAGAGCGCACCGCCGGACGTCGCGATCGCGCAGCTCACGCCGCCCGACGCCGACGGCTGGTGCAGCGCCGGCCTCACCAACGACTTCCTGCCGCTGGTCTGGTCGCGTGCCGGCCGCCGCGTCGCGCATCTCAACCCGCGCATGCCGCGGACCACCGGCAGCTTCAAGGTGCACCGCTCGGAGATCGACCTCGCGGTCGAGGCCGACGCGCCGCTGCTCGACTTCGCCGAATCCGCCGCCGGCCCGCTCGAAGAGCGCATCGGCGCGCATGTCGCCGAGCTGGTGCGCGACGGCGACACCCTGCAGTTCGGCATCGGCTCGGTGCCGCTGGCGCTGGGCGCCGCGCTGTCCGCGAAGCGCCGGCTGCGCTTTCATGGCGGATTGCTGTCGAGCGCCCTGCGCACCCTGTGGGAAGCCGGCGCCATGGAGCCCGACGCGCCGATCGTCACCGGCGTGGTGCTCGGCGACGAAGCCCTGCGCGACTTCGCATCGAGGCTCTCGACCCTGCGCCTGCGCGATGTCGGCCACACCCATTCACCCGCGGTGATCGGCGCGATCCCGCGCTTCGTCGCGATCAACTCGGCCATCGAGGTCGACCTCTTCGGCCAGGTCAACGCGGAGCGCGCCGGCGGCGTGATCCAGGCCGGTGCCGGCGGCCTGCCGGCCTTCGCACTGGGCGCGCAGGCCTCGCCCGGCGGCCGGCTGCTGGTCTGCCTCGGCGCCACCGCGCGCAAGGGCACCGTGTCGCGCATCGTCCCGGTGCTGAACGACCAGGCCCTGTGCACCCTGCCGCGCAGCCTGGCCGACGTCTTCGTGACCGAGCACGGCGTGGCCGAGGTGCGCGGCCTGTCGATCGACGCGCGGGCCGAGGCGCTGATCGGCATCGCCGCACCCGAGCACCGCGCGGGCCTGCAAGCCGCATGGGAAGCGCTGCGGCGCACCGCCTGAAACGCATCCTCATGAACGACTACGAACTCGCGCCGCCCGAAGGCTTCATCCCCGTCGAATTCGGCGGCGTCTTCATCGTCCACAACGGGCCGATGTTCGCGCGCTGGCGCGACGACCACCTGCAGGTCGGCTTCCGGGTCGGGCCGCATCACACCAACCCGGGCCAGGCCTGCCACGGTGGCATGCTGTGCACCTTCGCCGACATCATGGTGTCGACCGCGGCCCAGTACCAGGCCGACATCCCGCGCCAGTTCCTGCCGACCATCAGCCTGCAGACCGACTTCCTGGCCTTCGCGCCGCTCGGCAGCTGGGTGCAGGGCCAGGCCGAGATCCTGAAGGTCACGCGCAACCTGGTCTTCTCGCAAGGTCTGGTCGAGGCCGACGGGCAGCTGGTGCTGCGCGTGAGCGGCGTCTTCAAGCGCGGCCCGCTGCTGGCGGAGTCGCCGGGCGACCAGGCGCTGCGCCTGCCGGGCATGCCCGAGCGGCACTAGGACACGCGAGAGTCGCCGATGCGACTCGACCCGTGAAGCACGCCTTCGCGCAAGACGGACATGTGGGTTTCTCCGGGGGTCCGGGCCGTCTTGCTCCACGACCGAATCCGGTATAGTACACATGCGTATGATGTACATCCATACGCACGGCAAGCCCGAGACAGAAGGACAGGAGATCAGCCCATGGCCGGAAGATGGTTCGAGGAATTCAAGGTCGAGCAGGTGTTCGATCATGAGATCCGGCGCACGGTGCTCGAGTCGGACAACATGTGGTTCAGCAACGCCACCTGCAATCCGGCGGCGATCCACATCGATGCCGAGTATTGCAAGACCACCGAGTTCGGCCGCCCGCTCATGAACAGCATCTTCACGCTCGGGCTGGTCATCGGCCTGTCGGTGCAGGACACCACGCTCGGCACCACGGTCGCCAACCTCGGCATGACCGACGTGCGCTTCCCCTTCCCCGTCTTCGCCGGCGACACGCTGCGCTCGCGCACCTCGGTGCTCGAGTTGCGCGCGAGCAAGTCGCGGCCCAACGCAGGCATCGTGACCTTCCTGCACCAGGGCTTCAACCAGCGCGATGAAGAGATCTGCACCCTGCGCCGCCAGGCGCTGATGCTGCGCAAGCCGGAGTCGAAGTGATGCCCTTGCGTTCGATGCTCTTCGTGCCGGCCGACAGCGAGCGCAAGCTGGCCAAGGGCCTGCAAAGCCCCGCCGACGTGCTGATCCTCGACCTCGAGGACGCGGTCGCCGCCGCCCGCAAGCCGCTGGCGCGCGAGGCCGCCGCCACCTTCATCGCGGCCCATGCCGGGAGCGCGACAAGCCAACTCTACGTGCGCATCAATCCGCTCGACAGCGGCCTCGCGATGCACGACCTGGCCGGCGTCGTGGTGCCCGGACTGGCCGGCATCATGCTGCCGAAGACGAACAGCGCCGACGACATCCGCCGCATCGCCTTCTGCCTGGACGCGCTCGAAGCCCGCGCGGGCATCGATGCCGGCACCGTGCGCATCGTGCCGGTCGCCACCGAGACCGCGCCGGCCATGCTCACCATGGCCAGCTACACCCGCGAGGTGCCGCGTCTGGCTGGCGTCACCTGGGGCGCCGAAGACCTGTCGGCCGCCGTCGGCGCCATCTCCAACCGCGAGGAGACCGGCCCGTATTCGCCGCTCTACGACCTGGCCAATTCGCTGTGCCTGTGCGCGGCGGCCGCCGCCGGCGTTCCCGCGATCGACACCGTCTACACCGACTTCCGCGACTCGGCCGGCCTGGCCACGTCCTGCGCGGTCGCGCGCCGCCGCGGCTTTCGCGGCCGCATCGCGATCCATCCCGACCAGGTCGCGGTCATCAACGAGGCCTTCACGCCGAGCGAGGCCGAACTGGCCCACGCGCGCCGCGTGGTCGAGGCCTTCGCCCAGCAACCCGATGTCGGCACCGTGGGCCTCGACGGCGCGATGCTCGACATGCCGCATCTGAAGCAGGCGCGGCGCACGCTCGGCCTCGACTGAGCCGCGCGTACACCTTAAGGAGACAACCCCCGATGGACTTCTCGCTCTCCGAGGACCACACCGCGATCCGTGACGGCGTCGGCGCCGTGGTCCGTTCCTTCGAAGACGACTACTGGCTGGCCCGCGACGACGACGGCGAATTCCCGAAGGAATTCCACCGCGCGATGGCCGATGCCGGCTGGCTCGGCATCACCATGCCGCAGGACTACGGCGGCGCCGGCCTCGGCGTGACCGAGGCGGTGATCATGCTGCACGAGGTCGCCAGCCACGGTGGCGGCATGGCCGCGGCGTCGACGGTGCACATCAACCTCTTCGGGCCGCATCCGATCGTGGTGGTCGGCACCGACGAGCAGAAGCAGCGCTGGCTGCCGCGGCTGGTGCAGGGCCAGGACCAATGCTGCTTCGGCTTCACCGAGCCCGATGCCGGCCTCAACACGACGGCCATCAAGACCTTCGCCGAGAAGGTGCCGGGCGGCTACGTGGTGCACGGCCAGAAGGTCTGGACCTCGACCGCGCAGGTGGCCAACAAGATCATGCTGCTCACCCGCACCACGAAGCTGGAGGACTGCAAGCGGCCGACCGACGGCATCACCATCTTCTACACCGACCTCGACCGCAGCAAGATCGAGGTCCGCCGCATCCCGAAGATGGGCCGCAAGGCGGTCGACTCCAACGCCATCTTCATCGACGGCCTGTTCATCCCCGATGCCGACCGCATCGGCGAGGAAGGCAAGGGCTTCAGCTACATCCTGCACAGCCTCAACCCGGAGCGCCTGCTGGTGGCCGCCGAGGCGATCGCGATCGGCCAGGACGCGCTACGCCGCGCCACGAAATACGCGCGCGACCGCGTCGTCTTCGGCCGGCCGATCGGCCAGAACCAGGGCATCCAGCATCCGCTGGCCGAACGCTGGATGGGCCTGGAGGCCGCCTGGGCGATGACCATGAAGGGCGCCTGGCTCTACGACAACCACAAGCCCTGCGGCGCGGAAGCCAACAGCGCCAAGTTCCTCGGTGCCCGTGCCGGCTACGAGTCCTGCCTGCAGGCGGTGCTGACCCACGGCGGCTTCGGCTACGCCAAGGAATACCACGTCGAGCGGCTGCTGCGCGAGGTGACCATCACCCGCATCGCGCCGATCACCGAGCAGCTCATCCTCTCGTTCATCGCCGAGAAGGTGCTGGACCTGCCCAAGTCGTACTGACCCTGTGAAGGACGCCAATTGATCAAACGCGAACTCTTCAACGAGGAGCACGATGCCTTTCGCGACATGGTGCGCAAGTTCATCGACAACGAGATCGCGCCGAACCACGCGGCCTGGGAACGCGACGGCATCGTCTCGCGCGAGCTCTGGCTGAAGGCCGGCGCGGCCGGCATGCTGTGCTGCACGATCCCCGAGGAATACGGCGGCGCCGGTGCCGACTATCTGTTCGACGTGGTGGTGTTCGAGGAGATGGCACGCTCCGGCTTCACCGGCCCCGGCTTCATGATCCATTGCGACCTGGTCGCCACCTACGTCAAGTCCTTCGGCAGCGAGGCGCAGAAGAAGCACTGGCTGCCGAAGATGGTGCGCGGCGAGGCGATCGGCTCGCTCGGCATGACCGAGCCGCATGCCGGCTCCGACCTCAAGGCGATCCGCACCAAGGCGGTCCGCGACGGCGACGACTTCGTCATCTCCGGGCAGAAGGTGTTCATCTCCAACGGCCAGCTGTGCGACGTCATCGTGCTGGCCACCAAGACCGATTCGAGCGCCGGCGCCAAGGGCGTCACTCTCTTCCTGGTCGATACGCACCTGCCCGGCTTCCGGCGCGGCAAGAACCTCGAGAAGCTCGGCATGAAGGGCCAGGACACCTCCGAGCTCTTCTTCGACGAGGTGCGCGTGCCGGCCTCGGCGATGCTCGGCGAGGAAGGCCGCGGCTTCGAGTTGATGATGACCAAGCTGGCCCAGGAGCGGCTCGCGCAGGCGATCCGCTCGGCCACCGTGGCCGAGACCGTGATCGAATGGACCGTCGACTACGTCGCCAACCGCAAGGCCTTCGGCAAGACCATCGGCGACTTCCAGAACACGCAGTTCAAGCTGGCCGAGCTCAAGACCGAGTCGGTGGTGGGACGCCAGTTCACCGACCGCTGCATCGAATGCTTCATGCGCGGCGAGCTGGACGCGGTCGACGCGGCGATGGCCAAGATGTGGCTGTCGAACATGCACTGCAAGGTGGTGGACGAATGCCTGCAGCTCTTCGGCGGCTGGGGCTACATGTGGGAATATCCGATCGCGCGCGCCTATGCCGATGCCCGCATCGTGAAGATCGCCGGCGGCTCGATCGAGGTCATGAAGCACATCATCGGCCGCCAGATGTTCACCGCCTATCAAAAGGGCGGCGAGCGCTACAACGGCGTCGCCGGCATCAACCCGGTCTGACGATCCAGGAGGAGACAACCATGACGACCATCGCAAGCGGACCGATCCGCGACGACGCGCTGAGCAACAAGCGCATCCTGATCACCGGCGGCGGCACCGGCCTCGGCAAGGAGCTGGCGCGCGCCTTCATCGCGCACGGCGCCGCGGTGCACATCTGCGGCCGGCGCGAAGGCGTGCTGCAGGAAGCGGTGGCCGAGTTGCGCACCCACGCGGCGCACGGCGGCAGCGTCGAGCATCACATCTGCGACGTGCGCAGCGCCGAGCAGATGGAAGCCATGGTCGACAGGATCTGGCAGGGCGGCCCGCTCACCGGCCTGGTCAACAACGCGGCGGCCAACTTCATCGCACCCTCGGTCGAGATCAGCCCGCGCGGCTTCGAGGCGGTGCGCTCCACCGTCATGGACGGCGCCCTCTACGCCACGCTCGCCTGCGGCCGCCGCTGGATCGCGCAGGGCCTGCCGGGCTCGGTGGTCAGCATGCTGGTGACCTGGGTCTGGACCGGCTCGCCCTACGTGCTGCCATCCGTGATGGCCAAGACCGCGGTGCACGCGATGACCATGTCGCTGGCGGTCGAATGGGGCAGCCACAACATCCGGGTCAATGCGGTCGCGCCGGGCCCCTTCCCGACCGAGAGCGCCTGGGAGAAGCTCGCGCCGATCCCCAAGGCCAACGTCGGCGCCGCATCGTCCGAGAAGGTGCCCATGGGCCGCTTCGGCAAGATGGACGAGCTGTGCAACCTGCTCATGTTCCTGCAGGCCGACGGCTGCGAATACCTCACCGGCCAGAACATCGCGATCGACGGCGGCCATCACCTGGCCGCGCCGAGCACCTTCGCCGAGATGAGCGCGCTGACCCCCGAGGACTGGGCCGAGGCCAAGCGCATCGTGCGCGGCCGCGCCGAACAGGAAAAGGCCCAGCGCAGCGCCGGCTGAGGCGCGGCGCCCGATGCAAAGCCCCGTGCGCAACGACCTGCGCCGCCATGCGACGCTGACGCCCTCGCATCCGGCGATCGTCTGCGGCGATCGGCGGCTCGACTACGCCGAACTGGAAGCGCTGGCCAACCGCCTGGCGAACGTGCTGCGTTCGCTCGGCCTGCAACGCGGCGAGCACATCGCCTCGCTGCTCGGCAATCGGCCCGAGGCGCTGGCATTGGCCTGGGCCGCCTACCGCTGCGGTCTCTACCTGACGCCGATGGCGACCAGCCTGTCGCCGCCTGAACTGGTCTATCTGGTGAACGACTGCGAAGCGAAGCTGGTCGTCGCCGAGCATGCCTTGCAAGGACTCGCCGAGGCGCTCCAGCGTGACATCCGACGCGACCTGCACTGGCTGGCCTTCGGTGCGCCGGTCGACGGCTACCGGCCGATCGAGCCGCTCATCGACGCCGCCTCGCCGCTGTCGCATACGCACGAGCCACCGGGCGCGGTGATGGTCTACACCTCCGGCACCACCGGCGCGCCCAAGGGCGTGCACCGCGACCTGCCGCCGCCGGACTTCGACGGCACGCCGGCCTTCGCCGCCGACCTGCACCAGCTCTTCGGGCTGGCCGGCCACGAGGTCTGCTACCTTTCGACCGCGCCGCTCTATCACGCGGCACCGCTGCGCTTCGGCCTGGCGGTCACCGCCGGCGGCGGCACGGTGCACGTGATGGACCGCTTCGACGCGGCCGAGGCGCTCGACCTGCTGGAGCGCGAATCGATCACGCACAGCCAGTGGGTGCCGACCATGTTCCAGCGCCTGCTGGCGCTGCGCGAGGCGCGCCGCAGGGCCTTCCGCGCGCCGCACCACCGGGTGGCGGTGCACGGCGCGGCACCCTGCCCGGTCGCGCTCAAGCGGGCGATGATCGATTGGTGGGGGCCGGTGCTGCTCGAGTATTACTCCGGCAGCGAAGGCATCGGCCTGACCCTGATCGATTCGGCCGAGGCGCTGAAGAAGCCCGGCTCGGTGGGCACCGCGCGCAAGGGCGTGATCCACATCGTCGACGACCAGGGCCGCGAGCTGCCGGCCGGCGAGACCGGCGCGGTCTACTTCTCCGGGGTCAAGCCCTTCGCCTACTACCGCGCGCCCGAGAAGACCGCCGCCAAGACCACCTCGCAAGGCTGGCAGACCTTTGGCGACATGGGCCACGTCGATGCCGAAGGCTGGCTCTACCTCACCGACCGGCAGGACGACATGATCATCTCGGGCGGGGTCAACATCTACCCGCAGGAGATCGAGACCGCGATGGCCGAGGTGCCGGGCGTCTGGGAATGCGCGGTGGTCGGCGTGCCGGACGAGCGCTTCGGCGAAAGGCCGCTGGCCTTCGTGGTCGCCGACCGGCAACTCGCGCCCGACGACGAAGCGCTGTTGCAGCGCATCCGCGCGCACAACCAGGAGCGGCTGGGCAAGCTCAAGCAGCCGGCCGAGATCCTCTTCATCGACAGCCTGCCGCGCACTGCCACCGGCAAGGTGCTGCGGCGGCGGCTGCGCGAGCTGCTGCCGGCGTTCAGCCCCGCTGCTGCGACGCCTCGGCCATCCGCCGGCGCAGGCGCTCCGGATACCAACTCGTGAACCAGACCGCGCCGACGATCGCCGCGATCGTCACCTTCACGCCCACCGACAGCGGCACCCCGGGCATGAAGACCATCACCAGGTCGGCGCAGACCATCACCAGGAAGGCGAGCGCCCAGACGCCCGTCAGCAGGTAGTTCGTCCTCAGGAACTGCGGCTTGGCGGCCACCTCGGGCGGCACCCGCTCGCGCGCGAACTGCAGGGTGAAGGGCTGGCGCACCAGCATCGACACCAGGACGATCAGGAACAGCCCCGCATCGACCGCCAGCCGCACCTGCAGCACGCTCCAGGCGCCGCCGGTCAGCAGCACGAAGACGCCGAGGCCGCCGAACAGGATCACGGTGCCGGCCTCGAGGATCTTCACGCTGCGCTTGTGGACCACGCTTTCCCACAGCAGCAGGCCGAGCGCGACGGCGGCGCCGATGAACAGCGCCGCGGTCACCGGCAGCATGCGCGACAGCAGGGCGAAGACGATGAATGGCGCGAAGCTCAGCAGGATGCCCATGGGATTCTCCGGATGAAGTGCGAGGCGCTCAGGCCGCGACCCAGTTGCCGTGGAAGCCCGACGGCACGCGATGCGACAGCTGCACCGTCGCCACCGGGCCGTCGGTGATGCCCTGGGCATCGAAGACCAGCAGGTCGCTGCGGTTCTCGGCCGCGCGGTAGGCAGTGGCCAGCAGCCAGCCTTCGCCTTCCGGTGCGTCGGCCGCGCGCGGCACGAAGACCGGTTCCGAGATCCGGTCGCCCGGCGGCAGGTAGTGCAGCGTCTCGCGGCCGCTCACCGCATCGAAATGCGCGATGCCTTCGTAGCCGGCGCCGAACACCGGTTCGCGCTGGCAGGCGTACCAGCCGTGGCGATAGGGCAGCCCGGCGCGGCGATCGTCGATGCGCGGGAATTCGCCGGCCACGTCGGACAGCGGCCTTTGCGTGAAGCGGTCGCTCGCGCCGTCCAGCTCGAAGGTCCAGCGGCACATCCGCGCGACGCTGCGCGCCGGATCGGTGGGCCGGCCGTCCGGATAGGGAAAGAGCGGCGGCTGGTCGAAGCGCATCACGTCGGCGTGGATGCGCAGGGCGCCTTGCGCGTCGCGCTCTTCCCAGGCGTTCATGACATGGAAGGCGTAGCCGGCCTCGCCCTCGAACCAGCGGATGTCCTCGACCTTGCCATCGCGCGGCATCACGCCGACACGGGCACCCAGGTCGGGCTCCCAGGCGAAGGGCGGCAGGCCCTGCATCGCGCGCGGCATGCTTGCGGTGAGCGGCAGCACGGGAAACAGCACATGGCCTTCGGTGACCGCGAAGTCGTGGACCATGCTGGCGAAGGGCGACTCGAAGCGGTCGAAGCGGGTCACGCGGCCATCGGCGTCGATGCGGCCGAAGCTCATGCCGGCGGACAGCGGCTGCGGCGAGCCGTAGCCGAAAAAGAGCAGCTCGCCGGTGGCCGGGTCCGCCTTCGGATGCGCGGTGAACGGGCCGCTCAGGCCGCCGCCGAAGTCGAAGGGGCCGCGCGATTCGAGCGTGCCAGGTTCGATCTCGAAAGGCAGGTGAGCCTCTTCCAGCGCCAAGAGGCGGCCGGCGTGCCAGATCACGTGGGTGTTGGCGGCGCCCTCGTTCGCGATCTCGGCCAGCGGCCCCGAGGTCGGACGCGGGCGGCCGAAGCCGTCGAACAGCGACCGGCCGGCGGCCCGCTCGGCCTTCCAGTGCGCGGTGCGGACCCAGCGGTTGCGGTGGCTGACCCGGCCGCCTTCGATGTGGAAGGCATGCAGCATGCCGTCGCCGCCGAACAGGTGCTGCTCGGCGCTCGGGAACTGCGGGTTGGGGCCGTTGCGGTAGAGCGTGCCGACCAGGGCGGCGGGCAGTTCGCCGACCACCGGCAGGAAGGCCGAGTCGGCCTCGAAGGCGATCGATCCGCCATTGACGCGCTTGCGCGCCATCGGCGCCGCGGCGTTGAAGGTCGGCATCTCTTGGGGCATGGGGCGGCTCCTTGAATTTATATTGACGATGTCAATATGCGCTATTGGAAGGCCGCCCGCAACGCTTGTCAAGTAAAATTGACGCCGTCAATATTCACGTGTCTTCCATGTCCGCATCTCCCATCGGCGCCCGCGCCGAACGCGCGGCGCCCTACCACCACGGCGCGCTGCATGCCGCGCTGCTGGCCGCGGCCCAGGACATCCTCGAGAGCCAGGGCCTCGACGCCCTCACGCTGCGCGCCGCCGCCCGCGCCGCCGGCGTGTCGCACGCGGCGCCCAAGAATCATTTCGGCGACCTGGCCGGATTGCTGAGCGAACTGGCGGCGCTCGGCTTTCGCCAGTTCGGCGATGCGCTGCGCGCCGCCCCCAGCTTCGATGCCGCCGGGCGCGCCTACGTCGCCTTCGCGCGCGACCACGCCGCCATGTTCCTGCTGATGTTCCGCAGCGAGCGCCTCGACATGAACCGGCCCGCGCTGGCCGAGGCGGTGGCCCGCTCGCGCCAGGCCCTGGCCGATGCGGCGGCGAAGAGCCTCGGTATCGCGCCGGGGACCGAAGCGCCACCGACGCCATCGCAGATCGCGATGATGGCCGGCGCCTGGTCCCAGGTGCACGGCTTCGCGATGCTGCTGATCGACGGCCGCCTCAACACCCTGCTGCGCCAGTGGCCGGGCGAGGACGATTGGGAAGGGCTGCTGGCAGCGATGCTTCGCCGGCAGCAGCCCTCGAGGTCGGAGGCCTCCGCCTCCGGCGCCTGACGCCGAGCGTCTAGCGCATCAATGCGCGCCTTCCGGCAGCGGCGGTTCGGGCTCCAGGCCCGGCCGGGCATCCGCAGCAGGCGCGGCGGCGTGATGCTCGCTGGCCAGCAGCATGTACATCGCCGGCACCACGAAGAGCGTGAAGAGCGTGCCGATCGACAAGCCGGTGAAGATCACCAGGCCCATCGCATGCCGCCCCGCGGCGCCGGCGCCGGAGGCGATCACCAGCGGCACCACGCCGAAGACCATCGCCGCGGTGGTCATCAGGATCGGGCGCAGCCGCAGCGAAACCGCTTCCTCGATCGCCTCGATCTTGCTCAGCCCGCGCTCGCGCGCATGGTTGGCCACTTCGACGATCAGGATCCCGTGCTTGCTGATCAGCCCCATGAGCGTGACCAACCCGACCTCGGTGTAGATGTTCATCGTCGCGAAGCCCAGGAAGATGAAGATCATCGCCCCGAACAACGCCAACGGCACCGACACCAGGATCACCACCGGGTCGCGGAAGCTCTCGAACTGCGCGGCCAGCGCCAGAAACACGATGATCACCGCGAACAGCATGGTCACCAGGAAGCCGCCCGACTCCTGCATGAACTGCCGCGACTGGCCGGCGTAGTCGACCGTGTAGCCGGTCGGTGCCACCTGGTTCACCGTGTCGCGCAGGTACTGCAGGATCTCGCCCTGCGACGCACCCGACACGCCCGAGATGGTCGCCGAGTTCAGTTGCTGGAAGCGGGTGATCGACTCCGGCACCACCGAGTGCTCGATGTGCGCCACCGTGGCGGCCGGGATCATGCTGCCGCTCGGCGTCTTGATGTAGAAGTCGAGCACCTGCGACGGGTTCAGCCGGTCGACCTGCAGCACCTGCGGGATCACCTTGTAGGAGCGTCCGGCGATCGAGAAGTAGTTGACATAGCCGCCGCCGAGCGCCGCGCCGAGCGCGTTGCCCACGTCCTGCTGCGTCAGCCCCAGCGTCGTGATCTTGTCGCGGTCGACCACCACCGTGGCCTGCGGGTTGTCGATCTTCAGGTCGACGTCGGCGAAGTAGAACTTGTTGTCCGTGCGCGCCTTGTCGAGCACCGCCTGCGCCACCGTGTTGAGGTTCTCGAAGGGCTCGGTGGTGGTGATCACGAACTGCACCGGCAGGCCCGAGGAACCCGGCAGCGCCGGGAACTGGAAGGCCGCGATGCGGGCGCCCGCGATCTTGTTCCACTTGGCCTGCAGCTCGGTCTGGATCTGCTTGGCGCTGCGGGTGCGCTGGCTCCAGTCCTTGAGCAGCACGCCGCCGATGCCGGCGTTGATGGACGGCACGCCGGTGATCTGGAACATCTGCGCGTATTCGGGAATCGCGCTGGCGACGTCGTAGACCTGTTGCGCGTAGGTCTGCATCTGGGTCGAGGTCGCGGTCGGCGGGCCGACCACCTGCGACAGCACGATGCCCTGGTCTTCTTCCGGCGCCAGTTCGGACTGGGACATCTTGAACATGACGGCCAGGAGGCACATCAGGATCACGCCCATCACGATCACGACCGGGTAGGTCTTGAGCAGGCTGTTAAGGGTCCGGATGTAGCGGTTGCGCAGCCGATCGAAGTTGCGGTCGATGAACTTGACGAACTTGCTCGGCTCGTGGTCGGCCTTCAGGAAGCGCGAGCACATCATCGGCGACAGGGTCAGCGCGACGATGCCCGACACCGCCACCGAGCCGGCCAGCGTGAAGGCGAACTCGGTGAAGAGCGCGCCGGTCAGACCGCCCTGGAAGCCGATCGGCACGTACACCGCGATCAGCACCACGGTCATCGCGAGAATCGGGCTGCCCAGTTCGCGCGCGGCCAGGATGGCCGCCTCGAAGGGTGACTTGCCGTCCTCCTTGATGTGCCGGTCGACGTTCTCCACCACGATGATCGCGTCGTCGACCACCAGCCCGATCGCCAGCACCAGCGCCAGCAGCGTGAGCAGGTTGATCGAGTAGCCGAGCATCAGCATCATGAAGAAGGTGCCGATCAGCGACAGCGGCATCGCGATCACCGGCACCACCACCGCCCGGAAGCTGCCGAGGAACAGGAAGATCACCACGGTCACGATCAGCAGCGCCTCGACCAGCGTCTTCACCACTTCGTAGATCGAGGTGTTGATGAAGTCGGTCGAGTCGTAGACGATCTTCGCCACCAGGCCGCTCGGCAGCTGGTCGCGGATCTCGGGGAAGGCGGTGCGCACCCGCTTGGCGACGTCCAGGATGTTGGCCTCGGGCGCCACCTTGATACCGATGAACACCGAGCGCACGCCGCTGAAGGCGACGTTGAAGTCGTAGTTCTCCGAGCCCAGGCTCACCGTCGCGACGTCCTGCAGGCGCACGATCGCGTCGCCCACCTGCTTGACCGCCAGCTGCTTGAATTCCTCCACCGTGTGCAGGTCGGTGCCGGCGTTCAGCGGGATGGTCACCATCTGGCCCTTGGTCACGCCGAGCGCGGCCAGGTAGTTGTTGGTGGACAGCGCCTGGAACACGTCGGCCGCGGTGATGCCGTGGGCCGCCATCTTGTCGGCGTCCAGCCAGGCGCGCAGCGCGAACAGGCGCGCGCCGAGCAGTTCGGCGGTCTGCACGCCCTGCACCGAGTCGAGCTTGGGCTTGACCGCACGCGACAGGAAGTCGGTGACGCTGTTGGTCTCCAGCGTGTCGCTGTAGAAGCCGAGGTACATCGCGTCGGTGGTCTGCCCGGTGGCGACCGTCAGCACCGGCTCCTGCGCCTGCGCCGGCAGCTGGTTCTTGACCGAGTTGACCTGGGTGTTGATCTCGGTCAGCGCCCGGTTGCCGTCGTAGTTCAGCCGCAAGGTGGCGGTGATGGTCGAGACGCCGCTGGCGCTGGACGACGACAGGTAGTCGATGCCCTGCGCCTGCGCGATCGCCTGCTCCAGCGGCTGCGTGATGAAGCCGGCCACCGTGGCGGCGTCGGCGCCGTAGTAGGTGGTGGTGATGGTCACCACCGCGTTCTGCGTCTTCGGGTACTGGTTGACCGGCAGGCTGGCCAGCGAACGCAGCCCGAGCACCACCAGCAGCAGGCTGACCACCATGGCCAGCACCGGTCGCTTGATGAAGATGTCGGTGAATTTCATGGCGCGCCTATTTTTCCTGCGGCGTCGGGTTCGGGCTGTTGGCCGGCTCGACCGAGTTGTTGACTTCCACCGGCGTGCCGTTCTTGAGCTTCAGCTGGCCGCTGGTGACCACCTGCTGGCCTTCCTCGACACCCTTCAGAATCGCGACCTGGTCGCCGCGGGTCTGCCCGGTGGTCACGAAGACCTGCTTGGCGAACAGGCCGTCCGGACCGTTCGGATGCGGGGGCGGCGGCGCCGCCGGCTTGCCGTCCTTGTCCTTGGCGTCGGGGTCGGCCGGCTTGGCCTCGCGCGGGCCGACCACGAACACGGTCGAGCCGTAGGGGTTGTAGGTGATCGCGGTCTGCGGCAGCGTGAGGAATTTCTGCACCCCGCCGACGTCGACGTTGACCCGCGCGAACATGCCGGGCAGCAGCTGGCCCTTCGGGTTGGCGATGGTCGCCTCGACCGAGGCGTTGCGGGTGGTCGGATCGACCTTCGGGCTGATCGCGTTGACCTTGCCGGGGAAGAGCACGCCCGGATACGAATCGCTGGCCACGTTGACCGTCTGGCCCACCACCATGCCGGCCAGCTGCTGCTGCGGCAGGGTGAAGTCGACGTAGATCGGGTCGATGGTCTGCAGGGTGACGATCTTGTCGCCCGGGTTCAGGTACTGGCCGGGCTGCACCGTGGTGATGCCGAGCCGTCCGGCGAACGGCGCCCGGATGGTCTTCTTGTCGACCAGCGCCGCCTGCTGGGCCACCAGCGCCTTCTTGCTCTTGAGGTCGGCCAGGTCGTTGTCGACCACGGCCTGGGCCACCGCCTGGCCGGCCAGCTGGGCCTGGTCGCGCTTGAGCGTGACGGCCGAGATGTCGGCTGCGGCCTGCAGCGAATTCAACTGGGCGATGTCGGCGTCGGCATTGAGCTGCACCAGGAGGTCGTTGGCCTTCACGTCCTGGCCCGACTTGAAGTGGATGCTGCGCACCATGCCGGCGATCTCGGTGGTGACGTCGACGCCGCGCACCGCGACCATCGTGCCGACCGAACTCACCTGCGGCTGCCACTCGAGCGTGGTCGCCTTGATGGTCGACACGGTCTGTGCGCCCTGCTTCGGCGCCGAGGCCATCAGCGCCTTGATGTGCAGGAAGAAGCCGAAGGCCAGCGCGGCCACCAGCACCAGCACGCACCCCACCATGATGAACATTCGTTTCGTCATCGGATTCCTCTTGGTCCTTGTTGTCTGTGTCATGCAGCCGGTCACTGGACCGGCGCGAGTGTCGGGCGCTGGATGGTCGCGTCGCTGCCGGGCAGCGAGGCATCGGCCAACGGGCCTTCGTTCCACCAGCCGCCGCCGAGCGACTGGAACAGCGCGGCGGTGTCGGCGAAGCGCGCCGCCTGCGCCTGCACCAGGCTGATGCGGGTCTGCTGGTAGGTGCGCTGCGCGTCGAGCAGTTGCAGGTAGCTCACCGCGCCCAGCTTGTACTGGTTGTTCGACAGGTCGAGCGACTGGCGGGCCAGCGACTCGGCCTCGGCCTGGGTACGCAGCGACGAAGCGTCGAACTCGATCGCCCGCAGCGAATCGGCCACGTTCTGGAAGGCGGTCAGCACGGTCGACTTGTATTGCGCCTGCGACTGGTCGAAGGCGGCCTCGGCCGCGCGCTTCTTCGCGCTCAGCGCGCCGCCGTTGAAGATCGGCTGCGTGACGCCGGCGGCCAGGCTCCAGATGATGGTCGGCGAGGTGAACAGGTCGGCGCCGCGGTTGGCGGCCGTGCCGTAGTCGGCGCTCAGGTTGAACTGCGGATACTGGGCCGCGGTCGCGACGCCGACCTGGGCGCTGGCCTGGTGCAGCAGCGCTTCGCTGGCGCGCACGTCGGGCCGCTGGCGCACCAGCGCCGAGGGCAGCGAGACCGGCAGGTCCTCAGGCAGCTGCAGCGAATCGAGCTGGAATTCGGGCAGGCCCATCTCGCTCGGCAGCCGGCCGGCGTAGACCGCCAGCTGGTGGCGCGCCTGGGCCAGCGAGTTCTCGAGCGCCGGCAGGGTGGCGCGGGTCTGCGCGACCTGCGTCTGCTGGGTCAGCACCGAGGCCTTGGACACCGCGCCGGAGGTGAACTGCACGTTGACCACCTTGAGCGCCTGCTCTTCCAGCGCCAGCACGTCCAGCGTCGCCTTGAGCTGCGCCCGCAGCGACGCCTCGCGGATCGCGGTGGTGACCACGTTCCCGGCCAGCGTGAGGTAGACGCCCTCGACCTGGAAGCGCTGGTAGTCGACCTGCGCCGCCAGCCCTTCGAGCGTGCGGCGGTTGCCGCCGAAGACGTCCAGCTGGTAGGAGACGTTCGGCGTGATGTTGATCGTGTTGTAGTCGGTCGCGACCTCGCTGAAGCCGGTGCTGAGCACCGGCGCGCGCTGCCGGGTGAAGCCGGCCTGCAGGCCGACGTTCGGGTAGAGCAGCGCGCCGTTCTCCGCGGTGAGGGTTTCCTGCGCCTGGCGCAGCGCCGCCTGGGCGGCGGCCAGGTTCGGGTTCTGCGCCATCGCCGACTTCAGCAGCTGGTCGAGCGAGTCGGACTTGAAGAGCGTCCACCACTGGCCCGGGATGTCCTGCGCGGTCAGCAGGTGCTGGGCCGCGCCGGCCGTCACGGGCGCCGAGTCGGTGCTCGTGGGCACCGGGGTCGGCGTGTAGGCGTCCGACGCGGTGGTGCCGGTGGCCGCGGCCGGCGGCGGCGGCGAGGTGAAGTTCGGGCCGAGCGTGCAGCCGGCGAGGAACAGCCCCGCCAGAGCGCCGACGAGCCAGGCCTTGCGTGCCATCGGCGGCGCGACGGCGCCCGGCTGGCCGCACGACGGTGCAGGAGCGCCGGTGTGGGCGCCTGGATGGGACATGGAACTCTCCGATTGGGCGAAGGTCAGGCGCCGGCGCCACGAGGCGTGCGGCGGTCGACGCAAAGGCCGGTATTGTGTATGAGTGCAAGAAGGCCGCTGACACCGTCCTGCCACTTTGCTGCAGTGCACGAATATCGGCCGATCCGGCGCTGAGCGTAGCGCTCCCGGCGCTTCCCGGCAACTACTGACCCGCGAGACAGCAAGGAAAATGCAACAAAAAGCAAGAAGCGCGCCGAGCGCCGGCGTGCGTTTTCAGGCCCGCCGCGATTCCAGCGGATAGATGCTCAGGTAGAGCGGCTGGGCGCCGCGCAGGACGCGCAGCACGCACAGCTTGCCGATGCGCGACTCGTCGAGCAGGCGCTGCAGGTCGTCCACGGTGCGCGCGGGCGCGCCGTCGATGCCGACCACCAGGTCGTCGGTCCTGAGGCCCGCCAGGGCGGCCGGCGAGCCGGCTTGCACCTCCGACACCCGCACGGCGCTGTCCTGCTCGATCTCCAGGAAACGAGCCACCCGGCGCGACACCGGAACCGTGCTGCCCGACAGGCCGATGAAGGCACGGCGAACCCGGCCGTGGCTGAACAGCTGAGTGACCACCCACTGTGCGGAGTTCACGGCGACCGCGAAGCAGATCGCCTGGGCGCCCGGGATGATCGCGGTGTTGACCCCGATCACCCGACCGCGGCTGTCCAGCAGCGGGCCGCCGGAGTTGCCGGGATTCAGCGCCGCGTCGGTCTGGATCACGTTGTCGATCATCCGGCCGGCGCTGGAGCGCAGCGACCGCCCGAGGGCGGAGACGATGCCGCTGGTGACCGTGTGGTTGAAGCCCAGCGGGTTGCCGATCGCGATCGCGATCTGCCCGACCCGCAGCCGGGAGGAGTCGCCCAGTTCCAGGTGCGGCAGGTTGCGGCTGGCGCCGATGCGCAGCACCGCGAGGTCGGTGTCCGGGTCTTCGCCGACCAGTTGCGCCTCGGAGCGGGTGCCGTCCGGGCGCACCACCTCGAGCGCGGTGGCGCCATGCACCACGTGGCTGTTGGTCAGCAGGTAGCCGTCGGGCGTGAAGAGGAAGCCCGAGCCCGCGCCGCCCTGGCGGCCGCGCGGGCCGTCCTTGTGGGCGCCGATGTAGACCACCGCGTCCTGCACCCGTTCGACGGTCGAGGCGATGGTCTCCGAGTAGGCGTCGAGCAGCGAGTCGTCGCTGATCGCCAAGGCGTCCGGAGGCGCGGGGAAGTCTGGTCGTGCACCCATGATTCGTTCCTGTCTGCCGACATATCTGGTGCCGGCGGGAGCGAACGCAAGTCGGGCGCTCAGGCCACGGGCAGGCGGTAGAAGTCGGCCGCGGTGCCGCCGCGCACCCGGGCGAGTTCTACCGGCGCGAGCGCCGCCAGCGCGGCGTCCATGGCCGACCAGACCTTGGCGTAGCCGCCGCGCAGCAGCGCCACCGGCCAGTCGCTGCCGAGCATCAGCCGCTCCGGACCGAAGCAGGCCAGCGCGTGGTCGATGCTGCGCCGCACGTCCGCCGGCTGCCAGCGGTCGCCCTCGCCGACGTCCAGCCCCGAGATCTTGGCGAAGACGTTCGGCGCGCGGGCGGCCTGCGCCAGTCCCGCCGCCCAGGTGGCGAAGGCGGCATCGCCGGGCGGCGGCTTGCCCAGGTGGTCCAGCACGATGCGCAGCCGCGGCAGCGTCGCCGCCAGCCGCGACAGGTTCTCCAGATGGCGCGGCAGGATGCCGACGTAGTCGAAGGCCAGGCCGCGCGCGGCGACCCGGCCGAGGCCTTCGACGACGGCCGGCCGCAGGATCCAGTCCGGATCGGGCTCGACGTTGATCAGGTGCCTGACGCCGACCAGCCGAGGCTCGCCGGCCAGCGCCTGGAGCACGCGGTCGACCTCGTCGGGCCGCTCCAGCGGCACCCAGCCGACCACGCCGGCGATCCAGTCGTGGCGCCGGGCGTTGGCCAGCAGCGCGGCGTTCTCGTCGGGATGGTCGGCGGCCTCGACCGTGATGCAGGCGTCGACGCCGGCGGCATCCATGGCGGCGCGCAGCGGCTCGGGACCGAAGTCGCGGCGCAGCGGCGCGAAGGCGGCGTCGCCGGCGTAGGGCGGCTCGTCCATCCAGGAAGTCTGGTAGCTGCCGTGGCGCCAGAAGTGCTGGTGGGCGTCGATGACGGTCAAGGCTGCGGCTCCGGGGTCGAGACGAGCAGCGACGGATCGAAGTCCCGCGCCGCGCCGAAGCCGGCGACATGGCGACCGCGCAGCGGCTGCAGGGCGAAGAAGCGGAAGTCGCCCAGTTCGGTCATCGGCTCGGCTTCGGGGAAGCGGGCCAGGTAGACGGCGCGGCAGGCCTCCTCGTCGGCGCTGCCGCGCTCCAGGGGCACGGCCAGCGCCTGCAGGCTCAGGCGCGGCAGCGCATGCACCGGCTCGTCCGGCCGCTCGGCCTGCATCACCATCAGCGCGACCTGCGGCCGGGCGAGCAGGTAGGGCGTGTGCACCGCCAGTCCGCTCAGGTGCACCACCAGCCAGCCTCGCGACGGCTCGATCGCGAACGGCACCATCGAAACGAAAGGCGCGCCCGCCTCGTCCAGGGTGCCGAGGGCGGCGATGCGGTGGGTCTGCAGCAGCGCGTGCAGCTCGCGGTCCAGCCGCGGGGCGTGCGCGGAGATCGACGTCGGCTCAGCCATGCAAGAGGCCTCGGCCGAAAGCAATCCTCCGATTGCGGCAATAGTTGGCATTCGCTGACACCGTCATAGGCCTTGAAGCCAATGGCGCCAGCTTGCATCGGTCGATAAAGTTGAAACAAGAGATTTCAAGGAGCCCGTCATGCTCACCCCGTTGCAAAAAGCCAATGTGCTCGGCAAGGCCGGCGTCAAGATCCCGGCCTGCCCCGACCGCCGCGCCGCCGAACTGGCCACCGACCTGCGCGCGGGCGCCGGCGCCGAGACGGCGATGATGAACTGGATCCGCGCGATCGAGGTGCTTTTCGCCACCTATGCGGCCGCCCGTGCCGCCAAGAGCCTGCGGGAAGCCGAGGAGGCGCGCAGCATGGTCATGCTGCGGCAGCTCTCGGCCCGTTCCTGGAGCGAAGCCGCCTGATATCACTCACGCGCCGGCGGCCTACCCCGGAAGGCCGCGCCGTCGCACAGGCGCCCCGATCGCGCCGCGCCATGCTGGAAACCATCCTCGCTCCGGAGCCGATCCATGCGCCGACACCGCCTCCTCGCCGCCTTTCCCGTGCTGGCATTCGCCCTCTTCGCCAGTGCCGCCGCTCAGGCGCAGGCCGATCTCTCGCAAGCCCAGCAGACCTACGAGGACACGCTCGCCAGCTGCAACAGCGGCGTCTATCCGACACCCGAGCGCAACGCCTGTGTGCGCGACGCCGGCGCCGCGCTTGATCGCGCGCGCGGCGTGCAGGCCACCGACACCGAAGTGCAGTCGAACGACGAGCGCGCCACCATCGTGACGCCGGTCGGCACGCCGGCCCCGACCGGCGGCGACGACACCGTCACCTCGCGCGACGGCCGCGCGATCATCGTGCTGCCGGCCGACGGCCAGCGCTGAGCCCGAAAATGGCGCCGGGGCGCCCGGCTAACATGGCCGCCATGGCCAATCCCAATCAGCAGCGTCAGGACGAACTCAAGAAGATGGTGCTGTGCGCCAGTTGCACGGGCATCCAGCGCAACTGGCGGCGCGCGCCCGGCCATGCCGAACTGGTGCAGGTGTCCAGCCGCAAGGCCGAACGCGAAGGCGGCCGCACGGTCAACGTCACCACCTACCGCTGCGACGCCTGCGGCACCCGGTGGGAATACGAGAACGACAAGACCGACCAGCAGCGCGGCTGGTCCGTGGTCGGCCGCTAGTTTTTCCTGCCGGACGTAACATTCGTCCTCGTCCCGCCGCCTTTGCGCGGGACCGTCATCCGACCGAGGAGCTGGCCATGGGCATGGGTTTTCTTGCGAGCATCAGCGCCGAGAACGCGCACGAAATCCCGCTCGGCGAGGTCCGTGACCCGATCGCCCGATTCACCGCCGCGGCCGCCGAGCTGGGGTTGATCCGGCCCGGCGACAAGCTGGACCGCAACGTGATCGACCTGTGCCTGCGGGTGGTGGAGATGGCCGCGGAGATCGGCGACAGCTGCCCGATCCGCGGCGGCATGGGCGCTACCGCCGGCGATCACATCCGGGCGGAGCTCTGCGAGTAGCTACCACTCGCCCAGGCTGCGCACCCGCTGGTCGACGTCCAGGCGCTCCCATTGCTCGCGGGCCCTCTCGGCGTCGCGCTGGCGCTGGCCGCTGACGGTGCCGTAGACGCGCGCGAAGGCCTTCACGACGCGGTTGCGGGCTTTGGGTGTGGGCACGGCATGGCGCTTCGCCTGCCGGCCGTGGCTGCTGGTGAGTCGCATGGCGTGTTCCTCCAACGGGTGTCGGACCTGATGGTCGATGATCCCAGCGAACACCGTGTGACAGTGAAAAAGCTTCGTGACTTAATTCGCGCTGTACGCAACAAACGCCACGTGCGAGGCCTTCCGATCGCCTCGGGGCATAAAGGAGAAGCATCTTGAATCGCATCCGGGCCATCGTCTTCGACCTCTACGGCACCCTCTTCGACGTCCATTCGGTGGCGGCGCAGGCCGAAGCCTTCTTCCCCGGGCGCGGTCGCGAGCTGAGCCTGCTGTGGCGGCAGAAGCAGCTCGAATACACGTGGCTGCGCAGCCTCATGGGCCGCTACGCCAGCTTCGAGCAGGTGACCGACGACGCGCTGGTCTTCGCCTGCAACGCGCTTGGGCTGCCGCTCGATGCGGCGCGCCGGCAGACACTGGGCGATGCCTACCTGCAGCTACGACCCTTTCCCGAAGTGCCTGCCACGCTGCAGTCCTTGAATCGGCAGGGGCTGCCGCTGGCGATCCTGTCGAACGGCTCGGTCCGCTCGATCGACCAGGTGGTCCGTCACGCCGGGCTGCTGGATCGATTCGCCCACCTGATCAGCGTCGAGGCCGTGGGCATCTTCAAGCCGCACGACCGCGCCTACGAACTGGGCGAGCAGCACCTGGGCCTGCCACGTTCGTCGATCCTCTTTGTGTCGTCGAACGCCTGGGACGCGGCCGGCGCGCACGGCTTCGGCTACCGGGTGTGCTGGGTCGACCGTCAAGGGCAGGCCTTCGACGAACTGGGCGAGCGGCCGGACCACGTGGTGCGCGGCATCGACGAGATCCCGCCGCTGCTGGCGTGAGACGGCAGCCGCCGCGGATTCGCAATATCCGTGAGAATATAGCGATCGAACCGAACCCGACCCGCTCCTCACGTGCCGAACCCTGACTTGCTCGCCGAAGAAATCGTTGCCTGGGAACTGGTCCCGACCGGCGTGGAAGACGCACTCGCGCTCAGCCTGCGCACCCAGCAGGGCGACGAGTTCGGCTTCGTGCTGACCGCGTCCGATGCCGAGGCTCTCCGCGCCGCGCTGGAGGAAGCAGGCGGCCGGCGCCGTGCCGGCCGCGAGCGTTCCGAAGTCTGAGCCTTTCTCAAGCCTGGGCCTTCGCCGCGTCGCGCAGCGCGCGGATCTGGTCGTGGTTGCGTCGGGTGCCATCGGCCTGGCGCTGCACCACGCCGCGGACGTCGGCCGGCAGCGGCTTGTCGAGCGCCTTGCGGTAGTGGTCCATGGCGCTGTCCTCGCCGCTTTCGCACGATTCGAGGATCGACGCTTCGCTGTTCGCGCCGAGCGAGCCCTTCACATGCACCCAGCCGCGATGCAGCGCGCCGGTGGCGGTGCCTCCGTCCGCCGGCTTGCCGCCGTAGCTGGCGATCAGCTGCAGCAGTTCGGCCTCGGCCTGGCGACAGCCTTCGGCGCGGCTGACGAAGAGCGTCTTGGCGGCGCTGGACTTCACTTCGTCGGCACAGGCGAGGAAGCCGTAGCCGCCGTCGCGCGTGGTTTCGAGCAGGTCGTTCAGCACATCGACCACGTCGTCGCGGGACATCGAGGCGTCGTCACGGCCGAAGCGGTCGACCTCGGCGTCGCCGCTGAAGTAGACGGTGTCGGCGCGCTCCCAGGCGGCACGGCTGGCCGGGCGGGCCTGCGGCCAGGTCAGCGAGGAATCGCCGCGGCGGGCTTCCCATTCGGCGGCCAGCGACGGCTCCATGGCTTCGAAGTCCTGGCCCAGGCTGGAGCGGCCGGTGTAGCCGAGCTCGAAGGCCGGCGCGTAGTCGTCGTAGGTCTGGCCGACTTCGTAGAACGGCTCCTGCTCGTAGTTGGCGCGCCAGTAGGCGTTCTCGACGGTCGGATTGACCCGCTCGGCGACGGCCTTGCCGCCCAGGCCGCCGACGACCGCGCCGGCCACCAGGCCGACCGCCGCGCCGATGGGGCCGCCGATCGC
>NZ_LMUW01000105.1 GCF_009765735.1 Xenophilus sp. L33
CTGGGCGGCCTCGGTGATGGCCCGAGCGCGCCGACCCCGCCGGCACCGCCGTCGGCCACCATCGTCAGCCCGCCGGTGAGCGTCTGGCCGGCCCGTTCGACCTCCTCGGACGACCGACCGCATCCATGAGCAAGCGTCCCTCGATGCCGCTGGGCGCGGTCTGGCCCGGGCGGCCGTATCCGCTGGGCGCGACCTGGGACGGGCAAGGCGTCAACTTCGCGATCTTTTCCAAGCATGCCGAGAAGGCCGAGCTCTGCATCTTCGACGACAAGGGCCGCCACGAGCGCCAGCGCATCGTGCTGCGCGAGCGCACCAACGACGTCTGGCACTGCTACCTGCCGGAGGCGCGGCCCGGCATGGCCTACGGCTACCGCATCCACGGCCGCTACAAGCCGGAGGAAGGCTTTCGCTTCAACCCGCACAAGCTGCTGCTCGACCCCTACGCCAAGGACCTGATCGGCGAGCTGCGCTGGGGCGACGCGCTCTACGGCTACTCGGTCGGCAGCAAGCGTCAGGATCTCTCGTTCGACCGCCGCGACAGCGCCGCCTTCATGCCCAAGGGCCGGGTGCTCGAGACCGCCTTCACCTGGGGCGACGACCGCCGGCCCGAGGTGCCGTGGCAGGACATGGTGATCTACGAGATGCACGTGCGCGGCTTCTCGATGACCCATCCGGACGTGCCCGACCCGCTGCGTGGCACCTATGCCGGCCTCGGCAGCGCGCCGGTGATCGACTATCTGCAGCGCCTGGGCGTGACCACGGTCGAGCTGCTGCCGGTGCACGCCTTCGTCAACGACCGGCACCTGGCCGAGCGCGGCCTGCAGAACTACTGGGGCTACAACACGCTGAACTACTTCGCGCCGGAGGTCCGCTACAGCGCCTCCGGCAAGGTGAAGGAGTTCAAGACCATGGTCAAGAGCCTGCACTCGGCCGGCATCGAGGTGATCCTCGACGTGGTCTACAACCACACCTGCGAAGGCAACCACCTCGGCCCGACGCTGTCGATGCGCGGCGTCGACAACGCCAGCTACTACATCGTCAACGGCGAGCATCCGCGCTACTACGACGACTTCACCGGCTGCGGCAACACGGTCAACCTGGAGCATCCGCGGGCCCTGCAGATGGTGATGGACTCGCTTCGCTACTGGGCCGAGGAGATGCACGTCGACGGCTTCCGCTTCGACCTGGCCTCGGCGCTGGCGCGCGAAGCCGGCAAGGTCGAGAACCTGGGCGGCTTCTTCGACGCCATCCGGCAGGACCCGACCCTGAACCGGGTCAAGCTGATCGCCGAGCCCTGGGACCTCGGCCACGGCGGCTACCAGGTCGGCAACTTCCCGCCCGGCTGGGCCGAATGGAACGACCGCTATCGCGACGGCATTCGCGGCTGGTGGAAAGGCGACGGCGGCCTGGTCGGCGAGGTCGCGCAGCGCCTGGGCGGCTCGCAGGACCTCTACGGCTGGTCCGGCAAGGGGCCGCATGCCAGCATCAACTTCATCACGGCGCACGACGGCTTCACGCTGCAGGACCTGGTCTCCTACAACGACAAGCACAACCACGCCAATGGCGAGGACAACCGCGACGGCAACAGCAACAACGTCTCGTGGAACTGCGGCGTCGAAGGCCCGACCGACGACCCCGAGGTGCTGGCCCTGCGCGAGCAGCAGAAGCGCAACCTGCTCGCCACCTTGTTGCTGTCACAGGGTGTGCCGATGCTGCTGGCCGGCGACGAGCGCGGCCACACCCAGAACGGCAACAACAACGTCTATTGCCAGGACAACGAACTCGGCTGGCTCGACTGGGCGCCGGATCCGAAGGCCGAGGCGCTGCGCGACTTCGTCGCCGAGCTGATCCGCATCCGCCGGCGGCATCCGTCGTTCCGGCGGCGCAGCTTCTTCCGCGGGCAGCCGGTGGGCGAAGGCGGCCGCAAGGACGTGGTGTGGCTCAGGCCCGACGGCCAGGAGATGACGCCGTCCGACTGGGGCGCGCACGTGCGGGTGCTCGGCATGCTGTTCTCGGGCACCGGCATCACCGACCACGGCCCGCGCGGCGAGACGCAGCGCGACGACGACTTCCTGCTGCTCTTCAACGCCTTCCACGACACCCTGCCTTTCTCCATTCCTTCGCTCGCCGGCAGTCACTGGACCCGGATGATCGACACCGCCCGCACCGGCATGCAGTCGACGCTGCAGGCCGAACGGGTCTACCCGCTGCAGGGGCGTTCGCTCGCGCTCCTGCGCCGCAACCTGGAACCCAAGCTCCCATGAAGCGACAACATGCCATGCCCTTCGGCGCCCGGATGCTCGAGGGCGGCGGCGTCCGGTTCCGCCTCTGGGCGCCCTCGATGACGCAGGTGGTGCTCGAATGCCTGCGCGGGGAGGACTGGACCGACACGCCGATGCAGCACGGCGCCGACGGCTGGCACGAGGCCGTGCTGCCCGATGCGGCCGCCGGCCTGCGCTATCGCTACCGCATGCCCGACGGGTTGCGCGCACCCGACCCGGCTTCGCGCCGCAATCCGGACGACATCCACGGCCCGAGTGAAGTGGTCGACCCGCAAGCGCACGACTGGAGCGACGACACCTGGACCGGCCGTCCCTGGCAGGAGGCGGTGATCTACGAGCTGCACCTGGGCACCTTCACGCCCGAGGGCACCTTCGCGGCGGCCCAGCAGCGCCTGGGCTACCTGGCCTCGACCGGCATCACCGCGGTCGAGCTGATGCCGATCGCCGACTTCCCGGGCCGGCACAGCTGGGGCTACGACGGCGTGCTCGAATTCGCGCCGGATGCCAGCTACGGCACGCCGCACCAACTCAAGGACTTCATCCAGACCGCGCACGGCCATGGCCTGATGGTGCTGCTGGACGTGGTCTACAACCACTTCGGACCGGAAGGCAACTACCTGCACGGCTACTGCCCCGAATTCTTCAACCCGGCGCATCACACCCCCTGGGGCGCGGCGATCAACTACGACGGCGAGCATTCGCGCACGGTGCGCGACTTCTTCATCCACAACGCGCTCTACTGGATCGAGGAATACGGCTTCGACGGCCTGCGCATGGACGCGGTCCATGCCATCCGCGACGACTCGGTGCCCAACATCGTCGAGGAGATCTGCACCCGCATCCACCAGGGCCCGGGCCGCCACCGGCATGTGCACGTGGTGCTGGAGAACGAGCACAACGAATCGCACCGCCTGGAGCGCGACGCCGAAGGCCTGCCGGTGGTCGCCACCGCGCAGTGGAACGACGACCTGCACCACGCCGCCCACGTGCTCCTGACCGGCGAGACCGACGGCTACTACGTCGACTACGTGCAGCGGCCGCTGGAGCAGTTCGGCCTGGCGCTGGCGCAGGGCTTCATCTTCGACGGCAAGCCCTCGCCGCAGCGCCACGGCGAGCTGCGCGGCGAGCCGTGCGACCACCTGCCGCTGGCCGCCTTTGTCTCCTTCATGCAGACCCACGACCAGGTCGGCAACCGTGCCTTCGGCGAGCGCATCGACGCGCTGGCCGACCCGGTGCTGCTGCTGGCCGCGCGCAGCTGCCTGCTGCTGTCGCCGCACACGCCGATGCTCTTCATGGGCGAGGAATACGGCGCCACCACCCCCTTCCAGTATTTCTGCGACTTCGGCCCCGAGCTGGCCACCGCGGTGACCGAAGGCCGGCGCAAGGAATTCGGCCGCTTCGCCGCCTTCGCCGGCGAGGCCGCGCAGGCACAGATACCCGATCCGAACGCCGAGTCGACCTTCGCCGCCTCGCACCTGGACTGGTCGCAGTGCAACGAGAGCGCGCACGCCGAGACGCTGCGCCGCACCCGCGAGCTGCTGGCGTTGCGCCAGCGCGAACTGGTGCCGCGCTTCGGCGGCCATTGCGGCGCCGCGCGCTGGTCGGTCGAGGGCGATGCGCTGCGCCTGGTCTGGCAGCTGTCGCCCGGCGGCGCCGCTTCGGTCGAGCCGCCGGTGCTGCTGCACCTGGTCGCCAACTTCGGCCGGGCCGACGCGGAGGTCGCCTGGCCGCCGGGGAGAGTCATCCACCTGCTGCATGCCCTGGGCGAACCGGCGGCTGGCACTTCGCTGCGACTGGCCACCGGCGGCGTCTGCGCCACGCTCGAGGAGTCGCAGGATGCATGACGCGCATGACGCATCGGCCGCCCTGCCCGACCGTGAATCCCTGCTGCGGCTGTGCGAGCGCTACGGCGTCGCCCCCGCCTACCACGACGTCTACGGCGCCCTTCACACGGTGCCTTCCGATGCACTCGCCGCGCTGCTGCAGGACGCCGGCTTCGTCGCCGGCGACGGCTTCGCCGCCGCCGACACGGCTGCCCGCGCCGCCGAATGGGAACAGGCGCTGCCGCCGGTGCAGGTGGTGGCATCCGGCGCCGAAACCTTCGAGGTGGCGCTGCGGCTGCCGGCCTCGGTGACGCAGCTCAAGTGGCGCCTGGTCGACGAAAGCGGCGCTTTCCACGAAGGCGCGGTGGAAGCGGCCAGCCTGCCGATCGCGCACAGCGGCGTCGCTGGCGATGCCGCGCCGGCCCATTGCTACCGGCTCGCGATCCCGCTGGCGCTGCCCGAGGGCTACCACCGCCTGAGCATCGTCGGCCTGCCGGGCGAGACTCTGGTGGTCTGCGCGCCGGAGCGCTGCCACAAGCCGCCGGTGCTGGCCCGCGGCGGCCGTGTCTGGGGCTTCACCCTGCAGCTGCATTCGCTGCGCTCGCGGCGCAACTGGGGCCTGGGCGACTTCACCGACCTGGCGGATTTCGTGGCCCAGGCCGCGCGCCAGGGCGCCGACGTGATCGGCCTGAATCCGCTGCACGCCCTCTTCCCGCACAACCCGGCGCACCAGAGTCCGTACAGCCCGTCGTCGCGCTCGCAGCTGAACGTGCTCTACATCGACGTCGAGGCGGTGCCCGACTACCGCGATTGCGCCGCGGCGCGCAAGCTGGTGCGCTCGGCCGCCTTCCAGGAGCGGCTCGAGGCCCTGCGCGGTGCATCGCTGATCGATCACGCCGGCGTGGCGGCCGCCAAGCACGCGGTGCTGGAACTGCTCTACCAGCGCTTCCTGGCCCGATCGCCGAACGACGGCGAGGTCAAGGCGCTGGCCCGCTTCCGCGCCGAGGCCGGCGAGTCGCTGCGCGAGCACGCGCTCTTCGAGGCGCTGCAGGCCCACCTGCATGCGCGCGATTCGAACGTCTGGGGCTGGCCGGCCTGGCCCGAGGCCTTCCGCGACCCGACCGGTGCGGCGGTCGCCGACTTCGCCGCCGAGCATGCCGAGCGCATCGGCTTCTTCGAATACCTGCAATGGCAGGCGGCGCGCCAGCTGGAGGCGGTCGGCGCGCGCTGCACCGCGCTCGGCATGGCGGTCGGGCTCTACCTCGACCTGGCGGTGTCGGTCGACCGCGGCGGCTCCGACGCCTGGCGCCACCAGCGCGCCTTCGCGCTCGACGTGCGGGTCGGCGCGCCGCCCGACGCCTTCACGCCCAAGGGCCAGGACTGGGGCCTGCCGCCGCTTCGGCCGGACCGCCTGCGCACCAGCGGTCACGCGATCTTCATCGAGGCGCTGCGGGCCAACATGCGCGGCGCCGGCGCGATCCGCATCGACCACGTGATGATGCTGGTGCGGCTGTTCTGGATCCCTTCGCGCGGCACGCCGGCCAACGGCGCCTACGTCGGCTATCCGGCCGAGGAACTGCTGGCGATCCTGGCGCTGGAAAGCCAGCGCCACGGTTGCCTGGTGATCGGCGAGGACCTGGGCACCGTGCCCGACATGCTGCGTCTGGCGATGCAGCGTTCCGACATCCAGTCCTATCGGCTGCTGTATTTCGAGCGCGACGGCGACGGCTCCTTTCGCCAGCCCGCGGTCTATCCGCGCGAAGCCGTGGTCGCGGTCAGCACCCACGACCTGCCCACACTGGCCGGCTGGTGGTCGGCCCACGACCTGCGTCTGCGCTTCGGCCTCGGCCTGGTGCCGGACGGCGCGATCGAAGGCCTGATGCGCGAACGCGCGCAAGAGCGCGAACGCATGCTGGACGCGCTCGGGCAGCAGATCACGCTCTCGCCCGACAGCCTTGCCGCCGCCCTCGCCGGCAGGCTCGACGTCGAAGCGGTCGCGGCGCTGCATGCCTTCCTGGCCGGCAGCCCGTCGAACGTGATGATGGTTCAGCTGGAAGACGCGCTGGGCGAGCTGGAGCAGCCGAACCTCCCCGGCACCACCTGGCAGCAGCCCAACTGGCAACGCAAGTACCGCCAGACCGTCGAGCAGCTGGGCGCGGGCGAGCTGATGCGCGCGCTGAGCCGGTCGATGGCCCGCGTGCGGCCGCGCGAAGCGAGCGCCGAGGACGCGCAGGGAGCGCACCGCACCAAGGTGCCGCGCGCCACTTACCGCCTCCAGCTGCACAGCGGCTTCACCTTCGACGACGCGGCGCGCATCGTGCCCTACCTCGCGCGGCTCGGCATCAGCCACGTCTACTGCTCGCCGATCTCTCGGGCGCGGCCGGGCAGCATGCACGGCTACGACGTGGTCGACCACAGCGAGATCAATCCGGAGCTCGGCGGTGCCGAGGCCTTCGAGCGCTTCACGAAGGTGCTGCAGGCCCACGACATGGGCCAGCTGATCGACCTGGTGCCCAACCACATGGGCGTGATGGGCGGCGACAACCGCTGGTGGAACGACGTGCTCGAGAACGGCATCGCGTCGCGCTACGCCAAGCATTTCGACATCAACTGGCAGCCGCTGACGCCGGGTCTCGCCGGCAAGGTGCTGGTGCCGGTGCTGGGCGACAGCTACGGCGAGGTGCTCGGCCGCGGCGAGCTGCAGCTGGGCTGGGAGGCCGCCACTGGCGAATTCAAGGTCGCCTACTTCGAGCATCGCTGGCCGCTGTCCCCGACCAGCTACGCCGACATCCTGGAGCGCGCCCGCGCCAGCCTCGCCGAGCCGCAGGCCGACCCGCTGCTCGCGAGCCTCGCGACCGCGTTCCGCAACCTGCCGGTGCTGGCCTTGCCCGGCCGCGAGGTCGACGCCGAACCCGGCCGCCGCCAGGCGATCGCCGACCGCGCGCGCGACAAGGAACTGCTGAAGGCACAACTGGCGGCGCTCGCCGCCGACAGGCCCGCGGTCGCCGAGGCGATCGGCGAGGCGGTCGCGGTGCTCGACGGCCCGCGCGAGCGCGATGCGCTGCACGCGCTGCTGGAGGCGCAGTCCTTTCGTCTCGCCTACTGGCGCATCGCCGCCGACGAGATCAACTACCGGCGCTTCTTCGACGTCAACGAACTGGCGGCGCTGCGCACCGAGCGGCGCGAGGTCTTCGAGGCCAGCCATGCGCTGGCGCTCGACCTGGCCGCGCGCGGCTGGGTCGACGGCCTGCGCATCGACCATCCCGACGGCCTGGCCGATCCGGCGCGCTATTTCGAGCGACTGCAGGACGGCTTCGTCGATCGCGCCGGGCTGCGGGAGCGCATGCCCGACGGCGCTCGTGACGAACACGGTCAGGCCGATGGCGGCGGCGGCCCGGGCCATCCCGAACGCCCGCTCTATGTCGTGGCCGAGAAGATCGCGGCGCCGGGCGAAGACGTGCCGGTGGCCTGGGCGATCCACGGCACCACCGGCTACCGCTTCGCCAACCTCGCCAACGCGGTGCTGGTGAACGAGCGCGCCGCCGATCCGCTCAAGCGCATCTGGCGCGGCTTCACCGGCGTCACCGAGAGCTTCGAGGACATGGTCTACGAGGCCAAGCGCGCGGTCGCAGGCGGCACGCTGGCCTCCGACCTGGAGGTGCTGTCGCTGGCCCTGCTCGGCCTGGGCAAGTCGCACCGGCGCACCCGCGACCACAGCCACAACACCTTGCGCGAGGTGCTGGCCACCGTGGCGGCCAGCATGACCGTCTACCGCACCTACAACGAGGAGCAGGTCAGCGCGCAGGACCGCCACTACATCGACGAGGCGATCGAGGCCGCCCGCGAGCGCCTCCAGCTGCCCGACGAGTCGGTCTTCGGCTTCGTGCGGGAGGCCCTGCTCGGCCAGGCACCCGGCGAAGGTCGTCGTGCGCGGCGCCAGGCGCTGCGCTTCGCCCGGCGCTTCCAGCAGTTCTGCGCGCCGGTGGCGGCCAAGGGCGTGGAAGACACCGCCTTCTACCGCTACTTCCCGCTGGCGTCGGCCAACGAGGTCGGCGGCGAGCCGGACCAGCTCGGCCTCTCGGTCGCCGACTTCCACGAAGCCAGCAGCGACCGCCAGCGGCGCTGGCCGCAGACCATGCTGGCCACCTCGACGCACGACAACAAGCGCGCCGAGGACGTGCGGCTGCGCATCAACGTGCTGTCGGAGCTGCCGGGCCTCTGGCGGCTGGCGCTGCGGCGCTGGAGCGACGTCAACGCGCCGCTGCGCGGCGTGGTGTCGAAGGCGCACGAATACCTGCTCTACCAGACGCTGCTGGGCACCATCCCGGTCACCGAGATGGACGCCGAGGCGCGCAAGGAATACCGCGAGCGGATCGTGCGCTACATGCTCAAGGCCGCGCGCGAGGGCAAGCTGGGCACCAGCTGGACCCAGCCCGACGCCGGCTACGAGAAGGCGCTGGAGGACTTCGTGGACGGCTTGTCGAAGGCGGGTCCGGACAGCGCCTTCCAGCAGGACCTGCGCGGCGTGGTGCTCGAGGTGGACCGCTACGGTGCGCTCGCCGGCATCAGCCTGGCGATCCTCAAGTACGGCTCGGCCGGCGTGCCCGACCTGTACCAGGGCTGCGAGCTGATCGACCGCAGCCTGGTCGACCCCGACAACCGCCGGCCGGTCGACTACGACGAGCGCTCGGCCGCGCTGGCGGCCATGGAGGCCCTGCCCGCCGGCGAGGCGCTTGAGAAGGCGGTGCACGGCTTCGCCGCCACGCCGTCCGACAGCCGCGCCAAGCTCTGGGTCATCTGGCGGATGCTGGCGCTGCGCCGCCGATGGCCGGCCCTGTTCCGCGACGGCAGCTACGAGCCGCTGCAGGTCGAGGGGCCGCGCGCCGACCACGTGATCGCCTTCCTGCGACGCCATGAAGGCCGGGCGATGGTGGTGATCGCGGTGCGCCTCTTCGCCATGCTGGACGGCGCCGGCGAGCGCCACGGCCGGCCGCCCGAGCTTCCGTTGGGTGCACCGATCTGGCGCGACACGCGGGTGCTGCTGCCCGCCGGCGCCGCGGCGACGAACTGGCAGGACGCGTTGACCGACGCCTCGCACACCGGTGGCGGCGATTCGTTGCAACTGGCGCAGGTCCTGCGCGCCTTCCCGGGTGCGGTCCTCGTAGGACGCGACTGACAAGTCGACGCGGCGCGCACCGCTACGGTGCCGCCGCGCGATTTGTATTCTCCTTGGCGGTGCCCCGGAGCACCTCACCCATTGGAGACACGAACATGCCCGAGGCGATCTTCTGCTACGACACCGCGACCGTCCGCTTCGCCATCTATCCCGAAGGACCGAAAGGCGAGCGTTGCGTGGGCGAGATCGCGGAGACGGCGCTGCGCGACCTGTTCGGTGCGCGCGGCGGCGGCGACAGCCTGGTGCAGGCCTACCTGGGCAATGCCGCCACCATCGATGCCCGCGCCATGCAGCGGCATCGCGAAGCCGCCGGCCGCGGCTTCCTGCTCGAGACCACCGATTTCGACCTGACCGACTACTGCGCCTGAGCGGCGCGGCGCCCGTTCCCTACTTCGGATCGTCGGTCTTCAGCGGCTCGTAGGTCGGGGGAACAGCCGGCGGGGCGGACGCGGCCTTCGCCTCGGCCGCCTTGGCCGCTTCGCCGATGATCTGGATCGCGTCCGGCCGGCTGGCGCGGTTGGCGAAGTCGACCGCAGTCATGTTGAGCTGGTTCTTCATCAGCGGGTCGGCGCCCTCGTCGAGCAGCAGCTTGACCGCCTCGGTCGTGCCGTACATCGCGGCCATCATCAGTGGCGTGGTTCCGTTCGGCGACCCGGCGTTGATGAAGGCGTCCTTGTCGAGCAGCAGCTTGATGATCTGCACGTTGCCGCTGGTGGCCGCGTAGTGCAGCGGCGCCCAGCCGGTCTTGTTGATGTCGGCACCGCGGGCGACCAGGCGGGTGGCGTAGTCGACCTCGTTCTTGAGCGCGGCCATCATGAGTGGCGTCTCGTCGGCGGCGTTGCGGGCGTCGATGTTGACCTTCGGCGAGGCCAAAAGCGCCTCGACCGCCTTCGGCGACGGCTCGCGCAGGGCCAGGAACAGCGCGGTCTGACCGTTCGGGTCCTTGGTGTTGGGGTCGAAGCCGGCCGCGATCATGCTCTTGATGCCGCTGCCGTTGTCGCCGCGCACGGCCCGGAAGAAGCTCACCGCATCGTCTGCATGAACCACGAAAGATGCTGTGATGACAGCAAGGTACAGAAGTTTCTTGAAGTAATTTGTCATGATTTGACCCCGCTGAACAAAGCCTCGAAATTATCGCTCGTCGCGCGGGCGACGGTTTCGACCGGCAATTGGCGCAGCTGGGCGATCTGTTGCGCCACGAAGGGCACATAGGACGGGTTGTTGGTCTTGCCCCGGTACGGCACCGGCGCGAGGTAGGGGCTGTCGGTCTCGATCAGCATGCGGTCGAGCGGCACGAAGGCCGCCACGTCCCGCAGGTCCTGCGCCTTCTTGAAGGTCAGGATGCCCGAGAAGGAGATGTAGAAGCCCAGGTCCAGCGCCGCCCGCGCCACCTCGGCGGTCTCGGTGAAGCAGTGGAAGACGCCGCCGGCGGCCGTGCCGCGGCCGTCCTCGCCCTCTTCCTTCAGGATCGCCAGCGTGTCGGCCGAGGCCTCGCGGGTGTGGATGACCAGCGGCTTGCGAACCTGCTGCGCGGCGCGGATGTGGACGCGGAAGCGGTCGCGCTGCCATTCCATGTCGGCGATCGTGCGGCCGCCCTTGCGCTCGTCCATCTGGTAGTAGTCGAGGCCGGTCTCGCCGATGGCGATCACCTTGGGCAGCGCCGCGCGCCCGACCAGGTCGGCCACGCTGGGCTCGGCGATGTCCTCGTTGTCCGGATGCACGCCCACGCTGGCCCAGAAGTTGTCGAAAGAAGCCGCCAGCGCCTGCACGTCGCCGAATTCCTCCAGCGTGGTGCAGATGCACAGCGCCCGGTCGACCTGGGCCGCCGCCATCGCGGCGCGGATCTGCGGCATCTGGTCCCCGAACTCGGGGAAGGTCAGGTGGCAGTGGGAATCGGTGAACATCGCGAGAAAGTCCTGAAGCGGCGGTCCGCGCCGCCGCATGCGCGCCTGGAGGCGCCTGCCCTCAGATGGTCTGGGTCGGGCGGTCGGAGGCCAGGGTGCTGCCCAGCGCCTCTTCGATGCGCGCCTTGAGCTGGCGCGACTTGTCGTCGGACGGGAAGCGGATGCCGACGCCCGGCGCCCGGTTGCCGGCGGCGCGCGCCGGGGTGATCCAGGCGACCTTGCCGGCCACCGGATAGCGCTGCGGGTCTTCGGGCAGGGTCAGGAGCACGTAGACGTCGTCGCCGAGCCGGTATTCGCGCGAGGTGGGAATGAAGATGCCGCCTTCGGCGAAGAGCGGAATGTAGGCCGCGTAGAGGGCGCCCTTCTCCTTGATCGCCAACTGGATCACGCTGGGGCGGACGGGCGCGGAGGGTGTGGGGGCGGCGGGAGTGTTCATGGACGGCGGGTGGCCGAGTTTAGGGTGCTTCGCGCTTCGCTCACAAGCGCTTCGAGCATCAGGCCCGGATTGAATGGGTGTTCTGCGGTTTTTGCCGCATTCGAGAGCGATTTCGCCCAGCGGGCCAGGGCCACCGGCGAAGGCGCGGCCGGCAGGTCGGCCGGCTCGAAGAAGCGCGGCGGCGCGCCGGCGGCGCTGGCCATGAGGTCGTGGCAGAGCTTCTGCAGCGCGCCGATGGCCTGCGCCGGCGCGTGGTCGGCCAGCGCGGCGACCTCGCCCCGGGC
>NZ_LMUW01000010.1 GCF_009765735.1 Xenophilus sp. L33
CGGCAGCTTCGGCGCAACGACCGCCGCCGCCGGCTGTGCCCGCGCCGCGCCGCTGCGCGCGCTGGCCGGCACGCCCATGCCTTCGGCGCCGACGATCTCCATGCCCAGTTCCTTGGCGCGGTCGCGCGCCAGCGGCGTCAGGCGATCGCCCGCGCCGAGCACCAGCCGCGGCCCGGCGGCTTCGATGTCCGCGGCGGTCAGCATCTTCATGACTGGCCCTCCAGTTCCTCGATCACGGCGGTGGCGGCGCGCGCGGCGGCCTGCACGTCGCTCTCGCTGCCGGAAATGAACAGGCGCCCGAAACGGCCCAGCGCCCGCACCTCGATGATGCTGATGTCGGCCGCCTTCTCCGCCTCGTTGGCCGCGAGCGTGACGTACGCGGCCGGCGACACCTCCAGCACCCACAGGCTCTTGCCCGGGATCAGCAGGTTGCCCTTGCGCCACTTGTTGATCAGCTGCGCCTGGTAGGGGTTGACGTTGGTGACGAACATCGACGAGGCGATCTTCGGCTTCAGCCGGTCAGAGACCTGCAGCTGCAGGTACTCCAGCACCGCCTCGCCCGCCGCCAGCACCTCGGCCTGGGTGTTCGAATGGATCTCCAGCAGGCCGAACTCGCGCTCGACCACCTGCAGCGCCGGCCGCACCTCGGCCGCCTTCAGGGCGATGTCGGCGCAGCGGAAGATCTCGTTGCCGGGCGCGACCTCGATGTAGAGCTCCGACATGCCGGCGACCGGCACGTCGCCCTGGCAGGTCGAGGCCACGTGCGCCGCCGCCTGCGGCTGCATGCGGTCGACGAAGGCATAGGTTCTGAGTTGAAAGCTCATTTAGCTGATCGCAATTCCAAAGGGGGTGATCAATTCGGCATGCGCGTAGGCCCTCACCGGCCAGCCGAGATAGGACGCGATGACTTCCGCGGCGCCCGGCAGCTGCAGCGCACCGCCCGCCAGGTGGACGACACCGGGCGACTCGCCGCCGCACTGCAGCGCGATCGACGACGCGACCCGCTCGACGCCGGGCCGCAGCATCTGCATGACCTCGGCGCCGCGCTCGCGCTTGCGGCGCTCGGCGTCCTCGATCGGGATGCGCAGCGCGCCGGCCAGGATCAGGTCGAGCTGGTGGCCGCCGCCGGCGCGGTCGGTGAGCGACACCAGCGCACCTTCGCGGAAGACGCCGACGCCGGTCGAGCCGCCGCCGACGTCGACCACCGCGCCGTCGCGCACCTGCAGCACCGCGTTGGCGGCACTGACCTCGTCGACCAGGCTTCGGCAGTCGATGCCGGCCTGCTGCAGCACGTAGCCGCAGGCCCGGCAGTCGCTCAGCGGCACCGCCGGCGGATGCGCGGTCGCGGCTTCTTCCACCGCGACGCCGAGCGCGGCCTCGGCGCGCTGCTTCAAGCCGCGCACCGCGTCCACCGCGCCCTGGAAGTCGACCACCACGCCGTCGCGCACCACCTGCGCGCGCACGAAGTCCCACCAGACGGGCTGCCCCATCGGGTCGATCGCGCAGAGCACGATCGTGGCGGTGCCGAGGTCGACGCCGAAGCGCAGCGTGCCCTGCGAATCGCCCGGCTTGCGCAGGCGCTGCGCGGCAGCGGCGAGGAAGCGGTCGACCCGCTTGTCGTCGGCGGGCGTGGGCTTCGCCGCGCGCCGGGCGGTGCGCGTGGCCGGACGCGCGGGCGCGGATGGCTTGGCGCGCATCAGCATCACAGGCCCATGGTGGGCGAGTAGATGTCGCGCCACGGCCGGTTCTGGTGGGCGATGCGCTTGATGTTGATCAGGTGCATCGCGGTGACGTTGTCCGAGACGATCGAGCCGCTCCAGGTGCCGGTGCCCAGCATGAAGGAAGGGTCGGTGCCCGCGCTGAAGCCCATGCCGCCGAGGAGACTCGGCGAGTTCACGATGATCCGCGAGGCCGGCAGCTCCGACATGCGGGCGATCATGTCCGGGTCCTTGCCGTGCAGCCCGAGCGTGTGGCCTTCGCCGCCGAAGGCCAGCACCTCGCGGCAGCGCTTCCAGGCCGCGTCGAGATCGCCCGCGCGGTAGAAGGACAGCACCGGCCCGAGGATCTCGGCCGACAGCGGCGTCTTCGGCCCGACCTCCTGCAGCACCGCGCCGAGCACCCGGGTGCCGGCCGGCACCGCGACGCCGATGCGCCGCGCCAGCTCCGGCGCCGACTGGCCGACCGCGTCCGGGTTCAACGCGCCGCTGCCGCTGAACAGCAGCGCGGCGAGCTTGCGCTGGTCGTCCGCCGCCAGGAAGAAGGTGCCGTTGGCCTCGAAGGCCTTGACCGCCGCGTCGGCGATCGGCTCGTCGAGCACCACGCTCTGCTCGGCCACGCAGGCGGTGCCGTTGTCGAAGCTCTTGGAGGTCACGACCATCAGCGCCGCCTCGGCGACGTCGGGCACCGTGCGGTGGATGTAGACCGGCACGTTGCCGGCGCCGACGGCCAGCGTCGGCTTGCCGGACGAATAGGCGGCGCGCACCATCGCCGCGCCGCCGGTGGCCATCACCAGCGCGATGTCGCGGTGCGCCATCAGCTCGCGCGTCGCCGGCAACTGGCCGCCGGACAGGCAGTCGATCAGGCCCTTGGGCGCGCCGGCCTTCTCGGCCGCCGCGGCCATGATCTCGACCGTGCGGGCGCAGCACTTCGCGGCCCGCGGATGCGGCGCGCAGACGATCGCGTTGCCCGACTTCACCGCCGCCAGGCACTTGAAGATGGTGGTCGAGGTCGGGTTGGTGACCGGGATGATCCCGGCGATCACGCCCATCGGCGCGCCGATGGCGGTCACCCGGTTCACCTCGTCGACCCACAGCACGCCGAGCGTGCGCATCTGGGCCATCGCATGGGCGCAGAAGCGGGCGTTGAAGAGGTTCTTGAGGATCTTGTCCTCGTAGACGCCGTAGCCGGTCTCGTCGACCGCCATGCGCGCCAGCTCCATGGCCGCCTGCTCCGCGGCCACGGCCATGGCGGCCACGATGCGGTCGGCCTGCGCCTGCGTCACGCCCTCGAAGGCCTCGAAGGCGCGGCGCGCCGACTGGGCCTTGAAGCGGGCTTCGCCGATCGCGGCCAGCTCGGCATCGATGTAGGGCGCGGCGGTCATCGGCATCGCGATCGGACGGTCTCAGGGGTTGCGTGCAGCGCCACCTCAGCGGGCCTTCGGCAGGATCAGCTCGACGTCCTCGTGCGGACGCGGGATCACGTGGACCGAGACGATCTCGCCGATCTTGCCGGCCGCCGCGGCGCCGGCATCGGTCGCGGCCTTCACCGCGCCGACGTCGCCCCGGACCATCACGGTGACCAGGCCGCCGCCGATCTGCTCGCGGCCGACCAGCCGCACGTTGGCGGCCTTGACCATCGCGTCGGCCGCCTCGATCGCGCCGACCAGGCCCTTGGTTTCGATCAGGCCGAGTGCGCCGCGCGGGCCGTCCACGACGGTGCCGTTGGGGTTGGGATTGGTTGCCATCTGAAGTTCTCCGGGTGCGGGTTGGGAAAGCGGTGGGGGTGAAACGGGGGTGAGCATGGTCAGTGCTTCTCGAAGGTGTTGCGGCCGTCGAGCTGGACCGAATCGACGATCGCGATCACGGCGGCGTCGGTGGGCGTGGCCTGGCCGTCGGCGGCCACGCGGGCGGCGCTGCCGAGGCTCACCAGCACCACCTCGCCGACGCCGGCGCCGACCAGGTCGATCGCGACATAGGGGTGGTCGCCGACGGCGGAAGCCAGCGGATCGGCGGCGGCGACCGGCTCCAGCAGCAGCAGCTTGTGGGAAGCCAGCCCGGAAGCCTTGATCGACGCGACCACGTTGCCGCGCACTCGGGCCAGTTGCATGTCGTCTCCGTTGTCTCTTTGTTTCTGCGAACGCCGCAACGGTATGCGAGGCCGCGGCCGAAGTCATTGGCCACGATGGCCAAAAGCGGGCGCCCAAATTGGCCACCTTGGCCATGGCGACGCTTTGGACCAACCTTTACAGTCCACGCAGAGGCCCCGAGGCCCGACTTGGCAACAAGCGACTGGAGACAACCGGTGATTCAAGACGACGACGCGCAATTCCACAGCGGCGGCAACGACCCGACCTGGGCCGAAACCAACTTCTTCGGCTTCTTCAATGCCGAGCAGCGGCTGAACGTCGGCGTCTACGCGCTGTTCCGCCAGAACCTCGGCGTGGTCGGCTCGACCATCTGCATGAACTCGGGCCGCGCGGTGACGCCCTGGGAGGCCGACTTCTGCGACATGCGCTCGCACATGCAGATGCCCGAGCCGCACGACCTGCTCGACTACACCCTGCCCAACAGCCTGCACGTGCGCTGCCTGGCGCCGAACCGCACCTGGCACATCGCCTACGACGACGCCCAGGGCACCCGCATCGACGTCACCTACGAGGCGCTGATGCCGGCCTTCGACATCCACGACCCGGCGATGGACCCGATGTGCGGCTCGCAGTCGGCGGCCGGCAAGTTCGCCTGGGGCACCGCCTACAACGGCCACTTCGACCAGACCGGCGCGGTCAAGGGCGTGGTCGCGGTGCGCGGGCGCGAGGTGCCGATCGACTGCGTCTCGACCATGGACCACAGCTGGGGCCCGCGGCCGGAGCGCGGCAAGCCCAACATGAGCTGGCTGCATGCGCACTTCTCGCGCGACCTGGCCTTCCACGGCATCTTCGGCTTCGACCCGCAGCGCAACGGCGAGGCGCTCTGGCTGGCCCACGGCTACGTGATGGAAAAGGGCAAGGTCTTCGGGCTGAAGGCCGGCACCGGCAAGGTCGAGCGGCCGCAGGAACGCTATCCGGAACGCATCGCGCTGGAGCTCACCGACAGCGCGGACCGCGTGTGGAAGGCCGAGGGCCGGGCGCTCACCACCTTCCCGTGGCAGTGCTGGCCGAACATGGTGTCGTTCAACTCGCTCTTCGAGTGGGACATGAACGGCCAGCGCGGCCACGGCGAGGTGCAGGACTTCTTCGAGCTGCCGCAGCTCAACGCGCTCAACAGCGTGCCGGCGACCGCGCGGGCCTCGCGGCCGCTCGCGCTCTGACGGTCACGCGCACCGGCCCGCCATGCCCCGCGCCATCATGTTCGACCTCGACGGCACGCTGGTGGACACGCGAGCGGCGTCGTGGGAGCTGTTCTCGGAGACCAACCAGGCCTTCGCGCTCGGCATCGATTCGCGCGAGGCCTTCTTCCGCGCCTTCGAAAGCAACTTCTTCGATTCGCTGGCCAGGATGGTGCCGGACCCGGCCAAGGCGGCCGCGGCCAAGGCCCACTTCATGGAGCTGCTGCGCACCCGCTACCACCCGGCGCTGATCCCGGGCATGGTCGACGTGGTGCGCTCGCTGGCGCCGCACTGCACGCTGGCGCTGATCTCCACCAACGGCATCGAGGCGATCCGCCGCATCCTGGTCGACGCCGGCATCGCGACCTGCTTCTCGCATGTCTTCTCCGGCGACGTCGAGCCGCGCAAGGCCGCGTCGATGCGCCGCTTCCTCGGCGACCAGCGCTACTCGGCCCAGCGCATGTGCTCGCCGGCCTACCACGAGGGCGACGGCGGCGGCCTGCTCGAACCCACCGAGGTGGTGCTGGTCACCGACACGGTCGGCGACGTCGCCGAGGCCACCGAGGCCGGCATCCGCGCGATCGGCGTCGCCTGGGGCATGCATGGCGAGATGCAGCTGCTCGACGCCGGCGCCGAGAAAGTCGCGCTCTGGCCGCAGGAGCTGGTCGCGTGGCTGCGCAACGGCGACGGCGCCACTTGCGGCGCCACTTGCGGCACCACCTGCGCCAGCACCGCCGCCACCGGACACGCCTGCGCCGCTTGCGCCACGCAGGAAGCGGCCCGCGCACCGCCCGCGCCCTCGCGGGCTCCGGCGGCCGCC
>NZ_LMUW01000106.1 GCF_009765735.1 Xenophilus sp. L33
TGGCCGCGCCGAGGTTGCTGGCCGGCGCCATGGCCGCGATCTGGCTCGCGTAGAGGATGTAGGTGCCGGCGCTGGCGGCCCGGGCGCCGTCCGGGGCGACGAAGGTGGCGACCGGCACCGGCGAGGCCAGGATGTCCTTGACGATGCTGCGCATCGAGCTTTCCAGGCCGCCCGGCGTGTCGATCTGGATCACCGCCAGCCGGGCGCCTTCGTCGGCGGCCAGCCGCAGGCCGCGGCGCAGGTAGTCGACCGTGGCCGGGCCGATCGCGCCGTCGATGTCCAGCAGCATCACCGTGCCGGCCGGATCGGCCGAGCCGGCGGATTCCGCGGGCAAGGCGGGGGCACTGGCCGTTGCGATCGCGTGAACGAGGAAGGCCAGGCCGATCAACCATGCTCTGGCGGACGCCATGGCGCATTCTGGCGGGGCGCACATGCGGTAACAAGCGGTTGTTTGCTGACAAAGACCTACAGCGAGCAGCCGCCGGGGGCGCCGGACACACAAGCGAGCGGCCATCTCCCCATAATCGCGCACCATGGTACGTCCCACCCAACTGCTTCATGCCCAGCGCGAACCGGCGACGCCGCGGGCCGCCGCCACCGTCCTGCTGCTGCGCGACACGCCCGAAGGCCTCGAGGTGCTGATGACGCGGCGCTCGCCGACCGCCAGCTTCGCGCCCGGCGCCTACGTCTTCCCCGGCGGCCGCATCGACGAGGGCGACACCAGCGCCCGCGCGATCGCCACCCGGCGCCGGACCCAGAGCCGGGTCCAGCTGACCCAGGCGATCGCCGCGATCCGCGAGAGCTTCGAGGAGCTCGGCGTGCTGCTCGCCCACCATCCCGACGGCACGCCGGTGACGGCCGGGGAGATCGCCGGCATGGACCGCAGCACCGCCAGCAGCACGGTCGCCTTCGCCGACCAGTGCACCGCCCGCGGCCTGCTGCTGTCGACCGACAAGGTCTTCACCTTCGCCCACTGGATCACCGACCGCGACCTGCCCAAGCGCTTCGACGTGCCCTTCCTGGTCGCCCGCATGCCCGAAGGCCAGACGCCGACCGCCGACGAGTCGGAGCAGTTCGAGCCGAGCTGGGTGCGCCCGGCCGACGCGCTGGCGCGCCACAAGGCCGGCAGCTTCTTCATGATCTTCCCGACGTTGCGTACGTTGGAACGGCTGGCCGCCTACCCGAACGTGGACGCGGTGCTCGACGCCTGCGCCCAGCGCCAGGCCGGCGAAGGGCCGCTCTGGACCAGCTGCCCGCGCGGCGCGATGCTCGGCGGCAAGGAAGAGCGCTACATGGAACACGAACCGCCCTTCGGCGAGCTGGCGCTGGTCAGCCCCGACGGCCAGATCGTGCATGCGCTCGACTGGCAGAGCGCGCAGCCGGTGCCGCTCCTGAAGAACGTCATGCGCCTGACCGCGCCGAACCCGAGCGCGATGACCGGTCCCGGCACCAACAGCTACATCGTGGGCGACGCCGCCACCGGCTACATCGTGATCGACCCGGGCCCCAACGACTTCGACCACATCGGCCGGCTCTGGAAGGCGACGAACGGCGACATCCGCATGATCGTCTGCACCCATTCGCACAGCGACCATTCGCCGGGCGCGGTGCCGCTGTCGAAGCTGTGCAAGCCGCCGCCGCCGATCCTCGGCCTGCCCTCGGCGCCGACCTCGCGCCCGACCGCCCGCTTCACGCCCGAGCGCACCCTGGCCGACGGCGAGCGCCTGGTGCTCAAGACCGCCGACGGCAAGACGGCGCACACGCTGCGCGTGATCCACACGCCGGGCCACGCGGCCAACCACCTGTGCCTGCTGCTGGAGGAAGACGGCCTGCTCTTCTCCGGCGACCACGTGCTCAACGGCAGCACCACGGTGGTCGATCCGCCGGACGGCAACATGAACGCCTACCTGGCCTCGCTCGACAAGCTGGACGCGGCCTGCGCCGCCGGCGACGCCCGGTTCATCCTGCCGGCGCACGGCTACGTGCTGGGCGAGGCGCGCGCCGCGATCGCCTACCTGAAGGCGCACCGCCTCAAGCGCGAGGCCAAGATCGCCGCCGTGATGCGCAAGCTGCCGCAGGGCACGCCCGAGGAATGGCTGCCGCTCGCCTACGACGACGTGCCCGAGCGCATGTGGCCGGTGGCGGCGCGCTCGCTGGCGGCGCACGTCGAGCGCATCCAGCACGCGGCCAAGTCGTGACGATGGCCGATGTGGACGAAGGCATCCGCCTGGCCAAGCGCGTCGCCGCGCTGGCCGGCTGTTCGCGGCGCGAAGCCGAACTGCTGATCGAGAACGGCGCGGTCCGGGTCGACGGCGAGCCGGCGCTGCTGCCGCAGTCGCGGGTGCGGCCCGCGCAGCAGGTCGAGATCGAACGCGGCGCGCGGCCCGAGCCGGTGCTGCCGGTCACCCTGCTGCTGCACAAGCCCGCCGGGCGGCCGACCGAGCAGGCGCACCGCCTGCTGCTGCCGGCCAACCACCACGAACCCGAACGCGCCGGCCTGCGCTTCCTGCCGCGCCACGTGGCGGCCCAGCGCTGCATGACGCCGCTGGAGACCGGCGCCAGCGGGCTGGTGGTCTTCACCCAGGAATTCCGCATCGAACGCAAGCTGCAGGAAGACGCCGGCATCCTGGAGCACGAGGTGATGGTCGACGTCGCGGGCGCGGTCGCGCCGGAGGCGCTGGCCCGCATGGAACGCTCGGGCGCCCGCGTCAGCATCGGCCGCCAGGCCGAAGGCCAGACCGGCCTGCGCTTCGCCGTGAAGGGCGCGCGGCCGGGGCAGATCGCCCACATCTGCGACGACGCCGGGCTGCAGATCCTGGCCATGAAGCGCATCCGCATCGGCCGCGTGCCGCTGGCCGGGCTGCTGCCCGGCCAGTGGCGCTACCTGCTGCCGAGCGAGCGGTTCTGAATAAGTGTGAAGCGCGCCTGTAAGCCGGATTCTGTGCATCCGATGCTTCTTGCGAAGCGCCGGACGTGACCGCCATTACTCTGGGCCGTCTGTCGCCAGACGGCTCGATGCCACCTACCCGCCAGCTCTGCGGGACCACATCGACGCTGGCCTACTTGGTGTTGCTGCGCGCAGAGATTGCCCGTTTCACCCGACCGGGGTCGCCCCCGGCCGACTCGTCTCTGTTGCTCTGATCCTCACCTCGCGGTGGAGAGCCGTTAGCTCCTGCGCTGCCCTGTGCAGTCCGGACGTTCCTCCAGTGCGCTCTTTCGAGACTTGCACCAGCGGCGGTCCAGCGTGCTTCACCCGAGGATTATCGCCACAATGGCGCTCCCGGAATTCTTGGAGACCGACCGCATGAAAGCCGACAACATCCTGCAGACCATCGGCAAGACGCCGCACATCCGCATCCAGCGCCTGTTCGCGGGTGCCAGCCAGCAGGTCTGGATCAAGTCCGAGCGCGCCAATCCCGGCGGCTCGATCAAGGACCGCATCGCGCTGGCGATGGTCGAGGACGCCGAACGCTCCGGCGCGCTCAAGCCCGGCGGCACGATCGTCGAGCCGACCTCCGGCAATACCGGCATCGGGCTGGCGATGGTGGCCGCCGTCAAGGGCTACAAGCTGGTGCTGGTGATGCCCGACAGCATGTCGGTCGAGCGCCGGCGGCTGATGCTGGCCTACGGCGCCAGCTTCGACCTGACGCCGCGCGAGAAGGGCATGAAGGGATCGATCGCCCGCGCCGAGGAAATCGTCGCCTCCACGCCCGGCGCCTGGATGCCGCAGCAGTTCAACAACCCGGCCAACGTCGAGGTCCACGAACGCACCACCGCCGAGGAGATCGCCGCCGACTTCCCCGACGGCGTCGATGTGCTGATCACCGGCGTCGGCACCGGCGGCCACATCACCGGCTGCGCCCGCGTGCTGAAGAAGAAGTGGCCCAAGCTGCAGGTCTTCGCGGTCGAGCCGGTGGCCTCGCCGGTGATCTCCGGCGGCGCGCCCTCGCCGCATCCGATCCAGGGCATCGGCGCCGGCTTCATCCCGAAGAACCTGCAGGTCGACCTGCTCGACGGCGTGATCCAGGTCGACGCCGAACCCGCCCGCGAGATGGCGCGCCGCTGCGCCCGCGAGGAAGGCATGCTGGTCGGCATCTCCTCGGGCGCGACCCTGGCCGCGATCGCGCAGAAGCTGCCTTCGCTGGCGCCGAACGCGGTGGTGCTTGGTTTCAACTACGACACCGGCGAGCGTTACCTCTCGGTCGACGGCTTCCTCCCGGCTTGATGTTGCCCCCACGCTCCCTCACTGCGTGTAGTCGCTGCCCCCCGAGGGGGCTGCAGGCCGCCTTGGGGCGGCCCGGCGCCGGCCTGGCACGCCAAGCAATCGAAACTCGATGCGCATCCTGCTGATCGAGGACGAAGCCGAACTCGCGACTTGGCTGGTTCGCGCGCTCAAGCAGAGCGGCTTCGTCACCGATCACGCCGGCGATGCGCGCACCGGCGAGGCGCTGCTGGCGGCGCATGAATACGACGCGGTGGTGCTCGACCTGCGGCTGCCCGATCGCCACGGCCTGACCCTGCTGGCCGCGATGCGCGATGCCGGCGACCGCACGCCGGTGCTGGTGCTGACCGCCGAAGGCTCGCTGCAGGACCGGGTGCGCGGCTTGCACCTGGGCGCCGACGACTTCCTCGCCAAGCCCTTCGCGGTGGAGGAAGTCGAGGCCCGCCTCACGGCGCTGGTGCGGCGCAGCCACGGCATCCAGCATCCGCGGCTGCAATGTGGCTCGCTCAGCTACGACAGCGCCAGCCGCGCCTTCACCCTGCAGGGCGAACTGCTGGCGTTGACGCCGCGCGAGCATGCGGCGCTGACCGCCCTGCTGCTGCGCAACGGCATGCCGGTCGGCAAGCAGCGGCTGGCGGCCAAGGTCTTCCCGCAGGACAGCGAGGTCGGCCCGGCGGCGATCGAGCTGGTGCTGCACCGGCTGCGCCGCAAGCTGGCGGCGAGCGACGTGCGCATCGCCACGGTGCGCGGGCTCGGCTACATGCTCGAGGACGGCCACGAAGGCAGCGAGGATGGCTGAGCCTCTGCGCCGGCCCGGCATCCGCGCGCTGCTGCTCGCGCTCCTGTTGCCGCCGATGCTGGCGCTGCTCGCCTTCGACACCTGGCGCGACTGGCGCGCCACCTCCCGGGCGCTGGTCGAGGCCTACGACCAGGTGCTGATCGAGCCGGTGCGGGCGCTCGACGACAGCCTGCGCACCGATGCCGACGGCCGCCTGCAGGTGGCGGGCGCGGCGGCGGTGCAGTCGATGTTCGAGGCCACGCAGCCGCGCTACAAGCACCTGCGGGTCGCGGCGTCGCCGCTGCCGGCGAGCGCCGGCGTCGACAGCGCGAACGCCGAAACGCGCACGCTGCTCGGACCGGACGACCTGCCGGCGCCACCGCCGGGACTGCCGGGGCCGGACGGCACCGCCCTCTTCTACGACGCCAGCTACCACGGCTATCCGGTGCGCATCGCCGCGCTGCGCCGCAGCCTGCCCGCGAGCGGGGGCAGCGCCGGTTACCGCGTGCTGGTGCAGGCCGCCGAAAGCACCGGCGCGCGCGACCGTGTGCTCGCCGATGCCTGGCAGCGCGCTTTGTGGAGCGGCCTCGGCATGTTGCTCCTGATGTCGGCGCTGGTCTGGCTGGGCGTGGCACTGGCGCTGCGGCCGCTCGAGCGGCTGCGCCGCGCGCTGGCGGACCGCACCGCCGACGACCGCGCCCCGCTCGACATCGCCGCGGTGCCGCGCGAGGTGCTGCCGCTGGCCGAGGCGCTCAACCACTACATCGGCGAGCAGGGCCGCTTGCTGGCCGAGCAGCGCCGCTTCCTCGCCGACGCCTCGCACCAGCTGCGCACGCCGCTGGCGATCATGCTGGCGCAAGCCGGCTTCGCCTTGCGCGAGCACGAGGTCGAGCCGATGCGCGAGAGCCTGCGCGCGATCTCGGCCCAGCTGGCGCGCGCCGGCCGGCTGAGCGAGCAGCTGCTGTCGCTGGCGCATGCGAGCGATGCCGCGCACGACCGATCGCCGACACCGGCGATCGCCGACCTCAACGCGGTGGCGCGCGACGTGGTGCTGCAATACCTGCCGCTGGCGCGCGAGAAGCAGCAGGACCTGGGCTGGACCGATGCGCGCGGCGAGGACGCCGACGCCGATCCCTCTGCATCGCCGGCCGCGCCGGTGACCGCCGACGCCGCCGAGCTGCACGAGGCGCTGGCCAACCTGCTGCACAACGCGATCAGGTACACGCCGCCGCGCGGCCGCATCACGGTCGCGGTGCGCTGCACCGACGCGATGGTCGAGGCCGAGGTCAGCGACAGCGGGCCGGGCATCGCGCCGGCCGATCGGGCTGCGGTCTTCGAGCGCTTCGTGCGCCGCGCGCCGGGCGCGACGGATGCGGATGGGGGCGCCGGATCGGGCCTCGGCCTGGCCATTGCACGAGCCTATGCACGGCGCCATCGCGGCGAAGTGCTGCTGCAGGAAGCGCCCGGATCGACGGGTTTGCGGGCCGTTCTGCGCCTGCCGCGCGCGGGTTCGAACCCGATAAGTGATAACACGTATTTTGAAGCCGGGACCGCGCACTGAAAGCAGATTGAAAGCGTCGATTCCTAGACTGCCCCTTCACTCGACGTGCATCCGCACGCGACGAAGGAGACTCCATGCATCGCCCACGCAGGCAACCGGCACCCCGTTTCGAGGGGCAGCCATGAAACCCATCTCCCTGGCCGCCAAGAAGGACTATTACGGCGGCGCGCTGATGATCGTCCTCGGCCTCACCGCCGTCTACGCCGGCCTCGACTACCGCACCGGTACGCCGGCGCGCATGGGCCCCGGCTTCTTCCCGGTCGCCATCGGCGCGCTCATGGCGCTCACCGGCGTGCTGATCGCGATCTCCGCGCGCTCCAACGCCGGCACGCCGGCGCCGAAGATCGGCCACGGCCACGGCCATGCGCTGCCCGACCTGCGCGGCAGCATCTGCATCATCGCCAGCGTGCTGGCCTTCCTGCTGCTCGGCGTCTACGGCGGGCTGGTGCCGGCGACCTTCGCGATCGTCTTCATCTCGGCGCTCGGCGACCGCGAGAACACGATCACGCAGGCGATCCTGCTGTCGCTGGCCATGTGCTTCATCGCCGTGGTCGTGTTCTGGTGGGCGCTGCGCCTGCAGCTGCCGCTCTTCCAGTGGGGGATGTAAGCCATGATGCAATCGCTCCACGACCTCTGGTACGGCTTCGGTGTCGCGTTCCAGGGTTCGAACCTGATGTGGTCCTTCTTCGGCGTGCTGGTCGGCAACCTGATCGGCGTGCTGCCCGGCATGGGCGCGCTGTCGGCGATCTCGATCCTGCTGCCGCTGACCTACGCCATGCACCCGGTGCCGGCGATCCTGATGCTGGCCGGCATCTTCTACGGGTCGCAATACGGCGGCGCGATCGGCGCCATCCTGCTGAACCTGCCTTCGCACCCGCCGCACGCGGTGACCTGCCTGGACGGGTATCCGATGACACGGGCGGGCAAGGGGGGAACCGCGCTCGGGATCACGATGATCTCGTCCTTCTTCGCGGCCTCCTTCGGCATCCTGGTCATGATCTTCGCGTCGCCGCTGCTGGTGGCGGTGGCCTTCAAGTTCGGGCCGGCGGAGATCTTCTCGATCATGCTGCTGGGCCTCCTGGCCGGCTCCACCATGTCGCGCGGCTCGCCGCTCAAGGGCGTGGCGATGACGCTCTTCGGCCTGCTCTGCGGCGTGGTCGGCACCGACGTCAACTCGGGCACCTTCCGCTTCTCGTTCGGCGTGCCCGAGCTGAGCGACGGCCTGGAGCTGGTGGCGATCGCGATGGGCCTCTTCGGCGTCGCCGACTTCCTGCTCAACGTCAACCGCATGCAGGCGATCAGCGTCAACACCACGCTGCGCATCCGCGACATGCGCCCGAGCGCGGCCGAGCTGAAGGAAGCCTTCTGGCCGATGGTGCGCGGCACCATGGTCGGCACCGTCTTCGGCGCGATGCCCGGCACCGGCCCGACGATCACCACCTTCATCGCCTACGCGCTGGAGCGCAAGATCTCGAAGACGCCGGAGAAGTTCGGCACCGGCATGATCGCCGGCGTGGCCTCGCCCGAAGCCTCGTCGCACTCGAAGACGCAGGTCGACTTCATCCCGACGATGAGCCTGGGCATCCCGGGCGACGCGGTGATGGCGCTGATCCTCGGCGCGCTGATGATCCAGGGCATCGCCCCGGGCCCGCAGCTGATCACCGAGCACCGCGACATCTTCTGGGGCCTGATCGCCAGCTTCTGGATCGGCAACGTGATCCTGATCATCCTGAACGTCCCGATGATCGGCGTCTGGGTGAAGATGCTGCAGGTGCCCTACCGCTACCTGTTCCCGTCGGCGATGTTCTTCATCGCGGTGGGCGTGTTCAGCACCCAGAACAGCCTGTTCCAGATCTGGGAAGTGCTGGCCTTCGGCATCATCGGCGCGCTCCTGATCTCGCTCGATTTCTCGGTGGCGCCGATCATGCTCGGCTTCGTGCTGGGACCGATGGTGGAGGAGAACTTCAGACGGGCCATGCTGCTCTCACGGGGCGACGTGCTGGTCTTCGTGCAGCGGCCCATCAGCGGCGCCTTCATCGCGATCTCGGCGCTGCTGCTGATCGGCGTGACCTGGTCCAACCTGCGCGGCAAGTCGGTCAAGCGGGTCGAGGCGCAGGCCGACAAGCTCGGCGCGGAAGCGACTTCGGAAGCCTGAGCGCAGGCGCATCGAACCAGGCCCGCGGCGCGATGTGCGCCGCGGGCCTTTTTCATGTTCAGTCCTTGACCCCGAGCCGCTTGAGTCGCTCGCCGCGCGGCGTGCGATATCGGTCGAAGTCGCGTCGGTCGACGGTCAGCACGTTGTAGATCCGGGTGCGATCGGCCGCGAACACCAACGCCACATCGGCCAGGTCGGCACCGCCGTCGGCATAGCGTTCCGTGAAGTCGGCGATGTCAGACAGGTCGGCCGGATCACTCGCCAGCACCGTCAACCGGCCCGCGGCGGCCCAGCGCAGAAGGTTCAACCACGCGGCGTCGTTCAACAGGTGGCAGGCCTCGGTCAACACTTCCCAAACCGTGTAGAGCCGCCGGCCCGAAAGTTGCCGCAGCATGGCGACGGCACCGGCGTGGTGGACGTCCCCGCCGTTGAAGAGCGCGACCAGGAACCCGGTGTCAGCGAGCGTATCCGTGCTTTTCACGCAGTCGTTCCAGGATTGCCTTGCACGCCGGATCCGCGACGTCTTCCGGACGGCGCAGCCCACCGCTGCGGCCGATGTAGAGCGCATCGATCTCCTCGTCCGCCAGTTGCGCCGGCAACACCTTCACGGCATAGGCCGAGATGCTGCGGCGGACGAATTCGGACTTGCTGATGCGCAGCGCCGCCGCCGCGCGCTCCAGCAGCGATTCGTCTTCGGACGGCAGTCTGATCGACAATGTCATGGCCCGGATCCTTGTAATACGCGATTGTATTACACTGCATGCCGGGCCACTTGATGGTCGCGCCATTGCCCGATCGACACGGGCCCCACGCCATGATCCGAATCTCCGAAGTCAAGCTTCCCCTCGAGCATTTCGACGCCGCGCTGCCCGAGGCGGTCGCGGTGACGCTGGGCACGCCGCCCGAAACGATCCGCGCGGTGCATGTCTACAAGCGCAGCTTCGACGCGCGCAAGGCCGACCTGCTGCGCGTCTACATCGTCGACGTCGAATTCGCGGATCCGGCGGTCGAGGCCGCGCTGCTCGCCCGCTTCGCCGAGAACCCGCGCATCGGCCCGACCCCGGACATGCGCTGGCAGCCGCCGGCGAGCGCGCCGGCCGACCTGCCGCTGCGGCCGGTGGTGGTCGGCTTCGGACCCTGCGGCATCTTCGCCGCGCTGGTGCTGGCGCAGATGGGCTTCCGGCCGATCGTGCTGGAGCGCGGCAAGACCGTGCGCCAGCGCACCAAGGACACCTGGGGCCTGTGGCGCAAGAGCGTGCTCGACCCGGAGTCGAACGTGCAGTTCGGCGAAGGCGGCGCCGGCACCTTCTCCGACGGCAAGCTCTACAGCCAGATCAAGGACCCGCGCTTCCTCGGCCGCAAGGTGATGGAGGAATTCGTCAAGGCCGGCGCGCCGCCGGAGATCCTGCACGTGGCCCATCCGCACATCGGCACCTTCAAGCTGGTGAAGGTGGTCGAGCACCTGCGCGAGCAGATCGTCGCGCTGGGCGGCGAGATCCGCTTCGAGCAGCGCGTGACCGACCTGCTGCTGGAGGACGACGGCGACGGCAAGCGGCTGCGCGGCCTGGTGGTGCGCGACCAGCAAAGCGGCGCCACCACGGAACTGCGCGCCGACCAGGTGGTGCTGGCGCTCGGCCACAGCTCGCGCGACACCTTCGAGATGCTGCATGCGCGCGGCGTGCACATCGAGGCCAAGCCCTTCTCGATCGGCTTCCGGGTCGAGCATCCGCAAGGCCTGATCGACCGCGCGCGCTGGGGCCGCCACGCCGGGCATCCGCTGCTCGGCGCGGCCGACTACAAGCTGGTGCACCACGCGGGCAACGGGCGCTCGGTCTACAGCTTCTGCATGTGCCCGGGCGGCACGGTGGTGGCCGCGACCAGCGAGCCGGGCCGCGTGGTCACCAACGGCATGAGCCAGTATTCGCGCAACGAGCGCAACGCCAACGCCGGCATCGTGGTGGGCATCGAGCCCCGCGACTATCCCGGCTGGGAAGAAGGCCGCAGCGGCTCGCCGCTGGCCGGCATGGCGCTGCAGCGCGAACTCGAATCGCGCGCCTTCGAACTGGGCGGCGGCGACTACCGCGCGCCGGGGCAGCTGGTCGGCGACTTCGTGGCCGGCCGGCCGTCCACCGCGCTCGGCAGCGTCGAGCCGTCGTACAAGCCGGGCGTGACGCCGGGCGACCTGCACGCCGCGCTGCCGGCCTACGCGATCGAGGCGATGCGCGAGGCCTTCCCCGCCTTCGGCCGGAAGATCAAGGGCTTCGACCTGCACGACGCGGTGCTGACCGGCGTCGAGACGCGCACCTCGTCGCCGATCCGCATCACGCGCGGCGAAGACCTGCAGAGCCTCAACGTGCGCGGCTTGTATCCGGCCGGCGAAGGCGCGAGCTACGCGGGCGGCATCCTGTCGGCGGGGGTGGACGGCATCCGCGTGGGCGAGGCGGTGGCGAAGACCATCGTCGCGCAAGGCGAGCGTTCGCCGGCATGAAGAAAGCCGCCCGCGGGCGGCTTGGATCGATGCAGCGGCGTTCTCAACCTTGCGCGTTCTGTAGCGCCGCGATGCGCTGCTCGATCGGCGGATGGGTGGCGAACAGGTTGCCGAGCTTGCCGGTGATGCCCATGGCCTCGACCGACTTCGGCAGCTCGCCGGCGGGCAGGCCGCCGAGCCGGGCCAGCGCGTTCATCATCGGCTGCTTGCGGCCGAGCAGGTGGGCCGAGCCGGCGTCGGCGCGGAATTCGCGTTGGCGCGAGAACCAGGCCACCACGATCGCGGCGGCGAAGCCGAGCACGATGTCGAGCACCAGCGTGGTCAGCATGTAGCCGATGCCGGGGCCGGAGGAGCGTTCGTCGTTGCGGCGCAGGAAGCTGTCGACCGCGAAGCCGATGACCCGCGACAGGAACACCACGAAGGTGTTCATCACGCCCTGGATCAAGGCCATGGTGACCATGTCGCCGTTGGCGACGTGCGCGATCTCGTGGCCGATCACCGCCTCGACCTCTTCGCGCGTCATGTTGGCCAGGAGCCCGGTCGACACCGCGAACAGTGCCGAATTGCGGAAGGCGCCGGTGGCGAAGGCGTTGGGCTGGCCTTCGAAGATGCCGACCTCCGGCATGCCGATGCCGGCCTTGGTGGCGAGGTTGCTGACCGTCTGCACGATCCAGGCTTCGTCGGCGGACTGCGGCGGGTTGATGATGCGCACGCCGGCCGTCCACTTGGCCATCGGCTTGCTGATGAGCAGCGAGATGATCGCGCCGCCGAAGCCGAAGACCAGCGCGAAGCCGAGCAGCGCGCCGAGGTTCAGTCCGTTGGGCGTGAGGAAGCGGTTGACGCCGAGCAGGCTGGCGACCACGCCCAGCACGGCGACGACCATCACGTTGGTCAGGACGAAGAGAAGAATGCGTTTCAAGTGGAGACCCTGGCAGGACGAAAGACTGGCGGGTCATCATAAAAGGAAAAGTCTTCGTTCGGCCCCCACCAGCCGGGCACGCCGAGCACCGGCAGCGGCACGAAGGGCTTGCCTTGCAGGTGCGCCGGCTGCAGGGCGGCGGTGATCGCCGCGTCCTCGTTCGCGATCGATGCCGACGCACCCGGCGCACGCAGCACGTGCGCGGTCAGCGGCTTGCGCGGCGCCTCCAGCTTCTCGAGCAGCGCATGGCCGAAGACCAGCAGCCGCGCCTCGCGCCACAGCGCGCGCCCGCCGACGAAAAGTCGCTGCCAGTCGCGTTCGACAAGCGCCCGCCAGAGCGCGTCGGGCGCGTCGAGCACCGCGCCGTTCTCGTCGAACAGGGTCAGCGCGTCGCGCAGCGGGCCGCGATGGCCACCGATGCCGGCGCGAGCGATCTCGGCCGCCTGCAGTTCGTTGAGCCGGCGCTTGGCTTGCGGAAAGCGCAGCCAGGCCAGGCCGTTGAAGAGGTCGTGCCGGTTGTCGCGCGTCGGCACGCAGGCGGTGCGGTGGATGAAGGCCTCGTAGGCCTCGTCCGCCTGCGCGCTGTCGGGCGGCACGAAGCGCAGCGGCCCGGCGTCCAGTTCGATCGGCGCGGGCTGCGCTGCCAGTGTTTCGGCGACGCTGCCGCCCTTCGCCAGCGCCGCGGCGACCTGGCGACCGGGCGCTGCATAGGGCGCCAGCCAGGGGCGCGACACGGTGTCGAACCCGTCGCCGGCGGCCGGGATCACGACGGCATCGGCCCGATGTACTGCACCTTCTGCGGTGTCTTCTCGGGGGTCAGCAGGAACAGGTTCGGGTACTTCTTGAAGAGCTTCGGCGAGCTGGCGCTGCGGCCGAGCAGGTTGGCGTTGCGAAGTCCTTCGGTCGCGACATTCAGCTCGACCTTGTTGCCCATGCCGAGCTCGGACACCGCATCGAGGATCAGC
>NZ_LMUW01000107.1 GCF_009765735.1 Xenophilus sp. L33
CGGCCGGCCGCCGGCCGCCTGCAGCAGCGCGCCGGCGTCGGCGGCCGGAATGCCCTGCCCGACCAGCCAGTCGCGCGCCACTTCGGGCGCCGGCCAGGGCACGCTGAAGCCGAGGCAGCGGCTGCGCAGGGTCGGCAGGAGCTGCCAGGCCGCCTCGCTGGCCAGCACGAAGCGAACGTCGCCGACCGGTTCCTCCAGCGTCTTGAGCAGCGCGTTGGCGGTGATCGTGTTCATGCGCTCGGCCGGATAGACCAGCACCGCCTTGCCGCGGCCGCGGGCGCTGGTGCGCTGGGCGAAGCCGATCGCGTCGCGCATCGCCTCGACCCGGATCTCGCGGCTGGGCTTGCGCTTCTTGTCGTCGATGTCGGCCTGGGCCTTCTCGTCGAGCGGCCAGCCGAGCGCCTGCATCGCGACCTCGGGCATCAGCACGCACAGGTCGGCGTGGGTGCGGACCTCGATCGCATGGCAGCTGGCGCAATGGCCGCAGGCGCCCTGCGTCTCGTCGGGCTGCTCGCAGAGCCAGGCGGCCGCGAGCGCCAGGCCGAGTTCGTACTGGCCGAGGCCGGACGGACCTTGCAGCAGCCAGGCATGGCCGCGCTGGCGCAGCAGTTCGGCCAGCGGCGGACGCAGCCAGGGCGGCAACAGGTCGGCTTTCAAGGGGCGCCTCCGCTCGGGTCGGCGACCAGGCCGCGTTCGGCCAGCGCTGCCTCGACCTGCTGCCAGACCTGCTCGCGCGGCTGACCGGCGTCGATGCGGGCGAAGCGCGGTGCGGCGGCGGCGCGTGCCGCGTAGCCGCCGGCGACGCGGCGGAAGAACTCGAGCGGCTGCGATTCGAAGCGGTCGGGCAGCCGGGCGCCGGCCAGCCGCTCGGCGGCGACTTCGGGCGCCAGGTCGAACCACAGCGTGAGGTCGGGCTGCAGCAAGGCGCCGGAATCGGCGCCGTAGAGGCCCTGCACCCAGCGCTCCAGCGTCGCCAGCACCTGGAGGTCGAAGCCGCGGCCGGCGCCCTGGTAGGCGAAGGTGGCGTCGCTGAAGCGGTCGCACAGCACCACGTCGCGCCGGGCCAGCGCCGGCTCGATCACCTGCACGACGTGGTCGCGCCGGGCGGCGAAGACCAGCAGCGACTCGGTCAGCGGGTCCATCGACTGCTCGAGCACCAGGCCGCGCAAGGTCTCGGCCAGCGGCGTGCCGCCGGGCTCGCGGGTGCGCGTGACCTGCCGGCCCTGCGAACGGAACAGCGCTTCGAGCGCATCGAGATGGCTGGACTTGCCGGCGCCGTCGATGCCTTCGAGTGTCAGGAACAAACCCTTCATTGCCCGCTCCGCTGCTGGTTGGTGTCGGTGCCGCGCTGGTAGCGGTTGACCGCCTTGTTGTGCTCGTCGAGCGAACTGCTGAACTGGCTGCTGCCGTCGCCGCGCGAGACGAAGTAGAGCGACTTGCTCTGCGCCGGCTGCACCGCGGCCAGCAGCGCGGCCTTGCCCGGCATCGCGATCGGCGTCGGCGGCAGGCCGTTGCGGGTGTAGGTGTTCCAGGGCGTGTCGGCCTGCAGGTCCTTCTTCTTGAGGCTGCCTTCGTAGTGCAGGCCCATGCCGTAGATGACGGTCGGGTCGGTCTGCAGCGGCATGCCGGCGCGCAGGCGGTTGACGAAGACCGCGGCGACCTCGGGCCGGTCTTGCGGGCGGCCGGTTTCCTTCTCGACGATGCTGGCGAGGATCAGCGCCTCTTCCGGCGTCTTGAGCGGCAGGTCGGAGGCGCGGGCCGACCAGGCGGCGTCGAGTTTGCGGTCCATGGCGCGCATCGCCCGCTGCAGCAGCGCAACGTCGGTCGAGTTCTTGGAGTAGGTGTAGGTGTCGGGGAAGAAGCGGCCTTCGGCCGGCAGGTTCGGCTTGCCGAGCAGCGCCATGATTTCCTCGTCGCTGTGGCCGGCCGTCTCGGCCTTGAGCAGGTCGGCCTTGGCGAGCGCGGCGCGCACCTGGCGGAAGTTCCAGCCCTCGACCAGCACCACGCTGCGGGTGGCTTCCTCGCCGCGCACCAGCATGTCGAGCAGCAGGTACGGCGTGACGCCGCGTTCGAGTTCGTAGCTGCCGGCGCGGATCTGCCGGTCGCGGCCCGAGATGCGGAACCAGAAGGCCAGCAGGCGCGCCGGCACGCCGACGCCGGCGTCGTGCACCGCCTGCGCGATGCCGCGCGGCGTGGTGCCGGGTTCGATATTGAGGTCGACGCTCGGAGCCGGCAGGCGCAGCGGCCGGTTCACCCACCAGTAGCCGGCGGCGCCGGCGCCGAGGGCGGCCAGCACGACCAGCAGGACAAGGGTGACGAAGAAGCGGCGCACGGATTCCGAGGGAAATGGGGTGGATGCGTTGGCGATTCAGGTAGCCCTGCGGGCGCAACGGAAGGCAACCGCCCATGATAATTCAGCGATGACTGAAGTCGTTCTCAATGGCGTGACCGCCCTTCCCCATCTCGGCGTGATCCAGGCCGTCGGCCCCGATGCCGCCAACTTCCTGCACGGCCAGCTGACCCAGGACTTCGCGCTGCTCGACGCGCACGAGGCGCGGCTGGCGGCGCTGTGCACCGCCAAGGGCCGCATGATCGCCAGCTTCGTCGGCATCCGGCCGGAGCCCGATCGCATCCTGCTGGTCATCGGCCGCGACATCCTGGCCGCGACACTCAAGAAGCTGTCGATGTACGTGTTGCGGGCCAAGGTCAAGCTCGGCGACGCCAGCGCCGAGATCGGCCTGCATGGCCTGGCGGGCACCGCGCTGGCCGCCAACGGCCTCGACCCGGCGGCGGCGCCCGGCCGCGTGCTGAACCTCGGCGCCGCGCATGCGGTGAGCCTCTACCCGTCCGACGGCGTGCCGCGCGCGCTCTGGATCGCGCCTGCCGGCGGCGAGCCGCCGCAGGGCGCGGCGCTCGACCCTGCACTCTGGGCCTGGAGCGAGGTGCGCAGCGGCATCGTCACTCTGAGCACACCGGTGGTCGAGGCCTTCGTGCCGCAGATGCTCAACTACGAATCGGTCGGCGGCGTGAACTTCAAGAAGGGCTGCTACCCGGGCCAGGAGATCGTGGCGCGCAGCCAGTTCCGCGGCACGCTCAAGCGCCGGACCTGCCTGGTGCAGGCCGAGGCGCAGGTCGCTGTCGGCGACGAGGTGTTCGCCGCCGGCGACGCCGAGCAGCCGGTCGGCACGGTGGCGCAGGCCGCGCCGGCGCCGGGCGGCGGCTGGGCGGCGCTGATCTCGATCCAGATCGCGGCGCTCGACCAAGGCGGCCTGCATGCGCGCAGCGCCGACGGCCCGGCGCTCACGGTCGAGCCGCTGCCCTATCCGCTGCTCGAGGACATCTGAAGGAGATCCTCCGATGACCGTGCGACGAATCGTTGGGGCCACGATGGCGGCACTGTTCGTCGGACTGGTCGGCCATGCGGCCGCGCAGTCTCTCAGCTGCAATGGCTCCCTCGCCGGCACCGGCGATTCGAAGACGGCCGTGATGCAGAAATGCGGGCCGCCGATGGTGGCCGAGCAGGTGTGCATCAACTCGGCCAGTGGCGGGCTCGCCTACCAGGTGAATCCGTACACCGGGCAGTCGGTGCTGACCCAGCAGTGCGTGCCGATGGAAGACTGGACCTACGACCGCGGCCACGGACGCTTCATGGCGATCGTGCGCTTCCAGAACGGCACGGTCGAATCGGTGCGGGACGGCGACCGGAGGCCCTGAGGGCTGGCACATGCCGAGCGATCCCTGCCGGGTCTTCGCTGGCGAGACCGAGGACCATCGACTCACCAAGCAGGCCTTGTTCGACACCTTGCGCCGGGAAGCCAACGCGAAGCAGGTCGAACTCGAGAAACGGCTGGGCGGTCCGGTGGCCGATGTCTTCGCGGTCATCGACGGCGTGCCGGTGGCGATCGAGATCCAGCGCAGCCGGCTGACTGTCAGGGAGATCGCCGCGCGAACCGCGAGCTATCACAGGCTGGGCATTGCGGTGCTCTGGATCGGCATACCGGACAGCGACCTGGGCTTGTCGCGCTACAGCCCGGCGGCGTGGGAGCGCTGGTGCCATGCCGCCTGCTTCGGCCGCTGCTACTACTGGTACGGCGGCCAGAGCCTGCGGCCGGTGCACTTCGGGGCGCATGCATTGCAGATCGAGGAAAGCCGATGGCGCAGGCACGGGCGGGTGTTCGTCAGCCCGGCCTACGACAAGCGGTCGAGTCTCTGGCGGACGCCGCAGCCGGGGAATGCGGTACTGGTGTCGCAGGGGTTTCGCAAGGTCCATCGACCGGCCTGGAGCGGGGGCTCGGTGCAGGTGCCGGAGTGCACGCTGTATCTGGACAGGCAGCCCAATTGGTGGCTCAACAACACCGCCCTGCCCCGCTCCCGAACCGAGCCTCCAGCCGCTCCCTGAAGAAATCCTCGTAGCTCATCGGCGCGCGCCCCGGGTGCTTGCGCGCCATGTGGTTGAGGTAGACGTCGTAGTCCGGCAGCCCCACCATCAGGCGAAGCGAGCGGGCCAGCGAGCGTCCGAGATAGCGCCCGCTTTCGACCAGGTCGGTGGCCTTCAAGTGGCGCCCATCGGCACGAAAGGTGTCTCGTGCACGGTCGGGTGGTCGGCGCGGCGAGCGGCGCGGCAGGCGCGCACGCTGTAGACCAGCACGCTCAGCACCACGATGATGAAGAGCGCGCAGAGCGCCGCATCCAGCCGGTCGTTGAAGACGATCCGCGACATGGCGTGCGGCGTCTTCGCCGGTGCGATCAGCACGCCCTGCGCCAGGCCGTCGGCGTATTTCGACGCATGGGCCAGGAAGCCGATCTTCGGATCGGCCGAGAAGATCTTCTGCCAGCCGGCGGTCAGGGTGCAGGCCAGCAACCACGCGGCCGGCGTCGCCGCGACCCAGGCGTAGCGCTCGCGCTTCATGCGGAACAGCACCACCGTGCCGAGCATCAGGGCCACCGCCGCCAGCATCTGGTTGGAGATGCCGAAGAGCGGCCACAAGGTGTTGATGCCGCCCAGCGGATCGACCACGCCCTGGTAGAGGAAGTAGCCCCAGGCGGCCACGCACAGGAAGGTCGCGACCAGGTTGGCCGGCAGCGAATCGGTGCGCTTGAGCGCCGGCACGAAGCTGCCCAGCAGGTCCTGCAGCATGAAGCGTCCGGCGCGGGTGCCGGCGTCGACCGCGGTCAGGATGAAGAGCGCCTCGAAGAGGATGGCGAAGTGGTACCAGAAGGCCATCATGGCCTGGCCGCCGACCACCTGGTGCAGGATGTGCGCCATGCCCACCGCCAGGGTCGGCGCGCCGCCGGCGCGGCCGAGGATGCTGGCTTCGCCGACGTCGCGAGCGGTCTGCGTGAGCGCTTCCGGCGTGATCGCGAAACCCCAGCCGGAAATCGCCTGTGCCACCGCCTCGGGCGTGCTGCCGACCAGCGCCGCCGGACTGTTCATGGCGAAGTAGATGCCGGGGTCGATGCAGGAGGCCGCGATGAGCGCCATGACCGCGACGAAGGATTCGGCCAGCATGCCGCCGTAGCCGATGAAGCGGGCGTCGCGTTCGTTGCCGAGCATCTTCGGCGTGGTGCCCGAAGCGATCAGCGCATGGAAGCCCGACACCGCGCCGCAGGCGATCGTGATGAACAGGAACGGGAACAGGCTGCCGGACCAGACCGGTCCGCTGCCGTCGACAAAGCGTGTCATTGACGGCATCTGCAGGTCGGGCGCGACCACCACGATGCCGACCGCCAGCGCGACGATGGTGCCGATCTTCAGGAAGGTCGACAGGTAGTCGCGCGGCGCCAGCAGCAGCCACACCGGCAGGCTGGCCGCGACGAAGCCGTAGCCGACCAGCATCCAGGTCAGTTGCCTGCCGTCGAAGGTGAAGAGCGGCGCCCATTGCGCGCTTTGGCTCACCGCCTGGCCGCCGAAGATCGCGGCCATCAGCAGCACGAAGCCGATCAGCGAGACCTCGCCGATGCGCCCCGGCCGCAGCCAGCGCAGGTAGACACCCATGAAGAGTGCCACCGGAATCGTCGCCGCTACCGTGAATGCGCCCCAGGGCGATTCGGCCAGCGCCTTGACCACGATCAGCGCCAGCACCGCCAGGATGATGATCATGATCATGAAGGTGCCGAAGAGCGCGATCATCCCCGGCACGGCGCCCATCTCCTGCTTGATCAGGTCGCCTAGCGAGCGGCCGTCGCGCCGGGTCGAGATGAACAGCACGATGAAGTCCTGCACGGCGCCGGCAAACACCACGCCGGCGAGGATCCACAGCAGCCCCGGCAGGTAACCCATCTGCGCGGCCAGCACCGGACCGACCAGCGGGCCGGCGCCGGCGATCGCCGCGAAGTGATGGCCGAACAGCACGTTCCTGTCGGTCGGCACGTAGTCGAGCCCGTCGTTGTGGCGGTGCGCCGGCGTCTCCCGGTTCTCGTCGAGCCCGAGCACGCGGGTCGCGATGAAGAGGCTGTAGTAGCGGTAGGCGATCAGGTAGGTGCAGATCGCCGCGACCACGATCCACAAGGCGTTGATCGCCTCGCCGCGGGCCAGGGCAACGGTGCCCAGCGCAAAGGCGCCGGTCACGGCGACGACGAGCCACGTCAGGTGGCGGCGGATGCTGTGCATGCGAATGTCTTTCGGGAACTCGAAGCCCGGAAGTCTCGCGAGCCGCAGGCGCGGCCGCATCGGCGGCAATGCGTGCCGCGTTGCGTGGAACTACCTAAGGGTCGAGAGGCTTCAGCCGACTTCGAGCTCGCGGGTGTGCTCCACCGCGAACTTGATCAGCCCGGCCTGCCCTTCGACGCCGAGCCGGCGCTTGATGCTCTGCCGGTGCGCCTCGACGGTGCGCACGCTGAGACCGAAGTCCCGCGCGATCTGCTTGCTGGAGGCACCGCCGCCGAGCGCGCGCAGCACCTGGCTCTCGCGCGGCGTGAGGAGCGGCCGCGGCGCGCGCGTCCTGAAGAGCCGCTTCGACAACGCGCCGCTGAGATAGGTGCCACCGGCCCGCACCGCCTGGATGGCAGCCAGCACGTCGGAGGCCGGTGCGTCCTTGAGCACATAGCCGCGCGCACCGGCTTGCAGCGCGCGCTGCAGGTAAGACGGGTCGCCGTGCATGCTGAGCATGACGACCTGCACTGCGGGCATCGACTGCCGCAACTGCGCTACCAGGTCGATGCCGCTCATGCCCGGCATGTCGACGTCCGCCAGCACCAGGTCGGGCGCGACCTGCGCGATGAGTGCCAGGGCTTCGATCGCGTTCGAGGCCTCGCCGACGATCTCCAGATCGGGCAGGCTCGCCAACCGCAGCCGCAGGCCGTCGCGCACCAGCGGGTGGTCGTCGACGATGACGAGGCGGATCAAAGCGCCCGCCGCATCTCGATGTGATCGATCCCGGCCTCCTCGAAAGGCTCGCCGTGCGCCACGTAGCCGAGCCGCAGGTAGAAGTCCTCGGCGCTGCGCTGCGCATGCAGGCTGATCTCACGGTCGCCGCGCGCCTTGGCCGCGGCCTCCAGCGCGCGCAGCACCGCTGCGCCGTGGCCGCCGCTGCGCAGGTTGCGGTGCACCGCCATGCGGCCGATGCGGCCGAGCCCGGGCGCTTCCGCCACCAGACGGCCGGTGGCGATCGGCTGGCCGAGGCGGTTGCGCGCGACCGCGTGCAGCGCGTCGTTGTCGTGCTCGTCCCATTCGAGCTCCTTCGGGATGCGCTGCTCGTCGATGAAGACCTCGCGGCGCACCTGGCTGGCGCCGTCGCCCAGCTGCTCCCAATGGCCGATCTCGACCTGGCGCATCGGCTCGCCGGCTTCGTAGGCCTGCAGCGTCTCGCGCAGCAAGGCGGGCACCGGCCGCGAGGTCTGCGTGGCCGGGTCGGCGAACACGTAGACCAGTTCGCAGCTCACGAGCAACTGGCGGCCGCGAAACAGGCCGCCCTGGAAGACGATCGACGAATTGCCGATGCGCTCGCAGCGCATGCCGATGTCGAGCAGGTCGTCGATGCGGGCCGAGGCGCTGAATTCGATGGTGGCCTTGCGCACGTAGAGGTCGCCTTCGAGCGCCAGCATCGCCTCTTCGTAGGGCAGCGCCATCGCGCGCCAGTAGTCGGCGATGGCGGTGTCGAAGTACATCAGGTAGTGGGCGTTGAAGACGATCTTCTGCATGTCGACCTCGGCCCAGCGCACGCGCAGGCGGTGGAAGAAGCGGAAGTCGGATTTCACGGGTTCGGTCATGGTTGCAAGGCCTCTTTCAGGGCTCGCGCGGCGTCGGCGTGCGCGGTGAGCGCCTCGGGCAGCGCGCGGCCCATCTTGATGAATTCGTGGATCACGCCACGATAGATTTCCAGGTCGACGGCGACGCCGGCGGCGCGCAGCTTGTCGGCATAGGCGATGCCTTCGTCGACCAGCGGATCGCATTCGGCCAGGCCGATCCAGGCCGGCGCGACGCCTTCGACGTCCTCGGCATTCAGCGGCGCGAAGCGCCAGTCGTCGCGGTCGGCCGGCGTGCGCACGTAGAGGCCGAAGAACCAGCTGATCAGCGCCTCGTCGAGCAGCGGGCCGTTGGCCAGGCGCAGGTGCGAAGGCGTGTCCTGGTGCGCGGTCATGCCCGGGTAGAAGAGCAGCTGCAGCGCGATCGACAGGCCCGCGTCGCGCGCCAGGATCGCGCAGACCGCGGCCAGCGTGCCGCCGGCGCTGTCGCCGCCGAGCGCGATGCGGCCGCCGTCGAGGCCCAGCTTCGAGGCCTGCTGCGACAACTGCGAGAGCGCGTCCCAGGCGTCGTCGGAGGCGGTCGGGAACTTGTGTTCGGGCGCCAGCCGGTAGTCGACCGAGACGACCGCACAGCCGCTGTCGCGGCTCAGCACGCGGCACAGGGTGTCGTGCGTGGCGATGCTGCCGACGGTGAAGCCGCCGCCGTGGAAGTACATCAGCACCGGCAGCACCTCGTGCGACGGCGCGTAGAGCCGCACCGGCAGCGCATGGCCGTCGCGCGCGGGCAGCGTGGAGTCCTCGACCCGCGCGAGCTGCGGCTTCGGCACCTCGAGCACGCCGGCGCCCTTCTCGTACGCGGCCTTGGCTTCGGCGGGGGTCAGCGCGTGCAGCGGCGGATGGCCGGCGCGCGCCATGCGTTCGACGACGCTGGCCATCTTGGGGGTCAGTGCGGGCATGCAGGTCTGGCGGTGGCGCCGGGGATGGAGATGGGGACAGGAGTCATGCGCTTGCAGCCGACGGCTTGCGGGTGTTTTCGATGGCAGGCCGCATCGTACCGTTGCGTGGGATGGCGCCGCGCGGCCGCCTTGAAGGCAGGAAAGGTCTGAAGGTTGCCGCCTCAGCCACTTCGCGCAAGTTCGCGAGTGGGATCGGCCCTTACCGTCCCCTGCCTTCCCGCTTCTTCGTTGACCTCGACCATGGCTCTGTATAAAATTTTGTACGCATTGTGATGCAGGGCGACAAGGAAATCCGTTGGGTCGGAACCGCCTATGACGATTTGCTCGAATTTCCGTCCGGGGCGCGTCGTGCAGCCGGTTTTCAGCTTGGCAGGTTGCAAGCCGGCTTGAACCCGAGCGATTGGAAGCCCTTCGACGAGGTCGGAGCGGGTGCTGCCGAAATCCGGATCCGGGACGCCGCAGGCATCTACCGCGTGATCTACGTCGCGAGATTCGAGGAGGCGATCTATGTCCTGCATTGCTTCCAGAAAAAGACCCAGGCCAGGAGCAAGCAGGACAAGCAGGTGGCAGACGTGCGCTATCGCGCCGTGATCCAAACCAGAAAGAGCACTAAATGAAGATCGACACCCAGGTCCGCCACGTCACCCGACCTGGCGCCAACATCTTCCTGGAATTGGGCTTCGGTGCCGCCGAAGCCAGGCGGCTGCAGGCGGCATCGCGCAAGCAGATCAACGACACGCGCTTGCTCAAACTGCAACTGATGCAAGCGTTGGCCGGCTGGATCGCCGAACACGATCTGAAGCAGGCCGACGCTGCCGAGATCCTGATGATTTCCAGGCCGCGGGTGTCCGACGTGGTGAACCAGAAGACTGCCAAGTTCACGATCGACACCTTGGTCGACATGCTAGGCCGCATCGGCAAGCCGGTGCGGCTCGCCGTCGGCTGAAGCCCTCACCGTCGCCGCCCACCCCACACCATCAACGCCCCGCCCACCGCGATCGCCAGCGCCCCGGCCCAGGGCGGCAGCACCACGTCCTGCTGCTCCTTCACCGCCAGCGCGAGCGGGCCGAGCCGGACCTCGTGCGTGGCCTTGGTGTAGCTGAAGTGGCCGACGCCCAGCGCCAGGATGCCGCCGACGATCAGCAGCAGGCCGAGGACGCGGCAGAAGAGCTTCACAGCGGCAGCACCTCGCTCGCGTCGCCGTGCGCGAGCCATTGCGCGAACTCGTCCGCCAGCCGCTCCGACTCGCGCGCCGCGGTGCGCCAGGCCTTGATGCGGCCCGGCAGGTCGTCGGCGTAGCGGGCGAAGTCGTTGCGGTCGGGCAGCTTGCCGTTGGGCAGGCCGCGCACCCATTCCGGGTCCGGCGCCAGCACCACCATGCGGTCGAGGAAGCCGGTCGGCTTGTGGCGCCACTTGAGGCCCTTGTCGAGCCAGCCCGGCACCACCGCGCGCTGGAAGTGCGGATACAGCACGATGCCGTCGGTGTTGGCGTAGTCCAGGTGCAGGTGGTAGTCGGTGATGCCGCCGTCCCAGTAGGCGCCGGGCGGCGCGCCCGGGATGTCGTGCACCGCCTCGAGCATGAAGGGGATCGAGCAGGACGCCTGCAGCGCCAGCTCGAAGTTGCCTTCGAGCAGGTCGACCTGGCGGGTGCGGAAGTCGCGCGTGCCGAAGGGCAGCGCTGCGCCCGGCGTCGAGAACACCACCCGCTCCAGCCAAGCGCCCAGGCTCCTGCGCTGCACGCTGTTGGCGATGAAGGCGCCGAGGTAGCCGACCGGCGTGCGCGCCGGCCCTTCGCGCCCGAGGATGTGGCGCCCGCGCGCGGTGATCACGTGCAGCCCGAAGCGGCTGTGCCGCAGCACCTCGGTCGAGCGGCCGCCGTAGAAGCCCCGCAGCCCTTCGCCGAACTGCGCGCTCAGCTGCCGCGCGGTCGGCCGCTTCTGTCCGGGCGGCAGTTCGAAATGCTGGTGGATGTAGCCTTCCTCGAACTGCGTGAAGGCGGCCTTCGAATCGTCCAGGCAGGCGTTGGCCAGCCGCCAGGCGCCGATCGAGGCGCCGACCAGGTCGATCGGCTGGTTGGACGCCGACAGCCAGTCGCCGAACAGGAAGCGGTCGATCGGCCCGAGGATCAGGCCCTTGGGGCCGCCGGCCGCGCCCGGGATCGTGCGCACGTCCTGCGGCCGCAGGCCGTGGGCGGCGATATGGGCGCGGGCCGCGGGACCCGCATGGATGCGCAAGGCTTTCATGGACCCGGTGACGGCAAGAATCGTGCGCTGGCGTGCCCGGCGTGCGGCTACTTGCGCAGGCCCTGCAGCTTGGCGAAGGCCGAGGCCATCTGCCCGGCCGGTTGCGGCGCGTTGTCGCGGCGCGGTCCCTGCTGGCCGCGCCCTGCCCCTTCGAAGCGGTTGTCGCGCGGGCCGTCGCGCCGCGCGGGCGCGGCGTCGAGCTTCATCGTGAGCCCGATGCGCTTGCGCGCCACGTCGACCTCCATCACCTTGACCTTGACGATGTCGCCGGTCTTCACCACCTCGCGCGCGTCGTTGACGAACTTGTGCGCCAGCTGGCTGACGTGCACCAGTCCGTCCTGGTGCACGCCGAGGTCGACGAAGGCACCGAACTGCGCCACGTTGCTGACCGTGCCCTCGAGCACCATGCCCTCGACCAGGTCCTTGATGTCGTCGACGCCGTCGTTGAAGCGCGCCACCTTGAAGTCGGGGCGCGGGTCGCGGCCCGGCTTCTCCAGCTCGCCCAGGATGTCCTTGACCGTGATGACGCCGAACTTCTCGTTGGCGAACAACTCCGGCTTGAGCGTCTTGAGCATCTCGGCGCGGCCCATCAGCTCGCCAATGGGCTTGCCGGTCTTGACGATGATCTGCTCGACCAGCGGATAGGTTTCCGGGTGAACGCCGGTGACGTCGAGCGGGTCGGCGCCGCCGCGGATGCGCAGGAAGCCGGCGCTCTGCTCGAAGGCTTTCGGTCCGAAGCCGCTGACGTCGAGCAACTGCTTTCGCGTCGCGAAGGCGCCGTTCGACTCGCGCCAGCGCACCACCGCCTTGGCCACGCTGGCCGAGAGGCCCGACACCCGCGACAGGAGCGGCACGCTGGCCGTGTTGAGGTCGACGCCGACCGAGTTCACGCAGTCTTCCACCACCGCCTGCAGGGTGCGCGCGAGCTCGCTCTGGTTGACGTCGTGCTGGTACTGGCCGACGCCGATCGACTTCGGGTCGATCTTCACCAGTTCGGCCAGCGGATCCTGCAGCCGGCGCGCGATGCTCGCCGCGCCGCGCAGGCTGACGTCCACGTCGGGCATTTCCTGCGAGGCGAATTCGCTGGCCGAGTAGACCGAGGCGCCCGCTTCGCTCACCACCACCTTGTCGACCGCCATCGCCGGCGCGCCGGCCTGCGCTGCCATCTTGGCCAGCAGCTTGATGAGGTCGGCCGCCAGCTTGTCGGTCTCGCGGCTGGCGGTGCCGTTGCCGATCGCGATCAGGTTCACGCCGTGCTTGGCGCACAGCTTGCCGAGCGTGTGCAGCGAGCCTTCCCAGTCCTTGCGCGGTTCGTGCGGGAACACGGTCGCGGTCTCGACCAGCTTGCCGGTGGCATCAACCACCGCCACCTTGACGCCGGTGCGGATGCCCGGGTCCAGCCCCATCACCACGCGCGGGCCAGCCGGCGCGGCCAGCAGCAGGTCGCGCAGGTTGTCGGCGAAGACCTTGATCGCGACCTTCTCCGCCTCCTCGCGCAGCCGGGTGAAGAGGTCGCGCTCGGTCGAGAGCGAGAGCTTGACGCGCCAGGTCCAGGCGACGCACTTGCGGATCAGGTCGTCGGCCTTGCGGGCGGCGTGGCTCCAGCCCAGGTGCAGCGCGATCTTGCCCTCGGCGATCGAGGGCTTGCCCGGCTCGGGCTCGACCGGCAGCGCCAGCTTGGCGTCCAGCACCTCCAGCGCCCGGCCGCGGAAGACGGCCAGCGCCCGGTGCGAAGGCACCCGGCCGATCGGCTCGTCGTAGTCGAAGTAGTCGCGGAACTTGGCGACGTCGGCGTTGTTGGCGTCCTTGCCGGCCATCAGGCTGGACTTCAAGAGGCCTTCGGCCCAGAGCCATTCGCGCAGGCGCTGCACCAGCGTGGCGTCCTCGGCCCAGCGCTCCGAGAGGATGTCGCGCACGCCGTCGAGCACCGCGGGCACGGTCGAGAAATCGGGGCCGGGCTTGCCGTCGTCCAGCGTGGTCGCCGGCTGCAGGAAGGCCTGGGCCTCGGCGGCGGGGTCGAGCGTCGGGTCGGCCAGCAGCTTGTCGGCCAGCGGCTCGATGCCGAATTCACGCGCGATCTGCCCCTTGGTGCGGCGCTTCTGCTTGAAGGGCAGGTAGATGTCTTCCAGTTCCTGCTTGGTCGGCGCGGCGGCGATGGCGGCGCGCAGTTCGGGGGTCAGCTTGCCCTGCTCGTCGATGCTCTTGAGCACCACGGCGCGGCGGTCTTCCAGTTCGCGCAGGTAGCCCAGGCGCGCTTCCAGCTCGCGCAGCTGGATGTCGTCGAGGCCGCCCGTGACTTCCTTGCGATAGCGGGCGATGAAGGGCACGGTGGCGCCGCCGTCGAGCAGCTCGATCGCGGCCGTCACCTGGTGCTCGCCGACCTTGATTTCGGCGGCGAGCTGGCGAGTGATTTTTTGCATGGAAATGTGACACCCCGGGCGGAGCGCCTACGGACTCTGGCGGATAAAGCGCGCGAGTTTGCCATAGCGCCCCTGCCCAGAATTTCGCCCTGATGCGTACTTTCAAGCACATCCTCGCCATCCTCGGCATGAGCCTGCTCGTGCCGGTGCTGATGTTCGAGGAATGGGGATGGGAACCGCTGGCCCGCGCCGCCGCGCAGCTGGCGCGGCTGCCGCTTTGGGCGCGGCTCGAATGGCGGATCCGGGCGCTGCCGCCCTGGGCGGCGGTGCTGGTGTTTTTCCTCCCGATCCTGCTTTTGCTGCCGGTGAAGCTCTGCGGCCTCTTCCTGCTCGGCCGCGGCTACGGCATGGCGGCGGTCGGCGTGCTGCTGGCCGCGAAAGTGGTGGGCACCGCGATCGTGGCCCGGCTGTTCCAGCTGGTCGAGCCGACCCTGATGCAGATTCCCTTCTTCGCCCGCTGGTTTCCGCGCTGGGTCGCCTGGAAGAACGCCGTGCTGGCGCGGGCCCGCGACAGCGCCCCGATGCGCGGCAGCCGGCGGGCGCGCGAGGCGGCCCGCCATTGGTGGCGGGGTCTTCGGGCGGCGCGCTGAGACGGTGCATGCTCGAGCTCGGCTAATTTTGTCCGGGTAAATTCATCGGATTTGTTTTGCCCGGGTATTATTCGGGCCCGCTACCGATGCCTCCCATGTCCACGCCCTCTTCAGAAACCACGCTCACCGCCTTCGCCGGCTTTCGGCGGATCGCCTGCGGCCCGCGCGCCGAGGTGATCGCCCGGCTGCGCGAACTACAGCACACCGATGGCCACGATCCCGCGTTCGTCTTCGACGACAGCACCGGCGACCGGCTCGACCTGGACCTGCGCGAGCCACCGGCCGCGCCGAACGGCCACGCACCGGCCGACGATCCTGCTGCCCGCGGCGTCGGCCGCCCCAAGCTGGGCGTGGTGGCGCGCGAGGTCACGCTGCTGCCGCGCCACTGGGACTGGCTCAGCCGCCAGCCCGGCGGCGCCTCGGTGGCGCTGCGCCGGCTGGTCGACGAGGCCCGCCACGTGCACGCCGACCGCGACA
>NZ_LMUW01000108.1 GCF_009765735.1 Xenophilus sp. L33
AGGCGGCGGTGGCCCACTATGCGGCCCTGGGCGTCACGATCAAGCGCCTGATCACCGACAACGGCGCGGCCTATCGATCAAGGCTGTTCGCCAAGACCTGCCAAGCGTTGGGCATCAAGCACACCTTCACCAGGCCCTATCGACCACAGACCAACGGCAAGGCCGAGCGCTTCATCCAGACCTGCTTGCGTGAATGGGCGTACGGCCGTGTCTGGGCCAACAGCCACGAGCGCACCGCCTGGCTGCCCGCATTCCTGAGTTACTACAACGCTCGGCGACCACACTCGGCCTTGGGCCACAGGCCTCCCGCTTCCAGACTTGGCGGGAAGAACCTATTGCAACTCAACA
>NZ_LMUW01000109.1 GCF_009765735.1 Xenophilus sp. L33
GAGGCGCGGCCGGCGACCACCAGGGCCTGCAGCGCATTGGCGCGCTGCACCGGCTCGGCGGCGTCGAGGCCGCCCAGCGATGCGTCCGGGCGCTGCCGCGGCGGCGCGCGCAGGAAGTCGAAGTCGGCGCCCTGGTCGGCCTGCGTGACCGTGTCGAGGAAGAGCTTGAGGTAGCCGCGCTCGGCGCTCGGCACGGTCACCGGCTGCTCGGCGGCGCGGCGCGCCAGTTCTTCGGGCGGCACCCGCAGCGTCAGTTCGCGACCGGCCACGCTCAGGCGGATGCGGTCGCCGTCGCGCACGTGGGCCAGCGGACCGCCGATGGCCGACTCGGGCGTCACGTGCAGCACGATGGTGCCGAAGGCGGTGCCGCTCATGCGGCCGTCGGAGATGCGCACCATGTCCTTGACGCCGGCGCGCGCCAGTTTGCGCGGGATCGGCAGGTAGCCGGCCTCGGGCATGCCGGGCGCGCCCTTCGGGCCGATGTTCTTCAGCACCAGCACGTCGTCGGGATGCACGTCGAGCGCGTCGCCGTCGATGCGCCGCGCCAGGTCCTCGACGTTCTCGAAGACCACGGCGCGGCCTTCGTGCTCCATCAGCTTCGGGTCGGCCGCCGACTGCTTGATGATCGCGCCGCCCGGGGCCAGGTTGCCGCGCAGCACCGCGATGCCGCCCTCCGGATAGATCGGATCGGCGATCGAGCGCACCACGTCCTGGGCGAAGCCGGGGCCGGCCGCTTCCAGCTCCTCGCCGAGCGTGCGGCCGGTGACGGTCAGCGCGTCCAGGCGCAGCAGCGGCTTCAGCTCGCGCAGCAGGGTGGCCATGCCGCCGGCCTTGTGGAAGTCCTCCATGTAGTGCTGGCCCGAGGGCTTGAGGTCGAGCAGCACCGGCGTCTCGCGGCCCATGCGGTCGAGGGTCGCGAGGTCGATGTCCAGGCCCATGCGGCCGGCGATCGCGGCCAGGTGGACGATGCCGTTGGTCGAGCCGCCGATGGCCAGCAGCACCCGCATCGCGTTCTCGAAGGCGGCCGGCGTCAGGATGCGGTCGATGGTCAGGCGCTCGCGGGCCATCTGCACCGCGCGGGCGCCGGTCTCTTCGGCGATGCGGATGCGGTCGGCGGTGACCGCCGGCGGCGAGGCGCCGCCCGGCACCGTCATGCCGAGCGCCTCGGCGATGCAGGCCATGGTGCTGGCGGTGCCCATCACCGAGCAGGTGCCGACGCTGGCCACCAGCTGGTGGTTGACCTCGGCGGTCTCCGCGGCATCGATCTCGCCGGCGCGATAGCGCGCCCAGTAGCGCCGGCAGTCGGTGCAGGCGCCGACCCGCTCGCCGCGGTGGCTGCCGGTGAGCATCGAGCCGGTGATCAGCTGGATCGACGGCAGGCCGGCCGAGGCCGCGCCCATCAGCTGCGCCGGCACGGTCTTGTCGCAACCGCCGATGAGCACCACGGCGTCCATCGGCTGGGCCCGCACCATCTCCTCGGTGTCCATGGCCATCAGGTTGCGCAGGTACATGCTGGTCGGCGCGGCGAAGCTCTCGTGCACGGAGATGGTCGGGAAGGCCATCGGCAGGCCGCCGGACAGCATCACGCCGCGCTGCACCGCCTCGATCAGTTGCGGCGCATTGCCGTGGCAGGGGTTGTAGGCGCTGCCGGTGTTCGCGATGCCGATCACCGGGCGGTCGAGCGCGGCGTCGGTGTAGCCGGCGCCCTTGATGAAGGCCTTGCGCAGGAACAGCGAGAAGCCGGTATCGCCGTAGCTGGTGAGGCCGCGCCGCATGCCGCTGGCCGGGCCGCTGTCCTCGTCGGGTTCGAAGGCTGACTTCTCGGGCATGGCGGGCGTCTCCTGATCCTGTGGGTTCGCGTGGGCGCGTGGGTTCGGTCCATTCTTTCAGGGTTTCGAAGGTCCGGGCTTTCGGTCGATCGGGCCATCGACCGGCGGCCGGCCGCTATGCTCGCTGACCCGCTCCAGCGCCTCCCCATGAATCCCGCATCCGACACCGAACCGCCATCGAAGCGCGGCCGCCAGATCGCCTGGCTGGTCGCCGCCGCCTTCTTCATGGAGAACCTGGACGCCACCGTGATCACCACCGCGGTGCCGGCGATGGCGCAGAGCTTCGGCGTGGTGCCGGTGGCGCTGTCGATCGGCATCAGCGCCTACCTGCTGGCGCTGGCGGTGTTCATCCCGGCCAGCGGCTGGGTGGCCGACCGCTTCGGGCCGCGGGCCGTGTTCTCGGCGGCGGTGCTGATCTTCACCGTGGCCTCGGTCTGCTGCGGCTTGTCGCAGAGCCTGCCGGTGTTCGTCGTGGCACGCATCGCGCAAGGCATCGGCGGCGCGCTGATGGTGCCGGTCGGGCGGCTGGTGGTGCTGCGCAGCACGCCCAAGAGCGGCCTGGTGAAGGCGCTCGCGACCATCACCTGGCCGGGCCTGGCGGCGCCGGTGCTGGGGCCGCCGCTCGGCGGCTGGATCGCCAGCACCTGGAGCTGGCACTGGATCTTCTTCCTCAACCTGCCGCTCGGCGTGCTGGCGCTGGTGGCGGCGCTGCGGCTGATCGACGGCGCGCCCGGCCAGCGCCGGCCCTTCGACTGGATCGGCTTCTTCGCCAGCGGCGTCGGCCTGGCCGCGCTGATGTACGCGATGGACCTGCTGAGCCATGCGCCGATCGACGGCGCGCAGGTGGCGGGCTTCGGCGCGCTGGGCGTGCTGTCGCTCGGCTACGCGCTGTGGCATTTGCGGCGCACGCCGCATCCGCTGGTGGACCTGTCGGTGTTCCAGCTGCAGACCTTCAGGGTCTCGGTGTTCGGCGGCTCGCTCTTCCGGATCGCGATCGGCAGCGCGCCCTTTTTGCTGCCGCTCATGTTCCAGCTGGCCTTCGGCTTCAGCATGGTCACCTCGGGCTTCCTGATGCTGGCGCTGTTCGCCGGCAACCTGAGCATGAAGCCGGCCACTTCCTGGGTGCTGCGGCGCTGGGGCTTTCGCGGCACCCTGCTGGGCAACGGCCTCCTGGTGGCGATCGGCTTCTTCGCCAATGCGGCGCTGACCGCCAACACGCCGCTGGCGGTGATGGTGGTGGTGATGGTCTTCGGCGGCCTGTGCCGCTCGATGCAGTTCACCACGCTCGCGACGCTGGGCTTCTGCGACACCTCGCCGGCGCAGGCCAGCGGCGCCTCGGCGCTGTTCAGCATGTGCCAGCAGCTGAGCGCCGGCGTCGGCATCGCCTTCGGCGCGATGGCGCTGGGGCTCTCGGAGCGGCTCACCGGGCATGGCGGCCATCCTGGCGTGGAGGACTTCCGGCTGGCCTTCGCACTGATGGCGGCGCTGTCGCTGCTGGCGCTGGTGGATGCCTTCGGGCTGCCGCGCAATGCGGGCAGCAGGGTCAGCGGGCACCTTCGGAACGCCGCTTCATGAAGTCGGCATCCTGAACCGGCCGCGCCGGTTCAGTCCGTCACTGCAACGCGCCCCAGCGATTGACCGACGGCTCGGCCGCGGCCCAGCGCCAGCCGTCGTCGCCGCGGCACATCGTGGTGACGAAATGCGGCAGCGGCTGGCCGGCCTCGACATCCTTCGCGCGCTCGACCGAGAAGACCGCTTCGCGGCAACTGCTCAACGCGGAGTCGAAGGCCCGCACCAGCGTGACGTGGCCCTGCTCGTCGCCGTAGGACATGAAGTGGCGGGTTTCCCAGGGCCGGCTTTCGCCGACCTGCATGTCGCCGACCATCGCCGCCATGCGGGTCTGGTCTTCCTGGCTCCAGCGGCGCTGCACCGCCTTGACGCCGGCGTCGACGCCGGCTTCGACCGCGATGCCGATCGCCACGCCCGCCGCCGGCCCGACCGCCGAGCCCGAGGCGACGCCGGCCGCCGCGCCCGAGAGGCCGCCGATCGAGCGGCAGCCGCACAGCGCCGCCGCGCAGGCCAGCAGCGACCCCAGGGCGATGCGGCGCATCCGATGCCGACGCACGCTCATTGCAGGGCGCCCCAGCGCGGCGTGGCCGGCTCGGCCGAGGCCCAGGCCCACTGGCTGCCGCTGCGGCAGATCGAGGCCACGTAGAACTCGCTCACCGGCAGCGTCTCGCGGCCGCTGCGCTCGACCGAGACCACGATCTCCTTGCAGTCGAGCTCGCCGGTGCTGATCACGCGGCTGACCGTGACCTTGCCGGCCTCGCTCGATTCGAGCGGCACCGACAGCACCGTGTTCCAGCCCTTGACCTGGCCGACCTTGAGTGGCCCCGCGACGTCGGCGATCTGCTGCTGCGCCTCGCCATGGATCTTGCGCTGCGCGTATTGCACGCCGGCCCGGGTGCCGGCCTGCACGCCGATGCCGATGCCGGCCGCCACGCCCGCGTTGTTGGTGACCGCGCCGGCCAGCGAGCCGCTCGCGATACCCGCGGCGGCGGACGCCGATTCGGAAACGAGCGAGCTGCAGCCGCTCAACGTCAAACCACAGGCCACCAGCAGGCAGCCTCCCAACCATCTCGTCATCGTTCGTGTCCCTGCTTCTCGTTGACGGCCGCCGATCGCGTGTCGATCGGTGCGCCGGTACCGGGCCGCGCAGCGTGGATCGAGATCCGGGAGAACGCTGCGGCCCGGCGAACGAGATTATCGGCCGGACGCGGCGCCCGCCGGGGCGGGGCCCTGGCGGTCGGGCGGCAGCACCCCGCGCCGCTTGAACTCGCGAATGATCCGGTAGAGGCTGGGCAGCGGGATGTAGATGCCGCGCGCATAGGCCTCGCGCAGCACCACGACCGCGCTGATCTCGCCGGGTGGCATCGCCTCGATGATCCCGAGGATCAGCAGCCGCCGCGCCGTGGCACGCAGGTCGACCTGCTGCAGCCGCTCGCTCTTCGACTCGACCGACTCGGTCGACGACAGCTCCGTCTCCATCTGGATCCCCCCGCGACCATGGACATCCGCGATGCCGGACGTCGAAGGGAAGACGGTGCCCGAAGAGTCTGAACGCCCGCTGACCTCGCCGCGACGCTCAGGTCTCGCTCCATTTGCGCAGGAGGTTGTGGTAGGTGCCGACCAGGGTGCGGCGGGCGGCATCGTCGGCGCCCGCCTGGTTGAGGCGCTGGATCGCGTTGTCGAGGTCGAACAGCAGCGCGCGGTCGCCGGCATCGCGCACCAGGCTCTGGACCCAGAAGAAGCAGGCCACCCGCACGCCGCGGGTGATCGGCGTCACCTGGTGCAGGCTGTTGGCCGGATAGACCACCAGGTCGCCGGCGCCCAGCTTGACGCTCTGCATGCCCTGCGCGCCTTCCATCTGCAACTCGCCGCCGTCGTAGCTGTCGGGGTCCGACAGGAACAGCGTGCCCGAGACGTCCGCGCGGATCTTGCGGCCGGTCTGCGGATTGATGCGCACGCCGCCGTCGATGTGCAGGCCGAAGGTCATGCCTTCGCTGTAGCGGTTGAAGAGCGGCGGATAGAGCAGGTTCGGCAGGGCCGCGCTGATGAAGGTCGGATGCCGCTCCAGCGCGCTCGCGACGATCGCCTGGCACGCATGGGCGACCTCGGAGCGCTCGTCGATCTGCTGGTTGAACTTGACCGGCGCGCCCTGCCAGCCGGCGGTGGCGCGGCCGTCGACCCAGGCGTCGCCGGCGTCGTCCAGCCGCGCGCGCAGCGCCGCCACCGTGTCGGCATCGAGGAGTTTGGGAATGCAGATGAGCATGGCGTCGGCTCGCGTGTCGAGGCCGCCCCGGGCCTCGGGCGCCGGCTCAGAAGCGGTAGGTCAGGCTCAGCATCCCGGTGATGCCGGAGCCCGGTACCGCGCGGCCGCCGTCGGACGGGATCAGCGCGTCGTAGTAGAACTTGTTGGTGAGGTTGAAGATGTTCAGGCGAACGTCGTACTTCGGCTGATGGTAAGCCACCATCGCGTCGAACCGGGTGTAGCCCGGCACGTACACCAGGTCGGTGTTGTTCGCGTAGCGCGGGCCGACATAGGTGGCGCCGGCGCCCGCTTCCCAGTTCGCGTTGAAGGCGTAGATGGTCCAGATGCTGGCCGAGTTCTTGGGCGTGTTGGCCGGCGTCTTGCCCTGCGTGCCGGCCGCGACGCCGTCGACGATGGTCGCGTCGAGGAAGGTGTAGGCCGCGAACACCTGGATCTTGTCCGTCACCCGCCCGGCCGCGCCGGCGCGTGCGCCGTTGACCCGGATCGTGCCGGTGGCGACGTAGGTGCCGTCGGGGTTCTGCGAACGGGCGTTGTCCTGGGTGATCTGGAAGCCGGCGGCGCTGAGCGACAGGTTGCCGTTGTTCAGGTCCCACTTGCCGCCGGCCTCGTAGGCCTTGTTCTCTTCCGGGGGCAGCGGCTGCGTGGAACCGGTGGTCGAGGTCAGCTGCTCGAGCGACGGGTTGAAGGAGGTGCTGTAGGACAGGTAGTAGGTCGACTCCGGCGTCGGCTGGTAGAGCACGCCGCCACGCCAGCTGGTGAAGTTGACCGTCTGGTCCTGGCGCGCCGGCGTGGTGGCGCTGGTGATCGTGTTCTCGATGTTGGCCTTGTAGTTGTCCTGCCGGACGCCCGCGACCACCTTCCAGTGCGGGCTGAATTCGATGGTGTCGTTGACGTAGGCGGCGATCGTGTCGGCGCTGGCGGTGGCCAGGTTGCCCGGCAGTTCGAGCGCGTTGGCCGGCGAATCCTGCGAAACCGGATAGAGCAGCGGCGTGCACGAGACATAGCCGCTGGTGGTACCCGCCGGATTCAGCGCGATGCCGTTGCAGGTGCCGTTGCGGTAGTAGCCCTGGTTGCGGTAGGTGTCGTGGCCGAGCTCGACGCCGGCCAGCAGCGAATGCTTGACGGAGCCGGTGTCGAACTTGGTCGTCAGCTCGGTCAGGTTGAAGAGCGATGTGTCGTTGATGTCGCGGTCGTGGCTCTGCTGGCGCACCCACAGGTCGGCCAGCGGCAAGGTGCTGACCACCGGCAGCGGGATCGCGGCGGTGCCGGTGCTGCCGGCGACGAAGGCGCCGTTCTTGCCGATCGTGCCGACGTTCTGCGGCGCGGTCTCGATCGCGTCGGTCTTGACGTCGTTGTAGGTGGTCTGGTTGCGGATCGTGGTGTCGGCGGTGATCTTGTGGCGGACCACGCCCTCGAAGAAGCCGATGTCCGAGGTCGTGTGATCGCTGTTGAAGCCGTAGGCGGTGTTGCGGCCGACCGGCGCCGGCCGGCCGTTGAGCGGCGGCACGCCGTAGTCGGGCTGGTCGTCGTTGTGCTGCAGCAGCGCCGACAGGGTCACCGTGGTCGGCGTGCCGATGCCGAACTGCAGCGACGGCGCGATGCCGTAGTCCTGCACGTGGCTCTGGTCGCGCGTGGTGGCGTCGCCGTCCTGCGCCATCGCGTTGATGCGGAAGGCCGAGGTGTCCGACAGCGGCTGGTTCAAGTCGGCGGTGGTGCGCACCAGGCCGTTGGTGGTGGTCGAGACGTCGACCTCGTTGGCCGGGGTGAGGCTCGGCTTCTTGGTGATCTGGTTGATGACGCCGCCGGTCGATCCGCGGCCGAACAGCATCGACGACGGACCCATCAGCACCTCGATCGAGTCGAGCGAGAAGACGTCGCGGTAATACTGGCCGCGGTCGCGGGCGCCGTCCAGGTAGAGGTCGGTGCGGGCCGAGAAGCCGTTCAGGTTGATGTTGTTGCCGATCGTGCCGCCTTCGGCCGCGCCGATGGTGAGGCCCGGCACGTTGCGCAGCGCGCTGGCCAGCGAGGTCGAGCCCTGCGACTGCATCACCGCCTGGTTGATGATGGTGACCGACTGCGGCACGTCCTTCAGGTCGGCCGGCAGCCGGGTGGTCTGTGCCGCATTGCCGCCGAAGGCGTTCTTGTCGCTGTCGCTCTCGACCGTGACCTCGCGCAGGGTCTGCGGCACCTGGGCGCCCGCCGGCGCCGTCGCCGCGGGTCTGGTTCCGTCGGTGGTCGCAGGGGTGGTGGAGGCGGCAGGCGTGGCAGGAGCGGCCTGCTGGGCCATCGCGCCGGCCATCGAGGCCAGGCTCAGGAAAGCCACGACGGTCGGCTTCAGGCGGCCGGCGGGAGTTTGAGTGCGGTTCATTGGATTCGGGTGCAGGTTGGACGCGCGGGACCCTCGAACGGGTCCGGCAGCGATTCTGACTGCGAATCACTCTTATTTGTAATTCTTAAGACTTGACGTGGCGCTGACGAAACAGGTCAGAAATGTCATTTATTTGTCAGCGTCCTGACAGGTTCGACGTGGAAAGCAGACGCGAGAAAGGCGTTCCAGGCGCTTTCCGACGCTCCACGTTGACAAGTGACAGGCGCATGAAAGACCCTGAGCGCCACTCATCAACTCCAAGGAACACGGTGGAAAACTCAGTCAACCTCTGGCCGCTGATCGGCGTGGCCGTGATCATCGCGGGCTTCATCCTGCGCTTCAATCCGATGCTGGTCGTGGTGGTGACCGCCATCGTGACCGCCTTCGCGGCCGGCTTTCCGCCGGACAAGGTGCTGGCCGAGATCGGCACCGGCTTCGTCAAGACGCGCAACCTGCCGCTGATCATCCTGCTGCCGCTGACCGTCATCGGGCTGCTCGAGCGGCACGGGCTGCGCCAGCATGCGCAGGCCTGGATCAGCCGCATCAAGTCGGCCACCAGCGGGCGCTTGCTGATCGTCTACCTCGCGGCACGTCAACTGACCGCGGCGATCGGGCTGACCAGCCTGGGCGGCCATCCGCAGATGGTGCGGCCGCTGATCGCGCCGATGGCCGAGGGCGCGGCCGAGGCGCGCTACGGGAAGCTCCCCGACCGCATCCGCTTCCGGCTGCGGGCGCATTCGGCGGCCACCGACAACGTCGGCCTCTTCTTCGGCGAGGACATCTTCGTGGCCTTCGGCGCGATCGTGCTGATGTCGACCTTCCTGCACGAGGCCGGCATCGACGTCGAGCCGCTGCACATCGCCCTCTGGGGCATCCCGACCGCGATCTGCGCCTTCGTCATCCAGGCCTGGCGGCTCGGCCGGCTCGACCGCGCGCTGGACCGCGAACTGGCGGGCGGCGCGCTCGCCGAGGAAGCCGCGCGCGACGAAGCCGCACGCGAAGACACTGCGCGGGCCGCATCATGATCATCTCGATCGACTACCTCTTCTGGCTCGTCGGCGTGATCCTGCTGATCACCGCCGGCATGACGCTGGCCGACCGCGGCCATCCGAAGCGCTATTCGAGCGCCCTCTTCTGGTTCCTCTATTCGGTGGTGTTCCTGGTCGGCGACCGCATCCCGCCGGTCTGGATGGGGGCCGGCGTGGTGCTGATGGCGCTGATCGCGGGCTTCGGCGGCGTCGGCATCGGCCGCCACCACGCGCTCACCGAGCGGGAGGCCAAGGCCAGCGCCGACCGGCTCGGCCACAACCTGTTCATCCCGGCGCTGGCCATTCCGCTGGTCACCGTGATCGGCACCGTCTTCATGAACAACCTGAAGATCGACGGCCGCTTCCTGCTCGACCCGAAGAACACCACCCTGGTGAGCCTCGGCCTCGGCTGCATCGTGGCGCTAGTGCTGGCCTGCTGGCTGACCCGCGACACGCCGGCCCAGGCGATGCGCGAATCGCGCCGGCTCACCGACTCGCTCGGCTGGGCGGTGGTGCTGCCGCAGATGCTGGGCATGCTCGGCCTGGTGTTCTCCGACGCCGGCGTCGGCAAGGCGGTGGCGCACATCACCACCGCCTACATCAACATGGACCTGCGCTTCGTCGCGGTGGTTGTCTACGTGGTCGGCATGGCGCTCTTCACGATCATCATGGGCAACGGCTTCGCCGCCTTCCCGGTGATGACCGGCGGCGTCGGCGTGCCGGTGCTGGTGGGCATGCACCACGGCAATCCGGCGGTGATGGCGGCGATCGGCATGTTCTCGGGCTACTGCGGCACGCTCATGACGCCGATGGCCGCCAACTTCAACATCGTGCCGGCGGCGCTGCTCGAACTGCCGGACAAGAACGCGGTGATCAAGGTGCAGTTCGCGACCGCGGGGCCGTTGCTGGTGTGCAATGTCTTCCTGCTCTACTTCCTCATGTTCCGCTGAAAGGATGGCGACGATGGCGATGGAATACCGACAACTGGGCCGCTCCGGCCTCAAGGTCCCGGCGCTGAGCCTGGGCACCGGCACCTTCGGCGGCAAGGGCGCGATGTTCGCCGCCTGGGGCAACACCGACGTGGCCGAGGCGCGCTCGCTGGTCGACGTCTGCCTGGAGGCGGGCGTCAACATGTTCGACAGCGCCGACGTCTATTCGGCCGGCGCCGCCGAATCGATCCTCGGCCAGGCCATCCAGGGCCGGCCGCGCGATGCGCTGATCCTGTCGACCAAGGCGAGCTTTCGCACCGGCAAGGGCGTGAACGACGTCGGCTCCTCGCGCGCGCACCTGGTCGACGCGGTCGACAAGGCCTTGAAGCGCCTGGGCACCGACTACATCGACCTGCTGCAGTTGCATGCCTTCGATGCGCTCACGCCGATCGAGGAAACGCTGGCCACGCTCGACGACCTGGTGCGCGCCGGCAAGCTGCGCTACATCGGCGTGTCGAATTTCTCCGGCTGGCACCTGATGAAGTCGCTGGCGCATGCCGATCGCCACGGCCTCGCGCGCTACGTCGCGCACCAGGCCTACTACTCGCTGGTCGGGCGCGACTACGAATGTGAGCTGATGCCGCTGGCGATCGACCAGGGCATCGGCACCGTCGTCTGGAGCCCGCTCGGCTGGGGCCGGCTGACCGGCAAGGTGCGGCGCGGCCAGCCGCTGCCGGCCAACAGTCGCCTGCCGGTCACCGCGGCCGATGGGCCGCCGGTGCCCGACGAACTGCTCTACCGCGTGGTCGACGCGCTCGACGAGGTCGCCAAGGAGTGCGGCAAGTCGGTGCCGCAGGTGGCGCTCAACTGGCTGCTGCGGCGGCCGACGGTTTCAACGGTGGTGATCGGCGCGCGCAACGAGGCGCAGCTGCGCGACAACCTCGGCGCGGTCGGCTGGCAGCTCGACGCGGCGCAGGTCGCGAAGCTGGACGCGGCCAGCGCGACGACCCTGCCCTATCCGTACTGGCACCAGCGCATGACGATGGCGGAACGCAATCCGCCGCCGGTCTGAAGGCGCTTCAGTTCGTCCAGTCGGCGCGCCAGGAAGGCCGCGTCGAGAAGTCCGCGTACCAGCGGGCCACCGACGGGAAGCGGGCGCGCCAGTCGGTGTCGCCGAAGCGCAGGTCCAGGTACCACAGCGCGCAGGCCACCGCGATGCTGCCGATGTCGATGCGGCCGGGCGCCAGCAGGTCCGGATGGGCTTCCAGGTGCGCCAGCGAGGTTTCGCCCTTGTCGAGCTGGCCGGCGCGCCAGTCGCTCCAGCGCAGCGGTTCGGGCCGCGCCGCGTCCTCGTAGCGGGCCAGCAGCGCGCCGTCCAGGATGCCGTCGCCGAGCGCCTGCAGGGTCAGCGCCGACCAGCGCGCCGCGCCCTCGCCGAACAGCGAGCCGCCGGCCAGCTGGTCGAGGTATTCGCAGATCACGCGGCTGTCGTAGAGCGCCAGGCCGTCGTCGGTCAGCAGCGTCGGCACCTTGCCCAGCGGGTTCTTGGCGATGATGGTGCGGTCGCGGTTCACCGGATGCGCGTTCGACGGCAGGAACTCGATGCGCCCGCCCAGGCCGAGTTCATGGGCCGCCACCAGGCACTTGCGCACGTAGGGCGAGGTCGGGGAGAAGAAGAGCTTCATGAGGGATTGCTGCCGTCGAGCGGCAGGAAGTAGGGAGTCGGATCGACCGCGTTGCCGGCGCGGCGCAGTTCGAAGTGCAGCTCGACCCGGTCGGCCTCGGTGCTGCCCATGCGGGCGATGAGCTGGCCGCGCCGCACGGTCTCGCCGCTCTTCACCAGCAGTTCGCTGTTGTGGGCGTAGGCCGAGAGAAAGGTCTTGTCGTGCTGGATCAGGATCATCCGGCCGTAGCCGAGGATGCCGTCGGCCGCGTAGACCACCTTGCCCTCGCGCGCCGCATAGACCGGGTCGCCCTGCGCGCCGGCGAAGTCGATGCCCTTGTTGCGCACGCCGTCGAAGTTGCGGATGACCGGGCCGCGCGTGGGCCGGTCGAAGTTGCGGTCGGCGCGGGCGACGTTGTCGGGCTTGCCGCCGCGCGCGGGCGCCGGCGCGGACGGCGACTCACGGACGGACTTCGACGGTGCGGAGGAAGCGCTGCTCGCCGGAGGGCTGGAGGAGCAGGCGGCGAGAACGAGAAAGGCCAGGAAACTGGCCGTCGCCAGGGCGACGGATGCGGCGCGGGTTCGGAGCATGCGCGACTATAAGCCGGCGCGAGGCCGGCTCGGAACGCACGCCGGAGCCTTTTCGGGGCGCTTCAAGTCATGTCCGACGCCAGCGCCGCGTACGACAGCGAATAGATGTCGGCCTGCATCGCCGCATCCGCGCCGCACCGCACCAGCGCCTCGGGCGACAGCTCGGCCTGCGAGGCCCGCTGCAAGGCGTCGGCGTCGTAGGCGCAGACCACCAGCACCCAGTCGGCCACGCGGTCGGCGGCGCCGCGGATCTTCTGCTCGGTGGTCTGGGGAATGTCCGGCGTCTGGTGGCGCAGCAGGTGGCCGCCGGCGAAGCCCGGCGTCGATGCGAGCCGGTCGACGAGCGCCTTCAGCGCCGCGCGCAAGTCGGCCTCGCGGCCCGCGGCCGGTGCGAGCCGCACGGTCATCACCTGCCGCGCGCTCAGGCCGCCGCGGCTTTCCAGCACCTGCGACTGGCTTCGCACCATGTTCCGGTGATGCGGCATCAGCTTCGTCGACCAGGGTGTGGGCGCGTTCAGCCGCTCCAGGTAGGGCTGCGAGGACAGCACGGCGTAGCTCTCGAGTTCGTACAGCACGAAGATGCCCTCGCCGCCCTGCGCGTTCGTCCAGCGCGAGCTGCGCCTGAAGCCGGGAATGCCCAGGCGCTCCGGGAAGTGCTCATGGGAATGCCAGTCCTCGAACTCCTCTTTCATCGCGGGCGCCATGTCCCACCACATGGCGAGCGCGCCGGTACCGAGTAACGCCATAAATCTTTCCTAGGGTTTGAGCAATGCGGTCGAGAACCACGGCACCGCCGCGATCACGATCAGGCCGGCGACCAGCGCGGCCAGGTAGCGCCACATGTGGCCGATGACCTCGTCCGGCGACACCTTGCCGATGGCGCAAGCCGCATAGAAGCCGATGCCGAACGGCGGTGAGAAGAGGCCGATGCTCATCGCGATCACCACCACCATCGCGTAGTGCAGGTCGTTGATGCCGAAGGCATGCGAGACCGGCAGCAAGAGCGGCGCGAACAGCAGGATGGCCGGGATGCCTTCGAGGATGTTGCCCAGCAGCACGAAGACCACGATCGTGATCGCCAGGAAGCCGTAGGCCCCGCCCGACAGCGCGGTCATCGTGCGGGCCAGGTTGGCCGAGAAGCCCGATTGGGTCAACGCCCAGGCCATGCCGGTCGCGGTGCCGATCACGAAGAGGATCGCGCCCGAGAGCGCCGCCGCTTCCACCAGCACCGGATAGAAGCGCCGCCACTGCAGCGGCCGGTAAAGCAGGATGCCGACCACCAGCGCATAGACGATGCCGATGGTCGACACCTCGGTCGCGGTCGCCACGCCCTCCACCACCGCCCAGCGGATCACGAAGGGCAGCGCGATCGCCGGGATCGCGGGAATCAGCAGCTTGCCGATGCGGGCCCAGTCGGGCCGCGACTCTTCCGGCGGCGGCTCGGAGCGGGTCTGCACGAAGGTGATCGCGGCCAGCGCGACCGCCAGCACCAGCGCCGGCAGCAGCCCCGCGGTGAACAGGCTGGCGATCGACAGTCCCGTCACCGAGCCGAGCGTGATCAGCACGATGCTCGGCGGGATGGTGTCGGCCATCGCGGCCGAGCAGGCGAGCAAGGCGGTCAGGTCGCCGTCCTTGGCGCCGCGGCGGCGCATCTCGGGAAAGAGGCCCGGCGCGACCGCCGCCATGTCGGCCACCTTCGAGCCCGAGATGCCGGACACCAGCAGCATCGCCACCAGCAGCACGTAGTAGAGGCCGCCGCGCACGAAGCCCATCAGCGCCGCCAGGAGCGCGATGATGGTCCGCGCGAAGCCGGTCACCTCGATCAGGAGGCCGAGGAAGATGAACATCGGGATCGCCAGCAGCAACGGCTGCGACATGCCCTGGTCGAGCCGGTTGACCACCACGCTCAAGGGCGTGTGCGTGGTGAAGCCGAGGTAGCTCAAGGTCGCGATCGCGAACGAGAAGCCGATCGGCACGCCGACCAGGATCGCGACGCCGACGATCAGCACGAAGAAGACGAAGAGGTTGAGATTGCCGATGCTGCCGAGCCAGGGCCCGAGCGCCCACAGCAGCGCCCCGAGCGCCAGCACGCCGACCGCGCCGCCCACCGTGAGCCAGAAGGCGCCGCGCCGCGCCGCCTGCAGGCCGACCGTGACCAGCATCAGCAGCACGCCGACCTCGATGCCCGAGACGCGCCAGCTCGAAGGCACGCCCAGGTTCGGCAGCACCGCGAAGCCTTCGTCCTCCACATAGTCGCGCGCCGGCTGCAGCAGCATGCACAGGGTCACGAAGACCACCGCCATGACCACCGAGCCCAGCAGCCAGCGGGCCCGCGGCGAGACCCGCCGCGACAGCGCGTTGAAGGCCAGGTGCTCGCCACGCCGCAGCGCGATCACCGCGCCCAGCATGCCGAGCCAGAGGAAGACGCTGCCGGCCAGTTCGTCCGACCAGACGATCGGATGGTGGAAGGCGTAGCGCGCGACCACGCCCGAGAACAGCAGGCAGACCTCGACCACCATCAGCAAGGCGGCGATCGCCTCGATCGCGCGGCCGAGCCAGTCGTCGACGAAGCGCACGACCGACGGCGCGGCCGCATCGAGGCAGGCGCCGCCGGCCGGCATCGCGGTCATGCCAGGCTGCCGCCGGCCGCGTTCTCGAGCACCTTCCAGGCGGCGTCGCCGAACTTCTTGCGGGCGTCGGTGTAGTAGCCGGCGGCGGTGAGCTTCTTGCGGAAGGTGTCGGCATCGACCGGGTTGAAGGCGATGCCGCCCTTGGCCATCGTGTCCTTGTACGACTGCTCCTGGCTCGCCAGGTCCTGGCGCTGCGCCAGGCCGGCTTCGTTCAGGCGCTTCTCCATGATCTCCTGCAGGCTGGCCGGCAGCGACTTCCAGACCCGGCCGTTGATCAGCACCCAGTTGCCCTGCCAGATGTGGTTGCTCAGCGAGCAGTACTTCTGAACCTCGTAGAACTTCGAGGTGAGGATCACGCCCAGCGGGTTTTCCTGGCCGTCGACGATGCGCGTCTGCAGGGCCGGATAGACCTCGTTGAACTGCAGGCTGGTCGGTGCCGCGCCCAGCGCCTTGAAGAGGTCGACATAGGCCGCGGCGCCGGGCACCCGGATCTTCATGCCGTTGAGGTCGTCCACCACCTTGATCGGCCGCACCGACGAGGTGATCTGCCGGAACCCGTAGTCCCAGATGGTCGCCGGCGCATACAGGTTGGCCTGCATCAGCGCGGCGCGGATGGTGGCGCCGAGCGCGCCGTCCATGCCCTTCATCACCGAGGCCGAATCCTTGAAGGCGAAGCCGACGCCGTCGAGCGCCGCCATCGGCACCACGCTCGATGCGATCAGGCCGCCGACCACGAACATCTCGACCGCGCCGGAGCGCACCTGGTTCAGGAGGTCGACCTCGCCGCCGAGCTGGTTGTTGGGGAAGAGGCGCAGCTCGATGCGGCCGTCGCTGTCCTTGGCGATGCGGTCGGCGGCCTCCTGCAGCCGGATGTTGGTCGGATGGTTCGCGGCCAGCGGATGCGCCACCTTGAAGACGAATTCCGCGGCCCGCGCGCGGGGCAGCAGGCGGCTGCCCCAGAGCGGCGCGGTGGCGATGGCGCCGATGACGGCGCGGCGTTGGTGGATCGATGTCATGTCTCTATCTCCTGCTCGTTGTGTTCGTGTGGACGCGTGCATCCCCGCCGCGCATCGTCAGACGCGCAGCGCGTGCGGTGAAGGGAAAAAGGGTCAGCCCGACCGGCTGGTGCTCGGCTCGTCGCGCGCGCGGATGCGGAACATGGGCGACACGCTGCTCGCACGCGACAACTCCTCGGCCGTCTTCAGGAGCGCGGGCGCCAGCGTGGTCATGCGCTCCTCGGTCAGGCGCGACATCGGGCCGGCGATGATCAGCAAGGCGGCCACCTGCTGGTCGCGCCCGCGCACCACGGTGGCCATCGAATTCATGCCGGCCGCGAAGATATCGACCGTCATGCTCCAGCCGCGCTTGCGGCTGGCATGCACGTGCGTCATCAGCGTCTTCATGTTGGTCGGCGCGGCCGCGCCGTAGTCGCTCGGTGCGCCGAAGCCCTGCTTGGACACCAGGCGCATCGCCTCCTCGTCGCTGACGCTGGCCATCCAGGCGAAGCCGGCGGCGCTGCACGAGAGCGTGACCGTGTGGCCCATCTCGGGGTCGTAGAGGATGCCCTGGGTCGCGCCCTGCGCCTTGGCCACGAAGATCAGCTGGTCGCCGTCGACGATCGCCAGGCGGACCAGCTCGCCGCTGGCGCGCGCCAGCCGGTTCAGCGCCGGCTGGGCGATGTCGGTGATGCCGGTGGCGCTCAGGTAGCGCAGGCCGAGCGAGACGGCCTGCATCGACATCGTGTAGTCGCCGTGGCGCGGGTCCTTCTCGACATAGCCGCATTCCGCCAGCTCGGTGAGAAGGCGGTGCGTGGCGCTGAGCGGCACGTCGATCTCGGCGGCCAGTTCGGACAGGGTGCGGCCCTCGGGATGCGAGGACAGCAGTTCGAGCAGGCGGAGGCTGCGGCGGAGGATCGAGCTCATGGCGGGTCCGTTGGTGTGAACGCACTTTAGCAGAGAGCTTTCCATTTTGGAAAGAGCTTCCAAACTGGAAAGAGATAACGTCGCATTTTGCGCAAAAAGACTACAAAGGTGCTCCTTTGTCTGATTGTCTTGAAAGGTTAATTTGGGTTACCGTTTGCGTCGCACGCATTCGGGCGCCCTCTGAGAAGGGCCTATCGAATCCGCGGACTCCCGAGACAAATATCCAACACTTGCTCCTTACCACTCGATGAACCACATCTACCGCGTCGTCTTCAATCGCACCCTCGACACCTGGCAGGCCGTCTGTGAAACCGCTCGCGGCCACGCGCGATCGGGCCGTTCCTCTTCCACTCGCGCCGATGGCGCCGATCGTTCCGAAGGCTTCGGCGACATGCGGGCGGTGGCCTTGGCAGCGGCGCTGTGCATCGCGGCGGGGCCGGCGCTGGCGGCCGGCGGTGCGGGTGGCGTTCCGACGAGCCCGGGGGCTCCCACAGTGATCAATGGCGGCGCCGGCGGCGCCAGCGGGGTCGGCGGTTCCGGCGGCTTTAACGACAGCAGCAGCGGCGCCCACGGGGGCGACGGCGGCTCCTCGGACGCAACTGGGGCTGCCGTGGGCGGCCTCGGTGTCTCCTTCGCAGGCCCTGCCCAAGGCGGCACCGGCGGCACGGCCGGAACGATCGGTGGCGTTGCCGGGGGCGCGGGCCAGTCCCTGCCCACCCCCGACGGTTACGGCGGCGGCGGCGGCGGTGGCGGCCAGGGCGTCGTCCTGACGGGCGTGACCGGTGCGGCCAACGTCGGCCCTGCGGCCGGCGGCGTGGGCGGCGACGGCGGACAAGGCTACTGGGC
>NZ_LMUW01000110.1 GCF_009765735.1 Xenophilus sp. L33
CGCGGCGCTCATCCGCGCGCCGCCTGTCGCGGCGTCAGCGCCGCGAGCGTGGCCATCGAGCGTTCGAGGTCGCGCAGGTTGTCGCTGTCGGACTTGCCGAGGATCGAGCGCACCTGGCTGCGCACCGTCATCAGCGAGACGCCGCGGCGGCGCGCCACTTCCTCGGCAGTCGCGCCGCCGGAGAGCGCGGCAGCGACCTCGGCCTCGGCGCGGCTGAAGCCGAACAGCTCGCAGAGCATCTCGGCCGACGGCGCGGCCTTGCGCTCGAGCGGACGCAGCAGCAGGATCGCCATCGGCTCGGCCAGCGCGTCGCGCTCGACACCCGCGACGTCTTCCGCCAGGCCCGGCGGCGCGGGCCAGACCTGCAGCGCGAGCGTCGCACCCTGGCGCAGGCCGATGCGCATCGAGCCGCCGACGCCGCCCGAGGTGGCCGAGGCGACATGGCGCCGCAGGGTCGCCGCTTCGTCGCGCGACATCGCCGCGACATAGACGCCGCTGCCCGCCGAAGGGCCCGAGCGCATCGAAAAGAGGCCTGCGTCCGGACCGGCGAGGTAGCCGTGGGCGATGTCGTTGAGGAAGTGGATCCTGAGCCCGGCGTCGACGATGCCGACGCCGAAGGGCAGCAGGTCGAGCGCACTCCGCGTGAGGCGGATCGACTGCCGCTCGCGCCCGAGCCGCATGCGCAGTTCGAGCGCGCCCTGCACGTGCGGCAGCAAGGCCTGCAGCAGCCGCGCCTCGCGCTCGCCGAAGGGCCGCGCGCCGGTCTCGCGGAACAGGCTCAGCGGCGTGGCCCGCGTGACGCCCGCCATGCCGCCGATGAGGTGGCGCCGGCCGTGATGGCGGGCGAAGTCGTTGAAGTATTCGCTTTTCAGGAAGCCGCGCTCTGGCACCAGTTCGGCGCCGAGCCGGGCGCGCCCCAGGTGGTAGCCGCGGGCCTCGGCGAAATCGACCCGCGCCCGCGCGCGGTAGGGATCGAGGCGATGGAAGTAGGCGGCGTAGGCGGCTTCGCCGTCGTCGTGCGGCATCAGCACGTTCCTGAGGCCGAACTCGTCGACGCCTTCGACGTCGAGCTTGGCGCCCTGTGCGTCGAAGACCCGGCACATGCGACTGCCGAGGTCGAGCCAGCTGCCGCCGCCGGTCGCTGCCTCGTAGAGAGCGCCGACGCAGTCGGCGAGATCCCGCTCACTGTCCGTCATCGCGGAGGCTCCTGGCGCCAAGAACCGCGGGAGTCTAGCAGCGGGGCCGGATGCGATCAATCGCCGGCCGCGCCGGCCCATCACCAGTTCTGACCATGCGGCGGCGGCCCGCGATGCCTACGCTGGAGCCCTTCCGATCCACTTCCACTTCATCATGTCCTCACGCCTCCATCCTCCGCGCCGACGAATGATCGTCGGCATCAGCGGCGCCACCGGCGCCATCTATGGCCAGCGCCTGCTCGCTGCCTTGCGCGCGCTCGACATCGAGACGCACCTGGTCGTCACCAAGCCGGGCGAACGCACGGTGGCCTGGGAGACCGACGTGTCGGTGCGCGACCTGCGCGCGATGGCCGACTTCTGGTATCCGGACGCCGACATCGGCGCCGCGATCGCCTCGGGCTCCTTCCGCACCATGGGCATGATCGTCGCGCCCTGCTCGGTGCGCAGCCTGGCGGCCATCGCCAGCGGCAACACCGACGGGCTGCTCACGCGCGCGGCCGACGTCTGCCTGAAGGAACGCCGCCGCGTGGTGCTGATGTTCCGCGAGGCGCCGTTGCATGCCGGCCACCTGCGTTCGATGGCCCAGGCCAGCGAGAACGGCGCGATCGTCTTCCCGCCGGTGCCCGCCTTCTACGACCGGCCGGCCTCGCTGGAAGAGATGGTCGACCACACGGTCGGCCGCGTGCTCGACCTCTACGACCTCGACGCCGGCCTGGTGCGCCGCTGGAACGGCCAGCCCGGCACGCACGCCCTCGGCGCCCGCCGTGACGAACCGGAGCTCGAAGCATGCCTTTGACCGACCTGCGCCAATACATCGACGCCTTGCGCGAACTGGGCGAACTGCAGGACATCGAGGTGCCTGTCGCTCTCGACCTGGAACTGGGCGCGATCACGCGCCGCTGCTACGAGGAAGGCGCGCCGGCGCCGCTCTTCAGCGCCTTCGCCGACCATCCGCCGGGCTTCCGCGTGCTGGCCGCGCCGGCCGGCACCAGCGCGCAGCCGGGCCGCGAACTGGTGCGTGTCGCGACCTCGCTCGAGCTGCCGCCGGAGACCAACGGCCTCGGCATCGCGGAGGCGATCGCCGCCAGTCTCGCGCTGCCCGCGGTCGACCCGGTGATCGTCGACGACGCGCCCTGCTTCGAGAACGTCGCGATCGGCGACGCGGTCGACCTGAACCGGCTGCCGGTGCCGCTTCTGCACCACGGCGACGGCGGCCGCTACCTCAACACCTGGGGCTGCATCGTGGCGCGCACGCCCGACGGCGCGTGGACCAACTGGTCGATCGCCCGCATGATGCGCGTCGACGAAAGGCGCATGACCGGCATCGTCGCGCCCGAGCAGCACGTCGGCATGGTGGCCAAGGCCTGGGCCGACATCGGCAAGCCGATGCCCTTCGCGCTGGCGCTCGGCGTGGAGCCGTCGATCCCGTTCATCTGCGGCATGCCGCTGCCGGCGCATGTCGACGAGGCCGGCCGGCTCGGCGCGCTGATGCGCCGACCGATCCGCACGGTGCGCTGCCGCACCGTCGACCTGGAGGCGCCGGCCAGCGCCGAGATCCTGATCGAGGGCCACCTGCACCTGGACGAGCTGGTGTCCGAAGGCCCGATGGGCGAATTCGCGGGCTACATCCCGGTCGAGCCGTCGATGCGGCGGCCGGTCTACCGGGTCTCGGCGATGAGCCATCGCCACGATGCGATCCTGCCGGCGGTGGTGGCCGGCGAGCCGGTGGAGGAGAACCACACCGCCTGGGGCATCCCGTGCTCGGCGCAGCTGCTGCACGAACTGCGCAGCGCCGGCCTGCCGGTGACGGCCGCCTGGATCCCGCTGCGCGCGGCGCTGCACTGGCTGGTGGTCACCGTGCCGCGCGACTGGCGGCGCCGCAGCGGCGTCGACGCCAGCCAGGCGCTGTGCGAGCGCATCGGCAGGGTGGTGTTCGGCTGCAAGGCCGGCGCGGTGATCCCGAAGGTGATCGTGCTCAACGACGACGTCGATCCGACGAATCTCGAGGAACTGGTCTGGGCCTTCGCCACGCGCTGCCATCCCTTCCTGGGCCACGCGGTCTTCGACCCGGTCGCCACCGCGCCGCTGCTGGCCTACCTGCGGCACGGCGAGAAGGTCGCGGCGACCACCGGCAAGGTGGTCTACAACGGCCTGCCACCCGACGAATGGGGCGAAGCGATGCCGGTGCGCGCGTCCTTCCGGCATGGCTATCCGCCGGAGATCGTCGACCGCGTGAAGCGGCGCTGGGCGGAATACGGCTTTCGCTGATTGCAATGTTTCAGGGCGCGCCGAACATCCGCTCCGGCAGCCCGGCCACCGGCACCTCGATCGCCAGCACCGCACCGGCGAGCGGCTCGGCCGCGAGGGCCGCGGGCGCGAGCTGGTTGGTCGAGCTGGTGATGTAGAGCGTGCGCAGGTCGTCGCCGCCGAGGCAGGCGCAGGTCGGGTTGGTGACCGGCAGGTCGATCACGCGGTCGATCCGGCCGTCGGGCGTGTAGCGGGTGATGCAGCCGCCGGCGAAGGCGGCGCTCCAGAGGCAGCCTTCGCTGTCGACGCAGGCGCCGTCGGGCCGGCCGCGGCCGTTCGTCGAATCGGCGAAGACGCGGCGGTTGGTCAGCACGCCGTCGTCGATGTCGAGGTCGAAAGCCCAGATCTTGAAGCGCCGGGTGTCCGACATGTAGAGCGTGCGTTCGTCGGGCGAGAGCGCGATCGAGTTGGTGACGATGATGTCGTCGAAGAGGAAGTGCGAGCGCGCGTCCGGCTCGACCCGGTAGAAGCTGCCGAGCGGTGCCTTGAAGGCCGCGTCGGCGGTGCCGATCCAGAGGCGGCCGCGGCTGTCGCAGCGGCCGTCGTTCAGGCGCGTGCCCTTGCTGACCGGTTCGACGTCGACCAGATGCCGGCGTTCTCCGGTGTCGGGAATGAAGTGAAAGAGGCTGTCGTCCAGCGCGATCACGAAGCCGCCGTCGCGGTGCAGCGCCTGGCCGCCCAGGAAGGTGCAGCCCTCGAAGCGGTGCACCTCGTGACGGCCGGTGCGCTCGTCGAAGGACTGCAGCCGCGGCTGGTCGATGTCGATCCACCAGAGCTTGCCGGTGCGCGGGCACCAGAGCGGCGTCTCGCCCAGCCGGTCGCGGGTGTTGATCACGCAGCGGATGTCGTCGGTCATTCGGGTCTTTCGGTTCAGAAGTCGGCGGGCAGCTCGATGCGCCGCACGTCGCCGAGCAGGAAGACGTACGACAGCGCGCCCAGCAGCGCCAGCACCGTCATGAAGGCCAGCGCCCAGACGAAGGAGCCGGTCGCGCCGACGATGAAGCCGATCACCAGCGGCGTCGTGATGCCCGAGAGATTGGTCATGAAGTTGTAGATGCCGCCGGTGAGGCCCATCAGCTTGGCCGGCGCGATGTCGGCGATCACCACCCAGCCCAGGCCCACCATGCCCTGGCCGAAGAAGGCGACCGACAGGATGCAGATCACGACCGGGTCGGAGTCCACGTAGTTGGCGGTCACGATGGTGGCGGCCAGCAGCAGGCCGGCGACGATCGGCAGCTTGCGCGCCAGGTTGGCCGAGCCGGTGCGGGTGAGGATGCGGTCCGACAGCCAGCCGCCGAACATCACGCCGACGCCGGCCGCGATGAAGGGCAGGATCGCGAAGAAGCCGACCTTGACCCAACCCATGTGGCGCTCGGTCGCCAGGTAGGTCGGGAACCAGGTGACGAAGAAGACCAGCGTCGCGTTGCCCGCGAACTGGCCGATGCTGGCGCCCCAGATGGCGCGGTACGACAGCAGCAGGCGCACGTTCTTCCAGGCGAAGGGCACGCTCTGCACGCGCTTCTCGGCCAGGCCGCCGCCGGCGGCGATGTGGTCGAGCTCGGCGCGGTTGGCCCATCGGCTGTCCTGCGGCTCGCGGTAGCAGAGCCACCAGACGATGCCGAAGAGAACGCCCACCACGCCCACCACGATGAACAGCATCTGCCAGCCGTAGACGCCCATGATGAAGAAGAGCAGCGGGCTGAAGAAGGCCAGCCCGACGTATTCGCCGACCGTGTAGATGCTGGTCGCGCGGGCCCGCTCGCGCTGCGGGAACCAGGTGCTGACGATGCGGCTGTTGGCCGGGAAGCAGGGCGCTTCCGCGATGCCGAGGCCGAAGCGCAGGCTCACCAGGCTGTACAGGCCGGTGGCGAAGCCCTGCAGCAGCGTGAAGAGCGACCACAGCGTGAGCGACAGGAAGTAGGTCAGCTTGTTGCCGAAGCGGTCCAGGAAGATGCCGCCCGGGATCTGCGCCGCCGCATAGGTCCAGGCGAAGGCCGAGAAGACGAAGCCCATCATGGCCGGCGACAGCGCGAGGTCCTTCGACAGCGAGGGCGCGGCGATGCCGAGGATCGTGCGGTCCAGGTAGTTGATCATCGTGCCGATGGCCAGCAGGCTCAGGATGCCGAAGCGGGCCCGGCTCGCGACCTGCGATGCGCCGGAAGCCGCGAGGCCGGTGGCAGGCGTGGAAATGCTCATGCTGTTGTCTCCTTGTCTTTCAGGTCGGCGCGACGAAGCGCAGGACGGTCTCGATCACGTTGGCGCGAAGCCGCGCCACCACCTCGGCCTTGTCGAGGCGGACGTCGAACAGGCGCGAGAAGGTGGCGCTGTTCGACACGTTGTAGAAGCTCATCGCGCTGATCTGCCAGTGGATGTCGAGCGCCTGCAGGCCGGGGCGGAACTCGCCTTCGGCGACGCCGCGCCGGTAGATGGCGTCCACCCGGTCGACCGCCTTCGCGCTGAGCGCGTGGATCGCCGGCGAGCGCGCCAGGAAGCGCGCGTTGTGGATGTTCTCGATCATCACCAGGCGCACGAAGTCGCGGTTCTGGAAGTGGTGGTCGAAGCGGAAGCCCACCATGCGGCGCATCGCCTCGGTCGGTGGCCACTGGTCGAAGGCCATGTCGGCCTCGACGCTGCGCACGCGCCGGTAGACGTGCTCCAGCACGGCCAGGTAGAGGCCTTCCTTGTCGCCGAAGTAGTAGTAGATGAGCCGCTTGCTGCAGGCGGTCTTGGCGGCGATCTCGTCGATGCGCGCGCCGGCCAGGCCGTGCTCGGCGAACTCCTGCGTCGCGACCTCGATGATGTCGCGCTGATGGGCTTCGGGGTTGACCGTGCGAACCGGCCGCGCCGCGGGTTTGGTCTTCTTGAGCATCTTTGTACCAGACGGTACATTGATTGTACGAATCGGTACATCGATGGGTCGCGGGGTTTTCCCGAAGGTGCGCCGCCACGCCGCTTGTCGCTTTGGCACCGATGCGATTCATAGAATCGGCGTCCGTCACGGAGACTCATCCCATGTCCATCGCATCGCCTCTCTTGTCAGCCTGCCGCGCGTTCGCGGCGACGGCGTTCGTGCTGCTCGCCGGCGCCACGCACGCCCAGGCGCCGGCGCCGCGGCTCGCCAACCCGGCCTCGCAGAACTGCGTGGCCCAGGGCGGCAGGCTGGTGATGGAAACGAATCCTGCCGGTGGCCAGTACGGCGTCTGCGTCTTCGAGGACAACCTGCAATGCGAGGAATGGGCCCTGCTGCGCGGCCAGTGCCGAACCGGCGGCATCAAGGTGACCGGCTACGCGACGCCCGCCGCGCGCTTCTGCGCGATCAGCGGCGGCAGCTACACGGTGACCTCGGGCAGCAACACCGCGGCGGAGCGTGGCAATTGCGCGCTGCCGGGCGGCCGCAGCTGCACGGCGGCCGACTTCTACGCCGGCACATGCTCAGCGCACGCCGCACCTGGCGCCGCGAGCACGCCGCGAGCGGGCAACGCCGCGCCGGGGCGCATCCAGGCCCGCTTCACCTGCGCCGGGGGACGGTCGATCGACGCCACCTTCATCAACACCGGCGCCAGCCGCGTGCAGCTCGCCTTCTCCGACGGCCGCCGGATGACGCTGCCACAGGCGATGTCCGCCGATGGCGGCCGCTATGCCAACAAGGCGGAAACGATCGTCTTCTGGAACAAGGGCCGGGGTGCCTTCGTCCAGGAAGACGGTCGCACGACCTACGCCGACTGCACGGCGCAGGATTGAAGGTCAGGTCAGGTCAGCGCAGCACGGCCCAGCCGAGCGCCGCAACGACGGACACGGCCAGCGCGACCCACGACAGGTTCCGCCGCCAGCCCGCCGTGTAGTGCGCCTCCTGCAGGTCCCTGAAGGCGGTCGACAGGTCTTCCGCGGTCAGGGTGTCCGAGTGCTGGCGCGCCCAAGTGGAAAAGTCGCTTTTCATGAAGAGGGTATCGACCGCCCCGGCGACTTCTTGACGGGAATCGACAAAAAAACCTCGCAGCCCGCGCTCGGCGCCGCGCTTATCCGAGCCATTCGCGGCAGCCGAGGTCGTCGACCGCCAGGCAGATCCGCTCGAAGTTGTTCCACCAGATGACCGGCGGGATGCCGTGCGCATGCTGCCAGGCCGGCGTCGCCAGCAGCCACAGCACCGACAGCCGGTAGTCGTCCTGCAGCGCGCGGCGGTCGTAGCCTTGCACGCCGCGGGCCACCAGTTCGTCGTGGAAGGCATCGAGCAGCCGCGACTCGAAGCGTTGCCGCAGATCGGGATACCACTGCGGCGCCATCATGCAGGCGAGGTCGTCGGCGCCGGTGTTCACCTGCCAGGCGTCCCAGTCGAAGAGACGGGCGCTGTCCCGCGCGCCGTCGCGCGGCAGGAAGCAGTTCCAGACATGCGCGTCACCCTGGATCACCGTCATGTGCCGATGCTCCGCGTAGCGCGTGTCCAGGCGCGGCGCGGCCTCGAACAGGCGCTCGCAGAGGCGTCGCCGATCGGCCGAGAGCCGGTCGCCCATCTCGTCGGCGAAGCGCGCGAACTGCGCGGCGGCGGCCTCGGCCGCCTCGGCGCGCGTCTTCGCGTCCTGCCAGCGGCCGATCGTCACGCCGAGCCTCGGGTCGTCCCACCAGGCGGCCTGGCAGCGGGCCCGCGTGCGCACGATCGCCTCGCACTGGGCGAAGTCCGGCGGCAGCGGCCAGCGCGTGGCGACCACGTGCGAGTCGGTGAGGTCTTCCAGCAGCAGGTGCCAGGCGCCGTCGGCGGGCTCCCAGGCCGCGTCGAAGCAATGGGGCACGAGGCCGGCCGGCATCAGCGGCGCCAGTTCGCGGTAGAAGGCGACCTCCTGCCGGCCGCCGACCCAGGGGCCGCCGGGGCGATCAGGCAGCCCGGCCTTCAGGATCAGCGTCGCCTGCCGGCCATCGGCCAGGGCGAGCCGCAGCCGAAAGATGTGCGACAGCACGGTCGGATAGGACGCCTCAACCGAGACCGTGGCGACGCGGCTCGCACCGAGCAACTCCGAACCGAACAAGACCGCGTCGAGCCGCTCGGGCGTCGCGATCGGGGGCAGGTTGCTGGAGGCCATGGCGGATTCTGATCCGATCGCGCGGGACGCGACGCCAACAATCGGGACGGTGGCGATACCGCGGGGCGGCCTCGATTCCTAGCATTCATGGCCAGACGAAACTCTTTCCTGGAACCCGCCATGAACACCCTCCGCGCCACCGCGCCGTCCGCTTCCGAAGCCTTTCTCCTGTGGATCGGCCGCATCCTCGCCGCCCTCGTCGTCGTCGCGCTGCTGGCCGACGCGGGGGTCAACCTGCTGGCGCCGCACCTGATGGCCGGCGCGATGCAGGAGACCGGCTTCCCGGTCGACCTTTCGCCCGCCATCGGCACGCTCGCGCTGGTCGCGGCGCTGCTCTACGCGATCCCGCGCACGCAGGTGCTCGGCGCGATCCTGGTCACCGGCTTTCTCGGCGGCGCCATCTGCGCGCACTTCCGCCTCGGCGACATGGGCTCGCCGCCGCAGATCGTGAGCCTGCTGCTCGGCGCCGCGGCCTGGGCCTCGCTGGTCCTGCGGTTGCCGGCGATGCGGGGGCTGCTGCCCTGGACGACCCGCGCCTGAGGCCGGAGCGACCGTGCGCGGCCACTCACTTCGCGCTCTTCGCCAGCCAGTCCTGCAGGGTCGACCGGATGAAGGCCGGCTTGTCCGGCAGGTCGGCGCAGGCCTGCGGCAGCCGGCGTTCCGCGCCATGCGCCGGGGTCCAGACAGAAAGGTGCTCGCAATCGCAGCGCAAGGTCGCCAGCACGGCCTGGGTGCGGGTGTTGCGCACTTCGGCCTTCCAGCAGGCGTCGGCGCAGCCGCAGGAGCGATAGCGCAGGACCTGTCCGTCGACCGGCCATGGCAGGTCGTAGGCGCCGGTGCCGCTCGCGCCGAAGGCCGATGCGGCGAGCGCCATCGCCGCGGCGGTCGTGACGGTGCGCGAGCGAAGCGTCATGGGTGCGCCGCCTCGCCATCGGCCGGGCCCAGCCGGTCGACCACGAAGTCGACGAAGCTGCGTAGCTTGGCGCTGGGCCGTGCCTCCGGCCGGCGGACGATGCGGATCTCGCGCGTCGGCAAACGCCACTCGGGCAAGAGCCGAATCACCTGGCCGGCGGCCAGCGCGGGTTCGAGCAAGGCGTCCGCCTGCACGATCACGCCGACGCCCGCGAGCGCGGCCGCGAGCAGCGCCTGGCCGTTGTTGGTGACGAGCGGTCCGCGCACCGGCACGTGGAGCGTCTCGGCACCGCGCGTGAAGCGCCACGCGTGGTCCGGTCCCCAGGCCGAGAAGGCGAGCAGCGGCAGCGCCTCCAGCGCCGACGGATGCGCCGGCGCGCCATGTCGCGCGATGAAGTCGGGGCTCGCCACCGCGAACATGCGCGAGCGGGCCAGCGGCCGCGACACCCACGGCTCTTCCGACGCGGGGCCCGAACGGATGCCGCAGTCGAAGCCTTCCTCGGCCAGGTCGACGACCCGGTCGTTGAGGGCCAGCTCGACCTGCACCTGCGGATGCGCCGCCATGTAGTGCGCGACGACCGGCATCAATCGGTGCGCGCCGTAGGCGACCGGCGCGGTGACGCGCAGCCGGCCCTGCGGCACCGCGCGCAGCGCTTCCGCGACGCCGTCCGCGCTGCGCACCGAAGCGAGCACGTCCTTGCAGCGCTCCAGGTAGGCCGCGCCGATCTCGGTCAGCGCATGGCGGCGCGTGGTGCGTTCGAGCAGGCGTGCGCCCAGCGCGACCTCGAGCGCGTGGATGTGCTTGCCGACCATCACTGCCGAAAGGCCCAGCGCTTCGGCGGCGCCGGCGAAGCTGCCCGCGTCGATCGCGGCGACGAAGACTTCCATGGCGCGGAGCTTGTCCATATTGCTAACTGGATGTTCTGAATCGGCGAAGCGATTGTGCATTTATCCAATGATTCATTCGCAAAAGAATCGGGTGCATCTCGAACCCGATCCAGGAATGACCCATGAAGCACTTCATCGCGATCGTCTTTGCCGCCGTGCAGTCGCTCGCCGTCGCAGGTCCTGCCGCCACGCTGCCGCTGCCCGCCGACTGGTACCCGGAAAGCGTCGCGACAGGGCCCGACGGCGCCTTCTATGTCGGCAGCTGGCGCCAGGGCGCGGTGGCCCGGGTGCGAACCGGCGGCGTGCCCGAAGTCGTGGTGCGGCCGGGCGCCAATGGCCTGGCGAACGGGCAGGGCGTGCTGGTCGATGCGTCGCGCCACCGCCTGTGGGTCTGTTCGGGCGCGAGCGGCTTCACCACGGTGCCGCAGACGCCGAGCGCGCTCAAGGGCTACGACCTGGCGACCGGCGCGCCGCGCGCGAGCTACGCGATGCCGGATGCCGGCTACTGCAACGACCTCGCGCAGGACGCGCACGGCAACCTCTACGTGACCGACTCCCTGCATCCGCGCGTGCTGCGGCTGGCGCCGGGCGCGGCGGCGCTCGAGGTCTGGAAGGAGGATCCGCTCCTGGCCGGCAGCGGCGCGTACGTCGGATTGAACGGCATCGCGATCGACGCCGGCCGCGACGTGTACGTCAGCCTGGTGGCGGCGGCGCCGTACCTGCTGCGCATCCCGCTCGGTGCGGACGGCGCTGGGGGCGAAGTACGGCGCATCGACGCGCCGCGGATGCTCAGGAACGTCGACGCGGTCCGCGCCTGGAAGCCCGGGCGACTGGTGCTGTTCGAGAGCAATGCCTTCGGCAACGGGCCTTATGGCGGCCAGGTCACCGCCGCGCGGCTAGAAGGCGACCGCATGACGCTCCGGACCCTGGTCGCGGGGCTCAACGATCCGTCCTCCGGTGCCGTCGCCAACGGCCGCGTGTACTTCATCGAATCGAAATACGGCTTGCTGTTCCCGCACAAGGACGACGACGCCGGCATTCCGCGCGCGGTGCCCTTCGACCTGCAGTCGGTGCCGCTGCCGAAGGACTGAAGGCTTCAGCCGCGCTGCCGCTTCGGCAGCCGGCAAGGCGACCTGCCGCAGAATACCCGCCGGATGCCGCGCGCTGTCGGCCGCGGACGCTCACGACGATTCATCGATCGCGAAGGAGTGACATGAAGCACCACCGGTTCGTCCGTCGTCTGACGTACGTCAGCGCGGCGCTGATCGCATTGACTGTCATTGCCTTCGTGCTGAAGTTCTATTCGAACCCGTGGGCCGACAAGCCTGATCAATGGGCGCAATTCGGCGAATATTTCGGCGGGATACTCAATCCGTTGTTCACGCTGATGAACGTCGCGGTGATTGTCTACATTGCCACCGTGCTGCAAGCCTTCACCGAAGCCGAGAAGAATAAGGAAGCGATATCGACCCAACGCGTCGAGACCGTGACCGCGTTGCATCGGGAATGGAATTCGGAGTCGATCTTCCACTCCCGAACCCTGGCCGGGAATCTCGTGCTGAAGCATGTCGGCTCGACGATGCCGGACATGCAGAAAGTCGTGGCGTCCGAACAGCTGATGCATCTCTGGATCGTGATCGGCTTCTTCCAGCGGCTCTCCTACCTCGTGCGCAAGGACCAGGTCGACAACGAGATGGCTGTCGACCTGTTCGGCGAGCACTTCACCTGGTGGTGGGTCGTCTCCTTCGAAAAGCAGCTGATGCCGGTCGACTGGGAGGCCGTCGAGAAGATCCGGTCCTTCAAGGTCTGGCTGGACGCCAACACCACGCCGCAGCAGCGCGGCCCCTGGGAGAGGCGTGCACGACAGGCGCGCGACGAGGTACCGGTCGCGCCCTGAAGCCCGGCGGGGTCACGCAGCCAGCCGCTGCCGCGTCGCCGCGCCGTGCTCGCGTTCGCGCACGCGGCGCGCCTCGTAGCTGCGCACTTGCGCATAGGCCACCGGCAGCAGCACCGTGTCGGCGGTGCACCAGCGGCCGCGCCGCAGGAAGTCGCCCAGGATGTGCTCGCCTTCGGTCGGCAGTCCGTTGTCGATGTCCTTGGCCAGCGAGGCGCTCAGGGTGGAACCCTCGGCGGTCAGCATGGCGCGGGTGCGGGCGATCGCTTCGGCTCGCGGCGCGTGCGCGTTGTGCGCCGCGATCTGGCTGCATTCGGCCAGCAGGTCGAGCGCCAGCTGCCCGGCGCCGGCCTGGACGATGTCGCCGACGCTGGCGCGCATCAGCGCGGTGGCGCTGGCCAGCGTGGCGATGTGCACCCACTTCTCCCACATGGCCTGCAGGATGGTGTCGCTGGCTTCGCTGTCGAAGCGCGCCGTTGCAAAGGCGGCGGCGATGCGCGCGACCCGTTCGCTGCGCTCGCCGTCGGGCTCGCCGAACACCAGCGTGTGCTCGCGCCCGAGATGCAGCACGGCGCCGGTCTCGTCGAGCGTGGCCGAGATCCGCGCCAGGCCGCCGATGACGCGGCGGTGTCCGAAGCGCTCGGTGAGCCGGTCGAGATGCCTGAGGCCGTTCAGCAGCGGCAGCACCGTGGTCTCGGGTCCGACCGCGGGCGCGAAGCCGGCGATCGCATCGTCCAGGTCGTAGGCCTTGCACGCGAGCAGCACGACGTCGAAGGGCTGGCGGATCTGGTGCGCCAGCAGCACCGTCGGCGCGGGCAGGTGCGCGTTGCCGGCCGGGCTGTGGATCACCAGGCCGCTGGCCGCCAGCTGGGTCTTGCGCGCCGGCCGCACCAGGAAGCTCACGTCGTGGCCGGCCTGCAGCAGCCGGCCACCGAAATAGCCGCCCAGCGCGCCGGCACCCACCACCAGAAATCTCATGTCGTACGCCTTGTCGGGGCCTGTCGCCTTCAGAAGGCCGGTACCAACGAGCCGTTGAACTGGGTCTGGATGTAGCTCCTGACCTCGGGCGACTGGTAGGCCTTCACCAGCTGCCGGGCCCAGGGCTTGTCCTTGTCGGCGCGGCGCACCGCGATGATGTTGGCGTAGGGGCCCGTGGCCGATTCCTTGATGACCGCGTCCTTGTCCAGCGTCAGCCCGGCCTTGCCGGCGTAGTCGTTGTTGATCGAGGCGATCGTCAGGTCGTCCAGCGAGCGCGGGAGTTGCGCCGCGTCCAGCGCCACCAGCTTGAGCTTCTTCGGGTTCGACACCACGTCGAGCGGGGTCGCGGTGTTGTTCTTCACCGCTTCAGGCTTGAGCGTGATCAGGCCGGCCTGCTGCAGCAGCAGCAGCGAGCGGTTGCCGTTCGACGGATCGTTCTGGATGCCGACCGTGGCGCCATCGGGCAGCTCGGCGATCGAATGGATCTTGCGCGAATAGAAGCCCAGCGGTGCGGTGATGGTCAGGCCGACCGGCACGATGTCGAAGCCGCGCGACTGGTTCTGGTTGTCCAGGAAGGGCTGGTGCTGGAAGGCGTTGGCATCGAGGTCGCCGGCGGCCAGTGCCGCGTTCGGCAGCTGGTAGTCGTTGAAGGTGATGACGTCCAGTTCGAGGCCGTCGCGCGCGGCGACCTTCTTCACGACCTGGAAGATCTGCTCGCTGCTGCCGGTGGACACGCCCACCTTGAGGCTCTTCTTCTCCTGCGCATGCAGCGCGCTGGTGAGCAGGAAGAGGCCGGCGGCGAAGAGGACGAGGAAGGCGAGGGTCGCGAACGTGGCGCGGCGGCGGAAAGGAGCGGACATCGGAACAACTGCAGTGAAAGGGAACAGCACTGTGCCGAGCCGGCGGCGGCACTGGAAGGAATGAAAACGCGGATCGATATCTGCCGCGGCCTTGTCGGCCGCTTATGCGCTGTGCGCATAAGCAGCCTTCCATTGAATCGTTCCCTCGGGGCGCGCTGGTCGCGATACTCGGCTGCTTTGCCGGTTCGACATGACCTCCAATTCCACGGCCGCCGCGCCGTATTCGCCACCACCGCCGCCGGCATCGCCCGAGCCGCTGATCCGGCTCGAAGCGGTGCAGAAGTCCTTCTCCTTGCCGAGCGGCGAGCGCTTCGACGCGGTGCGCGCGCTGTCGCTGGACATCCGGCAGGGCGACATCTTCGGGCTGATCGGCAAGAGCGGTGCGGGCAAGTCGACCCTGCTGCGGCTCATCAACCTGCTGGAGCGGCCGGACACCGGCCGCGTCTTCGTCGGCGGCCGCGACCTCACGACGCTGTCGCGGCGCGAGCTGCGCGACACGCGCCAGAACATCGGGATGATCTTCCAGCAGTTCAACCTGATCCAGAACGCGACCGTCTTCGACAACGTCGCCTTCCCGCTGAAGATCCACGGTCGCCACGACCGCGCCGGGATCCGGTCGCGGGTGCGCGAATGCCTTGCGCTGGTCGGCCTGGCCGAGAAGATCGACAGCTATCCGGCGCAGCTCTCGGGCGGCCAGAAGCAGCGGGTCGCGATCGCGCGCGCACTGGCGCCGCGGCCGCAGGTGCTGCTGTGCGACGAGCCGACCTCGGCTCTGGACAGCGAGACCACCCGCTCGCTGCTGGACACGCTGCGCGACATCCACCGCAAGATCGGCGTGACGCTGGTCATCGTGACCCACGAGCTGTCGGTGGTCGAGGCGCTGTGCAAGCAGGTCGCGATCCTCGAGGAGGGCCGGCTGGTCGAGCAGTTCGAGGTCGATGCACCGACCGCCGAGCGCACGACTTCGCTGGGACGCGAGATCGATGCGCTGGTGCGACGGCGCGAGCGCGATGCGCGCGATGCGCGCGAGGCTGCGGAGGCACGCCGCCCCCAGCGCTCGCCGAGCCAGGAGTTCGCGAATGTCTGAGAACATCGTCGCGATCCTTCCGGAGCTGGGCCTGGCCATCGGCCAGACCTTCCTGATGCTCGGCATCGGCCTGACCGCCGCGCTCCTGATCGGCGGCCCGCTCGGCGTGCTGCTGTTCCTGCTCGGCCCCGGCCAGTCGCTGGAGAACAAGCCGACCTTCATGGTGCTGAACTGGATCGTCAACACGGTCCGGTCCTTCCCTTTCATCATCCTGCTGGTGGCGCTGGTGCCTTTCACTCGCGTGATCGCCGGCACCTCGATCGGGCCGCTGGCGGCCGCGGTGCCCTTGTCGGTGGCGGCCATTCCGTACCTGGCGCGGCTGATCGACCAGTGCCTGCGCGAGGTGCCGCGCGGCGTCATCGAGGCGGCGCACGCGATGGGCGCCTCGGAGCTGCAGATCATCTGGCGCGTGCTGGTCGTCGAGGCGCGCTCCGGCCTGGTGCTGGCCTTCACCGTGCTGTCGGTGAGCTTCCTGTCGTACTCGGCGATCGCCGGCGTGGTCGGCGGCGGCGGCATCGGCGACCTGGCGATCCGCTACGGCTACTACCGCTTCCAGACCGACGTGATGGTGCTCACCGTGGCGCTGCTGGTGGTGCTGGTGCAGCTCATCCAGTTCGTCGGCAACACCGCCGCGCGTCGGCTGGACAAGCGTTGATTTTCCCTTTCCCTCTCTCTCGATCGTTTTCATGACCACTTCCTTCCAGATCCGCCGACGCGCCGCCGTCGCCCTGTCCATCACCGCGCTCGCCTTCGGCGGCCTTTCGCTGCAGGCCGCCGCGCAGCCGGCCACCAAGAAGGAGCTGGTGATCGGCGCCACCGCCGGCTCCAACATCGACCAGCTGAAGGCCGGCATCGTGCCGATCCTCGAGAAGAAGGGCTACAAGGTGAAGCTGGTCGAATTCAACGACTACGTGCAGCCGAACCAGGCCCTGGCGCAGGGCTCGCTCGATGCCAACTTCTTCCAGCACCGGGTCTACCTGCAGAAGTTCACCACCGACCAGAAGCTCGACCTGGTCGAGCTGGTGCAGGGCCCGATCGCGCCGCTGGGCGTGTATTCGCGCAAGCGCAAGACGCTGGCCGAAGCCAAGGACGGCGACCGCTTCGCCATTCCCAACGACCCGAGCAACCTGGCCCGCGCGCTGGTGCTGCTGGAGCAGAACCAGCTCATCACGCTGAAGCCGGGCATCGACGCGATCCGCGCTTCCGAGAAGGACATCGCCGAGAACCCGCGCCACCTGAAGTTCGTGCCGCTGGAGGCGGCGCAACTGCCGCGCTCGCTCGACGACACCGACTACGCGATCATCAACGGCAACTTCGCGATTTCCTCCGGCCTCAAGCTGAACGAGGCGGTGGCGCTGGAGAAGACGCCCGACCACTACCTGAACGTGGTCGCGGTGCGGCGTGCCGACAAGGACGCGCCGTGGGCCCGCGACATCGTCGACGCCTACCACTCCAGGGAATTCAAGACCGTGGTCGACGCCCGGTTCCCGGGTTACGCCAAGCCGACCTTCCTGCAGTAGCGAGCCCCGCGCGATGGCCGTCCTGGTGAGCTTCGAGCGCGACGGGACCTGGGGCGAGACCCGGGTCTGCGACGGACCGATCGCCGATCGGCTGGCGCCGCACGGCGTCGACTGGGGCCGTTGGGCCGATGTCGACGACGACACACCGCTGGTGCGCGCCGGCGCCGATTTCGATCGCCTGCTGGCGGATCATCGCGAAGCCCTGGCGCCGCTGCGCGCCCGCTTCGGCGTGCAGGCGGTGGAGCGCTTGCGGATCGCGCGCGGCACCCTCGGCGGCGCGGCATTGCGGCGGCAGTTGCGGGTGGAGTGCACGCAGGCGGTCCATGAAGTGCACGTCGTGCTCGACGGCACCGGCCTCTTCGTCTTCCGGGTCGAGGCCGGCTTCCTCGGCCTCCTGTGCGAAGCCGGCGAATGGGTCGCGGCCCAGCCGGCCGTCAGCCGCTACCTCGATGTCGGCAAGCCGCCGCGCTTCGATGCGCTGCGCCTGCTCGGCGCCGGTGATCCGGCGGCGCGGCCGACCCGTGCGCCTGTCGTGGCGTTGCCCGACCACGATGCCTTCGTCGAGCAGATGCTGGCGCTGACCGGCAACGCGCTCGATGACGAATGAAGGCATCGATTCGCGTCCAGCCGCGCAGCCGCCGACGCGCCGTCCGCACGGAAAGCGAGGTCGCAGGCCGACCGCCGCTGATTGCGCTTCCGACCCGGCACCTGGACCCGGGATGGTGCATCCCACGGCACATGCGCATTCGAAGCGATCTATCATCCGCCCCTCTCAACCGGACAACGACATGCGCAACCCCGCCGTGCTCGACCTGATCGGCAACACGCCGCTGTTGCAGGTCACCCGCCTGGACACCGGTCCATGCACCCTGTTCCTCAAGCTGGAGTCGCAGAACCCCGGCGGCTCGATCAAGGACCGGGTCGGGCTGGCGATGATCGAGTCGGCCGAGCGCGACGGGCGGCTCGAGCCCGGCGGCACCGTGGTCGAGGCCACGGCCGGCAACACCGGGCTCGGCCTGGCGCTGGTGGCGCGGGCCAAGGGCTACGGCGTGGTGCTGGTGGTGCCCGACAAGATGTCGACCGAGAAGGTGCTGCACCTGAAGGCGCTCGGCGCCGACGTGCGCATCACGCGCTCCGATGTCGGCAAGGGCCATCCCGACTACTACCAGGACTTCGCGGCGCGGGTCGCGGCGGAGATCCCCGGCGCCTTCTTCGCCGACCAGTTCAACAACCCGGCCAACCCGCAGGCCCATGAAGACGGCACCGGCCCCGAGATCTGGGCGCAGACCGGCCACGACGTCGATGCGATCGTGGTCGGCGTCGGCTCGTCGGGCACGCTGACCGGCCTCACCCGCTACTTCCGCCGCGTGCATCCCGCGCTGCAGTTCGTGCTGGCCGACCCGGCCGGGTCGGTGGTCGCCGAATACACGCGCAGCGGCCGCATCGGCGAAGCCGGCGCGTGGGCGGTGGAGGGCATCGGGGAGGACTTCATCCCGGCCATCGCCGACCTGTCGGGCGTGAAGCAGGCCTACTCGATCGACGACGAGGAAAGCTTCGGCACCGCGCGCGAACTGCTGCGCGCCGAGGGCATCCTCGGCGGCTCCTCGACCGGCACGCTGCTGGCCGCGGCACTGCGCTACTGCCGCGCGCAGACCGAACCGCGCCGGGTGGTGAGCTTCGTCTGCGACACCGGCACCCGCTACCTGTCGAAGGTCTACAACGACCAGTGGATGCTCGACCACGGCCTCCTGGCCCGCGCGCACCACGGCGACCTGCGCGACCTGATCTCGCGCCGCGTCGAGGAAGGCAGCGTTGTCAGCGTCGGCCCCGAGGACACGCTGCTCACCGCCTTCCAGCGCATGCAGCTGGCCGAGGTGTCGCAGCTGCCGGTGCTGGTCGACGGTGCCCTGGTCGGCGTGGTCGACGAGTCCGACCTGCTGCGCGAGGTGCATGCGGACCCCGCCGGCTTCGGTCGGCCGGTGCGGCACGCCATGACCGATCGGGTGCAGACGCTGGCGCCGGACGCGAGCATCGCGCAACTGGAAGCGGTGCTCGACCGCGGCCATGTCGCGATGGTGGCCGACGCCGGTGGCTTCCACGGGCTGATCACCCGCATCGACCTGCTCAACCACTGGAGGCGAAAACTCAAATGAGCCACGACGCGAAGAACCCGAACGACACCCGCAAGCTGAAGTTCGCCAGCCGCGTGATCCACGCCGGCCAGTCGCCGGACCCGAGCACGGGCGCGATCATGCCGCCGATCTACGCCACCTCGACCTACGTGCAGAGCAGCCCGGGCGTGCACCAGGGCTACGACTACGGCCGCTCGCACAACCCGACCCGCTTCGCCTTCGAACGCTGCGTCGCCGACCTCGAAGGCGGCTCGCAGGCCTTCGCCTTCGCCTCGGGGCTGGCCGCGATTTCCACCACGCTGGAGCTGGTCGACGCGGGCTCGCACATCGTCTCGGGCGACGACATCTACGGCGGCACCTTCCGGCTCTTCGACAAGGTGCGCCGGCGCAGTGCCGGCCATCGCTTCAGCTATGCCGACCTCGGCGACATCGACAAGGTGGCGGCGGCGCTCCAGCCCGACACGCGCCTGCTGTGGGTCGAGACGCCGAGCAACCCGCTGCTCGGGCTGGCCGACCTCGAGGCGCTGGCGTCGCTGTGCCGCGAGCGCGGCATCCTGAGCGTGGCCGACAACACCTTCGCCAGCCCCTACGTGCAGCGGCCCCTGGAGCTGGGCTTCGACGTCGTGGTGCACTCGACCACCAAGTACCTCAACGGCCATTCGGACGTCATCGGCGGCATCGCGATCGTCGGCAAGGAGGCGCGGCAGGAGCCCCTGCGCGAGCGGCTCGGCTTCCTGCAGAACGCGGTCGGCGCGATCGCCGGGCCCTTCGACAGCTTCCTCGCGCTGCGCGGGGTGAAGACGCTGGCATTGCGCATGGAGCGCCATTGCGCGAACGCGAATGCGCTGGCGCAGTGGCTGCAAGCCCAGCCGCAGGTCGCGCGGGTGCACTACCCCGGACTCGAATCGCATCCGCAGCATGTGCTGGCGCGGCGCCAGATGACGGGCGGCTTCGGCGGCATGATCTCGCTCGACCTGAAGGGCGACCTGGCCGGCACCCGGCGCTTCCTGGAGGCGGTGCGGATCTTCTCGCTGGCCGAGAGCCTCGGCGGCGTCGAGAGCCTGATCGAGCATCCGGCCATCATGACCCACGCCACCATCCCGCCGGAGACGCGGGCACGGCTGGGCATCGGCGACACGCTGGTGCGCCTCTCGGTGGGCGTGGAGGCGCTGGAAGACCTGCAGGACGACCTGGCGCAGGCGCTGGCGCGGGTCTAGCGGGAGGCACGCACGCTGGGGCGCGGCCCCGGCGCTCAGCCGTGGCAGATCCAGCCGTCCTTCAGTTGCGTGATCTCGAACTGCAGGTCGGCCGCCCGCGCGTTGCGCGCAAGGGCCTGCGCGCCGTCGTCGCGCCAGTGGCGCAGCGCGGCGGCCAGGTAGTCGCGCGAGACCGCATCGCCCGCGGCCAGACGCACCGTGGCGTCGGCGCCTGCAGCCACGTGGCTGGCCAGCGGCCTGTAGAAGCGCCATTCCGGGTTCTGCATCAGGCGCGCCAGCACCGCTTCGTCCTCGACCAGCGCCTCGCATTCGCCGGCCATGAAGGCCGAGGCCGCATGCACCGAGGACGGATAGGCGTGCGGCTCTGCGCCGTAGCGCTGCGCGATGGCTGCGGCGTAGCCGGAGCCTTCGCCGACGCAGACCGACGCGCCGCGCAGCGCGGCCGCGTCCTGCAGCCGGCCATGGCGCAGGGCGACCACCCGCGCGTCGCCGCCGTCGTAGTCGCCCGTCGCGGCGGCGATGCCGCGCTGCGC
>NZ_LMUW01000011.1 GCF_009765735.1 Xenophilus sp. L33
GGCCGACCGCCGCGCCGATGGGGCCGCCGATCGCGCCGACCGCCGCTCCGGCGACCGCGCCGCCTGTGGCGCCGACGCCGGTGCCGACCGGATGGGCGCCCGGCGCGCCGGTCAGGGGATCGCGATTGGCCGCATTGGGTGTGAGGGCGGTGTCGGTGTCGTAGGCCATGGTGCTTTCCTTGAAGGTGGATGAATGCTTTCAGGCTGGACCGCCGGCCTTCGCAAGAGGGTCGGCGGACGAGGACGGCCGATGTAGTCCCACGGCGGCGGCAAACGGTGCGGCCTGCGCGAGCAGCGGGCACCCCGCCTACAGCCCCCGGCCCCACCGACCGACGCCGCTCGCCGCCACGAGCCCGCAAAGTGCCGCCTTCGCCGAACAGCGCGGTCACTCCACACCTCAACCACCCATGAAACTCTTCAACTGCACCCACTGCGGCCAGCGCGTCTTCTTCGAGAACCTGAGCTGCGAGAACTGCAAGTCGATCCTCGGCTTCTCGCCCGACGAGCAGACCATGATCGCCTTCGAGGCCTTGCAGGACGGCACGCTCAACCGCCTCGGCGCGCAGGGCCTGGCCTATCGCGCCTGCACCAACACCGCCGAGGGCGTCTGCAACTGGCTGGTGCCGATCGACAGCACGCACCAGCATTGCGTCTCCTGCCGCACCACGCACACGATCCCGGCGCTCTCGAAGCCCGAGAACCGCGGCTACTGGGCCACGCTGGAGCTGGCCAAGCGGCGGCTCTTCTACACGCTGCTCGAGCTCGGCATGCCGGTGCCCAACAAGCTGGCGGATCCGGAGAACGGCCTGTCCTTCGAATTCCTGGAAGAGACCGACAACAAGGTGCGCGTGCTCACCGGCCATGACGAAGGCGTGATCACGCTCAACATCGCCGAGGCCGACGACGCCCAGCGCGAGAAGATCCGGCTGTCGATGCACGAGCCCTACCGCACCGTGCTCGGCCACTTCCGCCACGAGATCGGCCACTACTACTGGGACCGGCTCATCCGCGGCACCCAATGGATCGACGAATACCGCAGCCTCTTCGGCGACGAGTCGATCGACTATGCCGAGGCGCTGCAGAAGCACTACGCGAACCCCGTGGCCGACTGGCCGCTCAACTACATCAGCGTCTACGCCAGCTCGCATCCGTGGGAAGACTGGGCCGAGACCTGGGCCCACTACCTGCACATGGTCGACGGCCTCGAGACGGCCGCCGCCTGGGGCCTGCGGCTGGACCACGCGCTGCCTTCGGGTCCGCCGCTGACCGCCTTCGCGCTCGACCCGGAGAGCCCGCAGATCGACGCGGCGGTGGTGCAGACCTGGCTGCCGGTCTCGCAATTCATCAACGCCATGGACCGCAGCCTCGGCTCCCACGACAGCTACCCCTTCGTGATCGTCGAGCCGGTCGTGGCCAAGCTGAACTTCATCCACCGGGTGGTCCATTCGGCCCGCCGCGGCGACACGCCGATGAACTTCCTGCCGCGCTCGGCGGAGGACCGCTCGGCGACCGCGCCGGCACCGGCCTGAGCCGCGCGGCCGCGTGGCCGTGCGAAGGAAGCGACGGGTTGATAGGATCGCCCGGTCGCCAACCCCCTTCCTTCGAACGGATCCACGCACATGGCCGGCGCAAGCCCGACAGGCTCCCACCTCTTCCTGAGCGGCGGCGGTGCCCTCGCCGGACTCATCGCCGACCACGACTGGCGCGGCACCTCGATGGGCCCGATCGACGACTGGGCGCCGCACGTGCGCGCCGCCACGTCGCTGATGCTGCGCTCGGTGGTGCCGATCGTGATGCTGTGGGGCGAGGACGGCACCATGGTCTACAACGACGCCTACGCGGTCTTCGCGGGCCAGCGCCACCCGCGGCTGCTCGGCAGCAAGGTGCGCGAGGGCTGGGACGAGGTCGCCGACTTCAACGACACGGTCATGCGCACCGGCCTGGCCGGCGGCACGCTGAGCTTCCGCGACCAGGAACTGACCCTGCACCGCCATGGCCGCGCCGAGCAGGTCTGGATGAACCTGGACTACTCGCCGCTGCTCGACGACGAGGGCGTGCCGGCCGGCGTCATGGCGGTGGTGGTCGAGACCACCGCCAAGGTGCAGGCCGAGCGGCGCCTGAACGGCGAGCGCGAACGCCTCGCGCAGCTGTTCGACCAGGCGCCGAGCTTCATGGTGATGCTGCGCGGGCCCGAGCACGTGGTCGAGCTGGCCAATCCGGGCTACATGAAGCTGATCGGCCACCGCGACGTGCTCGGCCGGCCGATCGCCGAGGCGCTGCCGGACGCCGCCGAGCAGGGCTACGTGAAGCTGCTCGACGAGGTCTTCCACAGCGGCGAGGCCTTCACCGCCAGCAGCGCGCCGTACGACGTCCAGCCGCTGCCGGGCGGTCCGGTCCACCCGCGCTTCGTCGACTTCGTGTTCCAGCCGCTGCGCGATGCCCACGGCGCGATCGGCGGCGTCTTCGTGCAGGGCGTGGACGTGACCGAGCGGACCGATTCGGTGCAGGCGCTGCGTCGCACCGAGAGCCAGCTGCGTGCGCTGAACGCCGACCTCGAGCGCCAGGTCGCCGAGCGCTCGCACGAGCGCGGGCTCTACTGGCAGCTGACCTCCGACCTGCTCGGGGTGCTCGGCGGCGACGGCCTCTTCGAGCGCTCCAACCCGGCCTGGCAGGCGGTGCTCGGCTGGTCCGAGGACGAGGTCCGCGCCACGCCGATCTTCGAGCTGCTGCATCCGGACGACCTGGCCCACACCCGCGAAGGCTTCCAGGCGCTGACCGAGGGCATCCCTGCGGTCAACTTCGTCAACCGCTACCGCTGCAAGGACGGCAGCTACCGCTGGCTCTCGTGGATGGCGGTGCCGGAGGAAGGCAAGTACTACTGCAGCGGCCGCGACATCACGGCCGAGAAGGAAGCCCAGATCCAGCTCGAGCTGGCGCAGGCGGCCCTGCGCCAGTCGCAGAAGATGGAAGCGGTCGGCCAGCTGACCGGCGGCATCGCGCACGACTTCAACAACCTGCTGGGCGGCATCAGCGCCAGCCTGCAGGTGCTGGAGGCGCGGCTGGCCAAGGGCAAGACCGACGGCGTCGAGCGCTACATCGGCATGGGCCAGGAATCGGTGCGCCGCGCCGCCGCGCTGACCCAGCGCCTCCTGGCCTTCTCGCGCCGCCAGACCCTCGACCCGAAGCCGACCGACGTCAACCGGCTGGTCGGCGGCATGGAAGAGCTGATCCGTCGCACCGTCGGCCCGGCGATCGAGCTGGAGGTGATCGGCGCCGGCGGCCTCTGGCCCACCCGCGTCGACGGCGCGCAGCTCGAGAATTCGCTGCTCAACCTGTGCATCAACGCCCGCGACGCGATGCCCGACGGCGGCCGGCTGACGATCGAGACCGCCAACAAGTGGCTCGACGAGCGCGCCGCCGCCCAGCGCGAACTGCCGCCGGGCCAGTACATCTCGCTGTGCGTCACCGACACCGGCACCGGCATGCCGCGCGAGGTCATCGAGCGCGCCTTCGATCCCTTCTTCACCACCAAGCCGACCGGCCAGGGCACCGGCCTGGGCCTGTCGATGGTCTACGGCTTCGTGCGGCAGTCGGGCGGCCAGGTGCGCATCTATTCCGAGCTGGGCCAGGGCACCACCATGTGCCTCTACCTGCCGCGCCACCAGGGCGAGGCCGACGCGGACGAGGTTCAGCCGCACGACCCGGTCGAGCGCGGCGACGGCGAGACGGTGCTGGTGGTCGAGGACGAGACCACCATCCGCGTGCTGATCGTCGAGGTGCTGCAGGAAGCCGGCTACCGGGTCCTGAGCGCCGACGACGGCCCATCGGGCCTGCGCATCCTGCAGTCGCCGCGGCGCATCGACCTGCTGATCACCGACGTCGGGCTGCCCGGCGGCATGAACGGCCGCCAGGTGGCCGACGCCGCGCGCGTGGGTCGGCCGCAGCTGCGGGTGCTGTTCATCACCGGCTATGCCGAGAACGCGGCGGTCGGCAACGGCCACCTCGACCGCGGCATGGAGGTGATGACCAAGCCCTTCGAGATCGCGGCGCTGGCGAACAAGGTGAGCGCGATGCTGGCGGCCTGACGGCCTGACGCCCTCACGAAAGGCCGCCGCTCAGTGCGGGATCGCGTCCAGGATCAGCTTCACCAGCCCCTCGTAGTCCCCGCCCAGGTGATGCCCGCCGGCCAGCGCCAGCGTCTTGGCGTTGGCCGGCGACACCAGCGGGCAGAGCGCGTCCTTGGCCTCGTCGGCGCCGTAGACGCACAGGGTGTTGGCGGCCGTCATGTGGCGCATCTCGGGCTCGATCGGGCGGTCGCCGCTGGGGCCGATCCAGTTGGTGACGTGGAACTCGAAGGAGGCCTTCACGCCCGGCCCGAGCAGCGCGGTGTAGTGCACCAGCGCCCGCGTGCTCGGCGGCAGCCGGTTGAAGGCGAAGGGCAGCACGTCGGCGCCCTGCGAATAGCCGACCAGGATCACCTCGCTGCGCTTCCAGCGCGCGGCGTAGAAGCGGATCACCCGGTCGAGGTCGGCGGCCAGGCCTTCGGGCGTGCGGGCGCTCCAGAAGTAGCGCAGCGAGTCGAGGCCGGCGACCGAGACGCCGTTCTTCACCAGCGCCGCGCCGAGGCGCTTGTCGATGTCGGCCCAGCCGCCGTCGCCCGACAGGATGATCGCGAGGCGCTGGCCGCCGCCGGCCGCCGGCAGCTCGATGATCGGCAGGTCGCTCAGCTCGGTCGGCGGCGCCTCGATCGGCGCGCGCTGCGCCGCCAGCGCGGCGAAGGCGGCGTCGAAGCCGG
>NZ_LMUW01000111.1 GCF_009765735.1 Xenophilus sp. L33
GCGCGCGGGTTGCGCGGCGTGCCGAAATGCGCGTTCTCGCCTTCGAGGCTGTAGGCCAGTTCGTCGCTGATCGTCTTGCCGTGAATCGCGGCGCCGGCACGGCGGCAGGCCGCGACCGCCGCGGCATCGGCCGGGGCCGGGCCATGGGTGCGCGCCCAGTCCGGATTGCCGCCGCCGGTGACTGCGCCCTCGATGTCGATCAGGTCCTTCACCGCCAGCGCGAGGCCGTCGAGCGGGCCGCGGCCGGTCGGCGCGCGCTCGCAGCGCGGGCCGGGCAGGAAGCCGTCGTTCGCTTCGTCTCGCATCACGCGCCCAGCGCGGCGATGACCTGGTCCGAGCTGGTGACGAAGCCGAAGCACTTCTTGACGTTCCAGACGGTGGCTTCGGTGCAGAAGTCCGGCGACGAGGTGGCGCAGCAGTCTTCCAGCATGACGCAGCCGTAGCCGAGGAAGTTGGCGTCGGTCAGCGTGTGCAGCACGCACTGGTCGGTGTTGCAGCCGGCGAACAGGATCGAGCGGATGCCCAGGTTGCGCAGGATGCTGTCGAGCGGCGTGTCCCAGAAGCCGCTGATGCGGTGCTTGTCGACCTTGATGTCTTCCGGCAGCGGCGCCAGTTCGTCGACCACCGCGGCGGCCCACGAGTCCTTCTGCAGCACCGGATGGCCGCTGCCCGGCAGCGGGTCGCCCAGGCCGACCCCAGTGCCGGTCGGCCGGTAGAGATGGATCTGGTTCGGCGGCATGTTGGCCAGGTCTGGCCGGTTGCCCCAGTTGACCCAGATCACCGGCACGCCGGCCGTGCGCAGCGCCGGCAGCAGCTTCTGCAGCGGCGCGATGGCCGCGCGGTCGGCGGCGTAGTTGCCGCCGATGTGGTCGACCCAGCCGCCTTGCGTGCAGAAGTCGTTCTGCATGTCGATCACGACGATCGCCGTGCGGTGGAGGTCGACCACCACGTCCTGCGGCGCGGCGGCGATGCGCAGCGGCCGCGGCGCCGGCGGCGCGATCGACATGTCGACCACATCGGCGGTAGCGCTCCAGTGGGTTTGCGGCGAAACGCCGAGCAGGCCGGCGGAAGAAGAGTCGGTGGTCATGAAGAAGCTCCGGTGAGGAATGAAAGGGTGGTGCGGGTTGGTGCGCGGTGCATCGCTTCGGCGCGCGGCGCACCAGATCGGCAACGTCCGAAGCGGCTCCGGACGCGCGTGGAAGAACCCTCGGCCGAAGCCGTCGGAAGGGCTCCCACAGAGGGAAAACAGCCGATTCGAAGGTCGCTTGGCATGCTTCCTGCAAACGGCTCGGACATCTCGTAAGTAATCATTTAATTACCTCCAGACCCTCACCTAAGCGAAAGGAATGCCAATGTCGATTTCCCTCACCCGCCGCCGCTTCGCGGCTTCCGCCCTGGCCGTCGGCCTGTCCTTGTCCGCGGTCTTCTCTGCCGGCGTCGCGCAAGCCGCCGATCCGGTCCGCGTCGGCATCCTGATTCCCGGTTCGAAGTCCGACAAGGGATGGATGGAATCGGGCTACGACGGTCTGACCGCCGCGCAGAAGCAGTACGGCGACAAGGTCAAGGTGCAGATGATCGAGAACATCAACTACGCCGACATGGAGCAGGCCCTGACCAACCTGGCCTCCAAGAACCAGCTGGTGATCGGCGTCGGCGGCCAGACCCAGGCCGCGGTGATGAAGGTGGCCAAGCGCTTCCCGAACACGAAGTTCTCGATCGTCGGCGGCAACAAGTCGGACCCGATGCCGAACGTCGCCGGCTACGACGTCAAGCAGGCCGAGATCGCCTTCGTTGCCGGCGCCTCGGCCGCGATGCTGAGCAAGACCGGCGTGGTGAGCTACGTCGGCGGCATGGAGATCCCGTCGATCGTCAACGCCGGCAAGGAGTTCGGCAAGGGCGCGGCCTACGTCAACCCGAACATCAAGTACGTCGAGAACTACACCGGCGACTTCGACGACGTCGCCAAGGCCAAGGAAGCCACGCTGGCGGCCATCGCGCAGGGTGCCGACGTGCACTACCACATCCTCAACCTCGGCCTGCGCGGCATGGAGCAGGCGGCGCGCGACAAGAACACGCACATCATCGGCAGCTACACCGACCGCTGCGGCAGCGATCCGCTCTACCCGGCCTACAGCATCACCGGCGTGGGCTACCAGGTGCAGTACGCGATCGGCGAGATGGTCGACGGCAAGTGGCAGGCCGGCTACAAGCCCTTCGGCCTGGCCATGGGCCCGCAGGCCTCCGACATGGTGATCTGCGGCGCGACGCCCGAGCAGAAGGCCAAGATCGACGCGATCAAGAAGGACATCCAGAGCGGCAAGATCAAGGTGCTGGAGGGCTGATGGGCGCTGCGCCGCTGTTGAGCCTCGAGGGCGTCGGCAAGCGCTTCGGCAGCCTGCAGGTGCTCGAGGACGTCTCGTTGACGCTGGCCGAAGGCGAGGTGCACTGCCTGCTGGGCGAGAACGGCGCCGGCAAGTCGACCCTGTGCAACCTGATCTTCGGCGTCTACCAGCCCGACGGCGGCAGCCTGCGCATGCGCGGCGAGCCGTATGCGCCGGAAGGTCCCGCCGACGCGCTGGCGCAGCGCGTGGCCATGGTGCACCAGCACTTCAGCCTGGTGCCCGACCTGAGCGTGGTCGACAACCTGCTGCTGGGCCAGTCGAGCGGGCGCCTCAGGCGCGCCGAATGCGCCGATCGCATCGCCGCGCTGTCGCAGCGCTACGGCCTGGCGCTGGACCCGCGCGCGCGCATCCAGGACCTGTCGGTCGGCGAGCGCCAGCGGGTCGAGATCGTCAAGTGCCTGATGCGCGAGCCGGCCCTCCTGGTGCTCGACGAGCCGACCGCGGTGCTGCTGCCGGACGAGATCGCCGCCTTGCTGCAGGTCTGCCGCCGCGTCGCCGAGGAAGGCTGCGGCGTGATGCTCGTGACCCACAAGCTGGCCGAGATCCAGCAGGTGGCGCAGCGCGCGACCGTGCTGCGCGGCGGCCGCATCGCGATGCGCTCGGACACGCCGGCACAGGACCTGGACGTGCTGGTGCGGGCGATGATCGGCCGCGACGCCGTGTCGCCGGTGGCCCTGGCGGGCCTCGGTGTCGAGGCCTCGGATGCCGATGGCCAGGCGGCTGCGCCGCACGCGGCACACGCGGCACACGCGGCGCGCGCGGCGCGCGCGGCCGCCGCCGTCGAGCCCGCGCTGATGGTCGACGGCCTCAGCGTGCGCGACGCCGACGGCCTGCTGCGCCTGGACAACTTCACCCTGCTCGTGCAACCGGGCGAGATCGTCGCGGTGGCGGGCGTCGAGGGCAACGGCCAGAGCGAACTGGCGGCGGTGCTGGCCGGCATGCTGCCGGCCACCGAGGGCCGCTTCTTCGTCGCCGGCCGCGAGCTGACCGGCCGCGGTCCGCGCGCGGTCGGCGAGGCCGGCGCCGGCATCGTGCCGGAGGACCGGCATGCGGTCGGCTGCGTGCTCGGCATGACCCTGGCCGAGAACCTGCTGCTCGACCGGCTGCCGCGCTTTCGGCGCTGGGGCCTGCTCGACCGCGCCGCGATGCGCGACGAGGCGCTCGCACTGATGCGGCGCTTCGACGTGCGCGCCGCCGGCCCGGAGGCCGTCTTCGCGGGGCTGTCCGGCGGCAACCAGCAGAAGGCGGTGCTCGGCCGCGAACTGACCATCGACGGCCTGCGCTTCCTGCTGGCCGCCCAGCCGACCCGCGGCCTCGACGTCGGCGCGGTCGAGGCGGTCTACCAGCACATCCGCGACGCCTGCGCCAGCGGCGTCGGCGTGCTCCTGATTTCTTCCGAACTGGACGAGTTGCTGCGGGTCGCCGACCGGGTGCTCGTCCTCTACCGCGGCCGCGTGATGGGCGAATGCGAAGCCTCGCCGGCCGAGCGCGAGCGCATCGGCGCCTGGATGGCCGGCTCGACAACGTGAACCCGACATGACCACGACCTCCAAGAACTGGCTGGCCCGCCCCGCGATCTGGGTCTCGCTCGGCGCCGTCGCCGGCGCGCTGCTGATCGGCGTGCTGCTGATCCACCTGCTGGGCGTGCCCGTCGCCGACGCGGTGCCGGCCTTCGCCGACGGCGCCTGGGGCTCGCCCTACGCCTTCGCCGCCTCGATCAACCGCAGCCTGGTGTTCGCGCTGGTCGGCCTCGGCTTCGTGCTGGCGCAGCGCGCCAACCTCACCAACGTCGGCGGCGAAGGGCAGATCGCGGTCGGCGGCATCGCGGCCACCGCGGTGAGCCTCTACGGGCACGTCAGCAGCCTGCCCCTCGGCCTGGCCTTCCTGCTGCCGGTGCTGGCGGCCTGCCTGGCCGGCGGCGTCTGGGGCGGCCTGGCCGGCGTCATGAAGGCCAAGGCCGGGACCAACGAGGTGATCGCCACCTTGCTGCTGTCCTTTATCGCCTACTGGCTGGTCTACGGCTGCGTGCAGTCGACCGCGCTGCTGCGCCAGCCGATGACCAGTTCGAACACCTTGCCCGAGTCGCTGGAGATTCCGGACGCGACCCAGCTGCCGCTCCTGACCGGCGACGCGTCGGTGCCGCTGCACGTCGGGCTGATCGCCTGCCTGGTGCTGGCCGTGGTGGTGGCGATCGTGCTGAACCGCACCGTGCTCGGCGTGCGCCTGCGCGCGGTCGGCCTGAACGCGCAGGCGGCGCGGCGCGCCGGCATCGGCGTGGACCGCATGGTGATCGGCGCGCTGTTCGCGGCCGGCGCACTCGGCGGCCTGGCCGGTGCCTGCATGCTGCAGGGCGAGCAGTATTCGCTGAAGGCCGGCTTCTCGTCGGGCTACGGCTTCGACGGCCTGGTCGTCGGGCTGCTGGCGCGCGGCTCGGTGCCCGGCGTGCTGGCGGGCGCGCTGCTGTTCGGCTTCCTGCGCTCGGGCGGCATCAACATGGAGATGGTGGCCGGCGTGCCGACGGCGCTGGTGGTGGTCATCCAGGGGCTGATCATCGTCACGCTGGCCGGCGCCGAACGCGGCCTCGCCCGCAACCGGACGGTGCAGCGATGAGCGCCGAGATGACCGCGGTCTTCGTCGGCTCGACCGTGCGGCTGGCCGCGCCGCTGCTGCTGGCGGCCACCGGCGAACTGGTGAGCGAGCGCGCCGGCGTGCTCAACATGAGCGTCGAGGGAATGATGCTCACCGGCGCCTTCGCCGGCGCGGTCGGCTCGGCCGCCACCGGCTCGCCGACGCTGGGCCTCCTGATCGGCGTGCTGGCGGTGCTGCCGGTGGCGCTGCTGCAGGCGGTGCTGAGCATCAGCCTGCGCGCCAACCAGATCGTCACCGGCATCGGCATCAACATCCTGGTGCTGGGCGGCACCACGCTGGCCTACCGCGAGATCTTCGGCAGCCGTTCGCGCGCCACCATCCCGGGCCTCGACAGCTGGGCGCCGCCGCTCCTGCGCGACATCCCGGTCTTCGGCGAGCAGGTGTTCCGGCAGACCTGGCTGCTGTACGCCGGCCTCGTCCTGGTAGCGCTGATCGCCTGGGCGCTGCGCCACACCGCGCTCGGCCTGGCGCTGCACGCGGCCGGCGCCGCGCCGCGGGCGGTCGACAAGTCGGGGCTTTCGGTGAACCGCCTGCGCTACGGCGCGGTGATGCTGACCGGCGTGATGTCCGCGCTGGCCGGCTGCTTCCTGTCGATCGGCGACATCCACACCTTCACCGAAGGCATGACCAACGGCGCCGGCTACCTGGCGATCGCCGCGGTGATCTTCGGCAACTGGCGGGTCGGCCGCACGGTCGGTGCCTGCCTGCTGTTCGGCGCCGCCACCGCGCTGCAGTTCCAGTTGCCCGCGATGGGCGTGCAGGTGCCGAGCGCGCTGCTGATCATGCTGCCCTATCTGCTGGCCTTGCTGGCGGTGGGCGGGCTGGTCGGCCGGCAGACGGCGCCGGCGGCATTGACCCAGGCTTTCGTTCGTTGAACCCTCGAATGCTTCAAAGGCCCATGAAATCGGAGATGCGCTGCGCCAGCGTCTTCGGCGGCTCGAAGGACGGCACGCTCACCGGCGCGCGGCGGTCCTCGGCCAGGGCCTCGAGCGCGTCGGCCACGCGCGGCGAGCGGCCGTCGATCGCGGCCATGCGCCGCCATTCGCGCGCCGCCTCGGCGATCTCGTCCGGATCGAGCGGGCGCGGCGGCGCTTCCGCGGCACGCCGCGAGACC
>NZ_LMUW01000112.1:0-8784 GCF_009765735.1 Xenophilus sp. L33
ACCAGGTGCCGCTGACAGGTGCTTCCGCGCGCCAGGCGAAGGGCTGGCCGGCCTGCCGATCGGCGGCGGCCAGGGCGACCACGACCGGCATCACGGCCGGGCTGGCGCCGCGCTGGGCCGCCAGGGGCACGCTGCCGGTCCAGGCGTCGCCTTGCCAGGCCTGGGTCCAGTCGCGGTCCGGCACCGCGGCGGTCTGGATCACGTCGGGGGTCTCGGCGAAGAACTGCAGGTGCTTGCCGCGCACCGCGGCCGGCAGGCCGTCCAGATGCACCTGCAGCCGCTCGCCGTCGAGCGCGATGCGGCCGGCCGGCAGCGGCGCCGGCTGGGCCGCGAAGGCGGCGTCGAAGTCGGCCTTGTTCAGCGCGGTGCTGCCCTGCAACGGCAGCTGCAGGCGGAATTCCCCGTCTTCCGGAATGCATTCCTTGCTGCAGACCAGCCAGGAGGCCTTCAGGCGCACGTCCAGCTGCGGCGCGCCGGTGAGCGCCAGCGGCGGCTTGAAGTCGGCGCCGACGGTGAGCGGCACCGGCAGCAGCACCGTGTCCTCGTAGCCGTAGTTCGCCAGGTTGCCGATGTCGATGCGGGTCGGCACCGGCCAGGCGATCTCGCCGGCAGCGACGCCGGCCGGCAGGGTCCAGGCCAGCTCGGTCGGCAGGCCCGAGTCGCCGGCGTTCTTCCAGTAGGTGTGCCAGCCGGGCTGGTGTGCGATCTGCAGGCCGACCCAGACCTCGGCGCCCGGCGAGACGCCGTTCGGCGCATAGGCGACCAGTTCGGCGCGGACGTGCGGCGTCGTGACCACCGGGCCGACCCGCGAGGCGACCTGGGCCAGGGCGAGGCCCGGCAGGCCGATGAAGAGCGCGGCCAGCAGCAGGGCCGCGCGGCGCGTGGGGAAGCGGAAGGTCATGCGCTCAGTCCGAGCGGCCGGAAGCACCGAAGTTCCAGGTTCACACGGCTGCCCAGCCCAGGACCACCCTGCGCGTGTTGGCGCTCTTCTTCTCGATCTTCGTCACGATCACCGCCCCGATCTCGCGGGTGTTGGCGACGTGCGTCCCGCCGCAGGGCTGGAAGTCGATCGACTCGTCGTCGCCGATGCGGATCGTGCGGACCGTGCCGGTGCCGCGCGGCGGCTGCACGCTCATGCTCCTGACCAGCGCCGGATTGGCATCGAGCTCGACATCGCTGATCGCGCCGACCTCCAGCGGATGGGCGGCCGCGACGAGCCGCGCCAACCCGGCGCTCAGGGCGTCCTTGTCGAGCGGCTCGGTCATGTGGAAATCGAGGCGCGCGTAGTCGGGCGTAATCGAGCAGCCGTTGACCGGCTGCGGCACCAGGTGGCACAGCAGGTGGGTCGCGGTGTGGAAGCGCATCAGCCGGTGCCGGCGCTCCCAGTCGATCTCCGCGTGCACCGTGTCGCCGGCCTTTAGCTCCGCGATGAGCGCCTCCTGGCCGGGTGCGGGCAGGTGCAGGATCTCGGCGGTCGGCCGCCCTTCGGCGTCCTTGGCCTTGCGGGTGTCGGCGATCGCCAGCGCGCGGCCGTCGGAGAGCACCAGCCGGCCGCTGTCGCCGGCCTGGCCGCCGCCCAGCGGATAGAACACGGTGCGGTCGAGCACGATGCCGTCTTCTCCGGCCCGCAGCGCGCGGGCCTCGCAATCGCGCAGGTAGGCGTCGGCGCGGAACAGGTCGTTGGTCATCCGTCGATGGTAGCGCCGGCGTCAGAAGCCCTGCAGCACCACCTTGCCCTGCGACTTGCCGCTCTCGATCAGCGCATGCGCGCGCCGCAGGTTCGCCGCGTCGATCGTGCCGAAGGTGGCTTGCAGCGTCGTGCGGATCTTGCCGGCATCGACCAGCCCGGCGACCTCGGCGAGCAACTCGCCCTGGCGCGCCATGTCGGCGGTCTGGAAGGTGGAGCGGGTGAACATCGATTCCCAGTGCAGCGAGATCGACTTGGGCTTGAGCGGCATCGCGTTGAAGACCGCCATGTCGTCGATCACCGCCAGCTGGCCCTGCGGCTTGAGGCTCTCGACGATCTGCGCGAAGTGCGACTCGGTCTGGGTCAGGCTGGCGACCCGGTCGACCAGGCCGAGGCCGGCGGCCTTCAGTTCGGCGGCCAGCGGCTTCGAATGATCGACCACCGCATGGGCGCCGAGTGCCAGGCACCAGTCGCGGGTCTCGGCGCGCGAAGCGGTGGCCACCACCTTCAGCTGGGTCAGCTGCCGCGCCAGCTGGATCATGATCGACCCGACCCCGCCGGCCCCGCCGATCACCAGCAGCGTCTGGCCGGCGCCGCCGCCGTGCGGCACGCCGAGGCGGTCGAACAGCACCTCGTAGGCGGTGATGGTGGTCAGCGGCAGCGCGGCGGCCTGCGCGTCGTCGAGGCTCTTCGGTGCCAGCGCGACGATGCGCTCGTCGACCAGGTGCAGTTCGCTGTTGGTGCCGGGCCGGACGATCGAGCCGGCGTAGTAGACCCGGTCGCCGGCCTTGAAGCCCTTCACTGCTGCACCGACCGCTTCGACGGTGCCGACCGCGTCGTAGCCGAGCACCTTGGCCTGGCCGGCCGCGGGCGCGGAATTTTTGCGCACCTTGGTGTCGACCGGGTTGACCGACACCGCCTTCACCCGCACCAGCAGGTCGCGCTCGCCCGGCTTCGGATCAGGCAGTTCGACGTCCTCTAGCGCGGCGGGATTGTCGATCGGGAGGGACTGGCGGTAGCCGACGGCTTTCATGAAGACTCCTTCTGGTGTGCGATGGCAGGACTGTAGAGGGAGCGCCGCGCGCCGGCTCGGGCCTCGCCCGATGCGCCCCGCGGCGCAGGGTTTCCCTGAAGCGGCGCGGCTTCGCGCGCCGGAACTGGCCCTAAGATCGCCGCATGACCGTTCCCGCCAGCCGCTTCTGGGCCCAGCTCGCCAGCCCCGACTTCGCGGCGCTCGACCCCGCGGCCACCGTGGCGGTGCTGCCGCTCGGCGCCACCGAGCAGCACGGCCCGCACCTGCCGCTGGGTGTCGACTCGGTGCTGGCCGACGGCATCGTCGCGGCCACGCTGCCGCTGCTGGCCGCCGATCTGCCGGTGCTGTTCCTGCCGACCCAGCAGGTCGGCCTGAGCCCCGAACATGCGCGCTTCCCCGGCACGCTGACCTTGTCGTCCACCACGCTGATCCGGCTCTGGAGCGAACTGGGCGCGGGCGTCGCGCGGGCCGGCGTGCGCAAGCTGGTGCTCTTCAACGCGCACGGCGGGCATGCGGGCGCGATGGACATCGTGGCGCGCGAGCTGCGCGCCGACCACGGCCTCATCGTCTACAGCTGCAGCTGGTTCAACCTGCCGCTCGGCGCGGCCGGCGCGCAGTTCAGCGCCGAGGAGCACCGCTTCGGCGTCCACGCCGGCGAGATGGAGACCTCGATGATGCTGGCGCTGGCGCCGTCGCAGGTGGCGATGGACGCGGCCCGCGACTTCGTCTCGACCTCGCGCCAGCGCGCCGCCGACTACCCGATCCTCGGCAACGGCAGGAGCGCCAAGCTCGGCTGGGCGATGGAGGACTACAACCCGCAAGGCGCCGCCGGCAATGCCGCCGCCGCGAGTGCCGAGAAGGGGCGGGCGCTGGTCGAGGCCAGCGCACGCGCGCTGGCCGACCTGCTGGCCGAGGTGTCGCGGCTGCCCTTGAGCACCGCCTACACCGGCCCGCTGCCTTCCTGAATTCAGCCCGCGACCAGCGGGCCGCTCGGCGCCGCGTCGCCGATCCGGATCGATCCGTCGGGCCGTTCGCAGGTGCCGATCAGCAAGCCGCTGGCGATCGCCTTCTCGCGCAGCACCTCGATCACCTCGTCGCGGCCCGGATGGGTCGAGAAGGCATGCGCGCTGCCCAGCGCGAAGACCTGGAAGGCGTAGCGATGCACGCCATGTCCCGGCGGCGGATCGGGCGGCAGCCAGGCGGCCTGCAGGTAGGAATTGCGGCCGGCATGGAAGCCGGCGCCTTCGTGGTCGGCGCTCGGCAGCGCGCCTTCGGGCAGGCCGCCGTCGCCGGCGGGCAGGTCGACCACGACCGCGTGCAGCAGCGGGTGCGGCGTCGGCGAGTCGGCGTCTTCGACCAGCAGCACCAGCGCGGCCGCCTCCGCCGGCACCTGCAGCCAGTCGACCGGCGGCGAACGGCCGATGCCGTCGGCGGTGTAGCGCTCGGGCAGCGGCGCATGGTCGGCGAAGGCCAGGCTGGTCACCTGGATGGATGCCATGCCGCTGCGCAGGCCGAGCGTGTTGAAGACGATCGAATCGAGCCCGGCACGCACGTCGTGCAGCGCGTGGCCGATCACATCGGGAAGCTTTTCGAGCATCGGGGATTTATAGCAGCGCGCTGAGCGCCGCATGTAGGACGGCGAGCGCTGAAGTGATCGCCAACCATGCCGCCCGCTATCATCCGACGCGCGCGGCGCACTCACCAACCAAGGATTCGCATGAGCCTCATCTGGACCATTCTGATCGGCTTCGTCGCGGGCCTGGTGGCTCGCGCGATCAAACCCGGCGACGACTCCGCCGGCTTCATCGTCACCACGTTGATCGGCATCGCCGGCTCGCTGATCGCCACCTACGTCGGGCAGGCGATGGGCTGGTACACGGCCGGCCAGGGCGCCGGCTTCATCGCCTCGGTCATCGGCGCGATCGTGCTGCTGTTCATCTACCAGATGATCAAGCGCAAGGCCTGAGCGCACGTCCGCGCGCGAAGGCGAAGGGAACGGGCCGATGGCGGTCCGGAAGAAGCGGCACCATCACCACGTCTACGTGGTCGAGCTCGACGACCGGGTCTGGAACGTGGCGCGCTTCCGGCGCGCCAATCCCGACTACCGGCTCGGCATGCCCTTCGTCTATGTCGGCATGACGGGGCTCGATCCGGACGTGCGCTTCGACAAGCACAAGGCCGGCATCCAGGCCAACGGCTTCGTGCGGGACCACGGCCTGCGCCTGCTGCCCGCGCTCTACGCGATGTACAACCCGATGCCCTACGAGGCGGCGCGCGAGATGGAGGTCGAACTGGGCATCGCGCTGCGGGCCGCCGGCTACGGGGTCTGGCAGGCCTGAATGCGTCGATGGCGGCTCAGAAGTGCAGCCCGCCCAGCTCCTGCTTCAACCAGTCGATCAGCACGCGGGTGCGCGCCGGCAGCAGCCGCGCGTGCGGGTAGATCAGGTTCACCGGCCGCGGCGCCGCCTCGAAGTCTTCCAGCAGGATCTCCAGACGGCCTTCGGCCACCAGCGGCTGCACCTGGTAGGACAGGAACATGCCGCAGCCGAAGCCTTCGACGCAGGTCTGGATCGCCGGCGCGACGTGGTTGAACTCGATGTTGCCCTCGACCTGGATCGTCAGCGTCCGGCCGTTGTCGCGAAAGCTCCAGTGGCCGGCGGTGGCCGATTCGCGCACGCAGTTCAGGCGCGCCAGTTCGCGCGGGTGCCGCGGCCGGCCGTTGGCGCGCAGCCATTCGGGGCTGGCGACCACCACGCGCCGGACGCTGCCGAGCGGCTGCGCCACCAGCGACGAATCGTCCAGCGGGCCGATGCGCACCGCGAGGTCGATGCCTTCCTCCAGCAGGTTGACCGTGCGGTCGTGCAGCAGCACGCTGCAGCGCATCCGCTCGTGGCGCCGCAGGAAGCGCAGCACCGACGGCGCCACGTACATGTGGCCGAACAGCACCGGCGCGGTCAGGCTCAGGTGGCCCGACGGCTCGGCCGCGCCGGCCGTCAGTTCCTGGTCGGCGGCCTCGGCGGCGGCCAGCACCTGGCGCGAGCTGTCGAGATAGCGGCGCCCTTCGTCGGTGAGCGAGATGCGGCGCGTGGTGCGGTGGAAGAGCCGCACGCCCAGGTGCGATTCCAGCGCGGCCAGCGAGCGCACCACCGCGGGTAGCGAACTGTCGAGCACCTCCGCGGCCTTGGTGAGGCTGCCCTGGTCGGCGATCTGCACGAAGGTCTGCATGGCTTTGAGTCGGTCCATCGCGCGATTAAACCGCAGACCGGAGGAGTGAAGTGTATCGCGGCCCATTACTCCGAACGCGGCAAGAGCGAACAATGCGGTCATTCCCCCAACGAAAGCCCGCCATGACACGCTCCACGCCTGCCGCTCCGCTCAAGCTCCACAGCCACCCGCTGTCCGGCCACTCGCACAAGGTGCGACTGTTTCTCTCGATGCTCGGCCTGCCCTTCGAGACGGTCGATGTCGACATCCCGGGCGGCGAGCATCGCCGTCCCGACTTCCTGCGGCTCAACGCCTTCGGCCTGGTGCCGGTGCTGGAGGACGGCGACCGCATCGTCACCGATTCGAACGCGATCCTGGTCTACCTGGCCGAGCGCTACGCCGACGATCCGGCCCGCTGGCTGCCGCGCGATCCGTTCACGCTGGCGCAGGTGCAGCGCTGGCTCTCGGTGTCGTCCGGGCCGCTGTACGAAGGCCCGAACACCGCGCGGGTCATCAACCTCTTTAAGCTGGACCGCGATCCGGCCGAGGCGCTGGCGCGCTCGAAGCGGCTGCTCGACGTGATGGAAGTCGAGCTGGCGAACCGCCCCTGGCTCGCCGGCGATGCGTTGACGCTGGCCGACATCGCCAACTACAGCTACGTGTCGGTGGCGCCCGAAGGCGGCGTCTCGCTCGACACCTATCCGAAGGTGCGCGACTGGCTGGCGCGCATCGAGGCCTTGCCGGACTTCGTGCCGATGCCGGTCACACCGATCGGCCTGAGGGCCTGACGGAGACGGTCATGGAAGCCGTCGTCGAACGTCCGGTCTGGCACGAAGGCGAGCGCGCCCTGCAATCGCGCTTCGGGGTGCGCGAGCGCATGGAGGCCTTCGGCCCGAAGGTGGTGCGCGACCGCATGCCGGAGCAGCACCGCGACTTCTTCGCGCAGTTGCCCTTCATCGTCGCCGGCAGCCTGGATGCGGACGATCAGCCCTGGGCCAGCGTGCTGGCGGCGCCGGCCGGCTTCATGCATTCGCCGGATCCGAAGCACCTGCGCATCGACGCGCTGCCGGCGCCGGACGATCCGCTGGCGCGGCATCTGGTCGACGGCGCGCCGATCGGCCTGCTCGGCATCGAGCCGCAGACCCGCCGGCGCAACCGCATGAACGGCGAAGTGCAGGCGGTCGGGCCGGGCGGCTTCACGGTCGAGGTGCGGCAGAGCTTCGGCAACTGCCCGAAGTACATCCAGGCGCGCGAACCTGTGTTCGTGCGCGAGGCGGGCGATCGGCCGGCCATGCAACGCAGCGACCGGCTCGACGAGGCGGCGCGTCGGCTGGTCGCCGCCGCCGACACCCTGTTCATCGCCAGCGCCTACCCGGGCGCGGGACGGGACGATCCGGCGCGTGCGATCGACGTCTCGCACCGGGGCGGCAGCCCGGGCTTCGTTCGCCTGGAAGGCGATGGCGTGCTGTGGGTGCCCGACTTCGTCGGCAACTCCTTCTTCAACACGCTGGGCAACATCGCGGTGCATCCGAAGGCCGGCCTGCTGTTCATCGACTTCGGCAACGGCGACCTGCTGCACGTGGCGGTCGATGCGCAGGTGATCGTCGACGGCCCGCAGGTGGCGGCCTTCGAAGGCGCGCAGCGCATGCTGCGCCTGCCGGTGCGTTCGGTGCTGCGGCGCCCGGGTGCGCTGCCGCTGCGCTGGGGCGACGCCGAGCCGTCCCCGCACATCGGCGCCGGCTGGCGCTGGCTTCGGGCCTAGCTCAGGTGTAGGTCACCCAGCCTGCATAGGCGGGGCCGTCGAGGTGCGGCAGCGTGTTGTAGGTCATCACCGAATGGCGCTTCGGCGTGAAGACGAACTCGGTCACCGAGCTGTTGCGAAGGCGCATGTTCAGTTCGATCGAGGTCTCGGGGCTGGTGCCGAGCACATGGCCGACCGCCGAGCTGATCGGCCCGCCGCTCGACACCACCAGCACGCGGGCGCCGTGGTGCTTGTCGCGCACGTGGTCGAGCGCGCTGGTCACGCCGGCCAGGAAGTCGACGTAGCGCGGCATGCCGGCCGGTTCGGTCCGGCCCGACATCCAGGCGCCGAGGCCTTCGCGCAGGAGCCGGATGTGGTGGCGCTTCAGCTCCGCCGTTTTCGGCTTGGCCAGCGGGCCGGGATGGATCTGCGCGATCACCGCCTCGCTGTCGTATTCGTTGAGGCCGGGCCAGGGCAGCACGTCGTCGCGCGTGAGCCCGAGGCCTTCGGCGATGCCCTCCCATGTCTGCCGATGGCGCTTCAGGGTGCCGGTGATGACGGCGTCGAAGGTCATGCCGCGCTCGCGCCAGTATTCGCCCAGCCGGCGCGACTGCCGATGGCCGAGCTCGCTCAGGTTGTCGTAGTCGTCGGCACCGAAGCTGGCTTGTCCGTGGCGCACGAGGTAGAGGGTTCCCATGCGGCGATTCTGCCGAAGCGGGTCGGATGACGGGGTCGCGGGTGCGACCAAAAGTCTTCCACCGTTAGCCATTTCGACTAGGGCCTGTTAACACAAACGAAGCCCATCGGCGATCAGCGCGAAGCTGATGAAGCCGAGGAACATCACATCGAGTTTCTCGAAGCGAGAGAAGATGCGCCGGTAGCCTTTGAGGCGTCGGAACAATCGCTCAACCTCGTTGCGGCGCTTGTACATCTGGCGGTCGTACTCCCAAGGCTCAATCCGAGTCTTCAGCGGCGGCACGACAGGAATGAACCCCAGGTCGAGCGCCAGTTGCCTGGTCTCATTGCCTTCATAGGCACGGTCCATTAACAGATGCATTGGCCGATCAGGCCCGCCCAGGCGACGCAGCAGCGCACGGCCTTCGGGCGCATCGTGCGCTT
>NZ_LMUW01000112.1:8812-22927 GCF_009765735.1 Xenophilus sp. L33
GCCTCTGGATTTGCCGATGGCCTGAGGGCCGTTTTTTTTAACGCCCCGGTACCATCGGGATGCACCTTGATGCTGGTGCTGTCCAGCGAGACGGCCTCGATCCTGATGCGAACGACCTGAGCACGCTGCAACTCCTCGAAGACCCGGTCGAGCACGCCAGCCTTGGACCACCGGTTCATGCGCGTGTAGATGGTGTGCCAATTGCCGAACCGCTTTGGCAGCCCGCGCCACTTGCAGCCGTGCTCGGCGACATACAGGATTGCATTCAACACACTCAGATTCGACAGGCTGACGTTGCCTCTTTGCAGTGGCAGGCAGTGCTCTATCTGGGCGAACTGGGTTGGCGAAATCTCCATGCATGAAGTATCTCGCATCGACCATGATCAGATCAATTAGTGTTAACACGCCCTAGCTCTTTGAGACGTTTCTGATGGATATCAATCGGGTCGGCCCATACGATTGATTTTGCCTTTGGCGACGACCGTCTCCCGGTCCGCCACGGCGACCACCAGGCCGTCCCCACATGAAATCTTCCGTTGCCATGCTCCGCGCCGCCGTGCTTTCCTACACGCCACGGTCGCGCGAATTCGCCCGCCGGGCACTGCGTTCGCTCGGCTGCGCGCCGTTGATCTTCTCCAGCCTCGACGAACTCGAAGCCATGGGCGAGCGCAGCGCGTCGCTCGACCTCCTGCTGCTCGGCGACGTGCCCGACGTCGACAGCCAGGGCCGCATGGCCCTCGCCGGCGCGATGGCGGTCGTCGGCCCCGAGGTGCCGGTGCTTCATGCGCCGCTGGCCAAGCGGCCGCGCGCCCGTTCGCGCGGCCCCGGCGCGAACGAAGTCCAGTTGGCATCGCCGCGCTATTTCGGCGAGCTTTATGCCGCGATCCTCGACTTCATGCCGTGCGACCGGCTCGAGGGCACGCCCGAAGGCCTGGTCTGGGACGCCTACGCCTTCCATCCGCGCGAGCGCATCGTGGCCTTCGGCAACGACGAGGTGCGGCTCGACCCGGTCACCTTCGACGTCGCCCTCGAGCTGTTCTTCAACGCCGGCCAGCCGCTCAGCCGCAAGTGGCTCAAGCGCATGCTGCCTTCGGGCGAGCATGGCGCGCACTGGCACAGCATCGACAACCTGGGCGTCACCATCGACGACCTCTGCGTCGCCATCCGGCTCGACGGCACCCATGGCTGGCAGCTCGACCGTCCGAGCGCCGAGAGCTATCGCCTGCGCCGCGCCAACCTGCCGGTCGCCCCGCGGCGCAGCTCCGATGCCAAGGCCGTGGTGGCGTTGCCCGCGGCGGTCTGAGCGCTGCGGGCCCGCAGTCGGCAGCGGTTCGGCCTCCGGATTCGTGGCTGAACCGAGCCCGGCGCCCATCGGCTTCAAGACGACGCCGATCGGGCGCGGCCTGAGGCTGCTGCTGGCCGAAGACCACGCGCTCAATCGCGAGATCATCGGCATGCAGCTGTCCAGGCTCGGCTTCGACTGCGACTTCGCCGAGGACGGCGAAGCGGCCTGGCAGCTGCTCGCATCGCCCGCGGCCCGCTACGCCGTGCTGCTGACCGACTGCCGCATGCCCCGGCTCGACGGCTTCGGCCTGGCCATGCGCCTGCGCGCCCACGAGGCGCAGCGCGGCCTGCCGCGGCTGCCGGTGATCGCGCTCACCGCCGATTCCCTGGCCGGCGAGGCGCGGCGCTGCCAGGACGCCGGCATCGATGCCTGGCTCGCCAAGCCGCTGCAGGCCCGGGCCTTCGAGGAAGCGCTGGCCGGCCTGTTGCAACCGCGGTCGCCGGCGCCCGCGATGCTCACGACCGGCCACCCGGCGCCGGTCGCCAGCTACCCGGCGCTGATCCGCCTGTGCGGCGGCGACCCGGCCAAGGCGACGGGACTGTTGCGCGTCTTCGTCGAGGTCACCCGGACCGACCTGAAGGCGCTCGACGAGGCGATGGCCGAGCGCGACTGCCCGCGCCTGCAGCAGCTCGCGCATCGGCTCGCGTCGGCCTGCCAGCAGCTCGACGAGCAGCCGGCGGTCAGCGCCCTGCGGATGATGGAATGCCTGATCGATGCCGACGACCTTGGCCTCGAGGACGCGGTGCGCGACCGCTATCCGCTGCTGCGCAACCTGCTGGCGGCGGTGCTGGCAAGGGCCGCGGATTTCGTGCGCCGGCACGGCGGCGCGGGTTGAGAAGGCGGCGCCTTCCCGGTCTGCCGAAGCGTCAGGAAATCATCCCGTGTTCGCGCGCGTAGACGAAGATTTCCAGGTCGGACTTCAAGCCCAGCTTGACCATCGCGTCGGCCTTTTGACGGCTGACCGTCTTCACGCTGCGCGACAGGTGCTCGGACACCGCGGTCACCGTCATGCCCGAGGCGAACAGCCGCACCACCTCCAGCTCGCGCGGCGACAGCCTGGCCGGTTCGCCGGCCTTCGCATCGAAGCCGCTCTCGAGCAGGCCCTGCCGGAAGCTGGCGCTGATGTAGTTGCGTCCGCCGCTGACCGCGTCGATCGCCATCGACACCTCGGCCATGCCCGAGCTCTTGTCGATCAGGCCGCGCACGCCCTGCTGCACGATCGAGCCGTGCACGCCCGAGTTGGAGATCATGGTCAGCACCACGACCGCGAGGTCCGGGAAGTCGCGGCGCACCCGGCGCAGCAGGCCGAGGCCATCGGCGGCATCGCCGCCGGGCATCGAGAAGTCGGTGATCAGCAGGTCGAAGCTTTCGGCCTTCAGGGCCTGCAGCAGCGCGTCGGGTGAACTGGCCTCGGCGGCCACCTTGATGTCGGTCCGTGCCTCGAGCAGCATGCGGACGCCGGCGAGGATCAGCGGATGGTCGTCGGCGATGAGAACGCGTTTCTTCATGACGATCGCGCCTGGCGGTCCGGCCGCGGAGCGCAGTGGCGATCGGATGAGGTGAGCATGATTCTCAGGTAGTCAAAAGGACTTGCATTGTGCTTGTGTTTTGACAGTCCGTCACCTTCGCGGCCGCGATCGCGCGGCGATCAGCGCATTAGTCGACCATCCACGCAGGTGACCGAATCGCCACCGACCCAGACCTGGCCGTCGGCATCGCGCGCGATGTGCACGCGGCCGGCGCGGCCGAGCGTCTGCCCCTGCGCCGCGACGTACCGCTCGGGCAGATGGCCTTCGGCGATCAGCCATTGCGCCAGGCTGGCGTTGAAGCTGCCGGTGACCGGGTCTTCCTCGACGCCGATCGGCGCGGCGAATGCGCGCACCTCGACGCCGGGCGCTTCCTCGCCGCGGCCGAAGGCGCGGGCCTCGCGGTTCGAACGGCCGATCAGCGAGGATTTCATCGAGGACGTCGACGAGGACGATGCCTCGACCGGCAGCAGCCCCGCGACGCCGACCTTCTGGCCGAGTTCGCGCAGCATGCGGTGGTCCGGCTTGAGCGCCAGCACGGTGTCGCTGTCGGCCAGCAGCAGGCCGAGCCAGGCCGGGCCGTTGTCGAGCATCTGCGCGCTGACGATCTGCGAGGCCTTGAGGCCGAGCGCGGCCGCCATCTTGGCCAGCAAGGTCGGGCTCGGCGCGCTGCGGCGCATCGGCGGTGCCGCGAAGGCCAGCCGATCGCCGTCGCGCCGGATCTCGACCAGACCGACCGCCGACTGCTGCACGATGCGGCCGGCCGCCTTCGGCTGGTGGCCGGCTTCGAGCCACGCATGGCAGCTGCCGAGCGTCGGATGGCCGGCGAAGGGCAGCTCGCCGCCGGGCGTGAAGATGCGCACGCGGTAGTCGGCGCCGGGCAGCGTCGGCGGCAGCAGGAAGGTGGTTTCCGAGAGGTTGGTCCAGCGGGCGAAGCGCTGCATCTGCTCGTCGTCCAGGCCGTCGCCGTCGAGCACGACCGCCAGCGGATTGCCGTAGTAGGGCACGGCGGTGAAGACATCGACTTGCTTGAAGGGGCGGGAGGTCATCGCGTTCATTCGAGAAGGAGGTCGAGCACGCCGCGCGCGCCGGCGCGGCTGCGCAGGTCGGCGAACCAGCGTTCGACGTTCGGCCACACGGGCCGGGTGTATTCGGTCGCCGGCAGGCCGAACCAGCGATGGGCTTCGCAGCCGACCGGGATGTCGGCCATGCTGAAGCTGTCGCCGAGCATGAAGGCGCGGCCGGCGAGGTGCGCATCGAGCAGCGCGAACAGCGGCTCGGTCGAGCGCACCGAATAGGCGATCGCTTCTGGATTGCGCTGCGCCGGCGCGGTGCGCACCCATTGCCGGAAAGCCTCGCCGCTGACCGCGTTGAGCGTGGTCTGCTGCCAGTCCATCCAGCGTTCGGCGTCGAAGCGCTCGGCCAGCGGCTCGGGGTAGAGCGTGCCGGGCGCGTGGCGCGCGCACAGGTAGCGCACGATCACGTTCGATTCCCAGAGCGTGATGCGCTCCTCGCCTTCGCCGTCGTCGATGGTCGGCACCATCGCGTTCGGGTTCAGCGCGAGGTATTCGGGCGTCTGCACGACGCCGTACTTGCCGCCGGCCTCGGTGCGCTGGAAGTCGAGGCCGAGTTCCTGCGCGCACCACACCACTTTGCGCACGTTGATCGAGCTGATGCGTCCCCAGATGTTGAGCATGTCGGCCCCCGTGTGCCTCAGGTGGTGCTGGCGGCCAGGCGGCGCTCGGTGTCGGCCGCGGCGTTCTGCGCCAGTTGCTCGCGCACGGCCTCGGCCAGCGCGGCGATCGCGGTGTCGATCTCCTCGACGCTGGCGGTCACGAAGGACAGCCGCAAGGTGCGCGGATCGCCTTCGCCGGCATAGAAAGGCACGCCCGGCACGAAGGCCACGCCGCGCTCGACCGCCTTGGGCAGCAGCGCCACCGCGTCCATGCCTTCGGGCAGGCGCAGCCACAGGAACATGCCGCCTTCGGGCTTGTTGTATTCGACCTTGAGGCCCTTCATCTCGCGCGCCAGCGCGGCCAGCATCGCATCGCGCTGACGCTTGTAGAGCGTGCGGATGGTCGGCACGTGGCGCTCGAGGAAGCCGTCCTTCATGACCTCGAAGACCATGCGCTGGTTGAAGCCGGGGCTGTGCAGGTCGGCGGCCTGCTTGGCCTGCAGCAGCTTCGGGAAGATCGCCTTCGGCGCCACCAGGAAGCCCAGGCGCAGGCCCGGCGCCAGCACCTTCGAGAAGGAGCCGAGGTAGATGCAGCCTTCGGGATTGCGCGCGGTCAGCGGCAGCGCGGGCGCCTCGTCGAACCAGAGGTCGCCGTAGGGGTTGTCCTCGACGATCGGCAGGCCGGCCTTGGCGGCGGCGGCCGAGACCGCGGCGCGGCGGGCCTCGGTCATCGTGCGGCCGGTCGGGTTCTGGAAGTTCGGCAGCAGGTAGATGAAGCGGGCGTCGGGCGCCTTGGCGATCAGGTCGTCGACCACCACGCCCTCGTGGTCGCTGGCGACGCTCACCGGCTGCGGCTCCATCGGCGAGAAGGCCTGCAGCGCGCCGAGGTAGGTCGGCGTCTCGACCAGCACCTTGCTGCCCGGGTCGATCAGCACCTTGGCGATCAGGTCCAGGCATTGCTGCGAGCCGGTGGTGATCAGCACCTGCTCGGGGTCGACCTCCCACGGCAGCATCGCGGCCACCGCTTCGCGCAGCGGCTTGAAGCCTTCGCTGGCGGCGTATTGCAGGGCGGCTGGGCCGTCGCTCGCGAGCACCTCGGCGCAGGCCGCGGCGAAGGCGCTGATCGGGAAGGCCTTGGGCGAGGGCAGGCCGCCGGCCAGGCTGATGATGCCGGGCTTCTCGGTGACCTTGAGGATTTCACGAAGCACCGAAGGGTTCATCTTTTCGGCGCGGGCGGCGAGTTTCCAGTTCATCTTTCTTGCTCCTAGGGAATCCATGCGAATGCTTATCGGGTGACGGTGGCGGCGACGGCGGGCCGGCGCGGCTGCGAGAGTTGCTTGCCCATGACCACGGTGGCGACCACCGCCGCCGCGAAGCCCAGCGTGACGACGTCGAGCGGCTCGCCGAGCAGCGGCACCGCGGCCAGGATCGTCAGGAAGGGCTGCAGCAGCTGGGCCTGACTCACCCGCAGCGCGCCGCCCATCGCGAGCCCGCGGTACCAGGCGAAGAAGCCGACCCACATCGAGAATACGCCCACGTAGACGAAACCGATCCAGGCCGAGGTCGCCACCGGCTGCTGCGGCCACAGCCACAGCGCGCCCGGCAGCGTGACCGGCAAGGCCATCACGCACACCCAGCAGATCACGCGTTCGGCCCCCAGCGCCGGCGTGGCCTGCGCGCCGTAGATGTAGCCGAAGGAAGCCGCGATGACCGCGCCGACCAGCAGCACGTCGGCCCAGGCGAAGCCGAAGGCGGCGGTGTGGCTTTCGGCGCGCAGCACCGAGAAGGCGACCACCAGCAGGCTGCCGGCCACCGCGCAGACCCAGAAGCCGAGCCGCGCGCGCTGGTGCAGCACCCAGGCCGCGCAGGCCGCGGTCACCAGCGGCAGCAGCGCGGTGATCACCGCGGCATGGCTGGCGTTGACCACCCGCAGCGCATACCCGAGCAGCAGCGGATAGCCGATGACGTTGCCGAGCACCGCCATGCCGAGCGACTTCAGGTGCCGGCGCTCGGGCCGCGGCGAGCGCGTGGCCAGCAGGAAGACCACCGACAGCAGCCCGGCCAGCGCGGCCCGGCCGAGGGTCACGAACCAGGGCGACAGCTGAGGCGCTTCCTGCGTGCCGGTGGCCAGGCGGGTCATCGGCAGGGTGACCGCGAAGAAGGCCACGCCCAGCACGCCGAGCCACATGCCCAGAGTTTCGTCCTTGAGCTTCATACGCCGAGCATCCACCAGGCGGTCAGCACCAGCACCGCGGCCATCGCGCGGTTGAACCACAGGAGCCGCCGGCCTTGCGCCAGCCAGTGGCGCAGCAGCGAGCCGACCAGGGCATAGAGGAAGTTGCTGGCGAAGGCGAAGACCAGCATCACCGGCGCGACGATGGCGTAGCGCTGCAAGGCGTCGGGTTGGCCGGCGATCCATTGGGCGACCAGCGTGAGGGCCAGCAGCCAGGCCTTGATGTTGACGAACTGCAGCATCACGCCCTGCTTGAAGCCGACCTCGACCGCCGTGTCGCCGCCGCGGGCCAGCGTGGCGCTGCCGCTGAGCTTCCAGGCCAGCCACAGCAGGTAGCCGATGCCGAAGGCCTTGATGACCCAGCGCAGCGAAGGCAGCGCCATGACCAGGGCGCCGACGCCGCCGGCGCAGAGCATCAGCAGCAGGCTCCAGCCGATCGGCACCGCGAGCACGAAATGCATCGCGCGCGGCAGGCCGCCGTTGGCCGCAAGGGCGGTCGACAAGGTGGTGTTGGGTCCCGGCGAAAAGCTCATCGCGGTGGCCAGGACCAGCAGCGCGGTGAATTCTTGCCAGTTCATCGGGCACAGTTTAAACTGCCGGACCATTACAGTATCAGTACAGATTGCCGAACACAGGCCGGGTCTGTATCCATTGGTTGGACGACACAGAATCCCGCCCCGCATGCTGACACGAACCTCCACACAGTCGCTCACCAGCCAGCTGGCCGACCGCTTCGCCGAGCGGATCCGCAACCGGCTGATGGCGCCCGGCGCGCGTTTGCCCTCGGTGCGCGAGTGCGCGCGGCAGCAGGGCGTGAGTCCGCACACCGTGGTCGCCGCCTACGACCAGCTGCTGGCGCAGGGCCTGGTCGAGGCGCGGCGGCAGAAGGGCTTCTACGTGCGCGACTCGGCCGCCACCGGCCCGGCCGCCGACGCCGCCGGCCTGCCGCTGCCGGCAAGCACGCCGTCGATACAGCAGCCGGTGCCCGCCGACGCCAGCGCGCTGATCCGCGGCATGTTCTACCGGCCGAGCGACAAGCCGCAGCCGGGCATGGGCGTCTTCCCGCCCGACTGGCTCGAAGCCACCTTCATGCCGGCGGCGGTGCGCAAGGTCACGGGCACCAAGGCGCTGCAGGAGTTCTCGCTGCAATACGGCGAGCCGGCCGGCGACAGCGGCCTGCGCCGCAGCCTGGCGACCAAGCTCGCGAGCATCAACGTGCCGGCCGGACCGGAACAGATCGTGACCACGGTCGGCGCCACCCATGCACTCGACATCGTCAGCCGCACGCTGCTGCGCGCGGGCGACCCGGTGATGGTCGAGGAGCCCGGCTGGGCGCTCGAATTCGCCCGCCTCGAATCGCTCGGCATGCGCATCCTCCCGGTGCCGCGGCGCGCCGACGGCCCCGACCTCGACGTGATGGAGCGCTACTGCAGCGCCGGCGACGGCCACAAGCCCAAGCTCTTCGTCAGCGTCAGCGTGCTGCACAACCCGACCGGCTACAGCCTCACGCCGGGCAGCGCGCACCGCGTGCTGCAACTGGCCAACCGGCACGACTTCCACATCGTCGAGGACGACACCTACAGCCATCTCGCGCCCGAGCACGCGACCCGGCTGAGCTCGCTCGACGGCCTGCAGCGCACCATCTACGTGAGCGGCTTCGCCAAGATCCTGGCGCCCAACTGGCGCATCGGCTTCCTGGCCGCGTCGCCGTCGATGGTCGGGCGGCTGCTGGAGACCAAGCTGATCGCCACGCTCACCACGCCTTCGCTGTTCGAGCGGGCGCTGTCGTGGTGCATCGACCAGGGGCAATTGCGCCGGCACGCCGAGCGCATCCGCCTGCGGCTGGACGGCGCCCGCGGCCGCACGGTCAAGCTGGCCCTGTCGGCCGGCTGCACCCTGGCCTCGGAGCCGGCCGGCCTGTTCGGCTGGGTCGACACCGGCGTCGACACCGATGCGCTCACCCAGCGCATGCTCGACCAGGGCTACCTGATCGCGCCCGGCTCGCTGTTCCATGCGCGCCGGCCGCCGACCACGCTGATGCGCATCAACTTCGCGACCGCGCAGGACGCGACCTTCTGGAAGGTGTTCGCGCGGGTGCGCGACCGGCTCTGACCCGCGATCGGAGGTCGCTCAGAGGTACTTGTCCGGCGCCAGCGGGCCGAGCACCTTCAGCACCGCGCGCAGCGCCACGCTGGTGTCCGGATCGCTCGTGGTGTCGGCCAGGCCGCTGCCCTCGGGCGCATGCCAGAGCAGGTGGCCGTCCTGCAGCACGACATGCCAGGCGCCCTTCTGCAGCACCGTGTCGAACTTGTCGGTGGCGGTGCCGGCCAGCACGTCGCTGCGCATCAGCACCGCGATCTCGGTGTTCTGCAGCTGCGAGCGCAGGTCGAGGTTCATCGAGCCGACCACCAGCAGCTGGCCGTCCATGACCATCACCTTCGAATGCAACATCGAGCGCGACTGCCCGGTGAGGTTGCCGCTCGAGCCGCCGCCGAAGGCGCTGCCCAGGCCGGCCTGCTCGCTGCGCAACTCGTAGAGCTCGACGCCCATCGCGAGCAATTCCTCGCGATGTCGCGCATAGCCGACGTGCGCGACCGGCGCATCGTTCGAGGCCAGCGAGTTGGTCAGGAGCCGGATGCGCACGCCGCGCGCCCGCGCCGTCGCGAAGGCCTGCTCGATGTCGCGGCCGGGCACGAAATAGGGCGAGACGATCAAGAGGTCGTGCTGCGCCTGCCCGATCAGCTGCAGCAGGCCTTCGACCACGGTGTCGCCGCCGGCGGAGACGTTGGCGGCCGCAGCGAGCGACTTGTCCGCGTTGCCGTTGGGCGCGGACGGCGCGGGCGCCTGCGTCGGCGTCACCTTCGCGCCCGAGTCCTTGCGCACCACCAGCCCCGGCGCCTTGCCGTCGTTGGCGCCGGGCGGCGCGTCGTCGGGCGCGACCTTCGCCGGCTTGTCGGCCAGCACGGCGGCCGGTGCCCAGACGAAGTCGAGCGTCGACAGGTCCATCGGCTTCATGTCCCAGGCGCCCTTGCGCGGATCGGCCGCCGGCACCGTGGCGTCCTTGGCCTGCGGGTCGCCGTCGGCGACCACGGCCTGCCCCTTCTTCTCGTCCTTCTCGCGCTTGGCGGCGGCGTCGGCGCGGGCCTTCTGCCGAATCTTGTCGAGGTCTTCGTGCGAGACCAGCGACTGCACCGGATAGGACCGCTCGTTGTTCCAGTAGGCGTCGAAGCTGCGCGACAGGTCCTGCACCAGCGGCCCCGCGACCAGCAGGTCGAGGTCGATGAAGTTGCCGTCGCTGGCGGTGCCGAAGTAGGCGTCGCCGAGGTTGCGGCCGCCGGACACCGCCATCACGTTGTCGGCGATGAACAGCTTGTTGTGCATGCGCTGCTGCGCCCGCGAGGCATCGTCGATCGAACTGAGCATGCGGCCGATGCTCGAGGCGCGCGCGCCGGTCAGCGGGTTGAACATGCGCATCTCGATGTTGGGAACGAAGGCCATCTCCATCACCACCGCGTCGTCGCCGGTGCTGTGCAGGTCGTCGAGCAGGATGCGCACCCGCACGCCGCGCGCGGCGGCGTCGCGCACCGCGGCGAGCAGGCGGCCGGTGCTCGGGTCGGCATGGATCGAGTAGTACTGAAGGTCGAGTGTCTTCTGTGCGTTCTCCACCAGCGCGAGCCGGCTGCCGTAGGCCTTCTGCGGGCCGTCGAGCAGCATGAAGCCGGTGTCGAAGCGGCTCTTCGCCGCATCGTGGCGCTGCTGCACCAGCGCGGCGAGCTGCGTGCCGGCCGGCGAGGCCAGGGCGCTCGACTCGGGACGCTGCACGTCCTTCGGCAATTCGGCGCAGGCGGAGAGGGACAACGCGATGCCCGTCGCGACGAAGCAATGACGCAGCGCAGCAAGCGACGGACCGAAGAGTGGGATGAAGTTCATATGGGCGGCAGGTATAGCCCGCGCCCCGCTCCGGCCGCGTCAGACAAGACCCTCGCGCGGATGCGCCCTCGGCTCGCATCCGGGTCGGCGGGCGACATCTCGCGGGCCCGGCGCGCGGGCGCCGGACTCGGTCAGCGGGCCGCGCCGGCGCCCAGCTCTTCCCAGCGTTCGAGCGCCGCCATCAACTCGTCGTCGATGCGCGCATGCCGCTCGCCCAACTCGATCGCACGCGAGGCTTCGTTGGCGTAGATCGCGCCGCCGTCGAGCTCCAGCAGTTCGGTGATGCGCTTCTGTTCGGCTTCGAGCTCCGCGATCTGCGCCGGCAGTGTCTCCAGTTCGCGCTGTTCCTTGTAGCTGAGCTTCTTGCGTGGCGCATTGCGCTGCGCGGTCTCGGCGGCGGCGGGCGCGGACGGTGCGGCGGCCGGCGCCGGTGCGGGTGCCTGCGCCGCGCGCTGCTGCGCGATCTCGCGCGCACGCTTCGACTGGATCAGCCAGTCCTGCACGCTGCCCTCGTATTCGCGCCAGCGGCCGTCGCCCTCGAAGGCGATGGTGCTGGTCACGACGTTGTCGAGGAAGGTCCGGTCATGGCTCACCAGGAAGACCGTGCCGTCGTAGTTCTGCAGCAGGTCTTCGAGCAGCTCGAGCGTGTCGATGTCGAGGTCGTTGGTCGGCTCGTCCAGCACCAGCACGTTGGCCGGCCGCGCGAACAGGCGCGCCAGCAGCAGCCGGTTGCGCTCGCCGCCGCTCAGCGAGCGCACCGGCGAATGGGCGCGCGAAGGCGAGAACAGGAAGTCGGCCAGGTAGCTCTTGACGTGCTTGCGCTGGTTGCCGATCTCGATCCATTCGCTGCCGGGGCTGATGAAGTCTTCGAGCGTGGCGTCGAGGTTCAGCGCGTTGCGCATCTGGTCGAAGTACGCGACCTGCAGGTTGGCGCCGCGCCGGACCTTGCCGCTGTCGGGCTCCAGTTCGCCGAGGATCAGCTTCAAGAGCGTCGTCTTGCCGGCGCCGTTGGGCCCGATCAGCCCGACCTTGTCGCCGCGCAGGATGGTGCCCGTGAAGCCGGCGATCACCTTCTTGTCGCCGAAGGACTTCGACGCGTCTGTCAGCTCGGCCACGATCTTGCCGCTGGCCTGTCCGGCCGCGACGTCCATGTTGACGCTGCCCTGCACGTCGCGCCGCGCGCTGCGGTTGGCGCGCAGTTCCTGCAGGCGGCTGATGCGGCTCTGGCTGCGCGTGCGCCGGGCCTCCACGCCCTTGCGGATCCAAATCTCTTCCTGGGCCAGCAGCTTGTCGGCCTTGGCGTTGATCACCGCCTCTTGCGCCAGCTGCTCTTCCTTCTGCACGAGGTACTGCTCGAAGTTGCCGGGATAGGAGCCGAGCTTGCCGCGGTCCAGTTCGACGATGCGGGTCGCGACCCGGTTGAGGAAGCTGCGGTCGTGGGTGATCGTCACCACGCTGCCCTTGAAGTCGATGAGCAGTTGCTCGAGCCATTCGATCGAGTCGAGGTCCAGGTGGTTGGTCGGCTCGTCCAGCAGCAGCACGTCGGGCGCCGACACCAGCGCCTGCGCCAGCGCGACCCGCTTGCGCGTGCCGCCCGAGAGCGAACCGACGACCGCGCTGCCGTCCAGGTGCAGCCGGTGCAAGGTCTCCTCGACCCGCTGTTCCCAGTTCCAGGCGTCGTAGGCCTCGATCTGGGATTGCAGGGCGTCCAGGTCCAGGCCGGGCGCGCCCGACAGATACTGGTCGCGCACCGCGATCACCGCGGCCAGGCCCGCGCTGGCGGCGGTGAACACGTCCGCTTCCATGTCCAGCGCCGGTTCCTGCGCCACATAGGTGACGCGCAGGTTCTGCTGGATCTGCAAGGTGCCGTCGTCCGGCTTCTCCAGGCCGCCGAGGATCTTGAGCATCGACGACTTGCCGGCGCCGTTGCGCCCGATCAGCCCGATGCGCTCGCCCTCCAGGAGAGAGAAGTCCGCATGGTCGAGCAGCGGGACGTGGCCGTAGGCGAGTTGAGCGTCGAGAAGTGTGATGAGTGCCATGTGAGGAGGATTATCGGAGCGAAGTGCGCAGTCCCCGTGACCTGCCCCGTGAATGGCATATACTCGTGGGCTCGGCTCATGCGGCGTCAGCCAAACGGGTCGGGAAGAAAAAATCTTCGAGGGTTTACCCGGGCACCGAAAACGGTGCATAATCGAAGGCTCCGCTAACGAGACGCAAGTCGAAGTGGTCGGAAGCAAGAAGAAAAATAAAAGCCCGAGTGCTTGACTGGTGATTAAAAATCGTGTCATAATCGAAGGCTCCGCTCAAGACAGCAAGCGCAACGACTCTTCGGGGTTGTGTGTGGTGGCAGGAAGGTGGTTGGGGCTGGTGGGGATTCGGAAGGATCTTTGTTTGGCCTGATGACAGCAGCGAATGTTTTTAAGAGTTTTTAGAAATATTTGCCGGTTTGAATAAAAACCGTGTCATAATCGAAGGCTTCGCTGATCGCAGTGAAGCAAGCGCAAAACAGGAAGCTGTGATGCGAGGTTCGTTAAAAATATACAGCCGATAAGCGTGGGCGTTTGAGGCGAATGGCTAAGTTCTTCGGAACAAAGTCTTCAAGACTTTAAACGCTCATGAGAATAGAAGTGAAGTTCACTTCAATTTCTTTTTTATGAGTTTTGTCTGGCCGCGAGGTCAGACGCAAAATCAAGATCGAACTATAGAGTTTGATCCTGGCTCAGATTGAACGCTGGCGGCATGCCTTACACATGCAAGTCGAACGGCAGCGCGGGAGCAATCCTGGCGGCGAGTGGCGAACGGGTGAGTAATACATCGGAACGTGCCCAATCGTGGGGGATAACGCAGCGAAAGCTGTGCTAATACCGCATACGATCTACGGATGAAAGCAGGGGATCGCAAGACCTTGCGCGAATGGAGCGGCCGATGGCAGATTAGGTAGTTGGTGAGGTAAAGGCTCACCAAGCCTTCGATCTGTAGCTGGTCTGAGAGGACGACCAGCCACACTGGGACTGAGACACGGCCCAGACTCCTACGGGAGGCAGCAGTGGGGAATTTTGGACAATGGGCGCAAGCCTGATCCAGCCATGCCGCGTGCAGGATGAAGGCCTTCGGGTTGTAAACTGCTTTTGTACGGAACGAAAAGGTTCTTTCTAATAAAGAGAGCTCATGACGGTACCGTAAGAATAAGCACCGGCTAACTACGTGCCAGCAGCCGCGGTAATACGTAGGGTGCAAGCGTTAATCGGAATTACTGGGCGTAAAGCGTGCGCAGGCGGTTTTGTAAGTCTGATGTGAAATCCCCGGGCTCAACCTGGGAATTGCATTGGAGACTGCAAGGCTAGAATCTGGCAGAGGGGGGTAGAATTCCACGTGTAGCAGTGAAATGCGTAGATATGTGGAGGAA
>NZ_LMUW01000112.1:22937-23147 GCF_009765735.1 Xenophilus sp. L33
ATGTAAGACAGTTGTGAAATCCCCGGGCTCAACCTGGGAACTGCATCTGTGACTGCATAGCTAGAGTACGGTAGAGGGGGATGGAATTCCGCGTGTAGCAGTGAAATGCGTAGATATGCGGAGGAACACCGATGGCGAAGGCAATCCCCTGGACCTGTACTGACGCTCATGCACGAAAGCGTGGGGAGCAAACAGGATTAGATACCCTGG
>NZ_LMUW01000112.1:23157-126886 GCF_009765735.1 Xenophilus sp. L33
CACCGATGGCGAAGGCAGCCCCCTGGGTCAAGATTGACGCTCATGCACGAAAGCGTGGGGAGCAAACAGGATTAGATACCCGGGTAGTCCACGCCCTAAACGATGTCAACTGGTTGTTGGGAATTCGCTTTCTCAGTAACGAAGCTAACGCGTGAAGTTGACCGCCTGGGGAGTACGGCCGCAAGGTTGAAACTCAAAGGAATTGACGGGGACCCGCACAAGCGGTGGATGATGTGGTTTAATTCGATGCAACGCGAAAAACCTTACCCACCTTTGACATGTACGGAATTTGCCAGAGATGGCTTAGTGCTCGAAAGAGAACCGTAACACAGGTGCTGCATGGCTGTCGTCAGCTCGTGTCGTGAGATGTTGGGTTAAGTCCCGCAACGAGCGCAACCCTTGTCATTAGTTGCTACATTCAGTTGGGCACTCTAGTGAGACTGCCGGTGACAAACCGGAGGAAGGTGGGGATGACGTCAAGTCCTCATGGCCCTTATAGGTGGGGCTACACACGTCATACAATGGCTGGTACAAAGGGTTGCCAACCCGCGAGGGGGAGCTAATCCCATAAAACCAGTCGTAGTCCGGATCGCAGTCTGCAACTCGACTGCGTGAAGTCGGAATCGCTAGTAATCGTGGATCAGAATGTCACGGTGAATACGTTCCCGGGTCTTGTACACACCGCCCGTCACACCATGGGAGCGGGTTCTGCCAGAAGTAGTTAGCCTAACCGCAAGGAGGGCGATTACCACGGCAGGGTTCGTGACTGGGGTGAAGTCGTAACAAGGTAGCCGTATCGGAAGGTGCGGCTGGATCACCTCCTTTCTGGAAATACAAAGCTGTTCAAGTTGAACGCCCACACTTATCGGTTGTTGGATGAAGTCGAGTGATCGACATGGGTCTGTAGCTCAGCTGGTTAGAGCACCGTCTTGATAAGGCGGGGGTCGTTGGTTCGAGCCCAACTAGACCCACCAAATTCTTCCAATGGTCATGGCGCGGGATGCGTCAGGTATGAGGACCCGGGGGATTAGCTCAGCTGGGAGAGCACCTGCTTTGCAAGCAGGGGGTCGTCGGTTCGATCCCGTCATCCTCCACCACCATCGATCGTCAGCGATCGACCAACAACAAGATTCAACACCAAAGCTGCTTTGCAAGAGGCATCTTTGTTGTTGATCGGGATCTCTCGATCAATCGGCTGTTCTTTAAAAATTCATAGAGTCGAATTAGCGTCGCTGGTGGAAACCGCACATTCGTAAAGGTTTAGTGCGGACCGTGCCATCAGCGACATGAATTTTTGATTGCGTCAAATATGAACTTCAATTTCGAGGAAACTTGAAAGTATGAAGTACGGCATAACGCGACAGGTGAGAGACCTGTCAATTCCTTGATTGATTTTGGTTTCTGTGAAGAAACGTCAAAGTTATAGGGTCAAGTGAATAAGAGCACGTGGTGGATGCCTTGGCGATGATAGGCGACGAAGGACGTGATAGCCTGCGATAAGCTTCGGGGAGCTGGCAAATTAGCTTTGATCCGGAGATTTCCGAATGGGGAAACCCACCTGCAAAGGTATCGCATGATGAATACATAGTCATGCGAGGCGAACCGGGTGAACTGAAACATCTCAGTAGCTCGAGGAAAAGACATCAACCGAGATTCCGAAAGTAGTGGCGAGCGAAATCGGAAGAGCCTGTCAGTGATAGCACAAGACTTAACGGAACGACTTGGAAAGGTCGGCCATAGCGGGTGATAGCCCCGTACGTGAAAAGACCTGTGTGGTACTGAGCTGACGAAAAGTAGGGCGGGACACGAGAAATCCTGTCTGAATATGGGGGGACCATCCTCCAAGGCTAAATACTCATCATCGACCGATAGTGAACTAGTACCGTGAGGGAAAGGCGAAAAGAACCCCGGGAGGGGAGTGAAATAGATCCTGAAACCGCGTGCTTACAAAAAGTAGGAGCCTCGCAAGGGGTGACTGCGTACCTTTTGTATAATGGGTCAGCGACTTACATTCAGTGGCAAGGTTAACCGAATAGGGAAGCCGTAGAGAAATCGAGTCCGAATAGGGCGATCAGTCGCTGGGTGTAGACCCGAAACCAAGTGATCTATCCATGGCCAGGATGAAGGTGCCGTAACAGGTACTGGAGGTCCGAACCGACTAGTGTTGCAAAACTAGCGGATGAGCTGTGGATAGGGGTGAAAGGCTAAACAAACTTGGAAATAGCTGGTTCTCTCCGAAAACTATTTAGGTAGTGCCTCAAGTATTACCGTCGGGGGTAGAGCACTGTTTTGGCTAGGGGGTCATGGCGACTTACCAAACCAAGGCAAACTCCGAATACCGACGAGTACAGCTTGGGAGACAGAGCACCGGGTGCTAACGTCCGGACTCAAGAGGGAAACAACCCAGACCGCCAGCTAAGGTCCCTAAAATTGGCTAAGTGGGAAACGAAGTGGGAAGGCTAAAACAGTCAGGATGTTGGCTTAGAAGCAGCCATCATTTAAAGAAAGCGTAATAGCTCACTGATCGAGTCGTCCTGCGCGGAAGATGTAACGGGGCTAAGCCAGTTACCGAAGCTGCGGATTTGCAATTTATTGCAAGTGGTAGGAGAGCGTTCTGTAAGCCTGTGAAGGTGCGTTGTAAAGCGTGCTGGAGGTATCAGAAGTGCGAATGCTGACATGAGTAGCGTTAAAGGGGGTGAAAAGCCCCCTCGCCGTAAGCGCAAGGTTTTCTACGCAACGTTCATCGGCGTAGAGTGAGTCGGCCCCTAAGGCGAGGCAGAGATGCGTAGCTGATGGGAAACAGGTCAATATTCCTGTACCGATGTGTAGTGCGATGTGGGGACGGATCTTAATAGGTCATCCGGGTGTTGGATATCCCGGTTTAGTGGGAAGTAGGCGTACGTTAGGCAAATCCGGCGTACATATACCGAGGCCCATGATCGAGCGAGCTTGCTCGCGAAGTGACTGAACGAGGTTCCAGGAAAAGCCACTAAGCTTCAGCTACACACGACCGTACCGCAAACCGACACTGGTGCGCGAGATGAGTATTCTAAGGCGCTTGAGAGAACTCAGGAGAAGGAACTCGGCAAATTGACACCGTAACTTCGGAAGAAGGTGTGCCCTATTAGTGTGAAGTGAACAACGGAGCATGAATGGGTTGCAAAAAATCGGTGGCTGCGACTGTTTATTAAAAACACAGCACTCTGCAAACACGAAAGTGGACGTATAGGGTGTGACGCCTGCCCGGTGCTGGAAGATTAAATGATGGGGTGCAAGCTCTTGATTGAAGTCCCAGTAAACGGCGGCCGTAACTATAACGGTCCTAAGGTAGCGAAATTCCTTGTCGGGTAAGTTCCGACCTGCACGAATGGCGTAACGATGGCCACACTGTCTCCTCCTGAGACTCAGCGAAGTTGAAATGTTTGTGATGATGCAATCTCCCCGCGGAAAGACGGAAAGACCCCATGAACCTTTACTGTAGCTTTGTATTGGACTTTGAACAGATCTGTGTAGGATAGGTGGGAGGCTTTGAAGCAGGGTCGCTAGATCTTGTGGAGCCAACGTTGAAATACCACCCTGGTGTGTTTGAGGTTCTAACCTAGGTCCATTATCTGGATCGGGGACAGTGCATGGTAGGCAGTTTGACTGGGGCGGTCTCCTCCCAAAGCGTAACGGAGGAGTTCGAAGGTACGCTAGTTACGGTCGGACATCGTGACGATAGTGCAATGGCATAAGCGTGCTTAACTGCGAGACTGACAAGTCGAGCAGATGCGAAAGCAGGACATAGTGATCCGGTGGTTCTGTATGGAAGGGCCATCGCTCAACGGATAAAAGGTACTCTGGGGATAACAGGCTGATACCGCCCAAGAGTTCATATCGACGGCGGTGTTTGGCACCTCGATGTCGGCTCATCTCATCCTGGGGCTGTAGCCGGTCCCAAGGGTATGGCTGTTCGCCATTTAAAGAGGTACGTGAGCTGGGTTTAAAACGTCGTGAGACAGTTTGGTCCCTATCTTCCGTGGGCGCTGCAGATTTGAGGAAGCCTGCTCCTAGTACGAGAGGACCGGAGTGGACACACCTCTGGTGTATCGGTTGTCACGCCAGTGGCATTGCCGAGTAGCTAAGTGTGGAAGAGATAACCGCTGAAAGCATCTAAGCGGGAAACTCGTTTCAAGATGAGATCTGCCGGGGCCTTGAGCCCCCTGAAGAGTCGTTCTAGACCAGGACGTTGATAGGTCAGGTGTGGAAGCGCAGTAATGCGTTAAGCTAACTGATACTAATTGCTCGTGCGGCTTGACCCTATAACTTTGATCCGACTCCCTCGGGAGTCACGAATACGGATCAAGGTGTTATGCCAAGTTGACGCAGTCAAAACATAAAAAGCTAATTCCAGACTCTATGAATTCGTTGCCTTGACCCCGTCAAGGCGACAACCCTTTATGCCTGATGACCATAGCGAGGTGGTCCCACTCCTTCCCATCCCGAACAGGACAGTGAAACGCCTCAGCGCCGATGATAGTGCGGGTTCCCGTGTGAAAGTAGGTCATCGTCAGGCTCTTACAGCCACAAATCGCCCAGCCCCTCAAAAGGCTGGGCGCTTTGCTTTGGGGGACGCCTATTCAGCGATTCGCCAATTCGTCGCCTTCCGTAGCTGCGAGGCCGCCGGCAATCAACTCGCCGAGCAATTCCGCGCCAAGGTGTGCGGCGGAATCCGATTCAAAAAAGCGGGTTCGAATCGCCTCCAGATAAGGCGTCGTCGACACCCATGCATCCCAGTCGGCGCGTGAGATGCGCTGCAACTCCAGCAGTTTGAACTTCAGCAGGACCTTGAGCGCATGTCGTGCATGTCGCTGCGGGTTCTGCACGAAGCTGTCGAGCCGGCTGCGTGCCGCGGCGAGTGCCAGTGAAGGCTGGTCGAACACGCGTCCGTGACCCGGAATCACTTGCAGCGGCGCGAGCGATTCGATGAGGTCGAGCGTCCCGGCGACTTCCTCGAAGGACGGCTCCCCCGCGAGTTCGGGGAATACCACGCCGAAGCCTTTCTCCCACAACGCGTCCGCCGAGATCAGCGTGCGCGATTGCGGCTCGAAGAGGATGACCGAATGCGGGTCGTGGCCCTTGGCTGCGTGGATCTGCCAGGACTGATCGCCGAGCATCACTTCATGCCCGGGCTCGAGCAATTCTTCGAATCCGAAGCGCGGGCATTGCTGGCCGAGCGCACGATAGTCCAGCCGTTCTTCATCCCAGGCGCGGACCTGCGGCGCCTCGCCGGGCGGGATCGCGGTGAGCGCTTTCGGCCAGCGCGCCTGCAGGATCGCGTTGCCGCCGCAGTGGTCACTGTGCAGGTGCGTGTTCAGGATGCGGTCGAGTGCCCGCTCGCCCAGCGCGGCTTCGACCAGCGCCAGCGTCTGCGCGGAATGGGTGGCATAGCCGGTGTCGACGATCGCTGTCTCTTCGCGCCCGATGAAGAGGATGTTGTTGGACGACAGCCAGCCGCGTTCGAGGACACGGATTGACGCCGGCAAGCCCGTTGCGGCAGTCAAGCGCCAACGCCCACACGCAGCGAACGCCGCAGGACCTTGCCCACATTCGATTTCGGCAGCGCGTCGAGGAACTCGATCGTCTTCGGGCGCTTGTAGCCGGTGAGATGTTCGCGGCAATAGGCCATCACGGCCTCTTCGGTGAGTGCAGGGTCCTTGCGCACCACGAAGAGCTTCACCGCCTCGCCTTGCTTGTCGTCGGGGATGCCGACCGCGGCAGATTCGAGCACGCCGGGGCACAGCGACACCACGTTCTCGATCTCGTTCGGAAAGACGTTGAAGCCGCTCACCAGGATCATGTCCTTCTTGCGGTCGACGATGCGGCTGTAGCCGTCGGGTTGCATCAGCGCGATGTCGCCGGTTCGCATGAAGCCGTCGGCGGTGAAGGCGGCGGCGGTCTCGGCCGGCTGGTTGTAGTAGCCGGTCATGACGTTCGGCCCCTTGATGCACAGCTCGCCGGCCTCGCCGATGGGCAGCGAGCGGCCTTCGTCGTCCTTGATCGCGATCTCGATGCTCGGCATCGGCAGGCCGATGTTGCCGGTGAACGACGTGTTGGAAGTCGGGTTGTTGGTGCCGATCGCGCAGGTCTCGCTCATGCCCCAGCCTTCGATCATCGGGCAGCCGGTGACCTCGAACCAGCGCCGCGCGGTGCCTTCGGAGGCCGCGGTGCCGCCGGCCTGCGAGACGTAGAGCGTCGAAAAGTCGAGCTTCGCGAAGTCGGGGTGCATCAGCAGGCCGTTGAAGAGCGTGTTGACGGCCGGCATCATGTGGAAGGGCCGCTTCTTCAGCACCGCGACGAAGCCGTCCATGTCGCGCGGGTTCGGCACCAGCGTCAGGTGCGAGCCCTGGCGGATCGCCAGCAGCATCAGGGTCAGCGCGAAGATGTGATAGAGCGGCAGCGCCGCGATGCTGTTGACCTGCGAGAAGTCGCCGGCCCGCTGGAGCGCCGGCTTGAACCAGGCCTCGGCCTGCAAGGTGGCAGCGACGATGTTGCGGTGGGTCAGCACCGCGCCCTTCGACAAGCCGGTGGTGCCGCCGGTGTATTGAAGGAAGGCGATCGAATCGAGTGTGCAGGTGTCGACGGCAAGCGAACGGCCGCGGCCCGCCGCGATGGCGTCCGTGAACGAGACCACGCGCTGCCCTGGCAGCTGCTTCGCAGCCTCGGCAACCGCGGCAGGCGGACCGCCCAGCAGTTCGGCCATCGATGTGACGACCACATCCGCAAGGGCGGTTCCGGAGACGACCTGCGCCAGGGTCGGCAGGAAGTTCTCGAGGATGACGATGCGGGTCGCGCCGGAGTCCTGCAGCTGGTGCGCCAGTTCGCGCGCGGTGTAGAGCGGATTGACGTTGACGCAGGTGAAGCCCGCGCGCAGCACGCCGCAAGCGGTGACCGCGAACTGCGGCAGGTTGGGCAGCATGATCGCGACCCGCGCACCGGGCGCCAGCTCGAGCGATTGCAGCCAGGCGCCGAGCGCGCTCGACAGCGTGTCGAGGTCGGCGAAGCTCATCCACTGTTCCATGCAGACAGAGAAGCGGTTGCCGGCGTGGCGCGCGAAGGCATCGTCGAAGAGATGGCCGAGCGAGCGGAATTGCTCGGGGTGGATGTCGCGCGGCACGCCGGCCGGGTAGTTGTCGAGCGCTGGGGTCTGCATGCGGGTTCCTTTGTGAATGCATTGTCGGAGCAAGCCGACGATCGCGCCCAGCGGCGTTTTCCCTCGGCGGCCGGCCGCACAGTCGCCCATGCGATAGTCGGCGGATGGTTGCGCGCACTCAAAGGAATCTGGCGATCGGCTGGTTGCTGTTGCTGGTCGTCTGGCTCGGTTTCTGGTGGCCGCGGTCGGTGCCGATCGCGCTCGTGGGCCTCGCGGTCCTGCTCTTCGGGCATGCGGTCTTTCTCGCCCTGGAGTTCGCGGTCGGCTGGCAGGTGGCCGCGGGCGACAGCGTCGCGCGCGCGGGTCCGTGGCCCTGCTTCAAGGCTTGGCTGGCGGAAAGCTGGTCGGCGCCGCGCGTGTTCTTCTGGAACCAGCCCTTTCGCTGGCATGCGGTCCCCGACCAGCTGAAGCCCTCGACGCAGCGCGGCGTGGTGTTGATCCACGGGCTGGTCTGCAACCGCGGCTTCTGGAATCCGTGGCTGCGCGAACTGCGCGCGGCCGGGCGCGTCTTCGTCGCGGTCGACCTCGAGCCGGTGTTCGGCTCGATCGATCGCTATGTCGAGATCGTCGAGGAAGCGATCGTGAAGGTGACCTCGGCGACGGGCCAGCCGCCGCTGCTGGTCTGCCACAGCATGGGCGGCCTGGCCGCGCGGGCCTGGCTGCGCAGTGCCGACGGCGCCCGCGTGCATCGCATCGTGACCATCGGCACGCCGCATCGCGGCACCTGGCTGGCGCGTTTCGGCCGCGGCGACAACGGTCGCGAGATGCGCATGGGCGGCGAGTGGATGAAGCGCATCGAGAGCGAGCGCGCCAGCGTGCAGGACGTGCGCTTCACCTGCTGGCATTCGAACTGCGACAACATCGTCTTCCCGCCGTCGGTGGCCACGCTCGCCGGCGCGGACAACCGGCTGCTGCCCGGCCAGGGCCATGTGCAGATGGCCTTCGACAAGCGCTTGCGGCGCGAGACGCTCGCGCTGCTCGACGCGCGCTGAGGTCCGGCTGCCTCAGCCGGCCGCAGGGATGTCGCGCTCGTGCGGCAGCACCACGCCGGCATCGATGTCCGGCAGTGTGGCGAGTTGCTCGTAGAGCGGCGTGAAGTCGGGCGCGGTCTTGCCGAACAGGTCGGCGAAGCTGTCGATCACGAAGTAGGTCGACTGGTAGGTGTCGATCTTGTAGCGGGTGCGCATCGCGCGCAGCAGGTCGAGCGGCAGCCGGTGCGGCTCGGGGCTGCGCACCGCGTGCTGCAGCTCGCCGACCGAGCTCAGGATGCCGGCGCCGTAGGCCCGCACGCCCTCGGGCTGGCGGATCAGGCCGAACTCCACTGTGTACCAATACAGGCGCGCCAGCTTCTCGCCGGCACCCAGGTCGTGCGCCTTCAGGCCGCCCTGGCCGTAGCGCTGCACGTAGTCGGCGAAGGTCGGATCGAAGAGCATCGGCACGTGGCCGAAGAGGTCGTGGAAGACGTCGGGCTCGACGATGTAGTCGAACTCCTCGGGCTTGCGGATCCAGTCGGTGACCGGGAACCTGCGGTTCGCGAGCAAGCTGAAGAAAGGCTCTTCGGGAATGAGGCCGGGCACCGCCACCACTTCCCAGCGCGTGGCCTTGTAGAGCCGCTCGTTGATCTCGTCGAAGCGCGGGATGCGGTCCTTGACGCCGAGCGAAGGCAGGGCGTCAATGAAGGCGTCGCAGGCCAGGCCCGGCAGCTGCGCGGCCTGGCGCTCGTAGAGGCGGCGGTAGGTGTCGTGGTCGGCCGGCGTGTAGCTGGCCCAGTCCTGGGCGCAGGTGTAGTCGGCGCGGACTCCGCCGTCGCGCGAATAGTCGCCGCGCGGCGGTCGGTCCGAATCGCCGTAGACGGCCGGGGTGACCGCGGCTGCGGTGCTTTCCATGAATTGCTCCGTTCGAAGGCTACTTGAGCCAGTGGTCCATCACGCGCTGGAAGTCGCCGCCGGCCAGCGACAGGTGCAGCCACTGGTCGACGAAGGCCTTGAAGGCGACGTCGTCGCGCGGCAGCAGCCAGGCCATCTCGCCGTACTGCAGCGGCTTGTCGGGGTTGACCGCGCACAAGCCCGGCTTGAGCTTCTGCTGCGTGATCGCCTCGGCGGTCTCGGTGACGAAGACGTCGGCACGGCGCGCCAGCAGCTCGTCGAAGATCGTCAGGTTGTCGCCGTGCGCGATGAGTTGCGCCTCTTTGAAGTTGGCGCGCGCGTAGCGCTCGTTGCTGCCGCCCGGATTGAAGATCACGCGCACGCCGGGCTTGTCGATCGCGGCCACGGTCTGGTATTTGGCGACGTCGGCGCAGCGTGCGATCGGCGTCTTGCCGTTGACCATGTAGGGCGTGCTGAAGAAGGCGAGCTTTTGCCGGTCGGTGGTGACCGTGATGCCGCCCACCGCCATGTCGCACTTGCCGGCGGTCAGGTCGGGCAGGAGGTTGGCCCAGCTGGTCTTGATCCACTGCGGCTTGGCGTTGAGGCTGGCGGCCAGGCCGTTCACCAGGTCGATGTCGATGCCTTCGTAGCTTCCGTCCGGCTTCTGGAAGCTGAAGGGCCGGTAGTCGCCCGGCGTGCACACGCGCAGCACGCCGGACTTCAGCACCGCGTCGAGGTGCGAGGCCGAGGGCGAGGCCGAAGCCGTGGCGGCGCCGTCCGCCGGCTTCGGCGCCATCGCGCAGCCTGCCAGCGCCAGCGCCGCGGCCAGCCAGACGAACACGAGGCGAATCGAGCGGAACGGGTGCATGCGACAGGCTCCTGGAGTGCGAAGGTCGCCTATTGTGCGGCGCTCAGCACGCCACGACGCATCTGGTCCAGCTCGATGCTCTCGAACAGCGCCTTGAAGTTGCCTTCGCCGAAACCGTCGTCGCCCTTGCGCTGGATGAACTCGAAGAAGATCGGGCCCAGCTGGTTCTCGCTGAAGATCTGCAGCAGCAGCGCGCCCTTCTTGCCGTCGACCAGGATCTTGCGCTGCTTGAGCTCGGCGACGTCCTCGCCGTGGCCCGGGATGCGCTTGTCGACCAGCTCGTAGTAGGTGTCGATGGTGTCGAGCAGCTTGACGCCCGAAGCGCGCAGCGCATCGACCGAATGCGGCAGGTCGCGCGAGCCCATCGCGATGTGCTGGATGCCCTCGCCGTGGTAGCTGTCGAGGTATTCCTGGATCTGGCCGGCCTTCTCGTTGCCTTCCTCGTTGATCGGGATGCGGATCTTGCCGCAGGGGCTGGTCATCGCCTTGCTCTTGACGCCGGTGACCTGGCCTTCGATGTCGAAGTAGCGGATCTCTCGGAAGTTGAAGAGGCGCTCGTAGAAGTCCGCCCATTCCGTCAGGCGGCCGCGGTGCACGTTGTGCGTCAGGTGGTCGATGTAGGTCAGGCCGTGGCCTTCGGGCGCCAGCGCCTCAGTGGCGGAGAGGCCGGGCAGGGCCTCGAAGTCGACGTCGTAGAAGCCGATGTCGCCGATGTCGCCCGGTTGCGCGCTGTTCTTGCCGCGCCAGCGGTCGACGAAGTAGATCAGGCTGTCGCCGATGCCTTTGATCGCCGGGATGTTCAGTTCGCCGGGGCCGGCGCCGGGCGCGAAGCCCCAGGCGCCCAGGCCGATGGCGCGCTCGTAGGCGGCCTTGGCGTCCTGCACCCGGAAGGCGATCGCGCAGATGCTCGGGCCGTGCTGGCGGGCGAAGCGCTGGGCGAAGGAATCCGGCTCCGCGTTGACGATGAAGTTGATCGTGCCCTGGCGGTACAGCAGCACGTTCTTGTGGCGGTGCCGGGCGATCGGCCGGAAGCCCATCTGCTCGAAGACCTTGCCCATGGCGGCCGGATCGGGTGCGGCGTATTCGATGAATTCGAAGCCGTCGGTGCCCATCGGGTTGTCCCAGGGCGTGAAGGCGGCGCTGTCGTTGTGGCTCATGTGGCGAGGTTCTCCGGCGTGGTGGGGGCTGCCGCGGACTGCGGCCAGCGGAAACTATAGAAGCGCAGTGCCTGATGTTTTCTGCGTAATCACGCCTCGTTTTGCTCTCATGCGCAGGAAAGCTGCAAGAATCGCCACATGGATGCATTGGACAAGATCGACCGGCAGATCCTGCGCACCTTGCAGGCCGACGGCCGCGCCACCTACGACCAGCTGGCCGAGGAGGTCAGCCTGTCGCCGAGCGCGGTGCTGCGCCGGGTCAAGCGGCTGGAGGAGCACCGGGTCATCGACCGCTACGTGGCGCTGGTCAAGCCCGAGGCGCTGGGGCTGGGCCTCACCGCCTACCTCAACGTGCGGCTCGAAAAACACACCGAGACCCACAAGCGCAACCCGATGGACCTGTTCCGGGCCAGCGTGCAGACCTGGCCGGAGGTGGTCGAATGCGCGGCCCTCACTGGCGAGATGGACTACCTGCTGCGCGTGCTGGTGGCCGACATGGCGCACTACAGCCGTTTCATCATGGACACGCTGCTCAAGCACCCCAGCGTGGAGGACTGCAAGACCAGCTTCGTGCTGGACCGTGTCAAGGCCACCACGGCGCTGCCGGTCTGAGGCGGCTTTCGTGTAGGACGCCCGCGCTTTCAGACCTTTCGCCCTTGTGGATTAAGGGAAAACCCTTATATTTGACGGATGGTCACATTTACAGCCTTCTTGAAAGCCTGTCTGGGCCTCGGTTCGTTCCTGCAGGCGCCGATGGTCGAGGCCCAGCCGCGCGCTGTCGCCGCCAGCGGCCTGCCGGTGCCGATCCGCTCGATCGGCCCGCAGGAGCGTCCGCGCATCGCCGCGCACCTGCTGGCGCTGAACGCCCACGACCGCTACCTGCGCTTCGGCTACCCGGCCACCGACGAGCAGATCGGTCGCTATGTCGACAGCCTCGACTTCGACCGCGACGAGCTGTTCGGCATCTACAACCGCCGGCTCGAGTTGATCGCCATGTCGCACCTGGCCTTCGCGCCGGCCGACGCGCCAAGCGACTGCGCCGAATTCGGCGTCTCGGTGTCGGAACATGCGCGCGGCCGCGGCTATGGCGCCCGGCTGTTCGAGCGGGCGGTGGTGGTGGCACGCAACGAAGGCGTCGGCATGCTCTTCATCCACGCGCTGAGCGAGAACGCCGCGATGCTGAAGATCGCCCGCAAGGCCGGCGCCACGGTGGTGCGCAGCGGCTCGGAGTCGCAGGCCCACCTCGAGCTGCCCGCGGCCACCTTCGACAGCCGCATGAGCGAGATCGCGCTGCAGCACTTCGGCCAGGTCGACTACCAGCTCAAGAGCCGCGCGCAGCAGTTCTGGAACCTGCTGGGCACGCTGCAGGAAACCCGCCGCTCCTGAGCCGCAGACGGCGGTTGGGGGCCGGAGCGCGAGCTACGGTATCCTTCGCATTCCCCAACTCCGCCCTCCCGCAGTGGCCGACCCTCACCCTGATCGCGCGCCCGTCGAACGCGAAGACAAGCGCAGCTTCCTGCAGAAGCTCGCCGAATTTCTCCACCCCGGCCCCGATTCGCGTGACGAACTGATCGAGACGCTGGCCGACGCCGAGGACAACGACGTGATCGGCGCCGAGTCGCGGGTGATGCTCGAAGGCGTGCTCCGCATGGCCGACATGACCGCCGGCGAGGTGATGGTGGCGGCGCCGCGCATGGACCTGGTGAACATCGACGCGCCCTACGACGCGCTGCTGCACCTGGTGATCGACACCGCCCACTCGCGCTTCCCGGTCTACGAGGGCGAGAAGGAAAACATCATCGGCATCCTGCTGGCGAAGGACCTGCTCAAGCTGCAGCGCGCGCCCGGGCTCAACATCCGCGCGCTGCTGCGCCCGCCGACCTTCGTGCCCGAGAGCAAGGGCCTGAACGACCTGCTGCGCGAGTTCCGCGGCAACCGCAACCACCTGGCGGTGGTGATCGACGAGTTCGGCCGCGTGGCGGGCCTCATCACCATCGAGGACGTGCTGGAGCAGATCGTCGGCGAGATCGAGGACGAGTTCGACATCGCCGAAGACGAGGGCGACATCTTCGGCCTGGCCGACCACACCTACCGCGTCTCCGGCGACACGCCGATCGAGCGGGTGGCCGAGGCCTTCGGCATCACCTTCGATGAAGAGGCGCTGAGCGAGGACTTCGACACCATCGGCGGCCTGATCGCGCACCAGATGGGCCACGTGCCCAAGCGCGGCGAGCATCACGCCATCGGCGCCTTCGACTTCGTGGTGCTGCACACCAAGGGCGGCGCGGTGCGCTGGTTCAAGGTCTCGCCGGCGCGCGGCGACGAATCGGGCGCTTGAAAGCCTTTCTCCGCGTTCTCGGCTTCGGGCTGGCGGGCATCGCGCAGGCGCTGTCGATCGCTTCGCCCTGGAACGGCCAGCCGGTGTGGTGGCTGCAACTGCTGTCGACGGCCGCGCTGGTGGCCTTGCTCGACGGCATCAAGGCGACGCCCGGCGCGAGGCTGCCATGGCGCAGCGCCGCGCTCCATGGCTGGCTCTTCGCCACCGCCTGGCTCTGCGCCACCTTCTGGTGGATGTTCATCTCGCTGCACACCTACGGCGGGCTCGCGGCGCCGTTGGCGGCCGTCGCGGTGCTGGTGCTGGCGGCCCTGCTGGCGCTCTACTACGTGGTCGCGAGCGCACTCTACGTGGCCTTCGCGCCGGCCGGGGTGCTCGCCGGCGCGGTCTTCTTCACCGCCCTGTGGACGGTGGCGGAGTTGCTGCGCGGCACCTGGTTCACCGGGCTGCCGTGGGGCGCGGGCGGCTATGCGCATGTCGAGGGACCGCTGGCGCCGTACGCGCCCTGGATCGGCGTCTACGGCATCGGCGCGGTCGCCACGCTGATCGCGGCGCTGGTCGCACTGGCCTGGCGGCGGGCGCGCGAGCGCTCGCGCGGCGCACTGGCAGCCCCGCTGCTGGTGGCCCTGGCGCTTGCGGTGCTGCCCTCCGCATGGGTCGGTTTGCGCGGCACGCCGGCGGACGATCCGTCGCTGTCGCGCGGCAAGCTGGCGGTGGCGCTGCTGCAGGGGAACATCCCGCAAGACGAGAAGTTCGTGCCGGGCGGCGGCATGGCCACCGCGCTCGACTGGTACGGCCGCATGCTGGGCAGCGACACGACGAGCCTGGTGGTCACGCCCGAGACCGCGCTGCCGCTGCTGCCTTCGCAGCTGCCCTCGGGCTACCTGGACGCGATCACCGCGCGCTACATGCACGGCCAGCAGGCGGCGATCGTCGGGCTGCCGCTGGGCGACGGGCAGGTCTACAGCAATTCGGTGCTCGGCTTCAAGCCGGGCGAGGCCGAACCGTACCGCTACGACAAGCACCACCTGGTGCCCTTCGGCGAATTCATCCCGGGCCTGTTCCGCTGGTTCACCGACATGCTGAACATCCCGCTCGGCGACTTCGCCAGCGGCGGCCTCGCGCAGCCGTCCTTCGCCTGGCAGGGCCAGCGCATCGCGCCGAACATCTGCTACGAGGACCTGTTCGGCGAGGAGATCGGCGCGCGCTTCGCCAGCGACGAGGAGGCGCCGACGATCCTGCTCAACGTCAGCAACCTGGCCTGGTTCGGCGACTCGATCGCGATCGACCAGCACCTGGCGATCTCGCGCATGCGGGCGCTCGAATTCCAGCGGCCGATGGCGCGTTCGACCAACACCGGCGCCACGGTGGTGATCGACCATCACGGGCGTGTCGTCGACCAGCTGCCGCGGCTGACCCGCGGCGTGCTGCATGCGCAAGTCGAAGGGCGCGGCGGCCGCACGCCCTATGCGGTGTGGGTGTCGCGCTTCGGGCTCTGGCCGCTGTGGGGGCTGGGGCTGGCGGTGATCGCGCTCACGCTGGCGCTGCGGCAGCGGCGGCGCGGGTAGCCGGCCAGTCGCGCAGCTTGCCCGGGTTGAGCAGGCCCTGCGGATCGAAGCGCTGCTTCATCTCGGTGACTTCCGGCGGCAGCGGGCCGCCGGCCTTGCCGTCCTCGACGATGAACACGTGCGGGTTGTTGATGCGCACGCCGCGCTCGCGGTGCATGCGGATGATCTCGTCCAGCCGCTCCTCGGTGCTGAAGCGCACCAGCTGCAGGCCGCTGCAGGTGATGAGGCCGTCCATGTTGCGCAGGAACTCGCAATGCATCATCACCTCGCCGGCGAAGAGCGCTTCCATCTCGGCGATCTGCGCCAAGTGGCGGCCCGGCACGAAGCTGCTCTGCAGGTAGGTCAGCGACTTGTCGACCTTGAGCGCATGCAGCGTCGTGTGATTCCAGGTGAATTCCATCAGGGTGCGGTTGCTCTGGCGCACCTCGTCGGCGGATTTGCGGTAGCTGATGCGGCCGCCGTGCGCCGCGGCCAGGTCGAGCATCGGTTCCTCGGCCGACTCGGCCACCAGCGACAGCACCGCCTGGCAGCCCGGCGGCAGATGGTCGGCCAGTTGCGCCAGGTGGTCGGGCACCGGGCTCGCGAAGAAGGCGACCTCGCGCTTGACGATGCCCGGCGCATGCGCGAGCGCGTCGGCGAAGCGCAGCGCGCGGTCGAAGGCGCCGGCGCCGTCGAAGACCGCCAGGCTCTCGAGCCAGGGATGGGCCGGCGCCAGGGCCAGCTCCAGGTCGAGCACCAGGCCGTTGGTGCCCCACAGGTGATGCAGGCGCAGCGCCTCGGCGCCGCGCAGCTCGATGATCTGCGGCTCCGGCTCGATGGTCATCGCGCGCAGGCCGAGCACGTTGCCGGGCGCGCCGAGCGGGCCGTAGTTGATCGAGCCGACGCCGCCGAAGCCGCCGCCGAAGAGGCCGCCGAGCGTCGCGCTGCGGTAGGTCGAGGGCATGCAGCGCAGCTCCTGGCCCGACGGCAGCGTGTACTTCTCCAGTTCGCCCAGCCGCATGCCGGCCTGCGCGCGGGCCGAGCCCGGGCGCACCCAGTGCAGCGCGTTGTAGCCGGTCATGTCGAGCACCACGCCGCCGGCCAGCGGCGTGGTCTGGCCGTAGTTGCCGGTGCCGCTGCCGCGGATCGTGATCGGCACGCGAAGGCGGCTGCAGGCGGCCACCAGCGTGCGGATCTCCTCCTCGGTGCGCGGGCGCACCACCACGTCGGCGCGCTTGTCCTTCAGCTGGCGGTGCAGCACCGGGCTGAACCAGGCGAAGTCCTGCGAGAGGCGGGCGATGCGGCCGGGATCGGTGATCCAGTCGTGGTCCGGCAGCTCGCGCTGGAGCCGCTCGATGGCGGTGGTGTTCGTCATTGCTAGTCCTGCGAGAGTTCGCTCGCGTGCCAGGACCCGAGCGCGAGCTGGGTCAGCCAGGCCATGAGCACGAAGAGGCCGACGCCGGTCAGCGAGATCAAGAGCAGCGCGGCGAACATGCGCGGGATGTTGAGCTGGAAGCCGGCCTGCAGGATCTGGTAGGCCAGCCCGGCGCCGGAGCCGCCGGTGCCGGCGACGAATTCGGCGACCACCGCGCCGATCAGCGCCAGGCCGCTGGAGATGCGCAGGCCGCCAAAGAAGTAGGGCAGCGCGCTCGGGATGCGCAGCCGCACCAGCTGTTGCCAGCGCGTCGCGCGGTTGAGCTTGAAGTAGCTCTGCAGGTCGGGCTCGATGCTGCGCAGGCCCAGCGTGGTGTTGCTGATGATCGGGAACAGCGCCACCAGCGCGGCGCACACCACCATCGCCCAGGTCGGGTTCTTGACCCAGATGATGATGAGCGGCGCCACCGCGACGATCGGCGTCACCTGCAGCAGCACCGCATAGGGGAAGAGCGCGGTCTCGATCAGCTTGCTCTGCACGAAGACGAAGGAGATCAGCACGCCGACCACCACCGCGACCACGAACGACAGCACCGTGATCTTGAGGGTGACCAGCAGCGCCAGCCCGAGCGGCGCCCAGTCGGTGAAGAGTGTGTGCAGCATCAGCCAGGGCGACGGCACCAGGTAGGGCGGCAGGTCGAGGCCGCTGACGATGCCCTGCCAGAGCGCCACCAGCACGATGCCGACCGCCAGCGGGTAGATCACCCGCTGCACCCGCGGCTGCTGCAGGAGCGGCGTCATCGCGAGGCTTCCTCGTGCGCGCCGCTCGCGCGCAGGAGGCTGTCCTGCAGCGCCTTGGCGTAGCGGCTGAACTGCGGCGAGACCATGAAGTCGGCGCTGCGCGGATAGGGCTCGTCGATGCGGAACTCCTCCACCACGCGGCCGGGCCGCGCGGCCATCATGATCACGCGGCTGGAGAGGAACACCGCCTCGTGGATCGAATGCGTGACGAAGATGATGGTGAGGCCCTTCTTGCGCCACAGGTCGAGCAGCTCGGCGTCGAGCTTGTGGCGGGTGATCTCGTCGAGCGCGCCGAAGGGCTCGTCCATCAGCAGCAGGTCGGGCTGGGTCACCAGGCCGCGCGCGATCGACACCCTCATCTGCATGCCGCCCGACAGCGCCCGCGGCAGCTGGTCCGCGAACTTCTCGAGGCCGACCAGCGCCAGCGCCTCGGTCACGCGCGCCTCGGCCTCCTGGCGCGGCACGCCGGCCAGGTCGAGCGGCAGGCGGACGTTGGTTCGAACGCTGGCCCAGGGCATCAGGGTGGGCGACTGGAAGACGAAGGCCATGCGGCGGCCGCTGTCGTCGAGCTGCGCGACCGGCTTGCGCCAGACCAGCAGGCGGCCGTCGGTCGGCTCCAGCATGCCGGCGACCATCTTCAGCAAGGTGCTCTTGCCGCAGCCGGACGGGCCGAGCAGCGTGATGAAGTCGCCTTCGGCGATCGAGAGGTCGACCGGCAGCAGCGCCTGCGTGCCGTTCGGATAGGTCTTCTGGGCCGACAGGATCTCGACCGCCGGCACGGCGGCCGCGACGTAGGCGGATTCGGCGTGGTTCATCGAGACCTCGGCTTCTCAGGGCAGGACCTTCGCGTCCTTCACGAAGTCGGTGCGATAGGTCTGGCCGACCGCGACCTTCGACGGATCAAGCAGCTTGTTCGTCACCAGCATGTCGTAGTTGCTCTTGCTGCGCGAGTCGGTCATGGCGCCGATGCCGAACTGCCCGGCGTCGCCGCCGGTGACCATGCCGGTCTCCTTCAGCTTGGCGACGCTGTAGGCCAGCTGGTCGTCGGTCATGTTGGGGTTGTCCTTCTTGATCAGCGCATTGCCCGGCGCCGGATTGGCCAGGTAGCTCTTCCAGCCCTCGGCGGAGGCCTTGACGAAGGCGGCGACCTGCTTGGGGCGGTCCTTGACGGTCTTGTCCATGCAGCTGACCGTGGTCGAGTAGGCGGAGTAGCCGTAGTCGGCGATCAGCAGCACCGTCGCCTTCACGCCGGCCTTCTCGATCGCGTAGGGCTCGGAGGTGAGGTAGCCCTGCTGCACCACGTTCTTGTCGGCGACGAAGGGCTGGATGTTGAAGGTGTAGGGCCGGATCTGGTCGTCCGAGAGGCCGTACTTGGTCTTCAGCCACGGCCAGTAGGCGCGGTTGGCCGACGCGGCGATCAGCAGCGTCTTGCCCTTGAGGTCCTCCGGCTTCTTCACGTCGTCGTGGGCGATCATGACCTGCGGGTCCTTCTGGAAGTAGGCCGCCACGTTGACCACCGGCACGCCGCTCTCGCGCACCTGCATCATCTGGATGTCGCTCGAACCCATGATGCAGTCGGCCTGGCCGGCCGCCATCATCTGGATGATGTTGACCTGCGGGCCGCCCATCTTGATCTCGACGTCCAGGCCGTACTTCTTGTAGATGCCTTCGGCCACCGCCTGGTAGAAGCCGCCGTGCTCGGCCTCGGCGAACCAGTTGGTCATGTAGATGAACTTGTCGTCCGCATGGGCCGGTGCGGCGGCCGCCAGGACGGCGGCGGCGACAACGGCGAGGGCGGCGCGGGGCGCGAGGGATGGGCGCATGGTCAGGGTCTCTCCGGTGGATGGCTGCGGTGAGCGGCCGAATGCAAGGAGCGGGCCTCTTTCGGCGGCTCAGCCGGCATTCGCCGCGCGCTGGATGAAGCCGGTCTCGGCGCCGCGGCCCCAGGTCGCTTCCTCGCGCACCACCCAGCGCAGGGCGTGCAGCTCGGTGAGCGCCTGCACCCAGCTGTCCGACAACGTCTCAAGGATCGCCTCGCCCTGCTCGCGGGTGGCGCTGGTCGGGTCGCCGATCACGCCGCTCGGGCCGAAGTCGCGCGCGCTCCAGGCGCAGGCCGGGCGGCCGTCGGGCGACAGCAGCTTGATCGGGAAGGGCGGCGGGTAGTTGGCGGCGGCGCGCTCCATGTGCACCGTGTCGGGGGCCAGCGCCAGCATCAGGGCGGTCTCGGAATGGCCGGCGTGCATCGCCAGGCTCTTCTCGCGGTCGCTGATCTGCTTGCCCGACGCGTTCGGCAGCCGCGAGACGCCGTGCGGCACGATCACGAAGTCGCCGTGGCGCAGCCGCAGTTCGCGCGCCGCCATCTCCAGCACCTGCGGCTGGCCGCCGTGGCCGTTGGCGAACAGCAGCTTGCGAAAGCCCGAGCGGTAGACCGACTCGCCGATCTCGGTCACGGTCGCCAGCAGGGTCGGGCCGCTCAGGGTCATGGTGCCGGGGAAGTGCAGGTGCTCCTCCGACTTGCCGTAGGTGATGGTCGGCAGCGCGAAGGCCCGCACGTTGGCCGGCAGCTTCTCGAGCGCGCGGCCCATGACGCCGGAGGAAATGACGCTGTCGACCGAGCAGGGGAGGTGCGGCCCGTGCTGCTCGATCGCGCCGCAGGGCAGCACGATGACCGTGTTCTCGCGGTCCGGCAGCGCGTCGATCTCGGTCCAGCTGAGGTAGGGCAGGAAGCGATGGGGCGGGATGTAGCCGTGCAGCATGGTGGGTCCTCGGGCGGTGTCAGGCGGTATCAGGCGGTGTCAGGCGAAGTGCGCCATGGCCTGGCCGACCCGCTGCAGGAAGCGCTTCAGCTGGGGCTCGGTGGCCACGTTCATGTGGTAGTGGGCGTGGTAGTCGACCCTGGCCTGGCGGCCGGTGAGCCGCAGCATGTAGCGGGTGACGATCTTGCGCGGCGGGTCGCCCATGTACCAGGCGACCCAGCGCGGACGGCCGTAGGTGACCACGGCCGAGATGCGCTTGATGTGCGTGAGCATCGGCTTGACGTCGGCCGGGTCGCTGATGTCGAAGGCCACGCCGGGCATGAAGAGCCGGTCGAAGTAGCCCTTGAGCATCGCCGGCAGGCCGAAGCACCAGGTCGGGAAGCAGAAGACGATGCCCTCGGCCCACTGCAGCCGCTCGACGTAGGGCTTGAGCGGCAGCTGGTTGCGGGTGACGTCGTGGTAGCCCAGGCGTTCCTCGCGCGACAGCACCGGGTCGAAGCCCTCGGCGTAGAGGTCGCAGTCGTCGACCTCGTGGCCGGCCGTGCGCAGGTTGCGCAGCACCTCCTGGTGCAGCGCCGCGTGGAAGCTGGTTTCGACTGGATGGCAGTAGACGACGAGCACGCGCATGAGGGGCTGACCGCTTAATCAGAGCAAGTGGTCAGATAGTGCAAAGGCCGTGCCAGTGCATTTGCACCAATTTGGTTCCCGCGTGCGCTTGCGCGGGCCGGGCAGGGCGGATCAGGCCCGGATGCCGCAGCCGCCCAAGACGAACGCCACCAGCTCCCGCGCGATCGGCTCGCGCTCGACCGGCGCGTCCGGCGGCAGGCCGAGCATCACGCGGGTTTGCAGCGCGTAGTCGGCGTAGCTCTGGGTCATCGCCCAGATGTGCATCAGGAGCAGCCGGGCGTCCAGCGGCCGCATCAGGCCGCGGGCGATCCAGCCGTTGATGATGTCGACCTTCTTCTGGGTCCAGACGCGCGCGTTCGGCCAGTAGCGCTCGAGGTTGCGGCCGCCGTCGAGCACCTCGCGGGTGAAGATGCGCGAGATCTCCGGGTTGTCGAAGGCGTGGTCCAGCTTCTTGCGGATGTAGTCGCCGAGCACCGCGCCGGGCGCGCTGGCGTGGTCGTCGAAGGCGAAGACCACCTTCCAGTCGTGCAGCACCTGCATCAGGAGCTCCTCGTAGAGCTCCTCCTTGCCGGCGATGTAGTAGTGCAGCTGCGGCTTGGTCAGGCCGGCGCGGGCGGCGATCGCCTGGGTCGAGGTGCCCTTCAGGCCGTGCAGGCTGAACTCGGCGATGGCGGCGGTGCGGATGGCGGTGAGGATGCGCTCGCGACCGGGCCGCGCGCGCGACAGCGGGCCGCTCGGCGCCGGCATCTGCTGCGCGGCCGGGGACTCGGAGGAAAGGATCTCGCTGCTCATCGTGTGGGGCGAATGTCGCTGGGCGATGGTAGCGCTTGCACCCGATGCTCCGGTATCGTGGTCGACTTCACCACTTGAAGCCCAGAGGAGGATTGCCATGTTCGACGTCCCTGAATTCCGCGCGATGCGAGGTCTGCGCGGCTTCGCCGCCACTGCCGCGCTGCTGGCGGCCGCCGTCGCCCAAGCCCAGGCCCAGGCCCAGACGCCGGCGCAGCCCGCGCTGCCCAACGTCGTGATCCTGGCCACCGGCGGCACCATCGCCGGTGCCGGCGCCTCGGCCGCCAACAGCGCCACCTATTCGGCCGCCAAGGTGCCGGTCGACCAGCTGATCACCGCCGTGCCCGAGATGGCCAAGCTGGCCCGGGTGCGCGGCGAGCAGGTGTTCCAGGTGGCCTCCGAGAGCCTCACCAACGACAACCTGATGACGCTCGCCAAGCGGGTGTCGGCCTTGACGAAGCTGCCCGACGTCGACGGCATCGTGATCACCCACGGCACCGACACGCTGGAAGAGACCGCCTACTTCCTGACCCTCGTGGTGCACACCGACAAGCCGATCGTGGTGGTCGGCTCGATGCGCCCGAGCACCGCGCTCTCGGCCGACGGCCCCCTCAACCTCTACGACGCGGTCAGCGTGGCGGCCAGCAAGGACGCCCGCGGCAAGGGCGTGATGGTGACGATGAACGACGAGATCCAGAGCGGCCGCGACGTCTCCAAGACGACCAACGTCGTGACCAGCGCCTTCAAGAGCCAGTGGGGGCCGCTCGGCATGGTGGTCGAGGGCCGAAACTACTGGTTCCGCGACCCGGCCAAGCGCCACACGATGCAGTCGGAATTCGACATCGACCGTATCGACGCGCTGCCGCCGGTGGAGATCGCGCTCGGCTACGAAGGCGTCTCGCCGGTGGCGATCGACGCGCTGGCCGGCAGCGGCATCAAGGCGCTGATTCACGCCGGCACCGGCAACGGCTCGGTGGCCGACCGCATCGTGCCGCACCTGCAGAAGGTTCGCGCGTCGGGCATCGTCGTGATCCGCAGTTCGCGCGTGCCGCAGGGCTTCGTGCTGCGCAACGCCGAGCAGCCGGACGACAAGTACGACTGGGTGGTGGCGCACGACCTGTCGCCGCAGAAGGCGCGGATCCTGGCGATGGTCGCTCTCACGAAAACCAGCGACACCAAAGACCTGCAGCGCATCTTCTGGGAGTATTGACTCGCCCGCGGGAGGCTTCGTCGGGGGCTTCTAAAATGACCGGTTCGCCGCGGCGACGGCTTTTCGCCTCGCCGCGGCCACCAGGCCCAACATGCTGACCTTCCAACAAATCATCCTCAAGCTTCAGTCCTACTGGGACGCCCAGGGCTGCGCGCTGCTGCAGCCCTACGACATGGAGGTCGGCGCCGGCACCTCGCACACCGCCACCTTCCTGCGCGCGCTCGGCCCCGAGCCCTGGAAGGCCGCCTACGTGCAGCCGAGCCGCCGGCCCAAGGACGGCCGCTACGGCGAGAACCCGAACCGGCTGCAGCATTACTACCAGTACCAGGTGGTGCTCAAGCCCGCGCCGAGCAACATCCTGGAGCTGTACCTCGGTTCGCTCGAGGCGCTGGGCTTCGACCTGAAGAAGAACGACATCCGCTTCGTCGAGGACGACTGGGAGAACCCGACGCTGGGCGCCTGGGGCCTGGGCTGGGAGGTCTGGCTCAACGGCATGGAGGTGACCCAGTTCACCTACTTCCAGCAGGTCGGCGGCATCGACTGCCGGCCGATCACCGGCGAGATCACCTACGGCCTCGAACGGCTGGCGATGTACCTGCAGGGCAAGGAAAGCATCTACGAACTGCAATGGGCGCCCGGCATCACCTACGGCGACGTCTACCACCAGAACGAGGTCGAGCAGTCGACCTACAACTTCGAGCACAGCGACGCTGAGTTCCTGTTCACCGCCTTCGCCGCGCACGAGCGGCAGGCCAGGCACCTGATGGAGGTGCAGCTGGCGCTGCCGGCCTACGAGCAGGTGCTAAAGGCGGCGCACAGCTTCAACCTGCTGGACGCGCGCGGCGCGATCAGCGTGACCGAACGCGCCGCCTACATCGGCCGCATCCGCAACCTGGCGCGCGGCGTCGCGCAAAGTTATTACGAGAGCCGCGAGCGGCTCGGTTTCCCGATGGCGCCGCGCGAGTGGGTCGCACAGATCACGAAGAAGGCAGCCTGAAGCGATGACGATCAAGAACAACCTGCTGGTCGAACTGTTCGTCGAGGAACTGCCGCCCAAGGCGCTGAAGAAGCTCGGCGAGGCCTTCGCGTCGGTGTTGCGCGACCAGCTGGTCGCGCAGGGCCTGGCCGACGCGGCTTCGGTGCTGACGCCCTATGCCTCGCCGCGCCGGCTCGCCGCGCATCTCACCCAAGTGCTGCCGCAGGCGGCCGACAAGGCGATCTCGCAGAAGCTGATGCCGGTCGCGGTCGGCCTCGATGCCGCCGGCCAGCCGACGCCGGCGCTGCTGAAGCGCCTCGCCGCGCTCGGCGCCGACGCCGCCGCGGTGCCCACGCTGCGGCGCGCGATGGACGGCAAGGCCGAGGCGCTCTTCTTCGACAGCACCGCGCGCGGCGCGATGCTCGCCGACGGCCTGCAGAAGGCGCTCGCCGAGGCGATCGCCAAGCTGCCGATCCCGAAGGTCATGAGCTACCAGCTCGAAACCAACTGCGAGCTGCCGGGCTGGAGCAGCGTGAGCTTCGTGCGTCCGGCGCACGGCCTGGTCGCGCTGCACGGCGATGCGGTGGTGGCGCTGGAGGCGCTCGGCCTGCGTTCGGGCCGCGAGACCCACGGCCATCGCTTCGAGGCCGCGGCCGATCCGATCGTGCTGCGCGACGCCGACAGCTACGCCGGGCAGTTGAGCGAAGAAGGCGCGGTGATCCCGTCCTTCCAGGCCCGGCGCGCCGAGATCGCGCGCCAGCTGGCCGCGGCCGCGCTGAAGGTCGGCGGCGGCGCCGTGCCGATCGACGACGACGCGCTGCTCGACGAAGTCACCGCGCTGGTCGAGCGGCCCAACGTGCTGGTCTGCGCCTTCGAGCGCGAGTTCCTCGGCGTGCCGCAGGAATGCCTGATCCTCACGATGAAGGCCAACCAGAAGTACTTCCCGCTGCTCGATGCCGCAGGCAAGCTGACCCACCAGTTCCTGGTGGTGAGCAACATCAGTCCGGCCGATCCGAGCGCGGTGATCGAAGGCAACGAGCGCGTGGTACGCCCGCGCCTGGCCGACGCCAAGTTCTTCTTCGACCAGGACCGCAAGAAGTCACTGGCCTCGCGGGTCGAGTCGCTGGGCAAGGTGGTCTATCACAACAAGCTGGGCACGCAGGGCGAGCGGGTCGAGCGCGTCATGCGCATCGCCCGCGCGCTGGCCGAGGCGCTCGAATCCGACCCCCATGGACACTTGGCGCGCCAGGCCACGCAGGCCGCGCAGCTGGCCAAGGCCGACCTGGTGACCGACATGGTCGGCGAATTCCCGGAGCTGCAAGGCACCATGGGCCGCTACTACGCGCTGCACGACGGCCTCGACGCGGCGGTCGCCGACGCGATCGAAGACCACTACAAGCCGCGCTTCGCCGGCGACTCGCTGCCGCGCAACGAGGTCGGCGTGGTGGTGGCGCTGGCCGACAAGCTCGAGACGCTGGTCGGCATGTTCGGCATCGGCAACCTGCCGACCGGCGACCGCGACCCGTTCGCGCTGCGCCGCCATGCGCTGGGCGTGATCCGCATGCTGACCGAACGCCGCCTGGCGCTCGACCTGCGCGCGGCGCTCGGCATGGCCTTCGCCGCCTTCAGCGCGCCGAAGGCGGGCGCTGTCGAGCTGGTCGATCCGACCGACGCGCTCGAGGCCTTCATCTACGAACGCCTGGCCGGCAGCCTGCGCGAGCAGGGCGCCAGCGCGCAGGAAGTCGATGCCGTGCTGTCGCCGCGCCCGCAGCGCCTGGGCGAAGTGCCCAAGCTGCTGGCCGCGGTGCGCGCCTTCGCCGCGCTGCCCGAGGCGCCGGCGCTGGCCGCCGCCAACAAGCGCATCGGCAACATCCTGAAGAAATCGCCCGAGGCCGACGCGCACGTGAGCGAACTGCTGCTGAAGGAACCGGCCGAGCAGGCGCTGCACGCCGCGATGCAGCGCGTGCTGCCGGCCGCCGACGCGCAGTTCGACGAAGGCGACTACACCGCCTCGCTGCAGACGCTCGCCGCGCTGCGCGATCCGGTCGACGCCTTCTTCGACGGCGTGATGGTCAATGCCGAGCAGTCCGACCTGCGGCTGAACCGGCTCGGCCTGTTGATGCTGCTGCATGCCGCGATGAATCGGGTGGCGCAGCTGGAGCGGCTTGCGGCTTGACCGTCGACTGCACGTCCACCACCATTGCCTCATGCCCACCACGCAGCAGATCGACCGCTTCACGCTTGCCTTCCACGAGCAGGCGGTGACCCGGTTGCGCGCGGACGAGGGGTTGCTGGAGCAGGCCCGCGGCACCCTCGTGCGATGGCGCAAGCAGCGCGGCGAGACCCGGTCCGATGCCTATCTCGACCAATGGGCCAAACTGCTCGAAGGCGGCGTGGACGCGGTCGAGCGTGCGGTCTGCAGGGACGACGATGCCGCCGCCACGCTGCGCAATGCCTCGCCTCTCGGCTTCCTGCTGTCGCCGGCCGAGCGCGAAGCGGTCCGTCGTGCATCCGGGCTCTGAGCCATGCAGCTGTCAGAGCTTGAACATGTGCTGCGCGCCGCGGCGGAAATCACCAAGGAGACTTCCTTCGTGATCGTCGGCAGTCAGGCGATTCTCTTGATCGCAAGGGACGTCCCGCCGGCGTTGCTCGTATCGACCGAGTTGGACCTGTACCCGGCGATGCATCCCGAAAAAGCCGACCTGATCGACGGCGCCATCGGTGCGTTGTCGATGTTTCACGATACCTACGGTTTCCACGCCGACGGGGTGAGCCCGGAGACGGCAGTCATGCCTCCCGACTGGCAGGATCGCCAAACCCTTCACTACCTGGGCAAGCTCACGGCGATCTGCCCTGAGTTGCATGACCTTGCGGTTTCCAAGTGCGTCGCCGGCCGTGACAAGGACGCGGACTACGTACGGACGCTTCTGGCACACGGCCTGATCGACCTCGCGACATTGCTCGAGCGGATTCGATCGCTTGACGGCGTCCGCTATCCGGTGCCTCACGTGGTTGCTTGGGCCGAGCGTCGCGCATTGGAAGCCTCTCAACATCCAACGTCCCCATGAAACTCGTCATCCTCGACCGCAACGGCACCCTCAACGCGCACCGCGAGGACTTCGTCAAGAGCGACGTCGAATGGACGCCGCTGCCCGGTTCGCTGGAGGCGGTCGCGAAGCTCAACCACGCGGGCTGGCACGTGGTCATCGCGTCGAACCAGTCGGGCCTCGGCCGCGGCCTCTTCGACGTCGCCTCTCTCAACGCGATGCACGCCAAGATGAACAAGATGCTGGCCAGCGTCGGCGGCCGGGTCGACGCGGTCTTCTACTGCCCGCACAGCCCCGACGAGAACTGCGACTGCCGCAAGCCCAAGCCGGGCCTGTTCCTGCAGATCGGCGAGCGCTACGGCGTCGACCTGGCGCAGGTGCCGACCGCCGGCGACAGCCTGCGCGACCTGCAGGCCGGCGCCGCCGCCGGCTGCGAGCCGCACCTGCTCCTGAGCGGCATGAGCGCGGCCTGCCGCGGCGCGCCGCTGCCGCCCGAATTCCCGCCCAACACCGTGGTGCACGACGACCTGGCCGCTTTCGTCGACTACCTGCTCGCGCGCCCTTCCAAGACACCGCCGAAGGTGGCGCTCTGATGAATTTCCTTCGTTCCCTCGTCCACGCGCTGTGGATGCTCGTCACCGTCGTGCCCTGGGGCATCTGGATGTGCATCAGCTCGCTCTGGAAGCGCGGCATCCCGCTCTACTGGATGGCGGTGCAGTGGCTCAACTGGGCGATCGGCGGCGCCCGCGTGCTGCTCGGCATCCGGACCCGCGTGCACGGCATGGAGAACCTGCCGACCGACGCGCTGGCCGGCTGCGTGCTGCTGGTCAAGCACCAGTCCACGCTCGAGACCTTCCTGATGCCGACCCTGATGCCGCATCCGCTGGCCTTCGTCTTCAAGCGCGAGCTGATCTACGTGCCCTTCTTCGGCTGGGCGATGGCGCGGCTGGACATGATCCACATCGACCGCAAGCAGCGCACGCAGGCCTTCAACAAGGTGGTGCAGCAGGGCCGCAAGCTGCTCGCGCAGGGCATCTGGATCATCATGTTTCCCGAAGGCACGCGCATCCCGCGCGGCCAGAAGGGCACCTACAAGAGCGGCGGCACGCGCCTGGCCTGCGAGACCGGCGTGCCGGTGGTGCCGGTGGCGGTCAGCTCGGCCAAGGTCTGGCCGCGCAAGGCCTTCGTCAAGCGGCCGGGCGTGGTCGACGTCTCGATCGGGCCGGCCATCTCCAGCGTCGGCCGCAAGCCCGACGAGCTGATGCGCGAGGTCGAGGCCTGGATCGAGGCCGAGATGCGGCGGCTCGATCCCGAAGCCTATGCGCCGGAGCCAGCGGCGGTGTCCACGCCGGCCTGATCGTCCACCATGCGCCGGTTGCTGCAGTTCACGCTCGACCTCTTCGATGCGCCGGAGCCTGTGCCTGCGCCGACGCCGGTGCAGGTCGAGCCGGTCGATGCCCTGCCGGCCAACGAAGGCAAGGCGCTCACCCTGTCGCAGGCGCTGCATCCGGCCAACTTCGTTCACCCGCGCGCGAACCGCGAGCTGATGCTCGGCCATGCCCGCGTGGCCTACGAATTCACCCGCGGCAAGCGCCGCACCATCGGCTTCGTGGTCGGCGCCGAAGGGCTGTCGGTGCGGGCGCCGCGCTGGGTGGCGCTGCGCGACGTCGACGCCGCGGTGGTGGAGAAGACCGACTGGATCCTGCGCAAGCTCGACGAGACGCGGCAGCGCCAGGCCCGGCTCGAATCTGCGCGCATCGAATGGAAGGACGGCGTGGCGCTGCCATTCCTCGGCCGGCAAGTGGTGGTCCGGCTCGATCCGAGCCATGCCTTCGAGGGCATCGGCGGCGTGCTGGACGCGCCGCCCGGCGACGAGCCGGCGGTGCTGCGGCTGGCGCTGGCGCACAACGCCAGCACGGCGCAGATCCGTGATGCGGCGCAAGCCTGGCTGATGCGGCAGGCGCGGCGCATCTTCATCGAGCGGCTCGACCATTTCGCGCCGAAGCTGGGCGTCGCCTGGCGCAAGCTGTCGCTGTCGAACGCCACCACGCGCTGGGGCAGCGCCAGCGCCGACGGCGCCATCCGGCTGCACTGGCGGCTGGTGCATTTCCGCATGCCGGTGATCGACTACGTGGTCGCCCACGAGCTGAGCCACCTGCGCGTGATGGACCACAGCCCGCGCTTCTGGGAAACGGTCGAGAGCGTGCTGCCGGACTACGACCGGCTGCGGCGGCAGTTGAAGGACGAGCCGGTGCCGCGCTGGTAGGCGGCTTTCAGCAGGCCGTTGCCAACCCGCCTTCGGCGTGCGCTTCGCCCCGCAGGAAGCCGAACACCACCATCGCCGTGACCACGGTCACCGCCGCCAGCACCTGCAGCAGGGTGGCGAAGGCGGCCCCGTACGCATGCAGCAGCAGCGCCCGGTCGGCGCCCGGCAGCAGCGTCAGGGCCTGGGACAGGTTGCCGGTCGCGAGTTGCTCCGCCGCCCGAGCGATCGCCGCGTGCGGCGCACCGGTCGAACGCCCCAGGTGCCAGGCCACCAGGGTCGTCAGCCCGGCCCCCACCAGTGCCAGCGCGATGCCTTCGCCCGCGACCCGGACGGTGTTGAAGATGCCCGACGCCATGCCCGCCCGCTTGCGCGGTACGACGCTGACCGCCAGGCCGTCCATCAAGCCCCAGGGCAGGCCGATGCCGCTCCCGATCAGCAACAGCGGCGCGATGGTCGACGCACCGGGCGCGCCGCCCTGCACCCGGCTGAGCGCGCAGAGGCCCGCGGCGCAGGCCAGCAGGCCGGCGGCCGAGATCAGCCCTGGCGAGAAGCGATGCGCCAGCCATGCCGCCACGCTCGGCACGACCAGGATCGGCCCCGACAGCGCCAGCATCAGGCCGCCGGTGGCGATCGGATCCAGCCCGTCGAGTCCCGCGAAGCGGATCGGCAGCAGCACCAGCAGCACCACGAAGCCATAGGCCGGCGCTGCAGCCAGCAGCTGCACGCCGACGAAGCGCGGGAAGCGGAACAGCGACAGGTCCAGCATCGGCCGCGCCGCGCGCCGTTCGATCGCCACGAAGGCGAGCGCCAACAGCGCCGCGCCGCCCAGGGCGCCGAGCACGCCGCGGCTGGCCCAGCCGCTGTCGGGGCCGTGCAGCACGCCCAGGGTCAGCAGGCTCAGCGCGCCGGTGAGGCTCAGTGTGCCGGGGATGTCCAGCCCGCTGGCCTGCGGATCGCGCGACTCGCGCATCGCCACCCAGGCGATCGCGAAGGCCACGAGGCTGGCCAGCGCGGGGCTCAGCATCACCGCCTGCCAGCCGAAGCGGGCGCCGAGCCATCCGGCCAGCATCGCGCCCGAGGCCAGGCCGACGCCGAAGGCGGTGCCGATCAGGCTGAAGGCGCGCAGTCGAGCGCGGCCGTCGAACAGCTGTGCCAGTGCCGCGGTGCCGGCCGCGAAGGCAGCGGCGGCGCCCAGGCCCTGCGCGGCCCGCGCCAGGTCGAAGGCGACGATGCCGGGTGCGACGGTCGCCAGCAGGCTGGCGATCACGATCAGCGCCAGGCCGAGCATGAAGAGGCGCTTGCGGCCACAGGCGTCGGCCAGCGCGCCGGCGGCCATCAGGCTGCCGCCGAAGCTCAGCATGAACGCGTTGGTGACCCAGTTGAGCGCGACCGGCGAGCCGCCCAGCGCCTCGCGCAAGGCCGGCAGCACGACCGCGGGGCCGGTGAAGCTCAGCGGCATGCCGAGCGCCGCGAGGCAGACGGCGGCCAGCAGGGCGCCGCGCGACGCGCGGGCGGAGGAATCAGACGAAGACATCGGGACCTTTCACGAGAAATCCGGCCCAGGCGCCGGTGTGAAAGGAAGATAAGAAGGATGCAATGCCGCCGCAACATGGGCGAAGATCCGGACACTCCCAACCTGAAGTTGCCAATCATGGACAGTCTGAGCGGTCTCGAATCCTTCGTGCGGGCGGCCGACCTGTCGAGCTTCGCCCAGGCCGGCCGGCTGCTCGGCATCTCCGCTTCGGCGGTCGGCAAACACGTCGCGCGGCTCGAGCAGCAACTCGGCGTACGGCTGTTCAACCGCACGACGCGCCAGGTGCGGCTGACGCAGGAGGGCGCGCTCTTCCACGAGCGCTGCCGCCGCATCCTCGACGACCTCGACGATGCGCGGGCGATGATGCAGCAGGCGGTCGCGCAGCCGCGCGGCCGTTTGCGCGTCAGCCTGCCGACCATCGGCTACCGCTTCCTGCTGCCGGTGCTGCCCGAATTCAGGGCGCGCTATCCGGAGATCGACCTCGACCTCGACTTCAACGACCGGATGGTCGACGTCATCGCGGAGGGCGTGGACGTGGCGATCCGCAGCGGTGAGCTGGACGACTCGCAGTTGGTCGCGCGTCGGCTCGGCCCGTTCCGCTTCGTGCTGGTCGCTGCGCCTTCCTATCTCGCCGCGCAGGGCATGCCGCGGACGCCCGCCGCGCTCGCGGGGCACCTCTGCCTGCGCTACAGGTTCGTCGACAGCGCGCGCGTCGAGGAATGGGACCTGCCGGGCCTGCCGGAGCGCCTGCAGGTCGCCCTGGTGTGCAACAACATGGAGTCGATGCTCGGCGCCGCCGTGGCCGGCATGGGCATCGCCTACATGCCGGATTTCCTCGCCCGTGACGCGCTGGCGCGTGGCGAGCTTCAGCGGCTGCTGGAGCCGCAGTTGCAGCGCACCGGTCAGTTCTCGGCGGTCTGGGCGTCGAGCCGGCGGCTGTCGCCGAAGGTGCGGGTCTTCGTCGACTTCGTCGCCGAGCGGCTCTTCCAGGAAAAGGGCTGAGCCTCTGCGTGACGTCAGCGCGCGTGCGTCACGCCGCCGTCCACCACCAGCGTCGAGCCCATCACGTAGTCGCCGGCCCGCGAGGCCAGGTAGATGGCGGCGCCGGCCATGTCTTCCGGCGTGCCGATGCGGCCGGCCGGGATGCGCTCCTTGATCTCGTCGCCGTGGTCGCGGGCGTCCTTGTTCATGTCGGAGGCGAAGGCGCCCGGCGCGATCGCGCTGACCACGATGCGGTCCGGCGCGAGGCGCAGCGCCATGCGGCGGGTCAGCTGGATCAGGCCGGCCTTGCTGGCGGCGTAGGAATACGTTTCCTGCGGGTTGACCGAGATGCCGTCGATCGAGGCGATGTTGATCACCTTGGCCAGGTGGTCGGTGGCCGACTTGCGCAGCATCGGCGTCAGCGCCTGCGTGAGGAAGAAGGGCGTCTTGAGGTTGAGGTCGACCACCTTGTCCCAGCCGCTTTCCGGGAAATCGTCGTAGGGCGCGCCCCAGGCGGCGCCGGCGTTGTTGACCAGGATGTCGAGCGTTCCTTCGTGCTTCTCGTAGGCCGCGACCAGCGCCTGCGCGCCGGCCATGGTCGAGACGTCGGCCGGCAGCGAGACGCAATGGCCGAAGGCCGACAGCTCCTTGGCGGTCTGGTCGCAGGCCGCCGCCTTGCGGGCCGAGATGTAGACGCGGGCGCCCTGGGCGAGGAAGCCCTCGGCGATCATGCGGCCGATGCCGCGCGAGCCGCCGGTGATGAGCGCGGTGCGTCCGGCGAGCGAGAAGAGGCGGGTGGTGTCCATGCGGTGTGTCTCCTGAGGTCTCTGGGTCTGTGGAATCGACTGGCCGCGAGCTTAGTGCGGCGGGCCGCGCCGCAGCGTCACCTTGGCGCCAGCGCGAGCGACAGGCGGCTCTCGAAGCGGCGCGCCTCGCCGGTCACCGGGTCGTCGAAGGCGATGCGGCGGGCCAGCAGCTGCAGCGGCCTCTCGAAGTCGTCCTGGCCTTCGGGTCGCAGCAGCGGGTAGATCGCGTCGTTGCGGATCGGCAGGCCGATCGCCGCGCAATGCACCCGCAGCTGATGGCGCCGGCCGGTGACCGGCGACAGGCCGAGCCGGGCCCAGCCGTCGCGCGCCTCGAGCAGCGCGAAGCGGGTCTCGGCATTGGGCTCGCCCTCGACCTCGGTCATGCGCATGAAGTGCGTGTCGGGCGCCAGCCGGCTGCGGCGCAGCGGCGGCAGCAGCGCATCGGCGCGCCACGGCACGATCGCCTCGTAGTGCTTGTGGATCGTCCGCTCTGCGAACAGCGCGCTGTAGGCGGCGCGGTCCGACGGCCGCAGCGAGAACAGCACCAGCCCGGCGGTCTCGCGGTCGATGCGGTGCAGCGGCGCCAGCGTGTCGATGCCGAGCCGGCGCTTGAGCCGCACCAGCAGGCTCTGCTGCACGTACTTGCCGACCGGCGTGACCGGCAGGAAGTGGGGCTTGTCGACCACCAGCAGCTGCGCGTCCTGGAACAGGATCGTCTCTTCGAAGGGGATCGCCGGCTCGTCGTCGAGCGAGCGGTAGTAGTAGATGCGCAGGCGCGGCTCGAACGCGCGCATCGCATCGACCGGCACGCCGTGTTCGTCGACCACCTCGCCGTGCCGCAGGCGCGCCTGCCAGGTCGCCGCGGGGATCGCCGCGAAGCGCTCGAGCAGGAAGTCGGCGATGGTCGCCCAGCGGCCTTCGGGCGGCAGCGCGACGCAGCTCGGGCCGACGCCGTCGCGGGTCGGCAGCGGCAGCGCGGACATCGTCTGCGGCCCGCTCAGGCGCCGATCGCGGCGGCCAGCAAGGCCGCGATCTCGGCGAAGGCGGGTCGCTCGGCGGGTGCGCTGGCCAGGCAGCGCTGGCGCAAGGACGCCAGCAGCGGCTCGGCCGCGCGGTCGTCTGCGGACGCCGGCGCCTCGGCCTGCTGCAGCAGTTCCTCGACCAGGCAGCCGAAGGCGCGGGCTTCCAGCGCCTGCAAGGCGCGCGACCGCGCCGCGTCGTCGCGCGGCAGGAAGGAAGCCGCTCCGAAGTCGCCGAGCACGCAGCCGCCGGCGCCGTTCCACAGGATGTTGTGGCCGTAGAGGTCGCCGTGCAGGATGCCCCGCGCATGCAGCTGCGCCGTGGCCGAGGCGATGCCGTGGGCCATGCGCAGCGCGGTCGCCAGCGGCCAGCGCGCCGACTCGCCGTAGACGTCGCGGGTGCACGATTCGAGGCTCGGCGGCCCGGCCAGGTTGCGATGGACCGGGTCGACCAGTTCGAGCACCAGGCCGTCGCTGCCCTGCGGATGGTTCTCGATGCGGCCCAGCACCGGGATCAGGTGCGGATGCTCGCCGGCAGCGATGCAGGCGGCCATCTCGCTGTGCGGCCAGCCGTCGCTGGTGACCGCGCCCTTGAATACCTTGACGGCCACCGGCCGCGTGCCCTGCGGCGCCCGCCAGTCGGCGCGGTGGATGACGCCCGAGGCGCCTTCGCCGAGCGGCTGCTGCAAGCTGAGCGCCTGCCAGTCGATGCGCGGCACCGGCTGCGACTGCAGCGCCAGCGACTCCGGCGTGTCGTCGAAGGGGTTGCCGGCGAAGGCCAGCCAGGAAAGGCGCGGCAGCGCCGGCAGCCACTCGGGCAGCGCGTCGAATCGATTGGCGGAGATGCGCACCAGCTCCAGCGCCCGGCAGGCGGCCATCTCCGGCGGCAGCGCGCGCAGCCGGTTGCCGGCCAGCATCAGCTTCTGCAGGCGCGGCCGGCGCCCGAGTTCGGCGGGCAGCGACTCGATCGCGTTGTCGGTGAGGATCAGCCAGCGCAGCCGCGGCGGCAGCGACGCCGCGGCGACCCGCTCGATGCGGTTGGCCTTGAAGGCGATCATCTCGAGCTGCTCGCAGCGGCCGGGCGCCTCGGGCACTTCGGTGAAGTCGTTGTCCGAGCAGAAGAGCACGCGCAGGCGGTGCAGGCGATGCAGGTCGTGGGGCAGGGCCTTCAACCGGTTGCCCGACAGGTTCAGCACTTCGAGACTGTCGGCCAGCTCGAAGATCTCGGGCGGGAATTCGGCCAGCCCTTCGTTCAGGTCGAGCCGTCGGATGCCGGCCAGCTGGCCCGCGCGCAGTTGGCCGAGGACGCTCATGCTCAGTCGAAGAGGCCGAAGCGGTAGACGCCATCGGCGCCGAGCCGCCGCTGCAGCTGGCCCGAGAACCAGAGGTAGTGCAGGTGCGCCACGGTCTCGCCCATCGCGAAGGTGACCTGGTGCACGTCGAGTTCGCGCTTGAACAGGATCGGCAGCGCCTCGGCGGCGCACAGCGGCTTCGTGCTGCAGGCCTCGACCAAGTGCGCCAGGTGGTCGCGGTGGTGCTCCTGCAGCTGCTCGACCCGGCGATGGATGCCGGTGAAGGGCTTGCCGTGCGAGGGCAGGCCGAGCGCATCGACCGGCAACGCCAGGTAGCGTTCGATGCTGGTCAGGAAGAGCCGCAGCGGATTCGCCTCCGGCTCGCCCGCATGCACGCTGACGTTGGTCGAGATGCGCGGCAGCATCATGTCGCCGCCGAGCAGCACGTTCAGCTCCTCGCAGTAGAGCGAGATGTGTTCCGGCGCGTGGCCGTAGCCGGTGATGCAGCGCCATGCGCGGCCGCCGATGTCGACGAGGTCGCCGTCGAGCATGCGCACGTAGCGCGCCGGCAGCGAGGGCACCATGTCGGCGTAGTAGTTGGTGCGGCCGCGGATGGTGGCCAGCGCCGCCGGGTCGACCATGCCGTGCTGGATGAAGAAGTCGGCCGCCGCCTCGCCGCCGGCCAGCAGGTCGCCGGCGCTGGTGAGCACGCGGGCCACGTGGTAGTCGGTGGCGCTGATCCACAACGGCGCGTTCCAGCGCTGGCAGAGCCAGTCGGCCAGGCCGATGTGGTCGGGGTGCATGTGGGTGACGATGACGCGCAGGATCGGCAGGCCCTGCAGCTGGGTCTCGAAGATCTGCTCCCACTGGGCACGCGACTTGTCGTGGGCGATGCAGCAGTCGACCACGCTCCAGCCCTCGACGCCGTCGATGCGGTCGCGCAGCAGCCAGAGGTTGATGTGGTCGAGCGCGAAGGGCAGGCCCATGCGGATCCAGCGCACGCCGGGCGCCACTTCGAGCGCCTCGCCGACGGCCGGCAAGGTGTCGCCGAGGGGGTAGTGGAGTTCGCGTTCGAGGAGGTTCATGTACGATTGACGTTAACGTAAACGTCATGGCTGTGAGCCGCCATTGTAGGCAGTGGCCGCCAAGGCCGCTGTCGCACCCGCAACCCACCTGTAACGCCCCTGGATCGATTCATTCATGCCGTCGCAGACCTTCACCATCGGCGAGCTCGCCCGTGAGTTCGATCTCACCACGCGGGCGATCCGCTTCTACGAAGACCTCGGCCTCCTGGCGCCCCGGCGCGCCGGGCAGCAGCGCATCTACACCTCGCGCGACCGGGCCCGGCTGCTGCTCACCCTGCGCGCCAAGCGGCTCGGCCTGAAGCTGACGGAGGCGCGCGAGATCCTCGACCTCTACGACAGCCCGCGCGACACCGCGCTGCAGCTGGAGCGCTTCCTGGGCGTCCTGGGCAGCCATCGCGAGCAGCTGGAGGCGCAGCTGGTGGAGCTGCAGGCCAACCTCGCGGAAGTGCGGGCGCACGAGAAGCAGGCGCGCACCGCGCTGGCGCGCACCACCTCCAGCGCGGCCAACAGCCCGGCTTCCGGTCCCACTCCCCGGCGCAAGGCGCGCTGAGCGCCACGCCACAACCCTTCATCCACTACAGAGCGCAAGAAAATGTCCGACTCCCTCGATGACCTGTTCGCCCACAACCGTGCCTGGTCCTCGCGCATGGAGCGCGATCGGCCCGGCTTCTTCACCAGCCTGGTCAAGCAGCAGACCCCCAAGTACATGTGGATCGGCTGCTCCGACAGCCGCGTGCCCGCCAACCAGATCACCGGCCTGGAGCCGGGCGAGGTCTTCGTGCACCGCAACGTGGCCAACATCGTGGTGCACTCCGATCTCAACGCGCTGTCGGCGATCCAGTTCGCGGTCGAGCGCCTGAAGGTGCAGCACATCATGGTGGTGGGCCACTACGGCTGCTCCGGCGTGCAGGCGGCGCTCGAAGGCGCGCGCATCGGCCTGGCCGACAACTGGCTGCGCCACATCCAGGACGTGCGCGACCGCCATCGCGTGATGATCGAATCCATGCCCGAGGAAGGCCGCGCCAACGCGCTGTGCGAGCTCAACGTCGCCGAGCAGGTGGTCAACGTCGCGGTCAGCACCGTGATGCAGGACGCCTGGAGCCGCGGCCAGGAGGTGACGATCCACGGCTGGGCCTTCGGCGTGCACGACGGCCTGATCCAGGACCTGGAGATCACGGTCGACGGCAGCAAGCCGATGGAGAACCTCTACCGCGCGGCCGTCCAGCGCATTCGCTACAAGTGGAGCAAGCCGCTTTCGCCGGCGGCCAGCGCCGCCGACGCGGCGAGCGCCGTGATCGCCGCCACCGCGGCCGAGGCAGTGCCCGCGGCACCGGCCGTCCCGGCCAGTCCTGCCAACCCGGCCGCCTGACCGTCTTCGGGACACAGCCCCCATCGCCATGTTCCCGCAGCGCCTCGATTCGCCGCTCGCGTACGAGATCGCCCGCGCGCTGCGGGACGGCTTCAACCGGCACTACCAGCTGTTCCGCGCCGAGTCGCAGCGCGCCAAGCACCGCTTCGAGACCGCCGACTGGCGCGGCCAGCAGCGGGCCCAGCGCGAGCGCATCGAGTTCTACGACCTGCGCGTGGGCGAGGCGGTGGCCCGGCTCGAGAAGGAATTCAAGGCCGGCGAGCAGCCGATGGAGGTCTGGCACCAGGTCAAGCTGCACTTCATCGGCCTCCTGGTCGACCACCACCAGCCGGAGTTGGCCGAGAGCTTCTTCAACTCGGTCACGACCCAGATCCTGCACCGCGCCTATTTCCAGAACGACTTCATCTTCGTGCGGCCGGCGATCAGCACCGAATACATCGAGCCGCGCGACGCGCCGACCTGGCGCGCCTATTACCCGGCGCGCGATACGCTGGCCGACACGGTCGAGGCGGTGCTCGAGGACTACCGCCTGCAGGGCCGCTTCGCCGACCGCCGCCGCGACGCCGAGCGGGTCGCCGCCGCGGTGCTCGCTCGCTTTCACGAAATCAAGCTGCGCGCCAACTTCCAGCTGCAGGTGCTGTCGGGCCTCTTCTTTCGCAACAAGGGCGCCTACCTGGTCGGCAAGATCATCAACGGCTTCGTCGAGCTGCCCATCGCGCTGCCGATCCTGCACGACGGCCGCGGCCGCTTCCACGTAGACGCGGCGCTGTTCGGCGAGGACGAGCTGCAGATGCTGTTCAGCTTCGCGCGCGCCTACTTCATGGTCGACATGGAGGTGCCCTCGGCGTATGTGCAGTTCCTGCGCTCGCTGATGCCGCGCAAGCCGCGCGCCGAGATCTACGCCGCGCTCGGCCTGGCCAAGCAGGGCAAGACGCTCTTCTACCGCGACTTCCTCCATCACCTGCGCTATTCGAGTGACCGTTTCCGCATCGCGCCCGGCATCAAGGGCATGGTGATGCTGGTGTTCGACCTGCCGTCCTTTCCCTACGTGTTCAAGCTGATCAGGGACCACTTCCCGCCGCAGAAGGAAACCACCCGCGAGCAGGTCAAGGCCAAGTACCAGCTGGTCAAGCGGCACGACCGGGTCGGGCGCATGGCCGACACGCTCGAATACAGCAACGTCGGCTTTCCGCTCGAGCGCTTCGAGCCCGCGCTCATCGATGAGATCCGCCGCTTCGCGCCCAGCCAGCTCGAGATCGGCGACCGCGACGGCAACGGGGAGATGGAACTGGTGCTGAAGCACGTCTACATCGAACGCCGGATGATCCCGCTCAACCTCTACCTGCAGGAGTCCTTCGACCTCCTGGCGCAGCCCGAACATGCGCGCCGGGCCGGCCGGCAGCTCGAGCAGGCGGTGGTCGAGTACGGCAACGCGATCAAGGACATGGTGGCCGCCAACATCTTCCCCGGCGACATGCTGTGGAAGAACTTCGGTGTCACCCGCGGCGGCAAGGTGGTCTTCTACGACTATGACGAGATCGAATACCTCACCGACTGCAACTTCCGCCGCGTGCCGCCGCCGCGCAACGAGGAAGACGAGATGAGCAGCGAACCCTGGTACGCGGTCGGCCCGAAGGACGTCTTCCCCGAGACCTTCGAACCCTTCCTGCTCGGCAACCCGGCGGTGCGCGAGTCCTTCATGGCGCACCATGCCGACCTGCTCGACGCCGCCTTCTGGCAGCGCCACAAGGAGCGCATCCAGGCCGGCCAGATGCTCGACGTGTTTCCCTATGACGAGGCGCAGCGCTTTCCCCACGAAGGCCACGCGCCACATTTTCCAGAACCCAACCAAGGAGCAATTCAATGAGCGAATCGATCGTGATCGTCGGCGCCGCCCGCACCCCGATGGGCGGCTTCCAGGGCGACTTCTCCAGCCTGGCCGCGCATGACCTGGGCGGCGTCGCCATCAAGGCGGCGCTGCAGCGCGCCGGCGTCAGCGCCGACAGCGTCGGCGAGGTGCTGTTCGGCAACTGCCTGATGGCCGGCCAGGGCCAGGCACCGGCGCGCCAGGCGGCCTACAAGGGCGGCCTGCCCGACAGCGCCGGCGCGGTGACGCTCAGCAAGATGTGCGGCTCGGCCATGAAGGCCGCGATGATGGCCCACGACATGCTGCTCGCGGGCACGCACGAGGTGATGGTCGCCGGCGGCATGGAAAGCATGACCAACGCGCCCTACCTCATGCTCAAGGGCCGCGGCGGCTACCGCATGGGCCACGACCGCATCTTCGACCACATGATGCTCGACGGCCTGGAAGACGCCTACCAGCCCGGCCGCTCGATGGGCACCTTTGGCGAGGACTGCGCCGTCAAGTACAGCTTCACCCGCGAGCAGCAGGACGCCTTCGCGATCGCCAGCGTCGAGCGCGCCAAGGCGGCGACCACCTCGGGCGCCTTCAGGGACGAGATCGCGCCGGTCACGGTCAAGGGCCGCAGCGGCGAGACCGTGGTGGCCATCGACGAAGGCCCGGGCAAGGTCAAGATCGACAAGATCGCCACGCTCAAGCCCGCCTTCAAGAAGGACGGCGGCACGATCACCGCCGCGTCCAGCTCGTCGATCAACGACGGCGCCGCCGCGCTGGTGATGATGACCGAAACCACCGCGAAGAAGAACGGCGCGAAGCCGATCGCCCGCCTGGTGGCCCACACCACGCATTCGCAGCAGCCCGAATGGTTCGCCACTGCGCCGGTCGGCGCGGTGAGCAAGCTGCTCAAGAAGACCGGCTGGAGCGTCAAGGACGTCGACCTGTGGGAGGTCAACGAAGCCTTCGCGGTGGTGCCGATGGCGCTGATGCACGAGCTGTCGATCGGCCACGACATCGTCAACGTGCACGGCGGCGCCTGCGCGCTCGGCCATCCGATCGGCGCCAGCGGCGCCCGCATCATGGTGACGCTTATCCATGCGCTGCAGCAGCGCGGCAAGAAGCGCGGCGTCGCCACGCTGTGCATCGGCGGCGGCGAAGCCACCGCGGTGGCGATCGAACTGCTCTGAAGGACGCGCCATGCTGCTGAGCCCCGACCAGGAAGCGATCCGCGACGCGGTGCGTGCCTTCTCCCAGGCCGAGCTGTGGCCGAACGCGCCGCTGTGGGACCGCGAGCGCCAGTTCCCGCGGGAAGCGCACCAGGGGCTGGCCGCGCTCGGCGCCTACGGCATCTGCGTGCCCGAGGAAGACGGCGGCGCCGGCCTCGACTACCTGACGCTGGCGCTGGTGCTGGAGGAGATCGCGGCCGGCGACGGCGGCACCAGCACCGTCATCAGCGTCACCAACTGCCCGGTCAACGCGATCCTGATGCGCTACGGCAATGCCGCGCAGAAGAAAAAGTGGCTGCAGCCGCTGGCGCAGGGCCGCATGCTCGGCGCCTTCTGCCTGACCGAGCCGCAGGCCGGCAGCGATGCGTCGTCCCTGCGGACCACCGCCCGCAAGGACGGCGAGGGCTGGGTGATCGACGGCGTCAAGCAGTTCATCACCAGCGGCAAGAACGGCCATGTGGCGATCGTGATCGCGGTCACCGACAAGGGCGCCGGCAAGCGCGGCATGAGCGCCTTCCTGGTGCCGACCGACAGCCCGGGCTACCAGGTCGCGCGGCTCGAGGAAAAGCTCGGCCAGCATTCCAGCGACACCGCGCTGATCAACTTCGACGGCTGTCGCGTGCCCTTCGAGAACCTGATCGGCCAGGAAGGCGAGGGCTACAAGATCGCGCTCGGCGGGCTGGAAGGCGGCCGCATCGGCATCGCCGCGCAGAGCGTCGGCATGGCGCGCAGCGCCTTCGAGGTGGCGGTGGCCTATGCCAAGGACCGCCAGGCCTTCGGCGGCAGCATCTTCGACCAGCAGGCGGTGGGCTTCCGGCTGGCCGACTGCGCGACGCAACTGGAGGCCGCGCGCCAGCTGATCTGGCATGCCGCCAGCCTGCGCGACGCCGGCCTGCCCTGCCTGAAGGAAGCCGCCATGGCCAAGCTCTTCGCCAGCGAGATGGCCGAGCGCGTGTGCAGTGCGGCGATCCAGACGCTGGGCGGCTACGGCTACCTGAACGACTTCCCGCTGGAGCGCATCTACCGCGACGTGCGGGTCTGCCAGATCTACGAAGGCACTTCGGACATCCAGAAGCTGATCATCCAGCGGGCCCTGGCCTGAGCCGCCCGTGAGGGTTTGTGCGGGGGTCTGCACAATAGCGGCTTCATGTCCGCCAATTCCTCCAGCCCGGCCCGGGTTCCCTGTCCCTGCGGACGCCGCGATCGCCGCGAGCTTCCGTTGCCCTTTTCCCAGTGCTGCGGCCGCTATGTCGACGACTTCGCGCACACGCCGGCGCCCGACGCCGAATCGCTGATGCGCTCGCGCTACACCGCCTTCGTGCTGGAGCGCGCCGACTACCTGCTGGCCACCTGGCATCCGTCGACCCGACCGGCGACGCTCGAATTCGGGCCGGCGGTGAAGTGGCTCGGCCTCGACCTGCGCTCCCGCTCGGTGCTGGACGCCGACCATGCCGAGGTCGAATTCGTCGCCCGCCAGCGTGACGGCACCGGCACCGCGACCCGCCTGCACGAGCGCAGCCGCTTCGTGCGCGAGAGCGCCGACGCCCAGGACCGCTGGTTCTACGTCGACGGCGACCTGACCTGATTCGATCGGTCGCGTGCTATCGATCCGATAGCGCGCGGCAATTGTGTCGCCGGGCCGAACACAGCAATTCCGTCCCGCCTCTTTATCTTGCGGCCCGCCTGATTCACACTGGCGGTCCCCGAGGGTGCGCGTCGCCCGCGGGCCCACCCGCCACATCCAAGAACTTCAAGAGGGCAGCCATGGACCGCACACCGACCCGGAGCATTCCCCGCAGAACCGCCGCGCTGGCCCTGCCGACGATGGCTGGCGCCCTGCTCGCCTTGGCCGCATCGGCCGCGCAGGCCGAGGGCGTGCTGGCCCCGTTTTCGACCGCGTCCGGCCCGCAGGCGCCGGCGCCCTGGCGCTTCACCAACCTGCCCAACAAGTCGGCCACCAAGTTCGAAGTCGTCGAGCAGGACGGCCACAAGGTGCTCAAGGTCGACGCCGACCAGTCCTACGGCAACCTGGTGCACGAGACCCGCGTCGCGCTCGACCCGCAGACCACGCTGTCCTGGCGCTGGAAGGTCGAGCAGTTCGTCGCCGGCGCCGACCTGCACCAGAAGTCCGGCGACGACGGCGCGGCCAAGGTCTGCGTGTTCTTCGACTTCCCGTCCGACCGCCTGTCGCTCGGCGAACGCACCAAGCTGAGCCTGGCCAAGGGCGCCACCGGCGAGACCGTGCCGACCGAGTCGCTGTGCTACGCCTGGGACGAGAAGGAGCCCAAGGGCAGCGAATTCGACAACGCCTTCACCAAGCGGGTGCGCATGGACGTGATCGAGTCCGGCGCCACGACCCAGGCGGGCGGCTGGCTGTCCGAGCACCGCAACCTGCTGGCCGACTACAAGAAGGCCTTCGGCGCCGAGGCCGGCGACCTGTTGCCCGACGTGGTCGGCGTCGCCATCCAGGCCGACGCGGACAACACCAAGGCCCACGGCGTCGCCTATTTCTCCGACATGGACCTGCGCGGCTCGCCGCCCGCGGCGGCCAAGCCGAGCGGGCAGTAGCCAAGCCGCCTCGGTCGATTTCCTCGGCTTCTCGCCATGAACGAATTCCTGCTGCTTCTTTCCACCCAAGGTTCCTTGCTGGTCTTCCTGGTGACCCTGGCGACGCGCCTGGGCGCGCCGGTGCCGGCCATGCCCTTCCTGATCGTGGCCGGCGGCCTGACGGTCAGCGGGCAGGTGTCGCTGGTCGGCGTGACCGCGGCCGCGATGGTCGGCAACCTGATCGGCGACGGCGTCTGGTTCCTGGCCGGCCGCCACTGGGGCTACCGGGTGATGCGCCTCCTGTGCCGCATCTCGCTGTCGCCCGACTCCTGCGTGCGGCAGAGCGAGACGATCATCGGGCGCTGGGGCGGCATGTCGCTGATCGCGGCCAAGTTCGTGCCGGGCGTGTCGGTGGTGGCGGCGCCGATGGCGGGCGCCCTGGGCATGACCAACCTGCGCTTCCTGGCCTACGAGACGGTCGCCGCGCTGATCTGGACGCTGGGGCTGCTCTACATCGGCCGGATCTTCCATTCGGCGATCCAGGACGTGATGAACGTGATGTCGGAGGTCGGTCTGGTCGCCGCCGTGCTTTGCGGCCTGGCGCTGCTGGCCTTCGTGGTCTGGCGCTGGCGCCGGCGTCGGGCGGCACAGCATGTCGAGGACATCGTGCACATCGAAGTGCAGGCGTTGCGCGACGCGCTCGCCACCGGCAGCGGGCCGACCGTGATCGACGTGCGCTCCGACGAGGCCCGCGCGATCGATCCGCGGGCGATCCCCGGCGCGATCGGTATCGGCCTGAAGCAGCTGCCGCAGCGCATCGGCGGCTTCAAGGGCGCCCGCGAACTGGTGGTCTTCTGCGACTGCCCGGACGACGCCTCCGCCATCGCCGGGGCCCGCGTGCTGATGGCCGCCGGCCTGCCGAAGGTGCGCGTGCTGGCCGGCGGCCTCGACGCCTGGATCGCCTCGCAGGCGGCCGACCCGGTGGTGGCCGCGGCGGCGGCGGCCTCGTCGCCGGAGCAGCCGGTGCTGGTGGCGGCACCCTCGACTTGATCCCGCAACCCCGCGAGGCCTAGAATCGCCCTCGCTCCGGGGTGCACGCGATGAAAGGCGTGCTGAGATGGCCAATCGGCCGAACCCGCGAACTTGATCTGGTTCATGCCAGCGTAAGAAGAGCTGCGACTCCCCGGTGATCCGTCCTTGAAGGGCCGTCACCTTCCGGAGCGATCGCGGAGCACCCCTCTGTCCCCACCCAGGAGTGCCTCGCATGAATGCCGTCGACAAGTTCGCTTCCCTTCTCACGCTGACGCGTGAACCCTTCCCCGCCTCGACCAAGGGCGTCATCACTGGCAGCCGGCCCGACCTGCGCGTGCCGGTGCGGGACGTGCAGCTGACCAACGGCGAGTGCGTCTCGCTCTACGACACCTCCGGCCCGTACACCGATCCGGCCGCCGAGATCGACGTGCGGCGCGGCCTGCCCGACGTGCGCTCGGCCTGGATCGCCGAGCGCGGCGACACCGAGCGCTACGAGGGCCGCGTGCACCTGGCGCTCGACGACGGCGCCACCCACGCCGACCGCGACGCCCAGCGCATCGCCGAACTGCGCGCCGGCGCCGCCGGGCTGCAGCGCCAGCCGCGCCGCGCCAAGTCCGGCGCCAACGTCAGCCAGATGCACTACGCGCGCCGCGGCATCGTCACGCCGGAGATGGAATACGTCGCGCTGCGCGAGAACGGCAAGCGCGAATGGATGGCGCAGTACATGGCCGACGAAGCCCGCGAGAAGCGCCTGGCCGGCAACCCGATGGGCGCTTCGATCCCGAAGGTCTACACGCCCGAATTCGTGCGCGACGAGGTGGCCCGCGGCCGCGCGATCATCCCGGCCAACATCAACCATCCGGAAGTCGAGCCGATGGCCATCGGGCGCAACTTCATGGTCAAGATCAACGCCAACATCGGCAACTCGGCGGTCACCTCGAGCATCGAGGAAGAGGTCGAGAAGCTGGTCTGGTCGATCCGCTGGGGCGCCGACAACGTGATGGACCTCTCGACCGGCCGCAACATCCACACCACGCGCGACTGGATCGTGCGCAACAGCCCGGTGCCGATCGGCACGGTGCCGATCTACCAGGCGCTCGAGAAGGTCAACGGCGTGGCCGAGGACCTCACCTGGGAGATCTACCGCGACACGCTGATCGAGCAGGCCGAGCAGGGCGTCGACTACTTCACCATCCACGCGGGCCTCCGGCTGCCCTTCATCCATCTCACCGCCGGACGGCGCACCGGCATCGTCTCGCGCGGCGGCTCGATCATGGCCAAGTGGTGCATCTCGCACCACAAGGAAAGCTTCCTCTACACGCACTTCGAGGACATCTGCGACATCATGAAGGCCTACGACGTGAGCTTCTCGCTCGGCGACGGCCTGCGCCCGGGCTGCGCCTCCGATGCCAACGACGAGGCCCAGTTCGCCGAGCTGCGCACCCTCGGCGAGCTGACCCAGATCGCCTGGAAGCACGACGTGCAGACCATGATCGAAGGCCCGGGCCACGTCCCGATGCACCTGATCCAGGCCAACATGGACGAGCAGCTCAAGCACTGCCACGAGGCGCCCTTCTACACGCTGGGCCCGCTGACCATCGACATCGCGCCGGGCTACGACCACATCGCCAGCGCCATCGGCGCCGCCATGATCGGCTGGGCCGGCACCGCGATGCTGTGCTACGTGACGCCGAAGGAACACCTGGGGCTGCCGGACCGCGACGACGTCAAGCAGGGGATCATCGCGTACAAGATCGCCGCGCATGCGGCCGACGTCGCCAAGGGCCACCCCGGCGCGCGGGCGCGCGACGACGCGCTGTCGCAGGCGCGCTTCGACTTCCGCTGGCAGGACCAGTTCAACCTCGGCCTCGACCCCGACACCGCGCGCGAATTCCACGACGAGACCCTGCCCAAGGACAGCAGCAAGGTGGCGCACTTCTGCTCGATGTGCGGCCCGAAGTTCTGCTCGATGAAGATCACGCAGGAGGTGCGCGACTTCGCCGCGCAGCGCGGCGTCGACGAGCGGGCCGCGCTGGAGGCGGGCATGGCCGGCAAGTCGGCGGAGTTCAAGGCGGCGGGCGGCGAGATGTACATCCCGATCCAGGCCACGCGCGACTGAGTCATCAAGCGGACGGGGCTCGCTTGATACGATCGAGCGATGAACCCCATTCCCTTCGACGCCGTCCTTTTTGATTGCGACGGCGTGCTGGTCGACTCCGAGCCGATCACCAACCGCGTGCTGGCCACGATGCTCGGCGAGCTCGGCTGGCCGCTCGGCGTCGACGAATGCATGGCGATCTTCACCGGCAAGACGGTCAAGGACGAGGCCGCGTTGATCGAATCGAAGACCGGCTTCGTGCTCACGCCCGAATGGCTTGCGAGCTTCCGTCGGCGCCGCAACGAAGCGCTCGAGCAGGAACTGCTGGCGATCCCGAACGTGGTGCCGGCGGTGCGCGCGCTGCATGCGGCGCTCGACGGCCGCATCGCCTGCGCCTCGGGCGCCGACCGTCACAAGGTCGAGCTGCAGCTGGACAAGATCGGCATCCTCGACTGCTTCGCCGGCCGCATCTTCAGCGGCCACGAGATGCCGCGCTCCAAGCCGGCACCCGACGTCTACCTGGCGGCAGCGGCCGCGCTGGGCGTCGACCCCGCGCGCTGCGCGGTGATCGAGGACACGGTGACCGGCGCGATGGCCGGCGTCGCTGCTGGCGCCACCGTCTTCGGCTACAGCCCCGGCCTGCTCGGCCACAGCGACCCGGACGCACTGCGCGCCGTCGGCGTCGCGCGGGTGTTCACCGACATGGCGCAGCTGACTGCGCTACTGGCCGATTTCCGGCCGGCGCTGGCCTGAACGGCCATGACCGGCCCGCGCGGTCTCCGCAGCCTTTGCGCCCTGCTGATCGCCGCCTGCCTGGCCGGCTGCTCGTCGCTGCGGCCCTGGCTCAACCAGCCGCTCATGGAGGCGCCGCCGCCGGTCAGCCAGGCGCTCGACGCCTCCGGGCGCGACCCGACGATCCTGGTGGCGGTCACCCTGTCCGGCGGCGGTGCCCGCGCGGCCGCATTCGGCTACGGCGTGCTGATGGAGCTGCACCGCACCCATTTCGAGCTCAACGGCCGGCATGCGGACCTGCTCGATTCCACCGACGTGATCAGCGGCGTCTCCGGCGGCAGCATCCTGGCCGCCTACTACGCGGCCTTCGGCGCCAAGGGACTGCCCGACTTCGAGCGCGACTTCCTCCGGCAGAACTTCCAAAACAGCCTGATCCTGCAGGCGCTGCGCCCGGGCAGCCTGCACGACCTGACCTCGCCCTGGTACGGCCGCAGCCACCTGCTGGCGCGGCGGCTGGACGAGCTCTACCAGGGCAAGACCTACGCCGACGTCGAGCGCGATCCGCGCCATCCGCAACTGGTCATCGCCGCCACCGACATGTCGCTCGGCACGCCCTTCGAATTCACCTCCGACCAGTTCGAGCTGATCTGCTCCGACCTGCGCAGCGTGCCGCTGTCCTTCGCGGTAGCGGCCTCGTCGGCGGTGCCGGTGCTGCTGAGCCCGATGACGCTCAAGAACTACGCCGGCGAATGCCGCGAGCGCGGCATCGTGCCGCGGCTGGCGATGCGCGAGGGCAGCAACTACCGCGCGCGCATGTTCCGGATGCAGGCCAACAGCTACCTGGACGCGCAGAGCCGGCCGTACATCCACCTTGTGGACGGCGGCGTCGCCGACAACCTGGCGGTGCGGCGTCTGCTCGACCGCGCGCTGTCCGCCGGCGGCCTGCGCGAAAGCTTCGAGGAAGTCGGCATCCCGCGCGGCAGCGTGCGCAACCTGGTGCTGATCAGCGTCAACTCGGCGCGCGATCCGGCCAACAACATCGACCAGAGCGACCGGGTGCCGGGCATTCGCGGCGTGGCCGACACGCTGCTCTTCGGCGCCGGCGCGCGCGCCACCACCGAGACGCAGGAATTCCTGCTCGACACCGCGCGCCAGTGGCGCGAAGACCTGCGCACACGCAGCGCCGAAGGCTCTGACGCCTTCGCGCCCGATGCCGAGATCCACGTGGTGCAGGTCAACCTGCGTGATGCGGCCGACGGCGAATTGCGCGCCCGGCTGCTGCAGGTGCCGACCGCGTTCTCGATCAGCGACGAGGAAGTGACGCGGCTCATTGCCGCGGGCCGCAGCGCCCTGCGGCGCTCACCGGATTTCCAGGAACTGGTGCGGACGCTGCACGCGACCGTCGACGACCTGCCGGCGCCCTGAAGGCAGCAGGCTCAGGCGTCGTTGCGCATTGCCGCCTTGGCCGCGGTGGCCAGCGACAGCGTCATCGCCTTGGCGCGGCTCGACCACATGCGCGCGACCAGCTGGTCGGCGTTGTCGGCGACGAAAGGATGGTTGCGGCTGCGTCCGGACGTGGCGACGAAGTCCATCAGGGCTGCGAACTCCGAAGTGTCCGGATTGGGTTGTGGCTGCATGGTTCTTATCGTAGGCGGCTCGTCTCCGGGAGCCGGTGAACTGGGTCACACGCGGATGCATTGGGCGCTCATTTTTTCACGGTTCCTGTCATCGATTCGAAACATTTGACAGGTCAGGCATCGGTCAGTCGGCGCTCACCGACAGCGCCGCACCTTGTTGCCGGTACGCGCCCGGCGTGACGCCGGACCAGGCCCGGAAGGCACGCGAGAAGCTCTTCTCGTTGCGAAAGCCCACCGCCAGCGCGATCTGCTTGATCGGCCGCTCGGTGCGGCGCAATTGCTCCGCCGCCTGCGCGTGGCGCACCTCGTCTTTCAGCGCCTGCAGCGAGACGCCTTCCTCCTGCAGCTGCCGATGCAGGGTGCGGCTCGACAGGTTGAGCCGCGCCGCCAGCGCCGCCGCGTTGGCAGGCACGCCGTCGCGACCGCGCAGCAGTTCGCGCACCCGCTGGCCGAGCAGCCGGTCGCGGCGGTATTGCAGCACCGTGAGGGGCAGGGCGCGCTTGAGCATCGTGCGCAGCGCGCGCTCGTCGCGCTGCAGCGGCAGCGCCAGGTAGCGGGCGTCGAATCTGAAGGCGGCGCGCGGCGCACCGAAGCGCAGCGCACCGCCGAACAGCAGCGGATAGGCGTCGCGGTGCGGCGGCGAGGCGAACGGAAAGGCGGCGCCCGACAGCGTGATGCGCGAATCGATCGCCCAGCAGGCGAAGCCGAGCAGGAAGCGCAGGAGCGACACCAGGCAGAACTCGCGCAGCGCGCCGAGCGGGCGCCGTTCGTCGATCGAGACGGTCGCGACGCCGCCGGCGACCACCAGCTCGAGCCGGATGTCGTCCACCAGCAGCTGGTGATGGCGGCACCAGCGCTTGATCGCCACGCCCAGGTCGGGCGCGCCGAGCGAGGCGCGGCACAGCATGCCGTAGCTGCCCCAGGGCAGGCGGCGCGAGAACCAGCCGAGGGCCTCGTCGTCCAGCTCCTGCATGGCGAAGCCGGACAGCGCCTCGAACTGCGCCGCGGTCACGCGCGCCTTCGGATCGGCCAGCTCGCGCGGCGTGATCTGTGCCTGCGCCAGGGCCGCGGACGGGTCGACCCGGTAGCGCTCGTAGGCCCCGACGATCGCTCGCACGAAGGCCATCGGCGTGGCAGCGCGGCGGGGTGTGGCGAGCGGCGATGCGAGCATGTCGGGGCGGTCCGGAGGTGGCGCGATTTGCAACCATTGTGGCGCCAAATGCAACGGCACCCGGCGTAAGCTCCGGCTTTCCGCGCGCCTCGATGGGCGCCACGTCCGGCGCCCGCGCCACCGTTCCCAGGAGACACATCCATGCACGACCCCGGCCTGAACTTCGACCTCGGCGACACCATCGACTCCCTGCGCGACGCGATCCAGGCCTTCGCCGCCGACGAGATCACGCCGCGCGCCGCCGCCATCGACCGCGACAACCTGTTCCCGGCCGACCTCTGGAAGAAGCTCGGCTCGCTCGGCCTGCACGGCATGACGGTGAAGGAGGAATACGGCGGCACCGAGCTCGGCTACCTGGCGCACATCGTCGCGATGGAAGAGGTGTCGCGCGCCTCGGCCTCGGTCGGCCTCTCGTACGGCGCGCATTCCAACCTGTGCGTGAACCAGATCCACCGCAACGGCAGCGACGCGCAGAAGAAGAAGTACCTGCCCAGGCTGGTCAGCGGCGAGCACGTCGGCGCGCTGGCGATGAGCGAGCCGAACGCCGGCTCCGACGTGGTCAGCATGAAGCTGCGCGCCGAGAAGAAGGGCGACCGCTACGTGCTCAACGGCGGCAAGATGTGGATCACCAACGGCGGCGACGCCGACACGCTGGTCATCTACGCCAAGACCGAACCCGAGATGGGCGCGCGCGGCATGACCGCCTTCATCGTCGAGAAGGGCTTCAAGGGCTTCTCGGCCGGCACCAAGCTCGACAAGCTCGGCATGCGCGGCTCCAACACCTTCCCGCTCTACTTCGACAACTGCGAGGTCCCCGAAGAGAACGTGCTCGGCGGCGAAGGCATGGGCGCCAAGGTGCTGATGAGCGGCCTGGACTTCGAGCGCGCGGTGCTCTCGGGCGGACCGCTCGGGATCATGGCCGCCTGCATGGACGCGGTGCTGCCCTTCGTCCACGAGCGCCAGCAGTTCGGCCAGAGCATCGGCGAATTCCAGCTGATGCAGGGCAAGCTGGCCGACATGTACTCGACCTGGCAGGCCACGCGTGCCTACGTCTACGCGGTCGGCAAGGCCTGCGACCGCAGCGACCACGCGCGCACCTTCCGCAAGGACGCGGCCGGCGCGATCCTCTATTCGGCCGAGAAGGCGACCTGGATGGCCGGCGAGGCGATCCAGGCGCTCGGCGGCGTCGGCTATACCAAGGACTTCCCGGTCGAGCGCCTGTGGCGCGACGCCAAGCTCTACGAGATCGGCGCCGGCACCAGCGAGATCCGCCGCATGCTGATCGGCCGCGAACTGTTCTCGGAGACCGCATGAAGCTCGGCACCCAGCTCAACGCCCGCTCGGCGGATTTCCAGGCCAATGCCGCCGCGATGCGCGCGCTGGTCGAGGACCTGCACGCGCAGGTCGCCAAGGTCGAGGCCGGCGGCGGCGAGGCCGCGCGCAGCAAGCACACCGCGCGCGGCAAGCTGCTGCCGCGCGATCGCGTGGCGCAGCTGCTCGATGCGGGCACGCCCTTCCTGGAGATCGCGCCGCTGGCCGCGCACGCGATGTACGGCGGCGCCGCGCCCGGCGCCGGGCTGATTGCCGGCATCGGCCGGGTCAGCGGCGTCGACTGCATGATCGTCTGCAACGACGCCACGGTGAAGGGCGGCACCTACTACCCGCTCACCGTCAAGAAGCACCTGCGCGCGCAGGAGATCGCCGAGCAGAACCGGCTGCCCTGCATCTACCTGGTCGACTCGGGCGGCGCCAACCTGCCGAACCAGGACGAGGTCTTTCCGGACCGCGACCACTTCGGCCGCATCTTCTACAACCAGGCGCAGATGAGCGCGCAGGGCATCGCGCAGATCGCGGTGGTGATGGGCTCGTGCACCGCGGGCGGCGCCTACGTGCCGGCGATGAGCGACGAAAGCATCATCGTGAAGAACCAGGGCACCATCTTCCTGGGCGGCCCGCCGCTGGTGAAGGCGGCCACGGGCGAGGTCGTCACGGCCGAGGACCTGGGCGGCGGCGACGTGCACACGCGGCTCTCGGGCGTGGCCGACCACCTGGCGCAGAACGACCTGCATGCGCTGGCGCTGGCGCGCACCGCGGTTGCCAACCTCAATGCGCCCAAGGCCGATGCGGCCGGCGCGTCGGCCACAGCGCCGAGCGCGCCCGCGTTCCCCGCCGAGGAGCTTTATGGCGTCATCCCCACCGACACCCGCAAGCCCTTCGACGTGCGCGAGATCATCGCCCGCATCGTCGACGGCAGCGAGTTCCACGAATTCAAGGCCCGCTTCGGCAGCACGCTGGTCTGCGGCTTCGCCGAGATCGAGGGCATGCCGGTCGGCATCATCGCCAACAACGGCATTTTGTTTTCCGAATCGGCGCAGAAGGGCGCGCACTTCATCGAGCTGTGCTGCCAGCGCAAGACGCCGCTCGTCTTCCTGCAGAACATCACCGGCTTCATGGTCGGGCGCAAGTACGAGAACGAAGGCATCGCGCGCCACGGCGCCAAGATGGTGACCGCGGTGGCCACGGCCAACGTGCCCAAGTTCACGATCATCATCGGCGGCAGCTTCGGCGCCGGCAACTACGGCATGTGCGGCCGCGCCTATTCGCCGCGCTTCCTCTGGATGTGGCCCAACGCGCGCATCAGCGTGATGGGCGGCGAGCAGGCCGCGAGCGTGCTGGCCACGGTCAAGCGCGACGGCATCGAGGCCAGGGGCGGCAGCTGGAGCGCCGAGGAAGAAGCCGACTTCAAGGCGCCGATCCGCGAGCAGTACGAGGTGCAGGGCCATCCGTACTTCGCGACCGCGCGGCTCTGGGACGACGGCATCATCGATCCGGCCGACACCCGCCGCGTGCTGGCGCTGGGCCTGGCGGCCGCGCGCAACGCGCCGATCCCCGAGCCGAAGTTCGGCATCTTCCGCATGTGAGCCGGCGATGAGCTTCACCACGCTCCAACTCGAGATCGACGGCGCGGTCGCGCGCATCTGGCTCGACCGGCCCGAACTGCGCAATGCCTTCGACGACGTCGTCATCCGCGAACTGGGCCATGCCTTCGCCGAGGCGAGTGCGGCTTCGGCGGTGCGCGCCATCGTGCTCGGCGCGCGCGGGCCGGCCTTCTGCGCCGGCGCCAACCTCAACTGGATGAAGCGCGCGGCCGACTTCACGCACGAAGAGAACCTGGCCGACGCCGGCGGCCTCGCCGCCATGCTGCGAGCGATCCACGAATGCCCGAAGCCGGTGATCGCGCGGGTGCAGGGCGACGTCTATGCCGGCGGCATGGGGCTGGTCGCGGCCTGCGACATCGCGGTCAGCGTCGACAGCGCCTGGTATTGCCTGAGCGAAGTGAAGATCGGCCTGGTCCCGGCCACCATCAGCCCCTATGTGCTGCGGGCGATGGGCGCGCGCGCGGCGCAGCGCTGGTTCCTCACGGCCGAGCGCTTCGGCGCCGCCGAGGCGCATCGCATCGGCTTCGTGCACGAGGTGGTGGCCGCCGACGCGCTCGACGCCAAGGTGGCGGAGATCGTCAAGGCGCTCAGCAATGCCAGCCCCGCGGCGGTGCGCGCCTGCAAGACGCTGATCGCCGAAGTCGCCGGCCGCGAGATCGACGACGCGCTGGTGGCGAAGACGGTCGAGGACATCGCCGCGATCCGCGCCAGCGACGAGGGCCGCGAAGGCGTTCAGTCCTTCCTGCAGAAGCGCAAGCCGAACTGGCTCCTGCCGTGAATTCGCTCGACACGCCGCAACTGCTCGCCCTGGCCGCCGCGCTGGGCTGGGCCAGTGGCGTGCGCCTCTACCTGGTGGTGCTGCTGACCGGGCTGGCCGGCTACCTCGGCTGGATCCCGCTGCCGAGCGGCCTGCAGCTGCTGGCCCATCCGGCGGTGCTGGCGGCCAGCGGCTTCATGGTCTTCGTCGAATTCTTCGCCGACAAGATCCCGGGCCTGGACTCGATCTGGGACCTGGTGCACACGGCGATCCGCATCCCGGCCGGCGCGGCGCTGGCCGCCGGCGTCTTCGGCGGCGACCATGCCGCGATGGCGCTGGTCGCGGCCCTGCTCGGCGGCAGCTTCGCCGCCACCGCGCATGCGGCCAAGGCCACCACGCGGGCGGCGATCAACACCTCGCCCGAACCCTTCAGCAACGTCGGCGCCTCGCTGGTCGAGGACGGCATGGTGCCGGCCGGGCTCTGGCTCGCGGTGGCGCATCCGCTGGTCTTCGGCCTGCTGTTCGTCCTCGTGCTGGTGCTCAGCATCTGGCTGATCCGCAAGAGCTGGCGCTTCCTGCGCTCGCTCTTCGGCCGCGTCGCGCGCATCTTCAGCGGCCGCCCCGATCCGGGCGTGTCGCCCGCCTTCCAGCTCAAGAAGCCTTCTCCCGGAGACTCATCGAATGTTTAAGAAGATCCTGATCGCCAACCGCGGAGAGATCGCCTGCCGGGTCGCTGCGACGGCGCGCCGCATGGCCATCCGCACGGTCGCCGTCTACTCCGACGCCGACGCCCACGCCAACCACGTGCGCGCCTGCGACGAGTCGGTGCACCTCGGTGGCAGCGCCCCCAAGGACAGCTACCTGCGTTGGGAAAAGATCCTCGAGGCCGCCAAGGCCACCGGCGCGGAGGCGGTGCATCCGGGCTACGGCTTCCTGAGCGAGAACGAGGACTTCGCGCGGGCCTGCGCGGAAGCCGGCCTGGTGTTCATCGGCCCGCCGCCGTCGGCGATCCAGGCGATGGGCCTGAAGGCCGAGTCGAAGCGGCTCATGGAGAAGGCCGGCGTGCCGCTGGTGCCGGGCTACCACGGCAGCGAGCAGGGCGGCGAACTGCTGCAGCGCGAGGCCGACCGCATCGGCTATCCGGTGCTGATCAAGGCCAGCGCCGGCGGCGGCGGCAAGGGCATGCGGGTGGTCGAGCGCGCGGCCGACTTCGCCGCCGCGCTCGCCTCCTGCCAGCGCGAGGCGATCAACAGCTTCGGCGACGACGCGGTGCTGATCGAGAAATACGTGCAGCGCCCGCGGCACATCGAGATCCAGGTCTTCGGCGACACGCAGGGCCATTGCGTCTACCTGTTCGAGCGCGACTGCTCGGTGCAGCGGCGCCACCAGAAGGTGCTGGAGGAAGCGCCCGCGCCCGGCATGACCGAGGCGATGCGCAAGCAGATGGGCGAGGCCGCGGTGGCGGCTGCGCGGGCGGTGAACTACGTCGGCGCGGGCACGGTCGAGTTCATCGTCGAGCAGCGTGCCGGCGAGATGAATTTCTTCTTCATGGAGATGAACACGCGCTTGCAGGTCGAGCATCCGGTCACCGAGGCGATCACCGGCCTCGACCTGGTCGAATGGCAGTTGCGTGTCGCCGCCGGCGAACCGCTGCCGCTCGCGCAGGATCAACTGCACATCCACGGCCATGCGATCGAGGCCCGCATCTGCGCCGAGAACCCGGACAACGACTTCCTGCCCGCCACCGGCACCCTGCAGGTCTACCGCAAGCCACCGGCGACCGCCTTCCAGCGCAGCCGCGTGCGCATCGACGACGGCGTGCGCGAAGGCGGCGAGATCTCGCCCTTCTACGACTCGATGATCGCCAAGCTGATCGTGCACGGCGCCACGCGCGAGGAAGCGCTGGCCCGGCTCGACCTGGCGCTGGCGCAGGTGCACATCGTTGGCGTCGCCACCAACGTGCAGTTCCTGCGCGGCGTGCTGCGCACCGACTCCTTCGCCCATGCGAACCTCGACACCGCGCTGATCGAGCGCGAGCGCGCGGTGCTGTTCGACCGCGAGCCGCTCGGGCTGCCGCTCGCGGCGGCGGCCGCGGTGACGCGCGTGCTGCGCGCCGAGCGGTCCTCGAAGACGGCCGACCCCTTCTCCGGCCGCGACGGCTGGCGTGCCTGGGGCGACTACCAGCGGCCCTTCGACTTCGAGTTCCACGGCGCCTCGCAGCCGGCGCTCCTGACCTACCGCCGTGACGGCAGCCTGTGGCTGAAGGTCGGCGACACCGAAGGTCCGCTGCGCACCGGCCGCTTCGACAACGGTCAGCTCGAATTCGAATTCGCCGGCCAGCGTCGCACGGTCGACGTCTACGAATCGGGCGACACCGCCTACGTCTTCGCACCCGAGGGCGCGACCCGCATCGCCACCATCGACCGCCTGGCGCATGCCGGCGAGACGCAGGCCGAGGGCGGCCGCCTGACCGCGCCGATGCCGGGCAAGGTGGTGTCCTTCGCGGTCCAGGCCGGCGACAAGGTGACCCGCGGCCAGCCGCTGGCGGTGATCGAGGCCATGAAGATGGAGCACACCATCGCCGCGCCGGCCGACGGCACGGTGGAGGAACTGCTCTACGCGCCCGGCGACCAGGTGGCCGAAGGCGCCGAGCTGCTGCGCATCGCCACGGCAGCGGCAACCGCCGCGGCCTGAAGAAGGACGGTCCGCGCGGCCATTAAAGTCCGGGGATGACTTCCCGCCTGCGCATCGCCGTCTGCCTTTCCGACAACCGTCCCGATCCCTGGGTCCAGGGCCTGCGCGCCGCGCTGCCCGAAGCCGAGGTCGAGGCCTGGGTGCCCGGCAGCGACATGGCCTTCGACCATGCCGTGGTGTGGGCGCCGCCGCAACGACTGCTCGACGAGCAACCGGGCCTGCGCGGCCTCTTCAACATCGGCGCCGGCGTCGACGCGCTGCTCAGGCTGAAGCTGCCGCCGCAGACCCGCATCGTGCGGCTCGACGACGCCGGCATGTCGGTGCAGATGGCCGAATACGTCTGCCACGCGCTGATCCGCCACTTCCGCGAATTCGACGCCTACGAGGCCGACACCCGGGCCGGCCGCTGGAGCTACCGCATCCCACGCAAGCGGCGCGACTTCCCCGTCGGCGTGATGGGCCTGGGCGTGCTCGGCGAGCGCGTGGCCAGGGCGGTGGCGCAGTTCGACTTCCCGGTCAACGGCTGGAGCCGGTCGGCCAAGGCGGTCGACGGCCTGCGCTGCTTCGCCGGCACGGAAGCCTTCGACGACTTCCTCGGCGCCAGCCGGGTGCTGGTCAACCTGCTGCCGCTGACCGCCGAGACGCGCGGCATCCTGAACCGCGAGACGCTGTCGAAGCTCAACGGCGGCCGGCCCGGCGGCTACCTGATCAACGTGGCGCGCGGCCCGCACCTGGTCGAGGACGACCTCGTCCCGCTGCTCGACAGCGGCCGGCTCGACGGCGCCACGCTCGATGTCTTCCAGGTCGAGCCGCTGCCGCCCGGGCATGCGTTCTGGCGCCATCCGAAGATCACGGTCACGCCGCACGGCTCGGCGCGCACCGAACGCGACGAATCGATCGCGCAGATCGCGGGCAAGATCCGCGCCCTCGAAAAGGGCGAGCCGATCGCCGGCGTTGTCGACCTCGAGCGCGGTTACTGACGCGCGGCTGACCGCGCGGGCGACGAAACCGCTGCTGGGCTACTGCGACGGCACCACCACGCCCGGCTCGACCATCGGCGCGCTGCCCGGCGGCGGGCGGTGCGGACGATCGCGCATCGGGAAGCCCTTGGACGCCATGCAGTCGCGCATGCCGTCGCGGCCCTGGGCGACGGTGACCGTTGCCTTGCAGGCCTCCATCGCTTCGTGACGGGCTTCGCGCATGGCGGGCGGCGGCATGCCGGGTTGCGGCGGAACCTGAGCGGCGGCGCCGGCGGCGAAGGCGATGCCGGCGGCGGCGAAGAAGATCGATTTGGCCATGGATGGAACCGCGCTGAGTTTCGGGCACTCCATGGTAGATCGCGATGCGCGCGCAAGGCGGGTTGCCGAGCCTGCTTTACACGGCCATCATGACCTGCACGCGGACCGCGCCGCCGCGTCGCTCTTGCTCCGGCGCGTCAACCGAGGAGTGCCCATGCACATACGCTTCGAATCGCATCGCCGCCGTTTCGTCCTGGCGCTCGGCGCCGTCGGACTGGCCACCGCCCTCTACCCGCGCGACGTTCGCGCCCAGGCGCCCAAGCTGCGCATCGGCGTCATCGGCTCCGGCCACATCGGCGGCGCGATCGGCACGTTGTGGGTCAAGAGCGGTCACGAGGTCATGTTCTCCGCGCGCAAGGTCGAGGAGGTCAAGGACCTGGTCGCCAGCCTCGGGCCGCTGGCCCATGCCGGCACGGTGGCCGAGGCGATCGCCTTCGGCGACGTGGTCTTCGTCGCGGTGCCCTACGCCGCGTTGCCGCAGATCGGGCAGGACTACGGCGCCGCGCTCAAGGGCAAAGTCGTGCTCGACGCCACCAACGCGGTGGCCGCACGCGACGGCGCGATCACCGAGGAAGCCACGCGCGACGGCATCGGCGTCACTTCGCAGAAATACCTGCCCGGCACGCGGCTGGTGCGGGCCTTCAATTCCATGTCCAACCAGATTTTCACCCGCGAGGCCAATCGGCCCGAGCCGCGCATGGGCGTGCCGATCGCCGGGGACGATCCGCAGGCGGTCGAGGTCGCCGCCGGCCTGGTGCGCGACGCCGGCTTCGAGCCGGTGGTGATCGGCAAGCTGGCGGACGCGAAGCGCTTCCAGATGGGCAGCCCGGGCTTCGGCCAGTCGGTGACCGCGGCCGAGCTGCGGCAGAAGCTGGCGCCGGGCTCATGAGCACGCGCGCCGAAGCGCCGCGACGCCGAGGGTCGGCGTGGCACTGAGCGAGCGCTGGTGGCGCCGCGCGGTGCCGGCGACGCCGCAGGAACTGGCGGCGGCGCTCTGGTCCTTCGCCTACTTCTTCGCCTTGCTGGCGAGCTACTACGTGCTGCGGCCGCTGCGCGACCAGATGGGCATCGCCGGCGGCATCAAGGCGCTGCCCTGGCTGTTCACCGCCACCTTCGTCACCCTGCTGGTGGCGCAGCCGATCTACGGCGCGCTGGTGGCCAAGCTCACGCGGGCGCGCTTCATCCCGATCGTCTACCACTTCTTCGCCTTCAACCTGCTGGTCTTCTGGGGGCTGCTCACGCTGGGCATCGCGCCGGTGATCGTGGCGCGCGTCTTCTTCGTCTGGGTGAGCGTCTTCAACCTGTTCGCGGTGGCGGTGTTCTGGTCGTTCATGGCCGACCTCTTCACCAGCGAGCAGGGCAAGCGCCTGTTCGGCTTCATCGGCGCCGGCGGCACCGCGGGCAGCCTGCTCGGGCCGGTGATCACGATCGCATTGGCGGTGCGGCTGGGGCCGCAGCACCTGCTGCTCGCGGCCTTCGTGTTTCTCGAACTGGCGGTGTTCTGCGCCCATCGGCTGGAACGCGGTGCGGGCGCGGTGCAGCGCGAGCAGGGCGCGCAAGGCGCCCAGCACCTGCGCGAGGACCGGCAGTCGGTCGGCGGCGGCGCCTTCGCGGCCTTCTGGAGCGTGCTGCGCTCGCCCTACCTGCTGGGCGTGGCCGCCTGGGTCAGCCTGCTGTCCTTCGGCGCGACGACGCTCTACTTCGCGCAGGCCAACGTGGTGGCGGCCGCGGTGCACGGCGCCGGCGCGCAGACCCGCATCTTCGCGAGCGTCGACCTGGCGGTCGGGCTGCTGTCGCTGGCCACGCAGGTCTTCGCCACGGGGCACCTGCTCAAGCGCTTCGGCACCGGCGTGGCAGCGGCCGCGCTGCCGGCGGTGTACGTGGTCGGCTTCGCGGTGCTGGCGGCGGTGCCGAGCCTGATGGTGGTGCTGGTGTTCCAGGTCGCGCAGCGCTGGATGAACTTCGCGATCGCCAATCCTGCGCGGCACCTGTTCTTCACCGTGGTCGAGCGCGAGGAGAAATACAAGGCCAAGAACATGATCGACGTGGTGGTCTACCGCGGCTCCGACGCGCTCTACGGCTGGGTCTTCGACACGGTGCAGGCGCTGGGGCTGAAGCTCGGCGCGATCGCGCTGTGCGCGCTGCCGGTGGCGGTGGCCTGGCTGATCCTGTCGTCGGCGCTCGGCCGGGTGCAGGAGCGGCGCGCGGTGCGGCTGGCGAACCTCGTGGCGCGCGAGGCCTGAGGCATCCGAACGCGAAGCTGTCATCTTCGGCCGCTACAATCGCCGGCTGTCATTGGGGAGTAGCCGACCTTCTTCGGAAGGGGCGCACGTCAACATGATCGGGATGGCACTGTCCCGTGGCGTGTGCAGTCAATCGCGACCGACGGTCGCGGCTCGACCAGCGAGACCTTTGGCCATGATGCGCACCCCTGCCGGGCGAGCCGCGTCGTGGGCCATTGGTTCCTTGCTCGTCCGGCTGTCTGCCCATCATGCTTCTCACACTGCTCTGGTTCCTGCTGTCCGCCGTGGCGATCTACATCGCCTGCGAATATTTCGTCAACGGCGTCGAATGGCTCGGCCGCCGGATGAACCTCACCGCCACCGCCACCGGCACCGTGCTGGCCGCCTTCGGCACCGCGCTGCCCGAGAGCGTGGTGACCTTCATGGCGGTGGTCTTCGGCAGCACGCCCGAGCACAAGGACATCGGCGTCGGCGCGGCGCTCGGCGGCCCGCTGGTGCTGGCCACGATCGCCTACGCGGTGGTCGGGCTGGCGCTGCTCAACAACCGGCGCAAGCTCGGCCGCGCCGACCATGGCGTGCAGGTCGACCATCGGCGGCTGAGCCGCGACCAGGCCTGGTTCCTGGCGATCTTCGTGGTCAAGGCCGGCCTCGGGCTGGTCGCCTTCGCCTACAAGCCCTGGCTGGGCGTGTTCTTCCTCGCGGCCTACGCGGCCTACGTCTGGCGCGAACTGAAGGACGAGAGCACCGACATCGAGGACGCGCTCGAGCCGCTCAAGATCCGCCCCCGCGACAGCGAGCCGACGCTCGGCTGGGCCGGCCTGCAGACGCTCGTCGCGCTCTGCGTGGTGGCCTATGCCTCGCACATCTTCGTGATCCAGGTCGAGGCGCTGGGCGTGGCCTTCGGCATGTCGCCGCACCTGGCGGCGCTGCTGCTGAGCCCGATCGCCACCGAGATGCCGGAGACCATGAACGCGCTGATCTGGGTGCGGCAGGGCAAGGAGCGGCTGGCGCTGGCCAACATCTCGGGCTCGATGATGATCCAGGCCACCATTCCCTCGGCGCTCGGCCTGTTCTTCACGCCCTGGCTGTTCGACTCGTCGCTGATGGCGGCGGCGCTGATCACGATGGTCGCGGTGGTCTTCCTGTGGGCGCTGTTCCGCCGAGGGACCATGGACAGCCGCATGCTGGCCGCGGTCGGCGCGCTCTATGCGGTGTTCGCCGCCTTCCTGGTCTGGAACCTGGGCTGACGCGCTTCAGCCGTTGTCGCGCGTGCCCATCAGGGTGCGCTCTCCGTCCTTGCGGTGCATGTCGAGGAAGGCGCCGCTGAAGGCCCAGGTGGTGGTCGAGCTCAGCGCCGCGATGAATTCGCGCTCCTGCTGCATCACGCCTTCGCCGCTGCAGTAGCGGCGCGTGGTGGCGACCGGTCCGATGCGGACCTGGTCGCCCTGCACCTTGTAGGTGGCGTGCAGCGTGTTGCAGCCGGCGAAGCCGCGCACGACGCCGGCTTCGAATTCCAGCGTGATCGTGGTGCCGGCGATCGGGCTGATGGTCGCCTGGCGGCCGTTGTTGAAGGTGGTGACGGTGCTGTGCAGGCCTTCCAGCGAGGCGGTGGGCTCGGCGCTGAAGCGCAGCGCGGGCACGTCGCCGGCACCGGTGAGCGTCAACTGGCCGCCGGCCACCGACGGCCGCAGGCTGCCGGAAAGGGCGCGGCGGAAGGCGTCCTCGACCTTCATCGCCGGCGGTTCGCAGGCCATCATCGAGCCGGCCAGGTGATCGACGACGATCCTTCCCCGCTTCATCTGGTAGGCCCCGAAGTAGCGGTTGCAGCCGGAAAAGCCGCTGACCCGCCCGTGCGCGAAGCTGGCCGTGACCGATTGCGGGCCGGTCGGCAGCAGCGACGAATCGAGCCCCTGGACCTCGGTGAGGCGCCAGACCGGGCCTTCGACCGCCTGGGCCGGGCTGGCGGGCGGAGCCGCCATCGTGGTGGTCGCCAGGGTCGCCAGGCCGATCGCCAGCCATTGTTTCGTCGGGTGCATGTCGTTGTCCTTTCCTCTCGGTGCGACCGATCTTAGCCAGCGACCCGGGCAATCCATGAAAGGCGCGGTGCATCGAGACGCTAGCATCGATGCATCGGCTGCAATGGCCGCGGAGCTTTCCACCATGGACCTCAGGCGCTGGGCGCACATCGTCGCGGTCGCGGACCGCCGCAGCTTCGTCCGGGCGGCCGAGCAGGTGCACCTCAGCCAGCCGGCGCTCACCCGCAGCATCCAGGCGGCCGAGGCCGAGCTGGGGCTGCAGCTGTTCGACCGCGGCTCGCACGAAGTGGTGCCGACGCCGGCCGGCGAATTCGTGGTCGAGCGCGCCCGGCAGCTGGTCTTCAACAGCCGTTGCCTGGAGCGCGATGTCGAGCTCTACCGCAGCCGCAGCCTCGGCGACACCGCCTTCGGCGTCGGCCCGTTCCCGGCGGCGACCTTCGTCGCGTCGCTGCTGGCGGCGATGCGGCGCGAGTTTCCGGGCGTCAACCTGCGGGTCGAGGTGAGCAACTGGCAGCTGCTGCTGCAGCGGCTGCTGGAGGAGGACATCGAATTCTTCATTGCCGAGGTGGGCGACCTGCCGGACGAGCACGACCTGCAGATCCTGTCGCTGCGGCGCGAGCCGGCGGGCTTCTACGTGCGACGCGGCCATCCGCTGGCCGCCGGCGGCGGCGTGGTCACGCTGCGCGATGCATGGTCGCACGGCGTGGCGTCGGTCCTGCTGCCGATGCGGCCGCGCGGCGTGCTGGCCGGCGTGCTGGGCAGCACGCCGACAGCGCTGTCGCTGGCGCTCGAATGCGACGACGTCGAGATCCTCAAGCAGGTGGTGCTGGGATGCGACACGGTGCTGATCGCGCCGCAAGGCTCGGTGGAGCGGGAAATGGCGAACGGCGAGCTGCAGATGTTGCGCATCAAGGGGCTGCCGCCGCTGCAGTCGTCGGAGCCGGGCGTGGTGACCTTGCGCGGGCGCACGCCGTCGCCGATGGCCAGCCTGATCATCGGTCGGCTGCCGCTGCGCGAGCAAGACCCGCCGGTGCCGGGTTAACCAGGGCGAGGCGGCAGATTGCGCGCCCAGGCCTTCAGCCCGCGGTTCCACTCGCGCAGGCGTTCGTCCACCGGCTGGCCGTCGGCGCGCGAGCCGGTCGCCATCAACTGGTCGAGCAGGATCTGCTGGTCGCCGCTGAGCGGCGCCGGGAAGACCGGTTGCACCGTGATCCACAGGTCGCCGCGCGGGCCCTTGCGCGCGAGCGGGAAGCCCTCGCCCGGCAGCCGGTAGGCGAGGGTGTCGCGCCGCAGCGGCAATGGCTGAGGGCCGGCGAGGGTCGGCACGGTGACGGTGCGCTCGCCGATCCAGGCGAAGCCGTCGACCGGCACCTCGCAATGCACGGCGGCGGCGTCGTCCAGGCGGAAGAAGGCATGCGCGGCGAGCTCGATGCGGATCTCCAGGTCGGCCGGCGGCCGTTCGCTGCGCGAGCGGCGGCTGTCGACGTGCAGCAGGTCGCCGCTGCGCACGCCGGGCGGAATGCGCACGCTGATCCGGTACTTGTGCGCCGGCGCCTTGCCGCTGCCTTCGCAGGCGCCGCAGACCTGCCGCGCGATGCCGCCGCCGAGGCAAGCCTCGCACTCGACCGCGGTGCCGAGCCAGCCGAAGAAGGAACGCTTCGACAACGCACCCGAGCCGCCGCAACGTTCGCAGTGGCCGCCCAGCACCTGGTGGCCGGCGCCGGCGCAGGTGGCGCAGACGGCGGTGACCCGGCCGTGCAGCACCTTGACGCAGCCGGCGGCGGCTTCCTCGAGCGTGAGCTTGAGCTTGCGGTGGATCGGTGGCCGCGATGGCCCGGGCGCGTCCGGCGCTTGCGCTTCGGTCGCGGATTCGGCTGTGGGTTCGCTGCCGGGCTCGCCGGCCGGCGTGCGGTCCAGCAGGCCCGAACGCTGCAGCGCCTCGAAGGCCTGGTTGATGCGCTGCATGCGGGCCACCGCGTCGGCGCTCTCGTTGCGGTCGGGATGCCATCGCGACACCAGCCGGCGCCAGGCGATCTTGACCTCGCGCTCGGTGGCGCCGGGTGCCAGGCCGAGCTCGGCGAATGCGTGGTCGGTGCCCAAATGCGGTCCTCCTGGAAGGCGCTCCGTGCGGTCGGCGCGCCGCGACGAATGGTAGCGGAAGGGCTTTCCGCATCGTGCCGCGGCGGGACTGGCAAAAGGCGTCGGAAGCGTCGAAGATGAGCGTCCTGCCCTTGCCGAAAGCCGATGCCATGCCCACTGCCGAAAGCCGTCCTGTCGAGGTTCAGGTGCCTGCCGATTCCGCGGTCGCCCGGGCCTATGGGCACACCGACCTGGCGGACGCCTGGTCGATCCGCTTGCCGGCCGGCGCCAGCGCCGATCCGGAACTGCTGGCGCGCTTCCTGTTCGCGCAGCAGGGTCGCTGGGTGGCCGGGCTGATGCGCGTGCGCGATGCGGTGGTGGCCCGCGTCGGCCTGAAGACCGCGCGCCAGCTGCGCCAGAACCAGGACCGGCGCGTCGAATTCTTCAAGATCTACGACAAGTCCGCGCGCGAGATCATCCTCGGCGAGGACGACAAGCACCTCGACTTCCGGGTCTCGGTGCTGCGGCGGACCGAGACCGTGGCCGGCGACCTCGCGGCGCATCTCGTGCTGAGCACCGTCGTGCATTGCCACAACCGGCTCGGCCGCACCTACCTTTGGCTGATCGGGCCCTTCCACCGGCTGGTGGTGAAGTCGAGCCTGCGGCGCGCCGCGCGGGCCGGCTGGCCTAGAGATCCCCGACCGGGACGAACGGACTCAGCAGCTGCAGCTTGAGGCGCTGCCAGGCGGTGGTCTCGGGCGGCTGGTCGAACACCGACTGGCTGCCGTCGTCGTTGAAGCGGATCCACTCGATGTGCCGGCCGTCACCGGCCAGGCGCAGCTGGTAGCTGCTGCCGGCATCGGCGAAGGCCTCGAGCTGCCGCGCCATCTCGGGGCTGTCGATGATGAGGCCGAGCTCGGTGTTGAGGATCGCCGAGCGGGCGTCGAGGTTCATCGAGCCGAGGAAGACCTGGCGCTGGTCGACGATGGCGCTCTTCATGTGCAGCGCGCCGGTGCGCTGGCCGAAGAGGCCGAGGTGATGCCGCTGCACGCTCAGCGACGGGCTCAGCTCGTCGACCTTCACGCCGGCGGCGAGCAGGTCCTCGAGGTGCGGACGGTAGGCGCTGTAGACCCAGGGCACGTCGGTCGAGGCCAGCGAGTTGGTGACGATGGTGATGTCGATGCCGCGCTGGCGCGCATCGATCAGGCCCTTCACCGCGCGGTCGCTCGGGATGAAGTAGGGCGACACCATCTTGATGTCCTGCCGCGCCGTGTCGAACCACTCGATGACGCCTTCGGTCACCGTGCCTTCGAGCGAGTCGCGCGACTGGTTCCAGCCGGCGGTCTTGCTGAGCGGGTCGTAGAGCACGCGGGCGTCGGCCCACAGCAGCGGGTCGAGGCGGCGGTCGGCCAGTTCGAAGGGCAGGTTCACCATCAGCACCACGTCGGGCGCCAACTGCCGGGGCTCGTCCGGCGCCGGATGCTCGACATGGCCGTCGGCCGGGATCCGCACCGGCTCGGGCGGCCTGGCCGCGGCGGTGCGCCGCTCGAAGTCCGCCTGCAACTGCGCCGCTGTCAGCGCGCTCGACGCGATGCGCTGCACCGGGAACACGACCGCGCTGTTCCAGTAGTGGTCGAAGGCATCGGACAGCGCCCGCACCACCGGCCCGGCGGCGAAGGTGTCCATGTCGACGAAGTTGCTGCCGGCGGCATTCATCACGTACTCGTCGGCCATGTTGCGGCCGCCCGCGACCGCGGCCGCGTTGTCGGCGATGAAGAGCTTGTTGTGCATGCGCCGGTTGACCCGCTCGAAGTCGAGGCCGGAGCTGATGAAGCGGGTCGCGGTGCTGCCGCGGCCGCCAGGGAACGGGTTGAACAGCCGCACCTCGACGTTCGGGAAGCTGGCCAGCGCCAGCAGCAGGTCGTCCTCGCCGACGGTGTAGAGGTCGTCGACCAGCAATCGCACCCGCACGCCGCGGGCCGCCGCATCGCGCAGCGCCCGCATCAACGCGCGGCCGGTGTTGTCGCCGGGCAGAAGGTAGTACTGGACGTCGAGGCTCTTCGTGGCCAGCCGGGTCAGCTCGATGCGGGTGGCGAAGGAATTGGGGCCGTAGGGCAGCAGGCGGAAGCCGGAGCGGCCGTCGCCCGGCAACGCGGCGGCGGTGAGATCGGCCAGCGGCGTACGCGCGTAGTCGGCGATGGCGGCGGTGGGCGTGGCGGGTCGGGGTGGCGGGAGGCTGGCGCAGGCGGCAAGAGCCAGCGCCGAAGCGATCGCCAGCCAGGGACGCATCCGTGCGAGGACATTCGCCAGTGCGCGGGTGCGAATCGAGGTCGGGACATTCATCGGTGCGGGCGAGTCTATGGAAGCCGGAGGAAAATGGCGAATTCGCACCTTCAACCCCACCAGCCCCATGAAACTCCCCGCCAGAGTCAAGATCGTCGACGTCGGCCCGCGCGACGGCCTCCAGAACGAGAAGCAGCCGGTCTCGGCCGAGATCAAGATCGGGCTGGTGCATCGCCTGCAGGAAGCCGGCCTGAAGGAGATCGAGGTCACCAGCTTCGTCTCGCCCAAGTGGGTGCCGCAGATGGCCGACAACGCCGAGGTGATGCACGGCATCCGCCGCGCGCCCGGCGTGCGCTACTCGGTGCTGACGCCGAACATGAAGGGCCTCGAGGCCGCCATGGCTGCGCCGCGCGAGGAGTGGCCCGACGAGATCGTGGTCTTCGGGGCCGCCAGCGAGGCCTTCAGCCAACGCAACATCAACTGCTCGATCGCCGAGAGCATCGAGCGCTTCCGGCCGGTGGTGGCCGCGGCGCGCGAGAACGGCATCTACGTGCGGGGTGCGATGTCCTGCACCGTCGGCTGCCCCTATGAAGGCGAGATCGCGCCGGAGCGGGTCGGCATGCTGGCCGGCCTGATGAAGGACATCGGCGTGCAGCACATCGGGGTGGCCGACACCATCGGCGTGGGCACGCCGGTCAAGGTGCAGCGGGCGATCGAGGCGACCTTGGCGCACTTCGACATCGACGACATCTCCGGCCACTACCACGACACCTACGGCCAGGCGCTCGGCAACACGCTGGCCAGCCTGGAGCTGGGCGTGTGGCAGTTCGACACCTCGTCGGCCGGCCTCGGGGGCTGCCCCTATGCCAAGGGCGCGACCGGCAACGTGGCGACCGAGGACGTGGTCTACATGCTGCAAGGCATGGGCATCGACACCGGCATCGACCTCGACCGGCTGATCGACGCCGGCGTCTACATCAGCGACGCCCTGGGCCGCGAGCCGAATTCGCGGGCGTCCAAGGCCATCCGCACCCGGCGAGCCGGTTGACATGTGCGGCGCCGAACTGACTTCGTTGCCCGAAGGCGTGCAGCGGGTCGCCCGCCTGCTGCAGGACAAGGGCCATCCGCATGCGCCGCAGATGCTCGACGACGCCGCCCGCACCGCGCAGCAGGCGGCTGACGCGCTCGGCATCGCGCTGGGGCAGATCGCCAAGAGCATCGTCTTTCGCCGCAAGTCGGACGACGCGGCGGTGCTGGTCGTGACCTCCGGCGACCGCCGGGTCGACGAGAAGAAGGTCGAGGCCATCGTCGGCAAGCTCGGCCGCGCCGATGCCGAGTTCGTCAAGGCGCGCACCGGCTTCTCGATCGGCGGAGTGTCGCCCTTCGCGCATGCGACCGCGCCGGTGATGCTGATCGACCGCGAGCTGTTCCGCTTCGAGGACATCTGGGCGGCGGCCGGCCATCCGCATGCGGTGGTGCGGCTGCGGCCGCACGACCTCGAAGGCCTGACCGGCGCGCCGGTGGCGGACGTGGTGTGAGAGCGACCCCACTGGCCGAGCGCGCCGCGCAAGCACACAGCCTGCCGCGCGACCTGCCATCGCCCTGCGTCTCGATCTGCCGCATGGACGCCGCCAGCGGCTTCTGCCAGGGGTGCCTCCGCACCATCGACGAGATCGGCGCCTGGAGCCGCATCGGCGATGCCGAGAAGCGCGGCATCTGGCGCGCGATCGAACTGCGCGCCGCCGCCGGCTTCATGCCGAACGAAGCGCAATCCCGAGAGCCTTCATGAAGCACATCACCTGCCACATCGACTTCATCTCGCCTTACGCCTACCTGGCCTTCGAGCAACTGCCCGAGGCGCTCGCGGGCCTCAGCTACGAGGTCGCCTACCGGCCGGTGCTGCTCGGCGCGATGCTCAAGCACCACGGCCAGCTCGGTCCGGGCGAGATTCCTGCCAAGCGCATCTGGACCTATCGCCATTCGCTATGGCTGGCGCGCACGCTCGGCATCCCGATGGACATGCCCGCGACCCATCCCTACAACCCGCTGCCGCACCTGCGCATGGCGCTCGCGACCACGCGCGACGGCAACGTCAGCCGCCACGTGGCTGAGACGATCTTCCGCGCGGTCTGGCGCGGCGGTGCCGAGGCGGTCGATCCGGCGCGGCTGGAGGCGCTGGCCGCGGGCCTGCCGCAACTGCGCGACGGCAACGGCGACGAGGCCCGGGCCCAGTTGCGCGCCAACACCGATGCGGCGATCGCCGCCGGCGCCTTCGGCGTTCCGGCCTTCGAGGCGGACGGCGAATTGTTCTGGGGCCTGGAAGGCCTGCCGCTGCTGCGCGCCCATTGCGAAGGCGACGACTGGTTCGCCGGCGAAGCCTGGTCGAAGGCGGCGGAGCGCCCTGGGGTTTTCCGCAAGTCTCCCTGAATTTCTTACATTCCGAAACGCCACGTGCGGGTTTCCACCTGAACTGTCAGCAATGGTTCAGTTTGGTGCAAGTATCCGGTCAGCCGGCGCACCAAGAATGCGATGCGTCCCGTCCTGGGGCATCACAAGGAGATCAGCGCAATGGCAGCCACACTGGATTCCAAAGGGGTTCCCCATCCGGCCCCTCGGCCGATGACGGCCGACGAGCGGAAGGTCATCTTCGCGTCGTCGCTCGGCACCGTGTTCGAGTGGTACGACTTCTTCCTCTACGGCACCCTGGCCGCCATCATCGGGCGCCAGTTCTTCTCCAACCTCGACCCGAATTCGCAGGTCATCTTCTCGCTGCTGGCCTTCGCCGCCGGCTTCGTGGTGCGGCCCTTCGGCGCGATCGTGTTCGGCCGCTTGGGCGACATGATCGGTCGCAAGTACACCTTCCTGATCACGATCCTGATCATGGGCCTGTCGACCTTCATCGTCGGCCTCCTGCCCAGCTACGGCACCATCGGCGTCGCCGCGCCGGTGATCCTGATCGCGCTGCGCATGCTGCAGGGCCTCGCGCTCGGCGGTGAATACGGCGGTGCCGCCACCTACGTGGCCGAGCACGCGCCGCACGGCAAGCGCGGCGCCTACACCTCCTGGATCCAGACCACGGCGACCGCGGGCCTCTTCCTGTCGGTGCTGGTGATCCTGGGCGTTCGCACCTCGATGGGCGAGGCCGCCTTCGCCGACTGGGGCTGGCGCATTCCGTTCGTGGTGTCGGTGATCCTGCTGGCGGTGTCGGTGTGGATCCGGCTGTCGCTGTCGGAGTCGCCGGCGTTCCAGCGCATGAAGGCCGAAGGCAAGACCTCCAAGGCACCGCTGACCGAGTCGTTCGGCCAGTGGAAGAACCTGAAGATCGTGATCCTGGCGCTGCTCGGCCTCACGATGGGTCAGGCGGTGGTCTGGTACACCGGCCAGTTCTACACCCAGTTCTTCCTGACCGGCCCGCTGCAGGTCGACGGCGCGACCGGCAACGTGCTGGTGGCCCTGTCGCTCGTCATCGGCACTCCCTTCTTCGTGCTGTTCGGCGCGCTGTCCGACAAGATCGGCCGCAAGTGGATCATCATGGGCGGCCTGCTGCTCGCGATCGTCACCTATTTCCCGATCTTCCGCGCGCTGACCGAGGCGGCCAACCCGGCGCTGGCCGTGGCGCAGGCCAACTCGAAGGTGGTCGTCACCGCCGACCCGAGCGAATGCTCGTTCCAGTTCAACCCGACCGGCGTCGCCAAGTTCACCAGCTCGTGCGACGTCGCCAAGCAGGTGCTGGCCTCCAAGTCGGTGAGCTACGACACGGTCGACGGCACCGGCCCGGCGAAGATCGCGATCGGCGACAAGGTCATCGAGTCCTACGCCTCCAAGGGCCTGCCGCCGGATGAAGCCAAGAAGAAGGACACCGACTTCAAGGCCGCCATCTCGGCCGCGCTGAAGGACCACGGCTACCCGACCAAGGCCGATCCGGACAAGATGAACAAGCCGCTGGTGGTGCTGCTGCTGTCGATCCTGATGATCTACGTCACCATGGTCTACGGCCCGATCGCCGCCATGCTGGTCGAGATGTTCCCGACCCGCATCCGCTACACCTCGATGAGCCTGCCGTACCACATCGGCAACGGCTGGTTCGGCGGCCTGCTGCCCGCCGCCACGCTGGCGATCGCGGCGCAGACCGGCAACATGTACAGCGGCCTCTGGTATCCGATCGTGTTCGCGGCGATCACGCTGGTGGTGGGCTCGCTCTTCGTGCGCGAGACGAAGGACGTCGACATCTACGCGAACGACTGATTTCCTGCCGAACGTTTGACCAAGGCCCCGTGCGCCATCGGCGTACGGGGCCTTTGTCCTTTGGCCGACGAGGCTGCCGACCAACTTCCTAGAATGTCTGCCCCCACCCCCAAGGCATTCATGACACAGGGCTCGATCAGGATCCGCGGCGCACGCCAGCACAACCTCCAGAACCTCGACCTCGACATCCGCACCGGCGAGATGACCGTGGTCACCGGACCCAGCGGCTCGGGCAAGTCGAGCCTGGTGTTCGACACCCTCTACGCCGAAGGCCAGCGCCGCTATGTCGAGACCTTCTCGGCCTACGCGCGTCAGTTCCTCGACCGCATGGACCGTCCGGCGGTCGACAAGGTCGAAGGCGTGCCGCCGGCGATCGCGATCGACCAGACCAACCCGGTGCGCTCCTCGCGCTCGACGGTCGGCACGATGACCGAGCTGAACGACCACCTGAAGCTCCTGTTCGCGCGCGCGGCGCAGTTGTTCGATCGCGAGACCGCGCTGCCGGTGCGCCACGACTCGCCCGATTCGATCTACGCCGAACTGGTGGCGCGTGCCGCCGCGGCCGGCGACCCGCGGGTGGTGCTGACCTTCCCGGTCGAGTTGCCGGCCAGCACCAGCAGCGACGAGGTGACGCAATGGCTGTCGGCCAGCGGCTTCACGCGGGTGCAGTCCGAGCGCGAGGTGGCGACGCCGACCGGTCCGCGCAAGGTGCTGGACGTGGTGGCCGACCGCTTCCGCATCGCCGGCGCCGAACGTGCGCGCGTGGTGGAGGCGATCGAGGTGGCGTTGAAGCGCGGCAGCGGGCGCCTGACGGTGCACGCATTGCCCGCCGATGAAGGCGGCACGATCGACGTTTGGAAGTTCTCGACCGGCCTGCATTGCCCCGAGAGCGACATCCGCTATGCCGACCCGATCCCTTCGATGTTCTCGTTCAACTCGGCGGTCGGTGCCTGCGAGACCTGCCGCGGCTTCGGCCGGGTGATCGGCGTCGACCTCGGCCTGGTGATCCCGAACGACAAGCTGACCCTGCGCGCCGGCGCCATCAAGACGATCCAGACGCCGGCCTGGAAGGAAGCGCAGGACGACCTCATGCGCCACGCCGAGACGGCCGGCATCCCGCGCGACACGCCCTGGAACAAGCTCACGGCCGAGCAGCAGGCCTGGGTGATCGAAGGCTCGCCCAACTGGAAGGGCAAGTGGAACCAGCAGTGGTATGGCGTGCGGCGCTTCTTCGCCTACCTGGAGAGCAAGGCCTACAAGATGCACATCCGCGTGCTCTTGTCCAAGTACCGCAGCTACACGCCGTGCCCGGTCTGCGCCGGTGCGCGGCTCAAGCTGGAACCGCTCCTGTGGCGCATCGGCAGCCAGGCCGACGCCGACGCGGTGCTCGCGCCGGCCAAGCGCTTCATGCCGGTCGGCGTGAAGTGGTCGCGCGAGCAGCTGGAGGCGCTGCCGGGCCTGTGCTTGCACGACCTGATGATGCTGCCGATCGAACGGCTGCGCCGCTTCTTCGACGGCATCGAGAGCCATGGCAACAGCGCCAACGCGAGCGACGGCGAGGTGCAGGCGCTGAAGCTGCTGTTCGACGAGATCACCACGCGCCTGCGCTACCTGCACGACGTCGGCATCGGCTACCTCACGCTCGACCGCCAGAGCCGGACGCTCTCCGGCGGCGAGGTGCAGCGCATCAACCTCACGACCGCGCTCGGCACCTCGCTGGTCAACACGCTGTTCGTGCTCGACGAGCCGAGCATCGGCCTGCATCCGCGCGACATGAACCGCATCACCGAGGCCATGCTGCGGCTGCGCGATGCCGGCAACACGCTGGTGGTGGTCGAGCACGACCCGGCGGTGATGCTGGCCGCCGACCGCGTGATCGACATGGGGCCGGGCCCCGGCATCCGCGGCGGCAACATCGTCTTCGACGGCAGCACCGATGCGCTGCGCGACGCCGACACGCTGACCGGCCAGTACCTCGGCGGGCGCAAGCAGATCGGCATGGGCTTCCGGCGCATGGTCAGCGACAACACGCCGCGGCTCATCCTCGAAGGCGTGCGCGAGCACAACCTGCAGGACGTGACGGTCGAGCTGCCGCTGTCGCGGCTGGTCTGCATCACCGGCGTCAGCGGCTCCGGCAAGTCGACGCTGGTGCAGGACGTGCTCGCGCCGGCCCTGATGCGCCACTTCGGCAAGGCCACCGAGACGCCGGGCGCGCACGACCGCATGCTCGGCGCCGATCACCTGAGCGACGTGGTCTTCGTCGATCAGTCGCCGATCGGCAAGACCGCGCGGTCGAACCCGGCCAGCTACGTCGGCGCCTGGGATGCGATCCGCGAGATCTTCGCGGTCGCGCCGCTGGCGAAGCAGCGCGGCTACACCGCCTCGAAGTTCAGCTTCAACAGCGGCGACGGCCGCTGCCCGACCTGCGGCGGCTCCGGCTTCGAGCACGTCGAGATGCAGTTCCTGTCGGACGTCTACCTGCGCTGCCCCGACTGCGACGGCAAGCGCTACCGTCCGGAAATCCTGGAGGTGACGATCGAGCGCGCCGGCCGCGCGATGAACGTCGCCGACGTGCTGGAACTGACCGTGGCCGAGGCCGCCGAGGCCTTCGGCGCCGACCGCGAGGTGCTGCGCGTGCTGCAGCCGATCGCCGACGTCGGCCTGGACTACGTCAAGCTCGGCCAGCCGGTGCCGACCCTGAGCGGCGGCGAGGCGCAGCGGCTGAAGCTGGCCGGCTTCCTGGCCGAGGCGGCCAAGAGCGGCAGCAGCAGCAAGCAGCCGCTGGCGCGCAAGGGCACGCTGTTCCTCTTCGACGAGCCGACCACCGGCCTGCACTTCGACGACATCGCACGGCTGATGCGCGCGCTGCGCAAGCTGCTCGATGCCGGCCATTCGCTGGTGGTGATCGAGCACAACCTCGACGTCATCCGTGCCAGCGACTGGATCGTCGACCTCGGCCCCGAAGGCGGCGAGGGCGGCGGCCGCGTGGTCGCGGTCGGCACGCCGGAGCAGGTGCGCGAGAACCCGGCCTCGCTCACCGGCGCGGCGCTGGCCGACTACGAACTGGCGGTCGGCCCCGGCGCCTACAAGGTGGCCGAGCGCGCCGCGCGTTCGTATGCGGCGCGGGCGCTGCCGGCGGCGGGCAAGGAGGCGATCCAGATCGTCAACGCCCGCGAGCACAACCTGAAGAACCTATCGGTCGACATCCCGCGCGGCAAGTTCAGCGTGGTCACCGGCGTCAGCGGCTCGGGCAAGTCGACGCTGGCCTTCGACATCCTCTTCAACGAAGGGCAGCGGCGCTACCTCGAATCGCTCAACGCCTATGCGCGCAGCATCGTGCAACCGGCCGGCCGGCCCGAAGTGGATGCGGTCTACGGCATTCCGCCGACGGTCGCGATCGAGCAGCGGCTGTCGCGCGGCGGGCGCAAGAGCACGGTCGGCACCACCACCGAGGTCTGGCACTTCCTGCGGCTGCTCTACGTGAAGCTGGGCATCCAGCATTGCATCCACGACGGCGCGGCGGTGCAGCCGCAGACGCCGGACAGCATCGCGGCGCAGCTGCTCAAGAACTTCAAGGGCCAGCACATCGGCCTGCTGGCGCCGCTGGTGAGCAACCGCAAGGGCGTCTACACCGAGCTGGCCGACTGGGCGCGGCCGCGCGGCTACACGCACCTGCGCGTGGACGGCGAATTCCTGCCGACCACCGGCTTTCCGCGCATCGACCGCTTCAAGGAACACAGCATCGAGCTGCCGGTGGCCAGCCTCGATGTGCTGCCCTCGAAGGAGACCGAGCTGCGCCAGGCACTGGCCAAGGCGCTCGAGCATGGCAAGGGCGTGGTGCACGTTCTGAGCGACCTCACCGGCCTGCGCGCCGCGATGATGGCCGGCACGCCGACGCTCGGCATCGGCCATGCGCACGTCTTCTCGACCCTGCGCGCCTGCCCGATCTGCAGCACCAGCTATGCCGAGCTGGATCCGCGCCTCTTCTCCTACAACAGCAAGCACGGCTGGTGCCCCGACTGCGTCGGCACCGGCGTCAAGCTGACCAAGGACCAGCGCAAGGTCTACGACGACTCGGTGATGGCCGACGACCAGAAGGGCCGCGAGCAGACCTTCGCCGAGCCCGAGGCCGAAGATGTCGGCGACGTGATCTGCCCGACCTGCGAAGGCACGCGCCTCAATGCGACCGCCCGCGCGGTGGCCTTCGGCCAGGCGGACGAAGGCGACGGCGGCATCGCGATCACGCAACTGGCGCGAATGAGCGTGAGCGACATCCGCGCCTGGTTCGACGACATCGACCTCAGCGGCCGCCAGGCCGAGATCGCGCGCGACCTGGTGCCCGAAATCCGCAGCCGCCTCGAATTCCTGGAGGAGGTCGGCCTCGGCTACCTCACGCTGGACCGCGGCGCGCCGACGCTCTCGGGCGGTGAAGCCCAACGGATCCGGCTGGCGGCGCAGCTCGGCAGCAACCTGCAGGGCGTCTGCTACGTGCTGGACGAGCCGACCATCGGCCTGCATGCGCGCGACAACCAGATCCTGCTCGACGCGCTGCACAAGCTGGGCGACAAGGGCAACACGCTGGTGGTGGTGGAGCATGACGAGGACACGATCCGCCGTGCCGACCACGTGATCGACATCGGCCCGTCGGCCGGCAAGCGCGGCGGCCGGCTGGTGGCCGAGGGCACGGTGGCCGACATCGAACGCGCCGGCGATTCGCAGACCGGGCGCTACCTGCGCGACGCGATCCGGCATCCGCTGCAGCCGCGCCGCAACGTGCCGCCGCCGGAGCCGGGCGCGCCCGACTGGCTCAGCGTGCACGGCGCCGACCTGCACAACCTGCAGGAGGTGAGCGTGTCGCTGCCGCTGCATCGGCTGGTGGCGGTCACCGGCGTGAGCGGCTCCGGCAAGTCGACGCTGGCGGGCGACGTGCTGCTGGCCAACGTCTACGCGGTGGTGGTGCAGCGCATGACCAAGGCCGGCCGCGACGCGGACGCGGCGGGCAAGCGGCCCAAGTGGGTCGGCTGCGATTCGGTGGCGGGCTACGAGACGATCGACCGCGTGCTCGAGGTCGACCAGACGCCGATCGGCAAGACGCCGCGCAGCTGCCCGGCGACCTACATCGGCTTCTGGGACACGATCCGCAAGCTGTTCGCCGACACGCTCGAGGCCAAGGCGCGCGGCTACGGTCCGGCGCGCTTCAGCTTCAACACGGGCGAGGGCCGCTGCCCGGGCTGCGACGGCGCCGGCGTGCGCACGATCGAGATGAGCTTCCTGCCGGACGTGAAGGTGCCCTGCGAGGTCTGTCACGGCGCGCGCTTCAACCCCGAGACGCTCGCGGTGAGCTGGCGCGGCAAGAGCATCGGCGACGTGCTGCAGATGGAGGTCGACGAGGCGGTCGAGTTCTTCGCGTCGATGCCGAACATCAGCCATCCCTTGCAGCTGCTGAAGGATGTCGGGCTCGGCTATCTCACGCTGGGGCAGCCTTCGCCGACCCTGTCGGGCGGGGAGGCGCAGCGCATCAAGCTGGTGACCGAGCTGAGCAAGGTGCGCGACGACGTCACGCGGCGCGGCAACAAGGCGCCGCACACGCTCTACGTGCTCGACGAGCCGACCGTGGGCCTGCACATGGCCGACGTCGAGAAGCTGATCCACGTGCTGCATCGGCTGGTGAACGGCGGCCACAGCGTGGTGGTGATCGAGCACGACCTGGACGTGATCGCCGAGGCGGACTGGTTGATCGACCTAGGGCCCGAAGGCGGCAATGGCGGTGGGCGTGTGGTGGCGGCGGCGCCGCCGGAGGACGTGGTGGCGCTGGGGACGCATACGGGGGTGGCGCTGGGGCCTGTGCTGGCGCGGTCGCGTTCGCTGGGTGCTGTCTTGGCTGAAGCTGTCGTGTGAGCTTTGCGGGGTCCGCCCGGCATGCGGTGCGGACCGTCCGACCCCGGTGTGCCGGCCCTTCGGGCTTCCTTGCGGTGCTCGCTTCAGGCGGGGTCCGCGCAAACTCGCTCCGCTCAGACATGCGCGGCCTTCTTTCCGCCTGAAGCTGCGCTCTTCAGCGGCACACAGGGGATCGGCTGGCTCGCACCGCATGCCGGGCTCAGGGGCGGCGCGAGCGCTGTCGGCCTGCGGCGCTGAAGTCGGGGAAGGCCGACGACGCGCTACGCTTGCGTCCATGCTGACCCTCTACAACGACCGCCACGCACTACATCACGGCAAGCTGGAGATGTTCCGTGGCGAGCTGGTGCCTTGCTTCGAGGTGCCGGCGCGTGCGGACTTCGTGCTGCAGGCGCTGAACGACCGCGGCCTCGGTCCGGTCGAGTCGCCGGAAGACTTCGACGACGCGGCGATCGCGCGGGTCCATGCGCCGCGCTACCTGGACTTCCTGGCGCATGCCTGGGACGAATGGGTCGCGCTCGATCCGGCGAACGCGCAACGCGACGCGCTGCCTTCGTACTGGCCGATCCGCACCTTCCGATCCGACGTGCTGCCCGCGAGCTTTCCGGCGCGCATGGGGCTCTTCTCCTATGACGCCGGCACGCCGCTCACCGCAGGCACTTGGGAGGCGGCGCGGGCGGGCGCGTGTTGCGCGTTGACTGCGGCACGTCGCGTCGCGAAGGGAGAACGCGCGGCTTTCGCGTTGACGCGGCCGCCGGGGCACCACGCGGGGCTCGACTTCTTCGGCGGCTACTGCTTCCTCAACAACGCGGCGATCGCGGCGCAGGCCCTGCGCGACGCGGGCGTCGAGCGGGTGGCGGTGCTCGACATCGACTACCACCACGGCAACGGCACGCAGGCGATCTTCTACGAGCGGGCGGACGTGCACTTCAGCAGCGTGCACGGCGATCCGCACACCGAATATCCGTACTTCCTCGGCCATGCCGACGAGCGCGGCGCGGGCGAGGGGCTGGGCTTCAACCGCAACCTGCCGCTGGCGCGCGGGATCGGCTTCGCGGCCTGGCGTGAAGCCTTGAAGGAGGCGCTGCGCGGCATCGCGGCCTTCGGGCCGGGTGCGCTGGTGGTGTCGCTGGGGCTCGATACCTTCGCGGGCGATCCGATCGCGGGCTTCACGCTGGCCACGCCGGACTACCTGCGCGTCGGCGAGGACCTGGCCGATGCGGGGCTGCCGACGGTGTTCGTCTTCGAGGGCGGCTACGCGGTGGCCGAGGTCGGCGTGAACGCGGTCAACGTGCTCGACGGCTTCATGCAGCGCGCCGGCTGAGCCTCGCGCGGGCGGTCCGCGCGCATTGCTGTCCAATGGCGGCATGGACAAAGATTCGCACGACGCCGAGCACCGCCTGACCGAACTCGAGATCAAGGCCAGCTACACCGAGGACCTGCTGGAGCAGCTCAACCTGCTGGTCTACCGGCAGCAGCAGCAGATCGACGCACTGGCGCAGCAGGTCGCTTCGCTGCGCCAGCAGGCGCCCGATCCGGCCTTCGGCGCGGCGCGCAACCCGCGCGACGAACTGCCGCCGCACTATTGAACTTTGGGCCACAGTCCGGCAGCATGCGCCGGCCGGACACGCAAACAACCAACGATCGAGGAGAGTCAGACATGGGGAAACGGCTGCGAAGATGGGGATGGATGGCGAGCCTCGCGGCCGCCAGCGCACTCCTGGTGCCGGCCGCAACCTGGGCCGCCGAGACCGCCGCCGCGAGCGCGGCGCCGGCCGACAGCGGCGAACTGGTGGTGCATCCCTGGGTCGTGCCGCCGCCCAACTGGTCGCCCGAGGCCTACTTCACCAACCTCAAGGACGGCGTCAACATCGAGACGCCCTTCGTCGCCAAGTTCGGCCTGTCGATGCGCGGCATCGTGCCGGCCGGCAAGACCGCGGGCACCGCCGGTCACCATCACCTGCTGATCAACCAGCCGCTGCCGCTCGACTTCTCCAAGCCGCTGCCCTTCACCGACCAGTACATCCACTTCGGCAAGGGCCAGATGGAAACCGTGGTCGACCTGCCGCCCGGCACCTACCAGATGCGGCTGGTGCTGGCCGACCAGGGCCACATTCCGTACTTCGTCTTCAGCAAGCCGCTCAACTTCACGGTGACCCGGCAGAACAAGGGCGTCACCGCGGCGAGCCTGCTGGGCCCGCCGCACATCGAGCTGCTGAGCCCGCTCGACCGCGCCACGGCACAGGCGCCGGTGCGGCTGCAGTTCCATGCGAGCGGCTACAACATGTCGGCCGCTTCGGCCAAGGTGCCGGAGACCGGCCACTTCCGGCTCTCGCTCGACCGTCCGGGCCAGAAGACCGAGGTGCTCGAGATGGACGGCGGCCAGACCGAGGTCTGGCTCAATCCGCCCAAGGGCGCCTACACGGCGCGGCTGGAGCTGATGAGCAACACCGCCATCGGCACCGTGATGGCGCGGGCCAAGCCGGTGAGCTTCAGCATCCAGTGACGGCCAGCACGGCCGCGGCCACTTCGGCGAAGCCGGCGCCGCGTTCTTGCAGCGTCACGTAGCGCGGCAGTTGCGGCAGCGCGGCCTCGAAGCGCCTCACGTTGGCCACGCCGATGCTGTGCTCGAAGTGCGCGAACATCAGCGCGTCGTTGGTCGAGTCGCCGACATAGGCCCAGCGCGGCAGCTCGTCGTCCAGCCGCGCGCCCCACAACTCGCGCACGATCCAGCGCGCGCCTTCCAGCTTGTCGTGCTCGCCGTACCAGCCGTTCACGTGGATGCTGCTGACCGTGGCGTGCATGCCTTCCTGCCGCATCAGCGCGACCACCGCGGCGATGCCGGCATCGTCGAGCCGGGTGAACTCGCTGTGGTCGATCGCGATGTCGCATTCGCGGCCGGCCGAATCGGTGGCCCGGCGCGCACCCGGAATCTCGCGCTCGATGCGCGCCAGCACGGCCTGCATGCGCGCGAACTGACGCTCGCGGGTCGGCGCGTCCTGCTGGTAGCGCTTCTCGACGCGGCCGTCGCCGAGCGGCAGCAGCGCGACCGCACCGTTCTCGGCCACGATCGCGTCGACCGGCCAGACGCCGACGAATGGGAGGCTCCAGCCGACCGGCCGCCCGGTGATCGCCACCCGGCGCAGGCCGGCCGCGCGCAGCGCCGCCAATGCCGCGAGCGCATCGCCGGTGATCGCGCCTTCGGTGGTCAGCGTGTCGTCGATGTCGGTGAAGACGCCGACGAGCCCGCGCCGCGCCGCCGCCGGCCAGGCTGCGAGCGGCTGCATGCGGGCGTTCATCGAGGCACCGACGGAATCAGGCCGCGGTCTGCAGCGACAGGCCGGCGTGCTCGCGCAGCGGATGGAAGTGGATCTTCGGGAATCGCTCCTGCGCCAGCCGCACGTCGTAGGGCGAGGTGCACAGGTAGGCCAGCGTGTTGGCGGCGTCGAGCGCCATGCGCGCCGGATAGGCATCGACGAAGGCGCGCAGTTCGGCCGGCGTGTCGGCGGTGATCCAGCGCGCGCCGGTGTACTGGCAGCCTTCGAGCCGGATGTCGGCGTCGTATTCGGCCTTCAGCCGGTGCTGCACCACCTCGAACTGCAGCTGGCCGACGGCGCCCAGCAGCATCGGGCCGCCGATCTCCGGCCGGAAGACCTGGATCGCGCCTTCCTCGCCGAGCTGCGCGAGGCCCTGCTGAAGCTGCTTGGTGCGCAGCGGGTTCTTCAGGATCACGGTCATGAAGAGCTCGGGCGCGAAGAAGGGCAGGCCGGTGAACTGCAGCGAGGCGCCGTCGGTGATCGTGTCGCCCAGCTGCACGCCGCCGTGCGTGGTGAAGCCGACGATGTCGCCGGCATAGGCTTCTTCCACCGCCTCGCGGCGCTGGCTCATGAAGGTGACGACGCTGGTCGGCCGCAGCTCCTTGGCGGTGCGCTGCACCCGCAGCTTCATGCCCGGCGTGTAGCGGCCGGAGGCCATGCGCACGAAGGCGATGCGGTCGCGGTGGTTGGCGTCCATGTTGGCCTGCACCTTGAACACCACGCCGGCGAAGTCCTTGTCCTCGGGCTGGATCTCGCGCACCACCGGCTGCCGGTTGACCAGCGTGGTGCTGGTGCGCGACTGCGGCGAAGGCGCCAGGTCGACCAGCGCGTCGAGCACTTCCATCACCCCGAAGTTGTTGACGCCGGAGCCGAAGAAGACGGGCGTCTGCTTGCCGGCCAGGAAGGCCTCGCGGTCCCAGCTCGGCGAGGCGCCGGTGGCCAGCTCCATGCTTTCCTCGGCGCTGTCGAATTCGCGGCCGAAGCGCTTCTGCAGCGCCTCGCGATCGGCCAGCGGCATGCGCTCGAAGTCCTGCGGCAGGCGCTCCTGGCCCGACTCGAAGACGGTCATGGCCTCGGTGCGCAGGTTGATGATGCCGCCGAAGCTCTTGCCCTGGCCGACCGGCCAGGTCATCGGCACGCAGGGCATGCCGAGCTCGCGCTCGATCTCGTCGAGCAGCTCGAGCGGCTCGCGCACCTCGCGGTCCATCTTGTTGACGAAAGTGATGATCGGCGTGTCGCGCTGGCGGCAGACCTCGATCAGCCGGCGCGTCTGCGCCTCGACGCCGTTGGCCGCGTCGATCACCATCAGCGCCGAGTCGACCGCGGTCAGCACGCGGTAGGTGTCTTCCGAGAAGTCCTTGTGGCCGGGCGTGTCGAGCAGGTTGATGACGTGGTCGCGGTAGACCATCTGCATCACCGACGAGGCCACCGAGATGCCGCGCTGCTTCTCGATCTCCATCCAGTCGGAGGTGGCGTGACGCGTCGCCTTGCGCGCCTTGACCGAGCCGGCGATCTGGATCGCGCCGGAGAACAGCAGCAGCTTCTCGGTCAGCGTGGTCTTGCCGGCGTCGGGGTGGGAAATGATGGCGAAGGTGCGCCGGCGCTGGGTTTCTTTGAGGAAGAGATCGGATGACATGGTGCAGGGCTTTCGGGCCCGATTGTCTCAGGCGGCCGATCGACCCTCACATCGGTGGCTTGAACCCGTTGCGTCCCACCAGCACCGAGGTCGCGGTCGGCGCGCCGTCCTTCACCTGCGCGCTCACCACCACCTGCGCGCCCGGCACCACCAGCACGGCCGGGTCGACCGCTGGCTTGAAGGTGACGATCGGCGTGCCGTGCGGCACGACCAGGACCTTCTCGCCGCCCGGGTACTTGAGCGTCATCTTCTGGCCGCCGTGCGCGCTCGCGCTGGCCGACTCGAGGGTCGCCACCGTGGCGTTGGTCATGGTGCCGTCGGGCACCGTGTCCCAGGGATGGAAGCCTTCGCCGGTGCCGCGCATCGACTCGGGGAACACCAGCACCTCGACCGCGCGCTGGCTGCCGTCGGGCTGCGGCGTCGCGCCTGCGCCGACGTAGCTGTCGGCCTTGACCTGCGACAGCTTGATCGGCAGCACCTCCATCACGCGCAGGCCGTCCGGACGCGCCAGGCTGACGACCTCGCCACCACGGTCCCTGACGACCAGCGACTGGGCATCGGCGTAGACGATCACGCCGTGCAGGCGCATCGACTGCGCCGCGGCGGCGAGCGGCAGCGCGCATGCGGCAGCGGCGATGAGTGAAGCGGCAAGAAGGGAGCTGCGTGTCATGGAGTGAACGCCGGTGGCGCCGTGAGGGAAGGGCACCCAGTCTAGGCCGATGGCGCCGCACCTGCACCGCGGCCTCCCGCAAGCGCTAAAATCGCGCGTTCCGAGGAGCGTTGCAGCGCCATCAGGCGTGAGGCTCGGACCATCATCGCAACCACGCTCATCCGCTGTGTGCCTCGCGGTGAGTCCTTCCCCCGAACCCAGCGGCTTTGTTCAAACCAGCTTTGGAGCCGACATGAGCGCCGTTCTCGACAAGAAATCTTCGACCCCCGTGGCCACCGCCGACCAGGCGATCGCCGACCTGAGCCTTGCCGCCTGGGGCCGCAAGGAAATCCGCATCGCCGAAACCGAGATGCCCGGCCTGATGGCCATCCGCGAGGAATTCGCCAAGGGCCAGGCGTTGAAGGGCGCCCGCATCACCGGCTCGCTGCACATGACGATCCAGACCGCGGTGCTGATCGAGACGCTGCAGGCGCTCGGCGCCACGGTCCGCTGGGCTTCCTGCAACATCTTCTCGACGCAGGACCACGCCGCCGCCGCCATCGCCGCCAACGGCACGCCGGTGTTCGCGATCAAGGGCGAGTCGCTCAAGGACTACTGGGACTACACCCACAACATCTTCGAATTCGGACCGAAGGGCAGCAAGGGCGAAGGCCCGAACATGATCCTGGACGACGGCGGCGACGCCACCATGCTGATGCACCTCGGCCAGCAGGCCGAGAAGGACCAGGGCGTGCTCGCCAACCCGACCAGCGAGGAAGAGACCATCCTCTTCGCCGCGATCAAGGCCAAGCTGGCGGTCGATCCGACCTGGTACACCCGCAAGTCCGCCGAGATCATCGGCGTGACCGAGGAGACCACCACCGGCGTGCACCGCCTGAACGAGATGTCCGCCAAGGGCACGCTGCAGTTCCGCGCGATCAACGTCAACGACTCGGTCACCAAGAGCAAGTTCGACAACCTCTACGGCTGCCGCGAGTCGCTGGTCGACGGCATCAAGCGCGCGACCGACGTGATGATCGCCGGCAAGGTGGCCTGCGTGGCCGGCTACGGCGACGTCGGCAAGGGCTCGGCGCAGGCGCTGCGCGCCCTGAGCGCGCAGGTGTGGGTGACCGAGATCGACCCGATCAACGCGCTGCAGGCCGCCATGGAAGGCTACAAGGTCGTCACGATGGAATACGCGGCCGACAAGGCCGACATCTTCGTCACCACCACCGGCAACCGCGACGTGATCTGCCACGAGCACATGGCCGCCATGAAGGACCAGGCGATCGTCTGCAACATCGGCCACTTCGACAACGAGATCGCGGTCGCCTCGCTCGAGAAGTACGAGTGGGAAGAAATCAAGCCGCAGGTCGACCACATCACCTTCCCGGACGGCAAGAAGATCATCCTGCTGGCCAAGGGCCGGCTGGTGAACCTCGGCTGCGGCACCGGCCACCCGAGCTTCGTGATGTCCTCGTCCTTCGCCAACCAGACCATCGCCCAGATCGAGCTGTTCACCAAGCCCGACGCGTACAAGGCGGGCAAGGTCTACGTGCTGCCCAAGCACCTCGACGAGAAGGTCGCGCGCCTGCACCTCAAGAAGGTCGGCGCGATGCTGACCGAGCTCACCGACGCGCAGGCCGCCTACATCGGCGTCGACAAGAACGGCCCGTACAAGCCGGACACCTACCGCTACTGAGGCGGCGGGACAGCAGCGCTTTGCGCGCCGATCAACTGCTCGTCGAACGCGGCCTCGCCGCGTCGCGCTCGCAGGCCGTCCGCCTCATCGCCGGCGGCCTGCGCTGGCGCGACGGCGGCGACTGGCGCGCGGTCGGCAAGAACCGCGACGAGATCCCCGAGAGCGCCGAGTTGGAACTGCTCGACGCGGCCGAGGCGCGCTATGTCTCGCGCGGCGGCCTGAAGCTGGAGGGCGCGCTGGCGGCCACCGGCATCGCGCCGCGCGGCAAGCGCTGCCTCGACGTCGGGCAATCCACCGGCGGCTTCACCGACTGCCTGCTGCAGCAGGGCGCGGCGCGGGTGATCGGCGTCGACGTCGGCCACGGCCAGCTGCATCCGCGCATCCGCGAGGACGCGCGGGTGACCGCGGTCGAGGGCGTCAACGCGCGCACCCTGAGCGCGGACGCGTGGCAGGGCGAAGGCGAAGGCGAAGGCGAAACCGACGACGAGCCCTTCGACCTGATCGTCGGCGACCTGTCCTTCATCTCGCAGACGCTGGTGCTGCCCGCGCTGGTGCCGCTGCTGGCGCCCGAGGGCGACCTGCTGATGCTGGTCAAGCCGCAGTTCGAGCTGCAGCCGGGCCAGGTCGGCAAGGGCGGCATCGTGCGCGACGAGGCCCTGCACGCGGTGGTCGAGCGGCGCCTGCGCGATGCCTGCGCCGCGCTCGGCCTGCGGGTGCGGCACTGGCTGCCGAGCCCGATCGCCGGCGGCGACGGCAACCGCGAATTCTTCATTCACGCCGTCCTTGGGGACGCGCTTCCAGGAGCCGGCCATGCGCCTTCCGCTCAGCTTTGAATTCTTTCCCACCAAGACGCCCGAAGGCGCGGTCAAGCTGCGCGCGGTGCGCCAGCAGCTCTACGCGCAGAAGCCGGAGTTCTGCTCGGTCACCTACGGCGCCGGCGGCTCGACCCACGAGGGCACCTTCGGCGCGGTGCGCGAGATCCTCGGCGAAGGCATGGCCGCCGCCTGCCATTTCTCGTGCATCGGCGCCACCCGGTCGACCGTGCGTGCCCAGCTGGCCGAACTGAAGGCGATGGGCGTCAAGCGCCTGGTCGCGCTGCGCGGCGACCTGCCGAGCGGCTACGGCCTCGGCGGCGAATTCCACTACGCCAGCGATCTGGTCGGCTTCATCCGCGAGGAGACCGGCCGCGACTTCCACATCGAGGTCGCCTGCTACCCCGAAGTGCATCCGCAGGCCCGCTCGCCCGAGGCCGACCTGCAGGCCTACGCCGCCAAGGTGCGCGCCGGTGCCGATTCCGCCATCACCCAGTATTTCTTCAGCGCCGAGGCCTATTGGCGCTTCGTCGAGGAATCGCAGGCGCTGGGGCTGTCGATCCCGGTGGTGCCGGGCATCATGCCGATCACCAGCTCGACCCAGCTGATGCGCTTCTCCGACGCCTGCGGCGCCGAGATCCCGCGCTGGATCCGGCTGCGGCTGCAGGCCTTCGGCGACGACACCGCGTCGATCCGCGCCTTCGGCCTCGACGTGGTCGCCGACCTTTGCGAGCGGCTCTGCACCGGCGGCGCGCCGGGGCTGCACTTCTACACGATGAACCAGTCGACGGCCACGCTCGGCCTGCTGGAGCGGCTGGGCTGGACCGAATGAGCCTGGCGGGCCGCATCGGCGCCCGCGGCAGCCTGCTGCTGGCGAGCGCCTGCCTGGCGGCCTGTACCGTTCAGCCGCACGTCGGCGGCACGGCCAACGGCGACCTGCGTCCTCTGGCCAAGCAGCCCGCGCTGCCGCCCGGCGCGCCGGCGCGCTCCGACGTGCCCTCGGTGCGCTACGACCTGGCGGTGTCGGGCGCCGGCGAGCAGATCCCCGACGGCGGCCTGCCCGGCGACAACAACCGCGAGGTCTTCGAGCGCGGCGGTGCTTCCTGGTACGGCCTGCAGTTCCACCTGCGCAAGACCGCCAGCGGCGAGCGCTTCGACATGACCGCCCTCACAGCGGCCCACAAGACGCTGCCCTTCAACACGCGCGTGTGCGTGCGCAGCCTGGTCAACGGCCGCGAGGTGCTGGTCCGCATCAACGACCGCGGGCCCTACGTGAGCGGCCGCGTGATCGACCTGAGCCGCGCCGCCGCCGACGCGATCGGGCTGCCGGAACTGGGCATCAAGCAGGTGGCGCTGTCGGTGGTGGACAAGGACGACGACCACTGCGGCGGCACCGCTGTCGGTGCCGACGATCCGCCGCCGCCGCCGGATTCGGTGCCCAAGCTCTTCGCCCGCCAGCGCCACTGAGGCGCCGGACGCTCAGCCGCCCGCGTCGAGCGAGAAGGTGGCGTTGCGGTCCTGCGCCAGCCGCTCGGCCATCTGCGGCAGCGCCTCGGCCAGCAGCGGCTTCAGGGTGAAGGGCGGGTTGATCAGGAACATGCCGCTGGCGGGCAGGCCGGGCCGGTGGCTGGTGCCGGTGGCCGCATCGGTCACGATCTTGCTCGACTTGACGGTCAAGGTGGCGTGCAGCCAGGGCTTGCCGGCCTTGGTCGCCATGGTCTTGAGCCGGCGCGGCAGGTCGTGCGCCTCGGGCCTCGGGATGATCGGATACCAGATCGCGTAGGTGCCGGTGGCGAAGCGCTTGAGCGCCTCGGCCACGAAGTCGAGCACCCGCGCGTAGTCGCTCTTGATCTCGTAGCTCGGGTCGCACAGCACCAGCGCGCGGCGCGAGGGCGGCGGCAGGAACTTGGTCGCGCTGCCGAAGCCGTCCTCGCGCAGCACCGCGATCTGCCGGCCGGCCTCGAGCTGGGCGATGTTGGCGTCCAGCGTGCGGGCGTCGGTCGGGTGCAACTCGAACAGCTTGAGCTTGTCATGCTCGCGCAGCAGATGCTGGACGATGAAGGGCGAGCCGGGGTAGATGCGGGCGCCGCCCTGCGGATTGAAGTCGCCGATGAGGGCGAGGTAGTCGGCCAGCGCGGGGGCGAGCGGTGCGTCGGCCGCGGGCTTGGTCGCTGCCTTCGCCGTGGTCTTGGCGGCGGTCTTGGCGGCGGTCTTGGCCGTCGCCTTGCCACCGGGCGCCAGCAGCCGCAGCACGCCTTCGGCCGCCTCGCCGCTGGTGCCGGCGTAGTCGCCGTCCAGGCGGTACAGGCCGGCGCCGGCGTGGGTGTCGACCACCGTCAGGGCGGTGTCCTTCTCGAGCAGGTGCGAAAGCGTGGCGATCAGCACCGTGTGCTTGAGCACGTCGGCGTGATTGCCGGCATGGAAGGCGTGGCGGTAGCTGAACATCCGTCGATGGTAACGCCCGGGCCTCCCGCCGGGCCTCGGATTTGCCCCCAAAGGCGGATTCTTCGTATAATCGCGGGCTTCGCAGCGTTTTGAGTGGCCCCGCGGCGAAGGCAGCATCACGCTGCGCTCCCACCTAAGAGATTCCCAAAAGAGGAACACCGACCGTGGAAAAGGGCCCGCCAAACCTCTCCTTCAACGGAAAACTCATGACCAAAACGTTCAGCGCCAAGCCCGCTGACGTGACGCACGAGTGGTTTGTGATTGACGCGACCGACAAGGTCCTCGGACGAGTAGCCAGCGAAGTTGCTCTCCGTTTGCGCGGCAAACACAAGGCCATTTACACGCCTCACGTCGACACCGGTGACTTCATCGTCATCATCAATGCAGCCCAGCTGCGCGTCACCGGCGCCAAGCCGATCGACAAGGTGTACTACCGTCACTCGGGCTATCCGGGCGGCATCAGCGCCACCAACTTCCGCGACATGCAAGCCAAGTTCCCGGGCCGCGCCCTGGAAAAGGCGGTCAAGGGCATGCTGCCCAAGGGCCCGCTCGGCTACGCGATGATCAAGAAACTCAAGGTGTACGGCGGTGCAGAGCACCCGCACACCGCCCAACAGCCCAAAGTGCTGGAACTGTAAGGAGCCTTGAGATGATTGGTGAATGGAACAACGGAACCGGCCGTCGCAAATCGAGCGTCGCCCGCGTTTTCATCAAGAAGGGCACCGGCAAGATCACGGTCAATGGCAAGGACATCCAGGCTTACTTCGGCCGGGAAACCTCCATCATGATCGCCAAGCAGCCGCTGTTCTTGACGAACAACGTCGAGTCCTTCGACATCATGATCAACGTCGCCGGCGGCGGTGAATCGGGCCAGGCCGGCGCAGCGCGCCACGGCATCACCCGTGCGCTGATCGACTACGACGCGACCCTCAAGCCGGTGCTGAGCCAGGCCGGTTTCGTCACTCGCGACGCGCGCGAAGTGGAACGCAAGAAGGTCGGCCTGCATTCCGCGCGCCGCCGCAAGCAGTTCTCCAAGCGCTGAAAGCGTTGTGTTTGGGCCTACCGCCCGCACTGTCAAAGAACCGCCTTCGGGCGGTTTTTTGTCGCTTGCAGTAGCATCAGTCTCATTGGCCGAGCCTTCGGCCCCCTCACAGGAGTCCTCTTTCATGAGCGCCGTTGCAGAAAACGTCCCGTCCGCCGCCCTGGCCGAAGTGCCCGCGATGATGCCCGAACCCATCGTCTTCACCGACAGCGCGGCCGCCAAGGTCGCCGACCTGATCGCCGAGGAAGGCAACCCCGAACTGAAGCTGCGCGTGTTCGTGCAAGGCGGCGGCTGCTCGGGCTTCCAGTACGGCTTCACCTTCGACGAGATCACCAACGAAGACGACACCACCATGACCAAGAACGGTGTCTCGCTGCTGATCGATGCGATGAGCTACCAATATTTGGTCGGCGCCGAGATCGACTACAAGGAAGACCTGCAAGGCGCCCAGTTCGTCATCAAGAACCCGAACGCCACCAGCACCTGCGGCTGCGGTTCGAGCTTCTCGGCCTGATGCAGGGTCTTTCCGCCTCCCACGCAAAAGCCGCCTCAGGGCGGCTTTTTGCTGCCCGTCTTCTTCTTCCGCATCCGTGACTCCTACCGAATCCCCGCGCAAGGCGCTCCTGTGGCTGGTCGCCGTCGGCTTCTTCATGCAGACGCTCGACGGCACGATCATCAACACCGCGCTGCCGGCGATGGCCCACAGCCTGGGCGCCAGCCCGTTGCGCATGCAGTCGGTGGTGGTCGCCTATTCGCTCACGATGGCGATGCTGATCCCGGCCTCGGGCTGGGTCGCTGACCGCTTCGGCACGCGGCGCATCTTCTTCGCTGCGATCGTGCTGTTCTCCATCGGCTCGGTGCTGTGCTCGATCTCGCAAGGCGTCGGCGAGATGGTGGCCTCGCGCGTGCTGCAGGGCATGGGCGGCGCGATGCTGCTGCCGGTCGGCCGGCTGGCGCTGCTGCGCTCGGTGCCGAAGGCCGAATTCTTGGCGGCGATGAGCTTCGTGGCGATCCCGGGCCTGATCGGGCCGCTGCTCGGGCCGACGCTCGGCGGCTGGCTGGTCGAATACGCGTCCTGGCGCTGGATCTTCCTGATCAACGTGCCGGTCGGGCTGGTCGGCTGCGTGGCGACGCTGCGCATCATGCCGGACCTGCGCGCCGACGTGCTGCACCGCTTCGACGGCGTCGGCTACGCGCTGCTGGCCTTCGGCATGGTGGCGGTGTCGCTGGCGATCGACGGCGTCTCGAGCCTCGGGCTGCACGGCGTCGGCGTGATGGTGCTGCTGATCTTCGGCTTCGCGGCGATCGCGGCCTACTGGCTGCACGCGGCGCGCCGGCCGTTCCCGCTGTTCGAGCCTTCGCTGTTCGGCATCCCGACCCTGAGCATCGGCCTGATCGGCAACCTGTTCTCGCGCCTGGGCAGCGGCTGCATGCCCTTCCTGATCCCGCTCCTGCTGCAGATCTCGATGAACTATTCGCCGCTGCGTGCCGGGCTGATGATGCTGCCGATCGCGCTGGCCGGCATGGCGATGAAGCGCTACACCACGCCCTTGATCCAGCGCTACGGCTACCGCCGGGTGCTGGTGGTCAACACCGCGCTGGTGGGCCTGGCGATGGCCAGCTTCGGGCTGACCGGCCCTGACGAGCCGATCGCGCTGCAGATCCTGCAACTGGTCTTCTTCGGCGCGGTCAATTCGATGCAGTTCACCGCGATGAACACCATCACCCTGAAGGACCTCGGCAGCGGCATGGCCAGCAGCGGCAACACCTTGCTGTCGATGGTGCAGATGCTGGCGATGAGCATGGGCGTGGCCGCGGCCAGCGCGGTGCTGGGCGCCTACAACGAGATCTTCACCGGCGGCTCGCCGCTGGCGGTGCTGCATGCCTTCGAGGCCACCTTCGCCAGCATGGGGCTGATCACGCTGGCCTCGGCGCTGATCTTCTGGCACCTGCCGTCGGAAGCGCGGGAGATGACGCCGGCGCAGCCGGAAGTCTCGGGGCAGGGCTGAAAGCCGTCGAGCGTTGGCCGCTCAGGCCGGGTAGATCGCGCCCAGCACCCGGGCACCGCGTGCGCCGGTCACGCTGGCCAGGTTGCCCGGCTCGCGGCGCAGGGTGCTGCGCGCCAGCCAGGCGAAAGCGGCGGCCTCGACCTCCTGCGGCGGCAGTCCGCGCTCGGCCGACGAGACCACTTCGACCTCGGGCAGTAGCGCGCGCAGGCGCGTCATGAGGTGCTGGTTGAGTGCGCCGCCACCGCAGACGACCAGCGTGCGGCTGCCGGGTCCATGGCGCTGCAGGTGCGTGGCGCAGCAGCGCGCGGTCAGCTCCGTCAGCGTCGCCTGGACGTCGACCGGCGCGGCCTCGGTGGTGCCGAGCCGGGCCGCCAGCCAGGTCGGGTTGAACAGGTCGCGGCCGGTGCTCTTGGGCGGCGCCTTGGCGAAATAGGCCTCGGCCTCGAGCTGCGCCAGCAGCGCCGGCAGCACCTGGCCGCTGGCGGCCCACTGGCCGTTGTCGTCGTAGGGCTGGCCGTTGTGCGCCTGGCACCAATGGTCGATCAGCGCGTTGCCCGGGCCGCAGTCGAAGCCCAGCACCTCGCCGGCGCCGGCCGGCAGCAGGCTGAGGTTCGAGATGCCGCCGATGTTCAGCACCGCCACCGCCTGGTCACCGCGCGCGAAGAGGGCGCGGTGGAAGGCCGGCACCAGCGGTGCGCCCTGGCCGCCGGCCGCCAGGTCGCGGCTGCGGAAGTCGGCGACGACCGGGATGCCGGTGAGCTCGGCCAGGAGCGACGGGTTGTTGATCTGCAGCGTGTAGCCGACGTCGTCGAATTCGCCGGGGCGATGGCGCACCGTCTGGCCGTGGGCGCCGATCGCGGCGACCGCATCGGCCTTGACGTCCGCGTCGCCGAGCAACTGCTGCACCACCGCCGCGTAGACCCGGGCCAGCCCGCTGCCGGCGAGCGCGGCGCGGTGCAGCTCGTTGTTGCCGGGCGTGTTGAGCGCCATCAGCTCGGCGCGCAGGGCCACCGGGAAGGCCGCGGCGGCGTAGCCCTGGACGGCGATCCGGCCGTCCGCGAAGTCCGCCAGGACGCCGTCGACGCCGTCCAGCGAGGTGCCTGACATGAGGCCGATGAAGAGTTCAGCCATGGGAGAGGGAAGGAGTGCCTATTCGGCGGAGGCCTGTATGACCGTCAACGCGGACGACAGTTCATTGCGCGCCGACACCGCCTGCTTCTCGAACATCGGGCGCGCGGCCGGGCTGATCGGGACGCTGCCGTCGGCCTGGGCGATGGTCGACGGGTCGGCGTAGTCGCCGTCGACCCGGAATTCGAAGTGCAGGTGCGGGCCGGTGGCCCAGCCGGTCATGCCGACCGCGCCGACCTGCTGGCTCTGGGCGATGCGCTGGCCGACCTTGACGTCGATCCGGCTCAGGTGGGCATAGACCGTTTCCTGGTCGCTGCGGTGCTTGAGGATCACGATGTTGCCGTACCCGTTCTGCCAGCCGGCGAACTCGACCATGCCGTCGCCGACCGCGCGCACCGGCGTGCCCATCGGCGCCGCGAAGTCGATGCCGTGATGCTGGCGCCAGCGGTTCAGGATCGGGTGCATGCGCATCGCGAAGCCGCTGGTCACGCGCGAGAACTCGACCGGCGAGCTGAGGTAGGCGTGGTGCAGGTTGTCGCCGTTCGGGCGGTAGTAGCTGCCCTTCTCGCCAGGTTCCTTGAACCAGATCGCCTGGTAGAGCTTGCCGTCGCTCTCGAATTCGGCCGACAGCACCCGGCCGTTGCGCATCGTCTGGCCGTCGGCGTCGAGGGTCTCGTAGACCACGGCGAAGCGGTCGCCCTTCTTCATGGTGCGGAAGTCGACGTCGCCCGAGAAGATGTCGGCCAGCTGGCCGGAGATGGAGTCGGGGATGCCGGCCTCGTCGGTGGCGGCGAACAGCGAGGTCTGCACGATGCCGCTGGCCAGGCGCACGCCCGGGGTCAGCGCGTCGGTCTCGGTGCGGCTGGTGAAGCCGGCCGGCGTCTTCTCGATGACGAAGCGGGTGAAGCCGCCGCTGCCGTCGGGGATCCAGCGGGCGGTGATCTTCTCTAGCGCGTTCTGCTGCGAGGCCTCGACGGTGACCGTGCGGCCGGCCCGGCTCAGCAGCGCCGCGCGCGCCTGCGGGTTGCCGCGCAGGAAGGCGGCGGCGCCCGGGTCGGCGATGCCCAGGCGCTGCAGCAGCGCGTCGGCGGTGTCGCTGGAGCGGGTGATCTCGGTGCGAAAGAGGGTGAAGTCGTGGGCGTCGAGGGCGGCCAGCTGGTCGGCCAGCGGCAGCGGCTTGACCGCCTCGAAGACCTCGCGGACCGCCGGCGTCCGGGCGTCCGGACCGAGCGATGCCACCGCGAAGGCGCCGCCACCGGCGGTCAGCAGCACGGCGGCGATGGCGGCCGTGATCTGCTTCGGATAACTGCGAAAGAGATGGGCCACGCGCGAAGCCAGAAGCTCCTCGGCGGCAAGGATGCCGTTGATCAAAACTCGAATTCCAGCCCAGGTTCAGCGAAGCCGTGCTGCGATGCCGTGTCGGACGGGTGGCAGGACGGTGCGGGAGACCGCGCCGCTTAGAATTCGGCGCTTGAAAAAGTGGGCCGAGTATAACTTCGCACCTGGCGAAAACGCCCCAAAAAGTCGCATGAACCCCCAACATACTCCTGTTTCAGGATTGTCTGAAAGTGTAGGACGAGCACTCGAAATCTCCCTCCGCGGGACTGACGAGCTGCTGCCCGAAGAAGAGTGGGTGCGCAAGCTGCAGCGTTCGGAGGCGACCGGCACGCCGCTGCGCATCAAGCTGGGGCTCGACCCGACCGCGCCCGACATCCACATCGGCCACACCGTGGTGCTGAACAAGATGCGCCAGCTGCAGGACATCGGGCACACGGTGATCTTCCTGATCGGCGACTTCACCACCACCATCGGCGATCCGTCCGGCCGCAACAGCACCCGCCCGCCGCTGACCCGCGAGCAGATCGAGGCCAACGCCCAGACCTACTACAAGCAGGCCAGCCTGGTGCTGGACCCGTCGAAGACCGAGATCCGCTACAACTCCGAATGGAGCGATCCGCTGGGCGCGCGCGGCATGATCCAGCTGGCCGCCAAGTACACGGTGGCGCGGATGATGGAGCGCGACGACTTCAGCAAGCGCTTCAAGGCCGGGCAGTCGATCTCGGTGCACGAATTCCTCTACCCGCTGATGCAGGGCTACGACTCGGTGGCGCTCAAGTCCGACCTGGAGCTGGGCGGCACCGACCAGAAGTTCAACCTGCTGGTCGGCCGTCACCTGCAGCAGGAATACGGTCAGGAGCCGCAGTGCATCCTCACCATGCCGCTGCTGGAGGGGCTCGACGGCGTCGAGAAGATGTCCAAGAGCAAGAACAACTACATCGGCATCAGCGAGGCGCCCAACACCATGTTCGCCAAGGTGCTGTCGATCTCCGACACGCTCATGTGGCGCTGGTACACGCTGCTGAGCTTCAAATCGCTGGCCGAGATCGCGGCGCTCAAGGCCGAGGTCGAGGCCGGCCGCAACCCGAAGGATGCCAAGGTCGCGCTGGCCAAGGAGATCACCGCCCGCTTCCACAGCCCGGCGGCGGCCGAGGCGGCCGAGCAGGACTTCATCAACCGCAGCAAGGGCGGCGTGCCGGACGAGATCCCGGAAGTCGCCCTCTCGGGCGCGCCGCTGGGCATCGCCCAGCTGCTCAAGCAGGCTGGGCTGGCGGCATCGACCTCCGAAGGCAACCGGCTGATCGACGGCGGCGGCGTGCGGGTCGACTCCGCCGTGGTCAGCGACAAGGGGCTGAAGCTCGCCGCGGGCAGCTACGTGGTGCAGGTCGGCAAGCGCAAGTTCGCGCGGGTCGCGCTCAGCTGATCGGCCCGGGGCCGGCTCACTTCACCTGGATCGTGACCCGCCGGTTGCGCGGCTCGTCGACCTCGTCCGCCGTCTTCACCGCCAGTTCGCGCTTGCCGCGCCCGACCGCGGCGATGCGCTCGGGCGGGAAGTTGCGCTGCAGGAAGAGCTGCCGCACCTGCTCGGCGCGGGCCAGCGACAGCGCGTCGTTGCGCGCCACGCTGCCGACCGTGTCGGTGTAGCCGGTGACCACGATCTCGCCGCCGCTGCGGGCCAGCGCGGCGTTCAGCGCGTCGGTCAGGGCCGCCTGCGAGGCGGCGGTCAGCACCGAGCCGCCGGCCTCGAAATACACCGTGTAGAGCTGCGCCGGCGGCGGCATGAGGTCGAACAGCGCCTTGTTCTGGCGCCGCAGTTCCGCCGGGTCGACCTTGTCGAGCGCCGGCGCGGCCTTGGCATCGCGCAGCGCGGTGGCCCGCTCGTAGGGCTCCGACAGGGTCTGCGAGCCGTAGCCGCTGGCCACCGTGACGGCCGACGGCCTGCCATCCGGCTGCGGCAGCAGCACGACCCGCGTGCCGGGTGTCGAACAGGCGGCCAGCAGGACGGCCGCCAGCAGCGCGAGCCGCTTCATGGCTTGCCGTCCGTCTCGACGATGAAGTCGGTGCCGCGGATGCCGATCACCGCGGTCGGCGTCTCGACCCGGACCGCCTCCGGATGGGCCTTGCCGATGGCGCCGGTGACCATCCGCAGCGATCCGCGCAGCAGCGAGACCAGCAGGTTGCCGTCCTGCGTGGTGGCGTCGAACTTGAATTCCTTCAGGTCCAGGCTCGACGAGGGGCCGACCGCGATCGCGGTGCCGTCGCGCATCACCAGGCTGGCACCGGAGTCGGCGCCGGTGCGGATCAGGTCGACCTGGCTCACCGCGTCGCCGGCGACGGCATTGCGCGGTGCGGCCGTGCCGCTCTGCAGCTTGACGTCGCCGAGCACCGACTTGACCGTGCCGGCGCGCACGTCGGCGGCCAGCGGCGCCCCGGACGCCTGCGCCGACACGCCGCCGGCGAGCAGGACGAGGCCGCACAGGGCCAGGGCAGATCTGGTGTTCATCGAGTCTTCCGAATCGCGTGTTGGACTTGGGCGCGCATGGTACTTGAGCCGCGCCGGCCCCGATAATCGGCGGCGCCGCGCGTGCGGTCCATCCGCAAATTCCTTGGCACCGAACTTCCTTTCCTCGAAGCTGGCCGCGATGCGGCCCGTTCAGCTCCTGCGGGTGTCGATTGCGGTGGCGGTCGTCACCATCCTGCTGAAGGGCTGGGCCGGCTGGGTGACCCACTCGATGGGACTCATTTCGGATGCGATGGAATCCTTCGTCAACCTGGCCAGCGCGACCTTCGCGCTCGGCATGGTCACGATCGCGGCCCGGCCGGCCGACGAGGACCATCCCTACGGCCATCACAAGGCCGAGTATTTTTCCTCCGGCTTCGAAGGCACGCTGATCGTCGGCGCCGCGATCGCGATCCTCTGGGTCGCGGTGCTGCGGCTTTTGTCGCCGCAGCCGCTCGAACAGGTCGGCTGGGGGCTGGCGCTGTCGATCGTCAGTTCCGGCTTCAACGCGGCGCTGGCCTGGGTGCTGTTCAGCGCGGCGCGCACGCACCGCTCGATCGCGCTGGAGGCGGACGCGCGGCACCTGGTGACCGACGTCTGGACCTCGGCCGCGGTGGTGGTCGGCGTCGCCGGCGTGGCGCTGACCGGCTGGCTCTGGCTCGACCCGCTGCTGGCGATCGGCGTGGCGCTGAACATCGTGCGCGAAGGCGTGAAGCTGGTGTGGCGCTCGTCGCAGGGCCTGATGGACCAGGCGCTCGATGCCGAGACGCTGGCCGTGCTGGACGCCACGCTGCAGCGCTTCGCGGCCGACACGCCCGAAGGCGCGCAGCTGCGCTTCGACGACATCGTGACCCGCGGCGCCGGCCAGCGGCGCTTCGCCGACCTGCACATGCACGTGCCCGGCCAGTGGACCCTGCAGCGCGCCGCCGGGCTGCGCGACCAGCTGGAGCAGGCGCTGATCGAGGCGGTGCCGGGCCTGCGGGTGACCATCCAGCTGCTGCCGCTGGGCATGGAAGCCCGCGCCACGCCGAAGACGGAGGCCGCATGAAGGCGCTGCTGCAGCGGGTTCGCGAGGCGCGGGTCGACATCGGCGGCCGCACCGTCGGCGCGATCGGGGGCGGCCTCCTGGTGCTGCTGTGCGCCGAGCGCGGCGACACCGACGCGCTGGCCGAGCGCATGCTCGCCAAGATCCTGAAGCTGCGCATCTTCGGCGACGAGGCCGGCAAGATGAACCGCAGCGTGCAGGACGCCGGCGGCAGCCTGCTGGTGGTGAGCCAGTTCACCCTGGCGGCCGATGTCAGCGGCGGCAACCGGCCCAGCTTCACGCAGGCCGCGCCGCCCGACGAGGGCCGGCGGCTCTACGAGCGTTTCGTCGCGCTGGCGCGGGCCGCGCATCCGACGGTGGCGACCGGCGAATTCGGCGCCGACATGCAGGTTCACCTCGTCAACGACGGACCGGTGACGATCCCGCTGCAGATGTAGTCAGTAGGGGTTGCGGATGCCGAGGCCTGCCAGGATCTCGATCTCGCGCGCCTCCATCGCCTCGGCGTCTTCCTCGCCGGTCTCATGGTCCCAGCCCTGCGCATGGAGCGTGCCGTGCACCAGCAGGTGCGCGTAGTGGGCGGCGAGCGTCTTGCGCTGCTCCTTCGCCTCGCGGGCCACCACCGGCGCGCACAGCACCAGGTCGGCCATCACGACCGGCGACTGTGCGTAGTCGAAGGTCAGCACGTTGGTCGCGTAGTCCTTGCCGCGGAACTCGCGGTTCAGGCGCTGGCCTTCGTCGGCGTCGACGATGCGCACCGTGATCTCGCCGTCGGCGTCGAGCGCATGCCGGATCCAGCGGGCGACCGCATGGCGCGGCAGGGCCGTGCGATGCCGCGCGACGCCGTCGAAGCGGCCGAACTGCAGCGACAGCGACAGGTCCGCCAGCGCCATCAGCGGGCCGCCGCGCGTTTGCGGCTGTTGTCGTAGGCGTCGACGATGCGCGCCACCAGCGGATGGCGCACCACGTCGGCGCTGGTGAAGCGGGTGATCGCGATGCCGTTGACCCGCTTGAGCACGCGCTCGGCGTCGATCAGGCCGCTGGGCTGGCTCTTGGGAAGGTCGATCTGGCTGACGTCGCCCGTCACCACCGCCTTGGCGCCGAAGCCGATGCGCGTCAGGAACATCTTCATCTGCTCGACCGTGGTGTTCTGGGCTTCGTCGAGGATGACGAAGGCGTTGTTCAGCGTGCGCCCGCGCATGAAGGCCAGCGGCGCGATCTCCAGCGCATTGCGCTCGAAGGCCTTCTGCACCTTGTCGAAGCCCATCAGCTCGTAGAGCGCGTCGTAGAGCGGGCGCAGGTAGGGGTCGACCTTCTGCGTGAGGTCGCCGGGCAGGAAGCCGAGCCGCTCGCCGGCCTCGACCGCCGGGCGGGTCAGCACGATGCGCTGCACGGCGCTGCGCTCCAGCGCATCGACCGCGCTGGCCACCGCCAGGTAGGTCTTGCCGGTGCCGGCCGGGCCGATGCCGAGCGTGATGTCGTGGCTGGCGATGTTCTCCAGGTAGAGCGCCTGGGTCGGCGTGCGGGCGCGCAGGTCGCCGCGCCGGGTGGCCAGCACCAGCGCGTCCTCGTCGGCGCCGGCCATCGCGCCGTCGCCGGCCAGGGTGAGCTGCACCACCGCGGCATCGATCGGCCGCTGCGCGATCTCGTAGAGCGCCTGCAGCACTTCCATGGCGCGTTCGGCGTTGGCCTTCGGGCCGTCGATCTTGAACTGCTCGTGCCGGTGCGCGATCTTGACGCCGAGCGCTTCCTCGATGCGCCGCAGGTGGGCGTCGAGCGGTCCGCAGAGATGGCCGAGGCGCGTGTTGTTGGGCGGGGCGAAGGTGTGTCGCAGAATCACGCGGAACATTTCGAAGAGAAGGGCACCCATGATAGGCAAACTCACCGGCATCCTGGCCGAACGCAATCCGCCGCAGGTGGTGGTGGACTGCAACGGCGTCGGCTACGAGGTCGACGTGCCGATGAGCACCTTCTACAACCTGCCCGGCACCGGTGAGCGGGTGTCGCTCCTGACCCACTTCGTGGTGCGCGAGGACGCGCAGATCCTCTACGGCTTCGGCACCGCGCCGGAGCGGGCCGCCTTCCGGCAGCTGATCAAGATCTCGGGCGTCGGCCCGCGCACCGCGCTCGGCCTCCTGAGCGGCATGAGCGTGGCCGAGCTGGCGCAGGCGATCACGCTGCAGGAGGCCGGCCGGCTGGTGAAGATCCCGGGCATCGGCAAGAAGACCGCCGAGCGGCTGCTGCTCGAGCTGAAAGGCAAGCTCGGCGCCGAGCTGCCGCTGCCGGCGCACGCCAGCTCCGATTCGCAGGCCGACATCCTGCAGGCGCTGGTGGCGCTCGGCTACAGCGACCGCGAGGCGGCGCTGGCTCTGAAGGCATTGCCGGCGGACGTGGCGGTCGGCGAGGGCATCAAGCTGGCGCTGCGGGCGCTGGCCAAGTAGCCGGCTTCAACGCAACTCGGCCAGCGCCAGGGCGATCGCGAAGGCCGCGGTCTGCACCACCACCGCGAAGACATGCCGCTGCATCGTCTGCCGGGCCGCCAGCACGCGCTCGGGCAGCTTGCGGCTGGCCTCGCCGTGGCGGCGCAGGCCGAGCGTCTCGAGCGTGCTGTCGAGCGCGCCGAGGCCATCGATCGCGCCCTGCGCCAGGCCTTCGAAGAGCGCGGCCTCCTGCCGCAGGCGCAAGGCGAAGCAGCGTTCGACCAGGCCGGCCAGGCCGACCACCGCGTAGGCGCCCCACGAGGCCGAGGGCAGCGAGCGGCCGGTGAGCGACAGCACCAGGCCGGCGATCAGCGACAAGGCCATGCTCCACACCGCGATCGAGCCGCTGGCGCGCAGCAGGCCGGCGGTGGCGGCGCACAGGGTGCGGTCGGTGTCGGTCATGGACGTGGCGGTCTCCGGGACGTCGCGCATTCTGGCCTGAACTGGCCCTAAACTGCGGCCTCAGCCCGCGCCCCATGACCATCCAGACCGACGACTTCGCCCCGGCCCCGCAACGCGTGGTCTCCGCCGCTCCGGCTTCGCCCAACGAGGAAGCCATCGAGCGCGCCCTGCGGCCGAAGCTGCTCGACGAATACGTCGGCCAGGCCAAGGTGCGCGAGCAGCTGGAGATCTTCATCGGCGCCGCGCGCCACCGGGCCGAGGCGCTCGACCACGTGCTGCTGTTCGGCCCGCCAGGCCTCGGCAAGACCACGCTGTCGCACATCATCGCGGCCGAGCTCGGCGTCAACCTGCGGCAGACCTCCGGCCCGGTGCTCGAGAAGCCGAAGGACCTGGCGGCGCTGCTGACCAACCTCGAGCGCAACGACGTGCTCTTCATCGACGAGATCCATCGGCTGTCGCCGGTGGTCGAGGAAATCCTCTACCCGGCGCTGGAGGACTACCAGATCGACATCATGATCGGCGAAGGTCCGGCGGCCCGCAGCATCAAGCTCGACCTGCAGCCCTTCACGCTGGTCGGCGCGACGACGCGCGCCGGGATGCTCACCAATCCGCTGCGCGACCGCTTCGGCATCGTCGCCCGGCTGGAGTTCTACACGGCCGAGGAACTGGCGCGCATCGTCCATCGCAGCGCCGGCCTGCTCAACGTGCCGATGGACGCCGCCGGCGGCCTGGAGATCGCGCGCCGCTCGCGCGGCACGCCGCGCATCGCCAACCGGCTTCTGCGCCGGGTGCGCGACTACGCGCAGGTCAAGGGCGACGGCCGCATCACGATCGACATCGCGCACCTGGCGCTGAAGATGCTCGACGTCGATCCGCAGGGCTTCGACCTGATGGACCGCAAGCTGCTCGAGGCGGTGATCCACCGCTTCGACGGCGGCCCGGTCGGGCTGGACAACATCGCCGCCAGCATCGGCGAGGAGGCCGGCACGATCGAGGACGTGATCGAGCCCTACCTGATCCAGCAGGGTTACCTGCAGCGCACCACGCGCGGCCGCATCGCCACGCTGGCGGCGTACCGGCACCTGGGCGTGGCGCCGCCGCAGCGGGACGGGGACATGTTCGCGGGCTGAGCCTTGCCTAGTCGCCCCAGCGATCGGTGAACACCAGTTCTTCCAGCGGCCTTTCGAAGCGCCAGCCTTCCAGTTCGAGCATCGGCGAATCGTAGAAGGCCGGCACCGGCCCGATGCACAGCAGCGCCACCGCCTGTGCGCCGGCCGGCAGCTCGAGCAGGCGGCCGAGGCGCTCGGGGTCGAACATCGACACCCAGCCCATCCCGAGGTTGTCGGCGCGCGCCGCCAGCCACAGGTTCTGGATCGCGCAGGCGACCGAGCAGAGCGCCATGTCGCGCGGCATGGTGCGGCGGCCGAAGACGGTGCCGTCGTCCGGCGCCAGCACCGCCACCAGCAGCTCGGCGCATTCGCGCACGCCCTCGACCTTCAGCCGCAGGAATTCGTCAGAGCGCTCGCCGAGCGCCCGCGCGGTGGCCTGGCGTTCTTCGTCGACCAGCGCGGCGATGGCGCGGCGCCGCTCGCCGGCCTGGATGCGCAGCAGCCGCCAGGGCTGCATCAGGCCGACCGACGGCGCCTGGTGCGCGGCCTGCAGCAGCCGCTGCAGCGCGCCTTCGGGCAGGACGGCGCCGGGCACGAAATGGCGCATGTCGCGGCGCGCCGCCAGCAGCCGGTGCAGGGCGTCGCGCTCGTCGGCGCTGAAGGGCGGCAGGTCCGTGGCCGGCAGGTGGGAAGGCATGCGGGCGAGCATACGCGGCGCCGGCAGCGGCTCCGGGCGGGAACTCCTTCGGCGTCGCCGTCTCTGCCAGATGCGAAACTTCGCTATTCGATGTGGGTCCCTGGATGAAACTGATCGTTCCTTTCCTGTCGTTGTTGCTGTGCGCCGCCGGCCCGGCCTCGGCCATGTACCGCTGTGCGGCGCCGGGCGGCGCCGTCAGCTTCCAGGATGCGCCCTGTCCCGAGGGCGCCGGCCAGCAGATCCTGCATGCGGCGCCGAAGCCGCCGGTCGCCGGCACGGCCGCACCGGTCGACAACCGCAGCGTGGCCGAACGGATCAGCGCCGGCCAGGAAGTCAGCGATCGCACCAACCGCAAGCTGCAGGTCGAGCGCAAGCTGCTGCCCGACGCCAAGGCCGCGCTCAAGGCCCAGCGCCAGCAGTGCGACCAGAAGCTGGCCGGGATCACCGACCAGCTGGATTCCGCCGCCGGTCGCCGGCCCGGCGCCGAGCGCGAGACGCTGCTGGAGAGCCAGGCGAACACGCGCAAGGATTGCGAGATGCAGGGCGGCCAGCTGGCCGACAAGGTCGAGACGCTGCGAGCCGAATGCGCTGCCCTCGGCTGCAGCGGCGGTTGACGCTCAGTTGCAGCTGAAGCTCTTGCCCGCGCCGCGCGTGCAGTAGGACCCGTCGGCACCCCGCATGTCGCCGTTGGCGGCGTAGCTGTAGTGCACGTTGTTGGCGCTGCCCCAGCAGCCGTTGCGGTCGCAGCGCACGAAGCGGCCGGGCGGCGTGCGCAACGCCCGGTCGGGCACTGCCGCCAGCGAGGGCTGGCCGGGCGGTCCGCCGCAGGCGCGGGTGACGTCGCGGTAGGTCCGCGCCATGTCGTCCTTGTCGCGCACCGGCGCCTGGTTGACCAGGTTGTAGGCCTGGGTGGCCTCGGCGCAGGTCTGGGCACCGGCGGCCGCCGGAAGCCACGCCAGCGAGGCCAGCAGGGGAAGCAGCCACGGCTTGGGAAAGGTCATGGCGCGATGTTAGGGCCTCGCCGGCCGATCCGCCGGCTCGCCGGCGCGCACCATCAGCAGCAGCGCGACCGCGGTCAGCAGGATCAGCGCGGCGCCGAAGCCGAGCGAGGTGGCCTGCAGCCCGAAGTGCCCGACCGCGAAGCCGGCGGCGATCGCCGGCAGGCTGAACGCCAGGTAGCTCATCGTGAAGAAGCCCGACATCAGGCCGCCGCGCTCCTGCGGCGCGGCGAGCGACACCAGGCTGCGCAGCGATCCGTTGAATCCGGCGCCGAAGCCCGCGCCGGCAACCACCGTGCCGGCGAAGAAGGCCGGCCCCGACAGGCGCGCCACGCCGGCCAGCGTGATCGCCAGGCCGACCGCCAGCATCGCGGTGCCGCCGAGCAGCACGCGGCGCGGCGACTGGTCGCGCACCGCCAGCACAGCCGCCGCGGCGCTCAGCACCAGCGACGCGATCGCGGCGCCGCCGACCAGCGGCGATGCCACGCCGGTGATGACCTTGGCCAGCGTCGGCCCGAGCGACAGGTAGAAGCCGGCGAGCACCCATTGCGCGGTGTTGACCGGCAGCACTTCCCAGACGGCGGCACGGGCCTGCAACGGAATCTCGATGCGGGGGCGCAGCGATCGCCAGGCGCCGTCTCGGCGCGGCACCGTCTCGGGCAGGAAGAAGGCGCCGACCGCCTGGGCGACGAAGACCAGGAAGAGCAGCTCGAACACCAGCCGGGTCGGCGCCGGCGCGAACTGCACCAGCACGCTGGCGCCCAACGCGCCGAAGGCCATGCCCACCATCGGCGCGACGCTGTTGACCAGCGCGCCGCGGGCCCGGTCGATGTCGATCAGCGCGGCGCTGAAAGCGCTGGTCGCGATGCCGGTCGCCAGCCCTTGCAGCGCCCGTGCGCCGACCAGCGCGGCCACCGAGTCGGCGCGCCAGAAGAGAACGAACGACCCGATCTCCAGGCCCAGCGCGAAGAGGATGACCTCGCGCCGGCCGCGGTGGTCCGACAGGGCGCCGAACACCAGCAGCGCCGCCAGCAGCGCGAAGGCGTAGCTGGCGAAGACCAGCGTCAGGGTCAGCGCCGAGAAGCCCCAGGCGTCGCGGTAGAGCGCGTAGAGCGGCGACGGCGCGCTCGATGCCGCCAGGAAGGTGACCGAGATGCTGGCCAGCAGCCAGAGCGCCGCCCGCTGCCCGAGGCGCCCGGCGGGAAGCGGGCTCGGCGACGGCGCGGGTGCGGCGGGTTTCATGGCGGTGGGCGGACGGGGCGCGCAGGCCGACGACTGCGCCTGCCCGAAAAGGTGAAAAGCCCTGCAAGTGGTTGACCTGCAAGGCTTTTCAAGTTTGGTGGCTCTTCACGGATTCGAACCGCGGACCTGTGGATTATGATTCCATCGCTCTAACCGACTGAGCTAAAGAGCCGAGCCCAAGATTATAGCCGGCTCCGCGCGGCCTTCGTCACGGTCCCGAACTTTCCGTGCAGCCGAAGCGCCGGATCGCCGGCGCGCAGGTCAAAATCCGGCGATGTCCGCGCCCTCCACGATCCCCGCAACCCTGGAAGCCTTGCCGGACGACCAGCTCATGCTGGCCTATTCCGCCGGCGACAAGAACGCCTTCGAGACCCTCTATGCGCGCCACGAGGTGGCGCTGCTGCGCTACGTGCGCCGCCTGCTCGGGCTGCGGCTGGCCGGCGAGGCGCCGCAGGTGTTCCGCAACTGCTGGCTGCAGGTGATCATGGACCGCGACAACTTCGCGACCGAAGGCCTCGATTGGCAGGTCTGGACCTGGCGCATCGCCAACGAACTGGCGATGGACCAGCTGCGCCTGAGCGGCCGCGAGGCCGCCTTCCATGCGCACGACGAGGACGGTGACGGCCTCGAGGCCGCCCAGCTCTTCAGCCGCGGCCTGCTGCGCGAGGGTGCGGACGGCGAGCGCGGCGCCGGTGCCGCGGATGGCTCGGACGAGAAGCTGGCCTTCTGGCGCGCCGCCGGCCGCCGCCTGCTCGCCTGCCTGGACGAACTGCCCGACGAGCAGCGCGCCGCCTATCTGCTGTACGAGGAAGACGGCTTCTCGATCGCCGGCATCGCGGCGATCCTCGACGTCGAGCAGGCCAGCGTCGACCTGCTGCTGGACAAGAGCCTGCTCAAGCTGCGCGCCTGCATGGAGCGCTACCTCATGGTGCTGGCGCCCCTGAACGATGCCGACGACGACGTGGACGACGACATCGATCCGCGCGACCAGCACCTGCAGCGGGCGCTGGCGGAGGCGCCCGACCGCGGCGTGATCCCCGACTGGCGCATGCGCAAGGCGCTGCTGGCCAGCGCCGCCGGGGAGGAGGAGGTCGTGGCGGCGCTGCCGCAGCCTCGCGGTCCGGGCTTCTCGAAGCGGCCGATCGTCATCGCGGTGCTTGCGGTGCTGATCGCCGGCGTGGTGCTGGTGGTCTTCCGGCAGCGCGAGTCGGAGCGCTTCGCGGGGCTGGACGGTGCGATCCAGGCGGCGTCGCTGTCGGGAGGCGGCGACGATGTGTCGGCGGGGACGACGCCTTCCGCGTCGACGCGGCTCGATGGGGATGCGAAGACCGCGGCGGGGACGGGCCCGGGCGGGGCTTCGACGGCATTGATTCCGGAGCTGGCGGCGCCGCCGAGTGCGGCTGCAGCGCAGGTGCCGGTCGTGGCGCAATCGGCGGCCGTGGCGCCGGCGCCGACTGTGCCGCCAGCGCCGGTGACCTTGCCGTCGCCGCCGGTGGCTGTGGCACCGACGCC
>NZ_LMUW01000113.1 GCF_009765735.1 Xenophilus sp. L33
CTCGCGCTCCTCGGGCGCGAGGCCGACCAGCCGCAGCGGCAGGCCCAGCGAATCGGCCAGCCGCTGGGCCAATGCGGCGTCGAAGGCATCGGGTTCGGACGGCCGCGGCGAGCCGGGCGGTGCCGGTCGCGGATAGCTGCGCACGCCGACCACCAGTTCGCCGCGCGCCTGCGCGCGTTGCAGCAGCGGTCCCCTGGGCAGGCTCGCCAGCGGTGGCTCGACAGGCGCCAAGTGCAGCCATCCGAGCAGCGCCGGCGCTGCATCGCCTCGCGCGGCCGGCGTGCTGTCGACGCAGCCCAGCGCGGTCAGTGCCAGGCCCACCGCGCCGACGGTGGCCGCGGCGCCGCGCCAGCGCGATCGTCGATCAGTCATCGAGGCTCAGGCCCTTGCGCCAGCGCAGCAGGCGGTGTTCGAGCAATGCCAGCAGGTAGTTCAGCAGCAACCCGAGCAGCGCCAGCAGCAGGATGCCCGCGTACATGGTCGGGATCTGGAAGGTCTCCTGCGAATTCAGGGTGAGGAAGCCGAGGCCCGAGTGAGCGCCGATCATCTCGGCCGCGACCAGCGCGGTGATGCTGTAGGCACCGGCCAGCCGCACGCCGGTGAAGATCGACGGCAGCGAGGCCGGCAGCATCACCTTGAAGAAGACGAAGCGGCGCGAGGCGCCCATCGACAGCGCGGAGTTCACCAGCAGCCGGTCGACCTGCCGCACGCCGCTCACCGTGGAAAGCAGCACCGGCCAGAAGGCCGCCCAGAAGATGATCGCCACCTTCGACAGCTCGCCGATGCCCAGGAAGAGGATGAACACCGGGAACAGCGCGAAGGCCGATGTCTGGCGGAACAGCTGCAGGAGCGGATCGAGGACCGCCGCCACGCGCCGGAAGCTGCCGATGGCCAGGCCGAGCAGCACGCCCGTGCTGCTCGCCAGCAGCAGGCCCCACAACGATCGCTGCAGGCTGGCGCCGACATGCTTCCACAGGGCGCCGCCGTGCACCAGTTGCCAGATGCTGGCGAGCACCGCCGAAGGCGGGCTCAGGTAGGCCTCGCTCACCACGCCCAGGCGCGGCAGCGCTTCCCACAACGCCAGCAGCAGCACGATGCCGATGGCGCGTTCGGCCCATCGGCCGGCCGTGCGCGCCATGCGCGCGGGCCACCCCGCGGGCGGGACCGGGGGCGCGTAGAGGACCACGCTCATGCGTTCGCTCCTTCGGCGCGCGTGCCCAGTTGCACCTCGTCCTTCAGCACCTCCCAGGCGCGCAGGCGCAGGGCCGCGAATTCCGCGGTGTGGCGAAGCTCGGCCGAGCGCGGCCGCGCGAGCGGGATGTCGATGATGTCCTTGATGCGGCCGGGCCGCTGCGTCATCACCGCGACCCGGTCCGACAGGTAGACCGCTTCTTCCAGGCTGTGGGTGATGAAGACGATGGTGGTGCGCCGGCCTTCCCAGATGCGCAGCAGCTCGCCCTGCAGCACCTCGCGGGTCTGGGCGTCGAGCGCGGCGAAGGGCTCGTCCATCAGCAGGAGGTCCGGCTCGTAGGCCAGCGATCGCGCGATCGCGACCCGCTGCTTCATGCCGCCGGAGATCTCGTGCGGATAGCGCTCGCCGAAGCCATGCAGCCCGACCAGTGCCAGATACTCGTGCGCGATGCGCCGACGCTCCACCTTGCCGAGGCCGCGGATGTCCAGGCCGACCGCGATGTTGTCGAGCACCGTGAGCCAGGGAAAGAGCGCGTAGCCCTGGAACACCACGCCCTGCCGCAGGCGCACGCCGGCGATCGGCCGGCCATCGATCTCGACGCGCCCGCCGCTGGCCTGCGCCAGGCCCGCCAGGATGCCGAGGAAGGTCGACTTGCCGCAGCCCGAGGGCCCGAGCACCGAGAGGAATTCGCCTTCGCGCACGTCGAGGTCGAAGCCTTCGAGCACCCGCACCCGCTCGCTGGCGCCGCGCGCGTCATAGCCCATGCGAAGGTCGCGGGCCGAGATCTTGATGCCCATCGCCTCAGGCCCTGCGCTGGCCGGCGTAGGGATTGAACTCGTTGGTGTAGACCTGCTGCACCGCCACCTTGCCGGCCGGGATCTTGCCTTCGGACTGCAGGATGTCCACGTAGTAGCGGATCGGCGGCTCGGTGATCACCAGGTCGTCGACATAGGCGAAGCGGTCGACGTTCTTCAGCTCCAGCCCGATGCGCTGCGAGGTCAGCTTGCGCGCCTCTTCCGGATTGGCGTTGACCCAGTTGCCGGCCTTGGCCAGCGCGGTCACCACGTCGCGCACCGCCTGCGGATGCTCGCGGATGAAGCGGCCGTTGGCGCTGTAGGGCGCCATGCCGCCGAGGCCGCCGTCGAGGTCGAAGTCGCTCCACAGGCGGGTCAGCTCCTGTGCGTTATCGGCGCGACCGGAGAAGGGCGCGTGGATGATCGCCAGGTCGGTGCTGCGGGTGGCGAGCGTCTGCTCGGCCTGGTCGTCCGGGATCACCACGAAGTTGACCTTGGCGACATCCACGCCGTGCTCGCGCAGGTACTTCTTGGTCACGAACTCGGCGCAGGCGCCGAAGCTGTTGATGCCGATGGTCTTGCCCTCGAGGTCCTTCGGCGCGCGGATGCCGGAGTCCTTGCGCACGAAGTACTTCATGTGCGGCGCCTCTTGCAGCGTCTTGCCGCCGGCCGCCACCACCTTGATGTCGGCGCCCGAGGCGATCGCCGAGATCACCAGCGGCACCATGCGCGAGCCGAAGTCGATCTCGCCGGTGCCGACCAGCGGGATGATCTGCGGCGCCGCGATCTTGCCGACATATTCCGGCCGGGTGCCCGTGCCCTCGTAGTAGCCGAGCTGGTCGGCCAGGTAGACCAGGTCGAAGGCCGGGTTGTCGGGGTACTTGAAGGTGACGATGTCGCCGGTCTTCGCCACCACCGCGGGGCCGCCGGCTGAGGCGGCCGCAGGCCCGTCGTCGCGCGAGCAGCCGGCCAGCGCCAGGCCGCCGACGGCGCCGATCGCGCCCATCGATGCGAAGGTCTTGAGCGCGCGGCGGCGCGAGTGCAAGGTGGAGGCGGCGCGGGCCGGCGGGGTGTCGATGGGCATGTTGGCGCGCTCGGTCGGGAGCGGGAAGCGGTGGCGAAGCGGGCATCGTAGGAAGCGGCCCGGCCAGCGGCTACGAAGAAAAGCGCGGATCGATATGCGGACCGGCAGGGGCTGCGCGGCCCATGCGATCTCCGCATATCGACATGCACAAATCCAAGTTCACTTCGCGAACCTGGGCGCATAAGGTCGACGGTCTTCCAGTGTGCGCACCCGTCGGCGCCTTGCATTCCGATCCATGAGCGCCGTCCTGCCCCATTCGCCCGTTGCCCCGCCAGCGCAAGCCGCACCGCCTGCTGCGGAAAACCGCATCACCGTCATCGCCGACGCCGTCGAGCCGCGACGCGGCCGCGCCGGCGCGCGACGCGCACCGGCACGCTGGCGAGCCCTGCTGCCCTGGATCCTGCCGCTGGCGCTGGTCGCGCTGTGGCAATACTTCTCCGCCATCGGCCGGCTGCCCGCGGGGATCCTGCCGGCGCCTTCCGACGTGCTGCGTGCCGCCTGGGCCCTGGCGGCGCGCGGCGAGTTGCAGCACGACATCGCGGTCAGCCTGCGGCGCGTCGCGCTCGGCTTCTTCACGGGTTCGGCGACCGGCCTGCTGCTCGGCTTCCTGGTCGGCCTGTCGAGCCTCGCCCATGGCGTGCTGGACCGTTCGCTGCAGATGCTGCGCACCATCCCGCACCTGGCGCTGGTGCCGCTGATGATCCTGTGGTTCGGCATCGGCGAGGAGCCGCGCGTGCTGCTGGTGGCGCTGGGCTCGCTGTTCCCGGTCTACATCAACACGATGAGCGGGATCCGCAACGTCGACCCGAAGCTGGTCGAGCTCGGCCGCTCGTACGGGCTCGGTCCCTTCGCGCTGGTCTGGCAGGTGGTGCTGCCGGGCGCGCTCGCGCCGATCCTCACCGGCGTGCGCTACGGCCTGGGTGTGGCCTGGTTGACGCTGGTCGTCGGCGAGACCATCGCCTCGCGCGACGGCATCGGCTACCTGGTGCAGAACGCGCGCGAGCTGCTTCGCACCGACGTGATCCTGCTGGCGATCGTGCTGTACGCGCTGGCCGGCTGGCTGGCCGATTCGATCACGCGGGTGGTCGAGCGCCGGCTGCTGCGCTGGCATCCGAACTACGCGCGAGGCAGTGCGCGATGAGCAACGTCGCGACGGACCGGGAGCGCCTCGTGCTGCGCGGCGTCGGCAAGACATTCGGCGATCGCGCGGTGCTGCGGGCGCTCGACCTCGAGGTGCCGGCCGGCCAGTTCGTCGCGCTGATCGGTGCCAGCGGCGTCGGCAAGTCGACGCTGCTGCGGCTGGTGGCCGGGCTGGAGGCGCCGAGCACCGGCCGCATCGAATGGGTCTCGCGTCGCGGCGCGCCGGAGGTCCGCATGATGTTCCAGGAAGACCGCCTGATGCCGTGGCGCACGGTGCTGCGCAACGTGACCCTCGGGCTGCGCGGACGCGACGACGATGCCCGCGCGCTGCTGGCCGCGGTGGGCCTGGCCGGCCGCGACGGCGACTTTCCGCTGGTGCTGTCCGGCGGCCAGCGCCAGCGGGTCGCACTGGCCCGCGCGCTGATCCACGACCCTGACCTGCTGCTGCTCGACGAGCCCTTCGGCGCGCTCGATGCGATCACCCGTGCCGCGATGCAGGGCCTGCTCGAAGCGCAGCTGGCGCGTCGGCCGCGCACGGTGCTGCTGGTCACGCACGACGTCGAGGAAGCGCTGGTGCTCGCCGACCGCGTGCTGCTGATGCGCGACGGCCGTGTCGCCCGCGACCTGGCGATCGACCACGCGCGGCCGCGCCATCGCGGCGCGCCGGCGCTGGCGGCGCTGAAGGAAGAACTGCTCGAGGGCCTGGTGAGCGCGCAGGTCGCATCGGGCGGCTGAGGCGCCGCTCGCCCATTCTTTTCATTCCACTCTGCAAGGACACACACGCATGCCGACCGACGACCGGTCCCCCTCATCCATCGCCGCGCGGCGCCGCTTCATCGGGCTCGGCGGCCTGGCACTGGCCAGTGCCGGCGGCACGCTGGCGCTGCTCGGCTGCAGCAAAGGCGAGGCGCCCCCGGCCACGCCCGCCGCGGCCGCCTCTACCGCTGCGCCCGCTGCGCCCGCCACAGCCACCGCGGCAGAGACCGCATCCCCCTTGACCATCGCCGTCATCGGCGACGGCCGCACCGGCGTCTTCGCTTCGCTGCAGACCGGCGCCGGCGCCCGGCGGCTCGCCACGGAGGTGCCGGCCAAGGTGGTCTGGCAGCCCGGCTTCACCGCCTCGCTGCCGGTGATGGAAGCGGTCAAGGCGGGCGGCGTCGACTTCAGCTTCGCCACCGCCACCGCGGTCGTCAACGCGGTCGCGGCCGGCGTGCCGATCGTGCCGCTGGCGGCCTACGCGCTGCCCGCCAACGAGGTCGACATGCTGGTCGCAGCCGGTTCGCCGATCCGCACCGCCGCCGACCTGAAGGGCCGCAAGATCGCGCACCAGAACGGCACCACGGGCACCTACAGCCTCATCAAGTACCTGGAGACCGCCGGCCTCCGGCTGGACGACGTGCAGGCCGTGAGCCTGAGCGGCGCCGATGCCTACACCGCCTTCGCGCAGGGCAGCGTCGACGCCTGGATCCACTGGCAGCCGGCCAGCGCGCTGGCCCTGCAGCGGCTCGGCGACAAGGCGCGCACGCTGCCCGGCGTGCGCACCTACGACTACGCCTTCTACGTCGCGCGCGGCGGCTTCGCCGATGCGCACCCCGACCTGGCGGCGAAGCTGGTGCGGCTGATCCGCGAGACCCAGGCCGATGCCGCGGCGCATCCCGATGCGACCGTGGCCGAATGGGCCGCGCTGGGCGGCTTCGAGGCCGGCGGCGCCGAGCAGCAGGTCTACCGCCAGCTGATCGTCGATGCCCGCTTGTCCGACTCCGGCGCGATTGCGCTGAAGCCGATCGACGAGGCCGCCGCCGCCTCGACGCAAGACCTGGCCGACAACTTCCAGGCACTGGGCGTGCTGCCGAACAAGGTCGATGTCCGCGGCTTCCTGCTGGACCCGAAATTCGATGCCATCCGACGGGCGGTCGCCGCCGAACTGGGAGCCTGAACCATGCCTCGATCCGCGGACCGCAAGATCCATCTCGCCGCCTTCGTCACCGCCGGACCGGGCCGGCCGGGCGGCTGGCGCTATCCCGCCTCCGAGAACGGCTGGCTCGACGCGTCCTACTACCAGGACATCGCGCGCACGCTCGAGAAGGGCCTCTTCGACCTCGCCTTCTTCGCCGACATCCTGGCGGTGCCCGATCGCTACCAGGGCAGCAACGACACCCAGCTGCGCTACGGCGCGCTCGGCTCGCTGCGGCTCGATCCGGTGGTGGTGCTGGCCACGATGGCCGCCGCGACGAAGCATCTCGGGCTCGCCTCGACCCGCTCGACCAGCCACTACGAGCCCTTCGAGGTGGCGCGCTCCTTCGCGACCCTCGACCACCTCAGTGCCGGACGTGCCGCCTGGAACGTGGTCACCTCCTTCCAGGACGCCGAGGCACGCAACTTCTCGAAGAAGGAACAGGTACCGCGCGACAAGCGCTACGACCGCGCCGACGAATTCCTCGAGGTCGTCTTCAAGTTGTGGGACAGCTGGCAGGACGACGCGCTGGTGTTCGACCGGCGCACGCCGCTCTTCGCGGATCCCGACAAGGTGCACTACGTCGACCACGAGGGCGAATGGTTCAGCGTCAAGGGGCCGCTCAACGTCTCGCGCCCGCCGCAGGGCTATCCGGTGATCCTGCAGGCCGGGGCGTCCGATCGCGGCCGCGACTTCGCGGCGCAATGGGCCGATGCGATCTTCGTGAGCCACGATTCGCTCGACAGCGCCAAGGCCTTCTACAAGGAGATCAAGGACCGCGTCCGCTCGCACGGCCGCGATCCCGATTCGCTCAAGGTGCTGCCGGCGGCGACGCCGCTGGTCGGCGAGACGCAGGCCATCGCCGAGGAGAAGGACCGCACCCTGCGCGGCCTGGTCGATCCGCATGCGGGGCTGTCGACGCTGTCCTATCACCTCGACGTCGATCTGTCGAAGTTCGCGCTCGACGCGGCGCTGCCCGACATCGACGTGCCCGGCGTACAAGGCCACTACCAGGAAGTGCGCGAAGCCACCGAGCGCGACCGCCTGACCCTGCGCGACCTCGGCAAGCGCTACGGCAGCCGCTACGAGGGCGACCTGATCGGTACGCCCGAGAAGGTGGCCGACGGCCTCGAGCGCTGGTTCCGCGAGGGCGCCTGCGACGGCTTCATGATCAGCGCGCCCTACCAGCCCGGCGGCTTCGAGGAATTCGTCCGGCTGGTGGTGCCCGAGCTTCAGCGCCGCGGCCTCTACCGCGACGCCTACGAGGGCGCCAACCTGCGCGAGAACCTGGGGTTGGAGCGTCCGGCGGTGGGTGCCTGGAAGGAACGCGCGGCCTCGCGGCGTGGCAGCGGGAGGCGGTCGTGAGCGCCGCCGTGGCGGTCGCCGCCGCAGGCGAGATCGTCACGGTGCGCGCCCGCGCCGTCGACACCTTCGGCCGCTTCCTGGTGAGCGCTCGCCGGCATCACTTCGTCTCCGACGCCAGGGCGGCGGCCGGTGGTCCCGGCGACGCGGTGCAGGCCGGCGAGCTGCTGCTCTCGGCATTGGCCTCCTGCGGTCTCGGCCTGGTGCAGAAGACGGCACGCGAGCGCGCGCTGCCGCTGGCATCGGCCGAGGTCGAGGTGAGCTTCGAGCGCGACCCCGGGGACGTCACGCGCTATGCCGCGATCCGGCTGCGCTTCGCGCTCGCAGGCGTCGACCTGGCGAGCGCTCGCGCGCTGGTCGAGGCCTTCACGGGCGCCTGCCCGATCTACAACACCTTGCGGCGGGGCGGGCCGATCGAGGCCGAGGTCGTCGTCGCGGGCTAGCGCGCAGGGGCTGCGCGCTCACCGGGCCGCAAGGCGGCATTCGACCTCGTCCGCCTCACGCTGCAACTGGCGCAGCGACGAGATGCCTTCGAGCCTCAGCGTGCGGGCGCCGTCCGCGTGTTCGCCCGCGTACCACGCGAACTCCGCGGTGAGGTCGCTCCAGCGGCCGTTCAACGGCAGGTCGAATTCGACGGCGCCCGCCAGCCGCGAGGCGTTGGGCTCGCAGCGGCTGATCCGCTGCCGGGGCGCCAGGTTGCCGCCGGTCGCCATGCGCCAGTCGCTGACCGTGAAGTGCGCGACGCCGGGGTAGTAGCAGGGGGATTGGTAGCCTTGCAGCGCGTTGCGGATAGAGGCGCCGTCGGGCTGCCCGAAGGACATCGCGTAGCCGAGGCTCGCGCCGACCAGTTCGTATTCGCCGCCGGCGAGGATGTCGACCCAGGTCCGGATGATCGCCAGGATTTGGCCGTCCGAGGCATCGCGCGGGATGCGTGTGAGTTCGCGCAGGATGCTCGGGCGGGTCATGCGGCGACTGTAGGGGGCCGTCGCGACGACCACAACGGCAGGCGCGCAAGCAGTCGCCGGGCAGCGTGACGAATGTCCGCCTGGGCGTGCCGTCGAAGCTAGCCCGCCGCGGCCGCGGCCGCGCCCCGCAACTCCGCGACCGATCGCGCCCCCAGCAAGGTCATGCTGCGCACCAGTTCCGCCGCCAGGATGCGCAGCACCGCCTCCGCGCCCGCCGAACCGTCCACCGCCAGGCCGTAGAGCGCGGGCCGTCCGACGAACACCGCGGTCGCGCCGAGGGCCAGCGCCTTGGCGATGTCGCCGCCGCGGCGGATGCCGCTGTCCATGAACACCGGAAGGCGGCCGTCGACCGCGGCCAGCACGCGCGTGAGCGCGGCGATCGCCGAGGGCGAGGCATCGTTCTGACGGCCGCCATGGTTGGACACGATCAGGCCGTCGACGCCATGCTCGATCGCCAGCCGCGCGTCGTCCGGATGCAGCACGCCCTTGAGCAGCAGCGGGCCCTTCCAGAGGCCGCGCAGCCACGCGAGGTTGTCCCAGACCAGCGAGCGGTCCATGGCGCGCGCGAGCAGCGCCGCCTGCACGTCGGCCGAGCCCGCGATGTCGCCGGAGGCGGTGAGGTTCGCGAAGTCGGGCGAGCCGCCCGGCGCCATGCGCAGCGACCAGCGCGGATGGCCCAGCACGTCCAGCGCCAGCTTCGCCGTCGGCTTGAAGGGCACGCGAAAGCCGTTGCGCAGGTCGAGCTCTCGGTTGCCGCTCACTGGCACGTCCACGGTCAGCACCAGCGCCTCGTAGCCCGCACGCGCCGCGCGCTCGACGATCTGCCCGGCCATCTCGCGGTGCATGACGTACAGCTGCATCCACTGCGCGCTGCCCGGTGCGGCGGCGCGCACGTCCTCCAGCCGCATGTTCGACGCGGTCGACAGCGCGAAGGGGATGCCGCAGCGTGCCGCGGCCGTCGCCAGCAGCGCGTCGGCGCCGGGGCGGATGAGACCGTTGAGGCCGGTGGGCGCGATGCCGAAGGGCAGGGCCCACTTGCGGCCGAAGACCTCGATGGCGGTGTCGACCGTGGTGGTGTCGCGCAGCACGCGCGGCACCAGCTCGATCGCGGCCAGGTCGTCGAGGTTGCGGCGCAGGCAATGCCCGTCGTCGGCCGCGCCTTCGATGTAGTCGAGGACGAAGCGCGGCAGGACCCTCCCGGCCGCCTGCCGGAAGTCTTCGGTGTTGAGCAGCACCCTAGTCTTGGTACGACGGGTCGATGCGGTCCAGCAACCGCAGCAGCGCCAGCCAGTCGCGGCCCTGCACGTAGCTGCTGTCGCCGCGGAACTGCGCCGAGGTGCGCTCGCAGACCGCCTGCGGCGGGATCGTGACCTGGCTGCCGCCGGCCAGCGCCGCGATCTGGATCTGGCAGGCGCGCTCCAAGAAGAACATCAGCTCGAAGGCCTGGGGCACGGTGCGGCCCATGGTCAGGAGACCGTGATTGCGCAGGATCAGCACGTCCTTGTCGCCGATGTCGGCGACCAGCCGTTGCTGCTCCTCGGTGTCGAGCGCGATGCCCTCGAAGTCGTGGTAGGCCACCCGGTCGATGACCTTGAAGGCGTTCTGCGAGATCGGCAGGAGGCCGTGCGACTGCGCCGCGACGCCGGTGCCGGCGGCGGTGTGGGTGTGCAGCACGCAGCCGATGTCGGGCCGCGCCGCGTGGATCGCGCCGTGGATCACGAAGGCCGCCGGATTGACGTCGAAGCCGACGTCCTCGGTCAGCCGGCCGTGGATGTCGACCTTCACCAGGTTCGAGGCCGACACCTCCTCGTAGAGCAGCCCGAAGGGATTGATCAGGTAGTGCTCGTGGTCGCCGGGCACGCGCGCCGAGATGTGGTTGTAGATCCAGTCGGTCATCCGGAAGTGCGCGATCAGCCGGTAGCAGGCGGCCAGCTCGACGCGGGCCTCCCACTCGGCCGGCGAGACCGTCTGCTTCAGGGACTTGCGCTGGGCCAGCAGCGTCTTCAGGGCGGCGTTGTCGAGCATCGGGTTTCCTTGTGGCTCAGGCGGTGCGGCCCTTGGCGGCCATCATCGGCGCATCGGGCGGGCCGGCCGGGCGGCTCGGGATGTGGCGCTTGACGATCAGCAGCGCGATCATCGAGAACACCATCGAGAAGCCGAGCAGCGACAGGTAGGCGCTGGCGCCGCCGGCGGTGATCACCGCGGCGCCGGCGAAGGCGCTCATGATCGCGCCGAGCCGGCCGAAGGCCAGCGCCGAGGCGGTGCCGGTGGCCCGCACGCGGGTCGGATACATGAAGGCGCAGACCGCGTACATGGTCGACTGCACCGCGTTCACGAAGAGGCCGTGCACGCCGAAGCCGAAGATCAGCAGGTTGGTGTCGTGCGCCACGTTCAGCCGCTGCATCGCGAAGGCGCTGATGGCGGCGCCGGCGGCGCAGATCACCAGCGGCCAGCGCGAGCCGTAGCAAGTGATGGCCAGCGCGCAGACCAGCGCGCCGATCACGCCGCCGAGGTTGTAGGCCGTGAGGCCGCCGCCGGCGAGCGCGGGCGAGAGGCCTTCGGAGGCCAGCATCGTCGGCAGCCAGCTGAAGGCGCTGTAGACCGCGGTCAGGCACATGAAGAAGGCGGCCCAGACGGCCAGCGTGTCGCGCGCCAGGCCGTTGGCGAAGAGCGCGCGCACGCCGCTGCCCTTCTTCTCGGCGGCCTTCTCGGCCGCCTGCTCGACCGCGTCGGTGTAGCTGGCGTCGCTGGCCATCGGGCGCTGCATGCGGCCGAGCAGCCGGCCCAGCTCGGGCCAGCGCGCGGGATGGCGCGCCAGGTAGCGCGGCGATTCCGGCAGCGCCACGAACAGCACCACGCCCAGCACGATCGCGATCGCGCCGCCGATGAAGAAGAGGCCGCGCCAGCCGAAGGCCGGCAGCACTTCTGCGGCGTAGAAGCCGGCGATCATGCCGCCCAGCGGCACGCAGACGATGGTCGCGGTGACCGCCATCGTGCGGCGCCGTGCCGGCGTGAATTCGGCGGTCATCGTGGTCGAGCTGGGCAGCGCGCCGCCGATGCCGAGGCCGGCGACGAAGCGCAGCACCGCCACCATCAGCACGTCGGGTGCGAAGCCGATGCTGCAGGTGGCCGCGCCGAAGACCAGCACGCTGGCGATGATCGCGGTGCGGCGGCCGAAGCGGTCGGCGAAGAGGCCGGCCGAGGCGCTGCCGATGCCCATGCCGATCAGGCCGGCCGCCACCGCGGGCGCGAAGGCGTCACGGGTGATGCCCCATTCCTTGATCATCGACGGGATCGCGAAGCCGATCAGCTGGCCGTCGAAGCCGTCCATGACGATCGACAGCGCCGCCAGGAAGACCACCACCTTCTGCATGGTGGTGAAGATGCCGTCGTCGAGCAGGCGGCCGATGTCTGCGTTGCCCGTTGTCGGGCGAAGGGTCGAGCTCATGTTCAGAACGGGTAGTGGCGTGGCGTGGTCTGCACCGTCATCCAGCGCAGTTCGGTGAAGGCGTCGATGCCGGCCTGGCCGCCGAAGCGGCCGATGCCGCTGCCCTTGACGCCGCCGAAGGGCATCTGGGCCTCGTCGTGCACCGTCGGGCCGTTGACGTGGCAGATGCCGGATTCGATCCGGCCGGCCACCTGCATCGCCCGCGCGATGTCGCGGCCGAAGACCGCGGCCGAGAGGCCGTAGGCGTTGTCGTTGGCGCAGGCCACCGCGGCCTCGACGCCGCTCACCCGCACGATGCCCTTGACCGGGCCGAAGGCTTCCTCGTGGAAGATCCGCATCGCGGGCGTGACGTGGTCGAGCAGCGTCGCGGGCATGAGCGTGCTGTCGGCCTTGCCGCCGGTGACGAGCTTGGCGCCCTTGGCGAGCGCGTCGTCGATCAGCGCGTTGCAGCGTTCGACCGTGGCCATGTCGACCACCGAGCCGAGCACTACCGGGCCCTGGCGCGGGTCGCCCAGCGGCAGCGCTTGCGCGCGGGCCGCGAGCTTGCCGACGAATTCGTCGGCGATCGAGGCGTCGACCACGATGCGTTCGGTCGACATGCAGATCTGGCCCGAATTGGCGAAGGCGCCGAAGGTCGCGGCGTTCACCGCGGCGTCGACGTCGGCGTCGTCCAGCACCACCAGCGGCGCCTTGCCGCCGAGCTCCAGCACCACCGGCTTGAGGTATTTGGCGCAGGTCGCGGCGATCAGCTTGCCGACATGGGTCGAGCCGGTGAAGTTGACCCGGCGCACCGCCGGGTGCGCGACCATCGTCTCGACCACCGCGGCGGCGTCGGCCGGTGCGTTGGTCACGAAGTTGACCACGCCCTTGGGCAGCCCGGCTTCCTGCAGGGCTTCGATGATCAGGCCGTGCGTGGCGGGCGAGATCTCGCTGCCCTTGAGCACCACCGTGTTGCCGCAGGCCAGCGGCGTCGCGATCGCCCGCACCGCGAGGATCACCGGCGCGTTCCAGGGCGCGATGCCGAGCACCACGCCGGCCGGCTGGCGCACCGCCATCGCCAGGCTGCCGGGCACGTCGGAAGGAATGACCTGGCCGTTGATCTGCGTGGTCAGCGAGGCGGCCTCGAGCAGCATGCCGGCGGCCAGGTGGACGTTGAAGCCGGCCCAGATGGCGGAGGCGCCGGTCTCGGCGGCGACCGCGGCGGCGAAGGCCTCGGCCTTGGCTTCCAGGGCCTGCGAGGCCTTCATCAGCAGCGCGCGGCGCTCGCCGGGGCCGGTGCGCGACCAGGTCTGGAAGGCGGTGGCGGCGGCATCGACCGCGGCGACCGCGTCCTCGGGCGTGGCGGCCGGCGCGACCGTGGCCACGCTGCCGTCGAGCGGGTTGCGGCGCTCGAAGGTGGCGCCGTTGCGAGCCTGCGTCTGCTCGCCGTTGATCAACATCGAAATCTGCATCGGCTTGTCTCCGGATGGGGATTGAAAAAAATCGGTTCGGAGGCGGTCAGGCGACCACGACCTCCAGCAAGGTGGGGCCGTCGCTGGCCAGCGCGCGCACCAGCGCGTCGCGCAGCTCGGCCGGATCGCTCACCCGCGCGCCGGGCACGCCCATGCCCCTGGCGAGCGACGGGAAGTCGATGTCCGGCAGGTCGGTGCCCTGCACCACGTCGGTGGGCGCGAAGCCGAACACCGGCGCGAAGTCCTGCAGGGCCGCGTAGCGGCGGTTGTTGATGATCACGTAGGTGATCGGCAGCTTCGCCTGGGCCGCGCTCCACAGCGCCTGGATGGAATACATGCTGGAACCGTCGCCGATCAGGCCGATGATCCGGCGGCCCGGCTTGCCCAGGGCGACGCCGACCGCGGCCGGCATGCTGTAGCCGAGGCCGCCGCTGTCCATCGTGTAGAAGCTCTCGCTGCGCGTCATCGGCAGGTACTGCTGCATGACCGAGCGCGCGCTGGGCGATTCCTCGACCACGATGTGGTCCGGTTGCTTCAGCTCGGCCAGCGTCTGCAGCAGGTAGGCCACCGACATCAGCGGCGTCGGCTCGGCGCGCGGCGGTGCGACCCGCAGCGCGGGCGCCGGGCGCGTCCTGCGGGGCGGCCGCGCCAGCAGGTCGAGCAGGCCCAGGCGGATGCTGCCGACCGCGGCGATGCCGACCGGCGTCCAGGCGGCGGTGTCGGGGTCCTCGGTCAGCTGGCAGAGCGTGGCGCCGGCCGGCACGTGCGGGCCCGCACCTTCGACGTGGTAGGCGAAGGCGGGCGCGCCGATCGCCAGGATCAGGTCGTGGCCGCCGAGCAGCCCGACGATCTTCTCGCGCATCGCCGGCAGGAAGCCGGCGAAGAGCCGATGGTCTTCCGGGAAGGCGCAGCGGCCGGTCATCGGCGCGGTGAAGACGCGCGCGTTGTGCGCCTCGGCCAGCGCGACGATCTCGTCGAAGGCATCGTCGCGGTCGACCGCGCCGCCGACCACGAAGACCGGACGCTCGGCGGCGTCGAGCGCGTCGGCGATCTTCGCCAGCACCTCGGGCTGCGGGCGGATCTCGTTGCTGACGATGCGGCTCGGCACTGCTTCGGCGGCCCGGTCCCAGTCGTCGACCGGCACCGAGACCAGCACCGGGCCGCGCGGCGGCATCATCGCGACGTAGTAGGCGCGGGCGATGGCCAGCGGCACGTCCTCGGCGCGGGCCGGCTCGATGCTCCACTTGACGTAGGGCTTGGGCAGCTCGGTGGCCTGCGCGGAGGCCAGGAAGGGTTCGAAGGGCAGGATCGAGCGGGCCTGCTGGCCGGCGGTGATCACCAGCGGCGTGCGGTTCTTGTGCGCCGTGAAGATGTTTCCCATCGCGTTCCCGACGCCGGCCGACGAATGCAGGTTCACGAAGGCGGCGTTGCGCGTCGCCTGCGCGAAGCCGTCGGCCATGCCGACCACGGTGGCTTCCTGCAAGCCGAGCACGTAGCGGAAGTCGCTCGGGAAATCGCGGAACAGCGGGAGCTCGGTGGAGCCCGGGTTGGCGAACACCGAGGTCATGCCGAAGCGGCGCATCAGGTCGATGACGGCATCGCGAACGGTCAGTTGCCCGGTGGCGGGCTGCAGGGCCGTCTGGACGACGGCAGCGGGGGTGGGTCCGGTCATGGGAGTGCCTTTCTGGCGCGCGCGGCTGTGGCGTGCGCTTGTCTCGTGATCCCCGAGTGTGAAATTTCCGCCAGTGCTTGAGAATTGCCTTTTTCAGAAAAAGTCATTACGTTTCGGCATGGCTTTTGACCTGCAGCATCTCGTCGCCTTCAACGCACTCGTCGCCGCCGGCAGCCTCGGCCGCGCGGCGGAGGCGCTCCACGTGACCCAGCCGGCCCTCAGCCGGACCATCCGCCGGCTGGAGGAGCAGGCCGGCGCGCCGCTCTTCGAGCGCCATTCGAAGGGCATGCAGCTGACCGACGTCGGCCGCGCCCTGCTGCCGCACGCCGGCCTGCTGCAGCGCGAATCCGAGCGGGCGGAAGAGGACATCAAGGCCATGCTGGGCTTGGCCAAGGGCACCATCCGGGTCGGCGCGGTCGGCAGCATCGCCTGCCTGCTGCTGCCGCTGGCCATCGGCAGCACCTGCAAGAAGTGGCCGATGCTGCGGGTGCAGGTGATCGAAGGCGTGTGGGACCGGCTCGCGGACGCGCTGCTCTCGCACGAGATCGACCTGGCGCTCGGCGTCGACATCGAGGACAGCGACGAGATCGTCGCGGTCAAGGACTGCCGCTGGGAAGACACCAGCTATGTCGTCGCCGGCCGCCGCCATCCGCTGCGCAGGAAGCCGGGGCTGGAGTTGGCCGACACGCTGGACGAGCGCTGGGCCATCCTGCCGGTCGGCACCGGTCCCTTCGAGCACATGAAGAAGGTGTTCGTGCGGCAAGGTCTGCCGCTGCCGAACGTGGTGGTCGAGACGCGGTCGGTCACCGCGCTGAAGAGCCTGATCGGCCGCTCCGGCTTCCTCGGCTGGATGCCCGAGCCGATGTACGACGCCGAGCGCAAGGCCGGTCTGATCGACCGGCTGGAGATGCCCGGCGCCAGCGACCGCCGCACGCTGACCGCCTTCCGCCGCCGGGCGGGGCTGCTGCCGGCGCCTTCGGTGAAGCTGCTGGAGGCGCTGCGGTCGCTGACGGCGATGGCCTAGGCAAATGGCCAAGGCGAAAAGCCGACGGCCGCCTTGCTGAACGATCGAGTCAAGGAACTGCTGAATGCTCTAGAACGCGTCCGGGCGGCCAGGATTGCAACCCGGCTGCTTTGACGTACGCAAGTCCGGATAGAGCTGAATTGCAACGAAATCATTGACTTCAGTGTCCGAGGATCGCTGCTCTCGGTAGCTGTGCGCAAACCTTTCGATCGAGAGAGGGACAGGAAAAAGGTCCTCAAGTGCGACAGCAACTTTCTCAGCACGCATTTCCGCCAGTCGTGTTGCCTCGGTCGGTGTCCTTCCTGGTAGTTTGACGGTGGCGCCTGCTTCGACGTTCGCGGATTTGTATATCGAGAACAATTCGTTCGCGTTGTCAATGAACTTGACTAGTCTGATTATTTGTGCGCTATCCATATCGGAAGATCCATCCCCAAATTTCATCGTTATTTGAACAATTCTCTGACATGCCGATGCGCAGCCACAAGCTGCAAGCAGGACCAATGCCGTGAGCCACTTAGCTTGCATAGAACACCTCGTTCCAAACGACATAACCGGCAATGCTGTCCGCATTGGTCTTCATGCCCTTCGGGTCCTGTTTTGCGGCAGACCGAGACTGCTCCAGGTAGTAAACGGTATCGAAGCTGCCAAAGGTATCGTTGAAGTGCGTCACCTCATGAATCAGGGTTGAAAGCTTCGAGTCCTGATTCGCAGAAAGTAGACGGACCTCGCAAAAAGAGATGTTGATCGCGACGGTGTGAGTGTGAACGTCGGGCTTGCAGACCATCGCGACGGTGCTTTTGTCGTGGTTCGGCACGATGCAACTCAGACGCGTGCCGCTTTCGGTCAGGCGGATGAAGTTCTTGCAGCCCAACCCCTTCAGCACACGCACGCACGCTGACAGGCCGCTCTGAAGATATTCGCGCATCGACTGGTCCGCAACACCGAACCATTCTTTCACTCGGGCCTGATCGGTCCTGTCCCATCGCTCAAGTTCGAGCAGCCGCTTCTTCGATATGAGGGATACCGCTTTGTCGCGCAAATCCAGCATCATGGTGCAAAACTCCCTGTTGGTCATGTTCGGGCAAATGTTCTGTGCCTGCTCTGCCTCCGACGGGTATTCGACTTCGGAATCAACCAGTTTCTTGCTGGCCGCCATATTCGATGTGTCGACGGGAAGTCCGCCTGGCAATAGCATTGCAGGAGCGATGATCCCGGCACCTCCCATGTCCTCGTATGTCGCCGTGTGAACGAGTGTGGCGATGATCGGCTGCGGCACCGGGCAGTGGCAGACCACCACATCTCCCTCCAATGCAACTTCCGCCATGGATTGCATTCGCCTGGGTCCGCCCGCTTTGGCGATGATCCCAACGCTGTTGCAACCCTCACAGTAGGCGCGGCCGCCGATCAATGCGACTTTGTGTCCGTACATGGAGTGCTCGCGGCCCACATACGGCAGCACCCGTCCTCCTGACACGGGTGGATCTCCCACCACGATGATCTTTCTCTCCATTGTCTTTTCTTCCCTTTTGTTCCGCGACTGAAAAGCGCCGGTCGGCGCTGTCGCAGTAGGTCGGGAAGGGGGCGTGGCGGCAATCGGATGAATCTGAAAAGCATCAACGACAGAGCTTTTGCGTATCGTCGTCGCCGCTACGGACTCCCCGACTTTGGCGACGCGATCTGCCTGGCATCTGCCGCAGTGCCCTTGCGCAGCTCCTGCCACTTGGCCTTAAGGACACCATGGCCACCCGTGGCATGTCACCGGCCAAATCGTGAGCCTCCAAAGCTGGTTAAGAGCATCCGATCGCGAGTCGCGAAATGCCTGTGACGTCGCGAAGTGCTGCAGCAGCTATCAGCCTTGCGGCACCTGCCACTGCGCGATCGCGAAATCCTTGCTCACCAGGTTCTCGGCCAGCAGGAACTTCTTCGCCTCGTCCAGCAGTGCCAGCCCCTCTGCGGGATAGTCCTCGCGCGGGAACTGCGAGAGCGGATGCGAGGCCTTCACCGCTTCGAGCGGGAAGCCGCTCACCTCGGCATGGAAGGCGTAGTAGCGCGCCGGGTCGCGCTGCATGTCGTCGAGCGCGGCGCGGCGGGCGCGGCCCCAGGCGGCCGGCAGCGCGGGCTGCGCGGCGAGCAGCTTGGACGAGGCCACGATCACCGAGCTGCCCAGCAGCGACGGATGCTTCGCCGCCTCGTCGATCACCGGGTAGCCGCGGGACGCGAGCAAGGGCCCGACGTCGATCTGCGCGGCGAAGGCCGCGATCGATCCCTGGTCGAGCGCGGCCTCGCCGTCGCGCGGGAACATGTGGATCACCTGCACCGATCCCTGCAGCCCGTTCTCCTTCAGGAGGCCGAGCAGGTAGCGGTGCATGTACGAGCCGCGCGCCACGCCGACCCGCTTCCCGCGCAGGTCCGCGACGCTCTTCACGCCGCCGCGCGGGGTCAGCAGCCAGGTGTTCATGCCGACCGCGTCGAAGCCGATCAGCCGGCCGTCGAGGCCCCTGGAGCGCGCCACGATCGCCGGCGTGTCGCCGTAGATGCCGACGTCCAGCACGTCGCCGAGGAAGGCCTCGTTGAGGTCGGGTCCGTTCTGGAAGTTGCGGGTCGCGACCTCGGTGAAGCCGAGCGGCGCCAGCTCGCGCAGCAGCTGCCCCTGCTGCAGTGCCCAGCCGGTGGCGGCCGCCGGCTTCCTGCCCGGGCCGATGTAGCCGAGGCGCAGCACCTTGGCGGACGCCGGGCCGGCGGCGGCGAGGGCCGGTGCGGTGCCGAGCGCGGCGCCCA
>NZ_LMUW01000114.1 GCF_009765735.1 Xenophilus sp. L33
CGCCACGCAGGCCGCCGGCATCTTCGGCCTCTGGCCGCAGGGCCCGGTCGGCGCCACGCTGGCCTATGCCGACAAGGTCCGGCCGCTCGGCGCGCCCGAGCTGGCGGCCGAGCTGAACCGCCTGGGCGACCTGGTCGAAACGCCCGCGGTGCAGATGCAGACCGCGATCGTGCTGGCCCAGACCCGCAACCCGGCCGACCTGAACCGCGCCATCGGCCTGATGCAGAAGGTCGCCGCCAATCCGTCGGCCGAGGCCCAGCCGCTGCAGCCGCTGGCGCGCACGCTAGCCGCGCGCTACAGCGAGCAGCGCCGGGTCGAGGACGACCGCGACAAGCAGGCCCAGCAGCTGCGCGACAGCCAGCGCCGCATCGACCAGCTGAACGACCGCATCGAGGCGCTGCGCGCGATCGAGCGCAGCTTCACCCGGCCCAGCCCGCCGCCGTCCGCCGGCACGCCGGCCCCGGCGCCGGCCTCGAAGGCATCGCCATGAGCGCGTCTTCCGATTCCGCCGAAGCCCCGCGCACCGGCGCCCGCCTGCTGGTGGTCGACGACGACCCCGACATGCTGCGGCTGCTGTCGATGCGGCTGATGTCGTCCGGCTACCAGGTCACCGCGGTCACCTCCGCCGAATCGGCGCTGACCCAGCTGGAGATCGAGCATCCGCAGCTGGTGCTGAGCGACGTCCGGCTGCCCGGTCGCGACGGCTTGGCGCTGTTCGACGAGATCCGCAAGCGCCATCCGACCCTGCCGGTGATCCTGCTGACCGCCCACGGCACCATTCCCGACGCGGTCGAGGCCACCGCCCGCGGCGTCTTCACCTACCTCACCAAGCCCTACGACGGCCGCGAGCTGCTCGACAAGATCGCCCAGGCGCTGGCGCTCGGCTCGCCCGCCACCAGCCCCGGCAAGGCCGGCGACGAAAGCTGGCGCGCCGAGATCGTCAGCCGCAGCAACCGCATGGCCGAGCTGCTGGCCGAGGCGCGCATGGTCGCCAAGTCGGACGCCAGCGTGCTGCTGCGCGGCGACAGCGGCGCCGGCAAGGAACTGCTGGCCCGCGCCATCCACCGCGCCAGCGCCCGCGCCGACAGGCCCTTCGTGGCGGTCAATTGCGGCGCCATCCCCGAAGCGCTGCTCGAATCGGAGCTGTTCGGCCACATGAAGGGCGCCTTCACCGACGCCGTGGCCAACCACAAGGGCCTGTTCCAGCAGGCCGACGGCGGCACCCTGCTGCTGGACGAGATCGGTGACATGCCGCCGGCCCTGCAGGTCAAGCTCCTGCGGGTGCTGCAGGAACGCGCGGTGCGGCCGCTCGGCGGCAGCCAGTCGATCGCGGTCGACGTGCGGATCATCTCGGCGACCCACCGCGATCTCGACGCCGCGATGGAAGCCGGGCAGTTCCGCGAGGACCTCTACTACCGGCTCAACGTGGTCACGCTGAGCCTGCCGCCGTTGTCAGCCCGGCGCGAGGACATCCCGCTCCTGGCCAACCATTTCCTGAACCGGCTGTCGACCAAGTACGGCAAGCGGCTGTCCGGCTTCGCGCCGGAAGCGCTGAAGGCGCTCACCACCGCGTCCTGGCCGGGCAACGTGCGGCAGCTCTTCAACGTGGTCGAGCAGGTCTGCGCGCTGTCGAGCTCGCCGCTGATTCCGCTGGCGCTGGTGCAGCGGGCGCTGCGGGTGCCGAGCGTCGAGGTCCAGACCTATGCCGAGGCCAAGCAGCGCTTCGAACGCGACTACCTTGTCGGACTGCTCAAGCTGACCGACGGGAACGTGGCCGACGCGGCCCGCCTGGCCGACCGCAACCGGACCGAGTTCTATCGCCTGTTGCAGAAGCACGAATTGACGCCCGGGCACTTCAAGGCCGAGGGCGTGTCGCCGCCCGCCGAACCGGGTCGCTGAACGGTCGCTGACCAGCGACATCGCAAGTCGTTGATTTCATTGGGTTTTGTCAGTCAGGCTCCCAGGCCTGTCGGGCCCAGGCGACAGATTCGGGGGTTTGGAGGCCGCTCCAGCGACAAAACCTCCGCGAAGGACCGAAAAATCAATCCAAGTGATTGATTTCAAAGGTTTTTTCGCTCCTGGCACAGGGTTTGCCCCCTGTACAGGCATGACAGCACTTACCAGCCCATCTTTCGCACTGCGTCGGCAACGCGACGGCCTGCGTCAAAAGCAGTTTTCACTCTCGCGGCCCCGTGCCGCGGGTCTCTCGTCGGCCGAGCGCGCAGGCGCCGGCGGCATGGCGGCGGACAGCGTGTGCAAGCGCTTTCCGGCAATTGGCGACACGCCCTCCTTCGACAAACAGCACGGCTGAGGCGAACTCCAAATGAAACCCAACGAATACTCCCAAGCGAAGCTTCTGACCGAAGCCGACTTCACGCACCGCAGCCCGGTGCGCGAAGAGCGTCACCCGAATTCGGTGACCGCGCCCCCGATCAACCGCGGCTCGATGGTGCCCCGCCCCTGGCGCGGCTTCTGGAACAGCATCGGCACCGCCCTGCTGGTCAAGCTCGGCGCCGGCGGCAAGGTGGCCGGTCCCGTCGACGCGCCCAAGCTGCCCTGGCAGCGCGCGGCCGCCCAGCGCCGCCTCGCCTTCCTGGCGCTGACCGTGTTCAGCACCGTGATCGCGGCGACCCTCTTCGCCCGCCTGCAGCCCGAATACGACAACCTCTGGCTCGAATACGGCCAGATCGCGCTCTACGCGGTGCTTTCGGGCTGGGTCGTGACCGGCTTCGTGACCGCGCTGATGGGCTTCTACGTCTCGGTGCGCGGTGACAAGCATTCGCTGTCGGCCAAGCAGGTGGCGAACCACCCGATGAACCCGCAAGCGCGCACGGCGATCATCATGCCGATCTGCAACGAGGACGTCTCCACCGTCTTCGCCGGCCTGCGCGCCACCTGCGAATCGGTCGGCGCCACCGGCAACGCAGGGCAGTTCGATGTCTTTGTCCTGTCCGACAGCTACAACCCCGAAGTGGCCGCCGCCGAGCGCGCCGCCTGGGAAGACCTGCGCGCCGCCCTGGCCCTGAACTACGCCAACAACCCGAACCAGCCGCAGGTCGAGGTCTACTACCGCCTGCGCACCCGCCGCTCGCACCGCAAGGCCGGCAACGTGGCCGACTTCTGCCGCCGCTGGGGCAAGGACTACCGCTACATGGTCGTGCTCGACGCCGACAGCGTCATGAGCGGCGACTGCCTGAGCTCGATGGTCAAGCTGATGGAAGCCAACCCGACCGCCGGCATCATCCAGACCGCCACCCAGGCCATCGGCCACGTCACCCTGCACGCCCGCGCCCAGCAGTTCGCCTCGCGCATGACCGGCCGCCTGTTCACGCTCGGCATGCAGTTCTGGCAGCTCGGCGAATCCCACTACTGGGGCCACAACGCGATCATCCGCGTCGCGCCCTTCATGGACCATTGCGCGCTGGCCCCGATCAAGGGCAAGGGCGGCATGTCGGGCGGCATCATGTCGCACGACTTCGTCGAAGCCGCGCTGATGCGCCGTGCCGGCTGGCACGTCTGGCTGGTCGCCGACCTGGTGGGCAGCTACGAACAGCAACCGCCGGACCTGCTGTCCGAACTGCAGCGCGACCGCCGCTGGTGCCAGGGCAACCTGCAGAACGCCCGCCTGATGGCCGAGCCCGGCATCCACCCGGTGCACCGCGCGATGTTCGTGACCGGCACCATGGCCTATGTCTCGGCGCCGCTGTGGCTGGCCTTCCTGACGCTGGGCACTGCGCTCTGGCTGACCGGCTCGAGCCTGATGACCCACTGGCTCGCCATGCCGATGGAGCTGGCCGGCCTCTGGCTGTGGACGCTGTGCCTCCTGTTCCTGCCGCGCGTGCTCGGCATCGTCGCGGTCGTGATGCGCGGCGAGCAGAAACAGTTCGGCGGCCTCGGCGGCCTGCTCAAGAGCGCCGCACTCGAAAGCGCCATGGCGATCGTGCAAGCCCCGGTGCGCATGCTGGCCCACTCGCTGTTCGTGGTCGTCGCCCTGACCGGCATCAAGCTGGACTGGAAGTCGCCCCCGCGGGAAGCCAACGCCGTGCCGTGGAGCATCGCCGTCCAGCAACTGGCGCCGATGACCCTGGTGATCGCCGCCCTGGCCGTCGGCATCGCGCTGATCGACGCGAGCGCCCTGACCTGGCTGCTGCCGGTCGGCCTGCCGCTGCTGCTGGCGATCCCGCTGACCGTGCTGACCAGCCAGATCGGTCTGGGCATCGCGCTACGCGAACGCGGCTTCCTGCTCATCCCTGAAGAGTCGCGCTCGCCGGCGGTCCTGCGCCGCGCCTGGATGCACGCGCTGCGCCTCTCGCGCCCGGTGTCGGCCTGATACGCTCGACCCCTTCTCTCGAAGAGCCCCGCGCCGCGGGGCTTTTCTTTTGTCCGGGCCGCGCGCTGCGGCCCATCGATTGCTGACCGAATGACTTCACGCGCCCGCGCGCCGGGAACGCCCGATCTGAACACCGGCATCGCGCTGGTCCTGCTGACCGCCTGCATGTTCTCGGGCAGCGACGCCACCATCAAGTACCTGTGTGGCGCGCTGCCGGTGCTGATCCTGATGTGGGTGCGCTACATGTTCCAGACCACGGTGCTGGCCGGCTGGCGGCTGGCGCGCACCGGCACGCTGCGCATCCGGGTGCGCCTGCCGCTGCTGCAGGGCCTGCGCGGGCTGCTGCTGCTGTGCAATTCGAGCGCTTCCTTCTACGGCGTGCAGAAGCTGCCGCTGGCCGAGTTCACGGCGCTGTCGCTGCTGGCGCCGGTGGCGACCACCGTGCTGAGCGCGCTGGTGCTGAAGGAGCGGGTCTCGCCGGCGCGCTGGGTGATGGTCGGCTTCGGCCTCGTCGGCATGCTGGCGGTGGTGCGGCCGACCGGCGCCGGCGCGCTCGGCTGGGCCGCGCTGCTGCCGATCACCGGCGCGCTGACCTATGCCGCCTTCCAGCTGGTCACGCGGCGCATCGCGACCGCCGACGACCTGGTTGTCACCAACTTCCTGTCGGCGCTGTTCGTCGTCACCGCGCTGGGCCTGGCGCTGGCGCTGCTGCCGCTGGACATCGCGCCGACCCTGCGGCTGGCCACGCCGGGCCAATGGGCGCTGCTGCTGCTGATGGGCAGCTTCGCGACCGGCGGCCACCTGTGCATGGCGGCGGCGGTGCGATCGGCGCCGCTGTCGGTGCTGATGCCCTTCGCCTATGCGCAGATCGGCTTCGCGACGCTGATCGGCTGGCTGGTCTTCGGCCATGCGCCCGATGCCTGGGCGGTGGCGGGCACCTGCCTGATCGGGCTGGCGGGGATCGGGACCGTGTGGCTCAACGGCCGGGCAGCGGCGCTGCGCTGAATGCGCTGAACGCGCCGGGACTCAGAAGCGCGGCATGCCGCCCGGGCCGCCCGGGCCGCCGGGGCCGCCCATGCCGGGCATGCCCTTCATGCCGCCCATGCGCTTCATCATCTTCATGAGGCCGCCGCCCTTCATCTTCTTCATCATGGTCTGCATCTGCTCGAACTCGTTGAGCAGGCGGTTCACTTCCTGAACCTGCACGCCGGCACCGGCGGCGATGCGGCGCTTGCGGGTGGCCTTGAGCAGCTCGGGCTTGCGGCGCTCCAGCGGCGTCATGCTGTTGATGATCCCTTCCTTGCGCCGGATGTCGCGCTCGGCGCGGGTCATGTCGGCCTCGGTGGCCTTGGCGGCCATCTGCGCGGGGAGCTTGTCCATGATGCTCGACAGGCCGCCCATCTGCTTCATCTGCTGGAGCTGGCCGAGGAAGTCGTTGAGGTCGAAGCCGGCGCCGCTCTTGACCTTGGCCGCCAGCTTCTGCGCCGCGGCGACGTCGACGCCGGCGGTGACCTGCTCGACCAGCGCCACGATGTCGCCCATGCCCAGGATGCGGCCGGCATGGCGCTCGGCGTCGAAGACCTCCAGGCCGTCGATCTTTTCGCTGGTGCCGGCGAACTTGATCGGCACGCCGGTGACCTGGCGCACCGACAGCGCGGCGCCGCCGCGCGAGTCGCCGTCGGTCTTGGTGAGGATGATGCCGGTGAGCGGCAGCGCGTCCTTGAAGGCCTTGGCGGTGTTGATCGCGTCCTGGCCCTGCATGGCGTCGACCACGAACAGCGTCTCGACCGGGTTCAGCGCCGCGTGCAGCTGCTGGATCTCGGTCATGAGCACCTCGTCGATCGCCAGGCGGCCGGCGGTGTCGACCAGCAGCACGTCGAAGAAGTGGCGCTTGGCGTGGTCGAGCGCGGCGCGGGCGATGTCGAGCGGCTTCTGGTCGGGCGTGCTCGGGAACCATTCGGCGCCGGCCTGCTTCGTGACCGTCTTGAGCTGCTCGATGGCAGCCGGGCGATAGACGTCGCCGGAGACGGTCAGCACCTTCTTCTTGCGCTTCTCGATCAGGTGCTTGGCCAGCTTGGCGGTGGTGGTGGTCTTGCCGGCGCCCTGCAGGCCGGCCATCAGGATGATCGCCGGCGGCTGGGCCACCAGGTTGATGTCGGCCACGCCCTCGCCCATGGTCGCGGCCAGCTCGCGGTTGACGATGCCGATCAGCGCCTGGCCGGGCTTGAGCGAGCCCAGCACTTCCTGGCCCATGGCCTTTTCCTTGACGCGGGCGACGAAGTCGCGCACCACGGGCAGGGCGACGTCGGCCTCGAGCAGGGCCATGCGGACTTCGCGCAGCATGTCCTGCACGTTGCTTTCGGTGATGCGGGCCTGGCCGCTGACCTGCTTGACGAGACGGGAGAATTTTTCGGTGAGGGCGGTGGCCATGGTGCTTCCCGCTGGACGGGACCGGTGTGAGCTGCGGAGGGCGTGGCGCCGAAGGCGAGACGCTAAACTCCAGCCGATGATTTTAGCGATCCCCTCCCCGCTCGGCGTGGCGCTGGGCATCGCCACCGCCGCCGCTTACGGCATCGCCGCCGCCGCGGCCTACCGCCTCAGCCGTTCGGCCACCCAATGGCTGCTGGCGCTCGCCTGGATCCTGCATGCCGGCGCGCTGGCCGACGGCTTGGTCGGCGGCACGCCGCACTTCGGTTTCGCGCCGGCCATCTCGGTCACCGCCTGGCTGGTGCTCACGGTCTACGGCATCGAGAGCCGCCTCTATCCGCAACTGCACGTCCGCCGCGCACTGGCCGTGCTGGCGGCCGCCGCGGTGCTGCTGGCGGTGCTGTTTCCGGGCACGCCGCTGCACGTCTCGGCCTCGCCCTGGCTGCCGCTGCACCTGGCGCTGGGCATCGCTTCCTACGGTCTCTTCGGCGCCGCGGTGGTCCACGCCTGGCTGATGACGCGGGCCGAGAAGCAGATCCGCTCGGCCGCCGAGCCGCAGGGCGGCGTGCCGCTGCTCACCATGGAGCGGCTGACCTTCCGCTTCGTCACCGCCGGCTTCGTGCTGCTGTCGGCGACCTTGCTGGCCGGCCTGCTGTTCAGCGAGACGCTCTACGGCACCAGCGTGCGCGGCTGGAAATGGGACCACAAGACGGTCTTCTCGGTGGCCAGCTGGCTGACCTTCGCGATCCTGCTGGTCGGCCGCTCGCGCTTCGGCTGGCGCGGCCGCACCGCGCGCCGCGTGCTGTACGCCGGCTCGGCGCTGCTGCTCCTGGCCTACGTCGGCTCGCGCTTCGTGCTCGAGGTGATCCTGCAGCGGCCGCTCTCGTGAAGACCCCATGAAATTCCTGCTCGTCTTCGCGGTCGTCTTCATCGCCATCCACATCTGGCGCCGCAACCGGCGCGCCGAAGAGGCCGAGGCGCAGTCGCGGCAGCCGCCGCCGGC
>NZ_LMUW01000115.1 GCF_009765735.1 Xenophilus sp. L33
CCCTGCAGGCCAGCACCCGCGGCCGCACGGTCGCGCTGCTCGGTGCCCGCGCCGGCCTCGGCGTCACCACGCTGGCCACCAACCTCGCGCTGCTGATGCAGGAGGCGCTCGGCGTGCTGCCGCCGATGAACGACGCGCCGCGCCGCGGCGTCGCGCTGCTCGACCTCGGCCTGCCGCCGCGCGACGGACTGCTCTACATGGACACGCAGAGCGACTTCAGCTTCGTCGACGGCGTGCGCAACCTGCGCCGGCTCGATCACACGTTGGTGCAGGCCGCGGTCGCGCGGCACGACAGCGGCACCGCGGTGCTGCCGCTGCCGTCGAGCCTGTCGCAGGTGCGCGAGATCTCGCATGCCGACTCGGCCGCCTTCATCGAGCGGCTGGGCGACTTCTTCGACTTCCAGATCGCCGACCTCGGCGGCTTCACGACCATCGACTTCATCGCGCAGACGGTGGCCGCGGCCGACCGCACCTGGGTGGTCTGCGACCAGAGCATCGGCGCGATCGTCTCCACCGCCAACCTGTTGCGCGAACTGACCGAGCGCGGCCTCGAGACGCAGACCTTCGGGCTGGTGGTGAACAAGTTCGACCCGTCGGTGCCGCTGCGCGGGCGCGACATCGCGGCCCGGCTGCGACTGCCGCTGGCGCACATGCTGCCGATGCGCCGCAGCGCGCTGCTGGCCGCCGGCAGCCGCGGCGAGATGCTGGCCCGCGCCTCGCGCAACGACCCGCTGGTGGTCGCGATCCAGGGCATGGCCAAGGCGCTGCAGCGCGACTTCCTCGGCGCGGCCGCGCTGCCGCGCGCCTCCGCGTCGCCCTGGAACAGCTTCATGGCCCAGCTCACCGGCAAGCGCAAGAGCGCGAAGGGGGACTGATGTCCGACATCGAGTTCTCCGACGACACCACCAGCTTCCTGCATTCCCAGCAGTACCTGGACATCAAGGGCTGGACCCACGAGCACCTGCTGACCCGCATCGAGGAACTCGGCGCCGAGTTCGGCCGCTGGTCGCGCGCCTCGATCCAGCAATTCGTCGAGCTCGAGCTCGATGCCTTCGTGCGACTTCAGAAGGTGCCGATCAACGAGCAGGAGATCCAGCTGATCGCGGACGCGCTCACCAAGGAGCTGGCCGGCTTCGGCCCGCTGGAAGACCTGCTGATCGACCCCGCGGTCGAGGACATCCTGATCAACGGCCATCGCCAGGTCTACGTCTCGCGCCGCGGCAAGCTCGAGCAGGAGCCGCTGCGCTTCGCCGACGAGGAACACGTGCTGCGCATCGTGCGCCGCATCCTGGCGCCGATCGGGCGCCGGCTCGACGAAGCCAATCCGATGGTCGACGCGCGCCTGCCCGACGGCGGCCGCATCAACGTGGTGATCCCGCCGCTGGCGCTCGACGGCATGTCGATCTCGATCCGCAAGTTCCGCAAGGACCCGCTCAAGCCCGCCGACCTGCTCGGCCTCGGCACCTTCGACCCGGCGATCCACCAGTTGCTGGAGGCGGCGGTGCGCGCGCGCTGCAACATCCTGGTGAGCGGCGGCACCAGCTCGGGCAAGACCTCGCTGCTGAACGCGCTGTCGACCTTCATCCCGGCCCAGGAGCGGGTGGTGACCATCGAAGACACCGCCGAGCTCTCGCTCGGCCACCCGCACGTGGTGCGGCTGGAGAGCCGGCCGGGCGGCTTCGACGGCGCCGGCCTGGTGTCGATCCGCGACCTGCTGCGCAACAGCCTGCGCATGCGGCCGGACCGCATCATCGTCGGCGAGGTGCGCGGCGCCGAGGTGATCGAGATGATGCAGGCGATGAACACCGGGCACGACGGCTCGATGGGCACCATCCACGCCAGCTCGCCGCGCGAATGTCTCTACCGGCTCGAGATGCTCGCCGGCTTCGCCGGCTACCAGGGCAGCGAGGCGAGCCTGCGCCGCCAGATCGCCAACGCGGTCGACTTCATCGTGCAGATCGGCCGGCTGCCAAGCGGCCAGCGGCGCATCCTCTCGGTGACCGAGATCACCGGCATGAACGACGACGTGGTGGCCACGCAGGAGCTGCACCGCTACGACCCGGAGGCCGGCCCCGACGGCGAAGAGGTCGACCGCTGGGTGTCGCTCGGCATCCCGCCGCATTCGCCGAAGCTGGCGCGCATGCGGCAGTCGCTGCAGCGCGCGGCCGCGCCGCTGCACGTCGAGATTCCGCGGTGGGCCGTCCGTGGCTAGCACCTTCGGCACGCTGGCCGTGATCGTCCTGCTGCAGGTCGCGCTGGCGATCGCGCTGTGGCGATCGGCGAGCCGCCGCTCGCGCTGGCGGCAGGTCGATCGCCACCTGTCGCGCCAGCTGGATCAGGCGCTGGCGCCGCCCGACGGGCCGGCCGCGGAACCGGCGACCGCCGACGGGCGCCGGCAGGCCGCGAGGGCCGAGGCCGCGGCCGCCAACTCGAAAGCGAACCCTGACGGCCGGCGCGATGCGTCGTTGTCGGCATCCGATCCGCAAACCGCCGCAGCCTGGT
>NZ_LMUW01000116.1 GCF_009765735.1 Xenophilus sp. L33
GCGGCCGCGTTGCGCCCCCACTGGCCGCTCTTCATCGCGGCCATCACGGTATCGGGGCGCACCATCGCGTCGACCAGCGGGTTGAGCAGCCGCTGGCCGATCATGCCGCCCAGCGCCGCGAGCGGATTGCCGCTGTCGGGCGTCGCGCCGATCTTCTGCGCCAGCAGGGCCGAGAGCTGCGTCTTCAGGCTCTCGCGCAGCTTCGGATAGTCGACGTGCGCATTGAAGGTGTCGGCGTCGCCGGCCTGCGCCGCCTTCTGCAGTTCGCGCACCGCGAGGAACGGCGACCAGTACCAATAGGCGGCCACCGCCAGGAGGAGGGCGACGACGAGGGCGAGGACGGTCTTGCTGCTGGATTTCATCCGTTGATTCTGCCTTCGCGCAGCGTGGCCAGCGCCAGCGCGAGGACCGCCATCGAGCAGGCGGCGATGCCGGCGACCATCGGCAGCGGCCGGCCATCGGCGAAGGGTGCGACCAGCGCCACGACCGCCGCGCCGCCGGCGAAGTTCAGCGTGCCGATCAGCGCCGACGCGGCACCGGCGAGGGCGGCATGGCCTTCCATCGCCAGCACGAAGGTCGACGGCACGATGATGCCGTTCAGGCCGTAGCCGAGCATCAGCAGCGCCACCATGAGCCAGAGCCGATCGACGCCGGCCAGTTGCAGCACCAGCAGCAGGCCCATCACCGCGGCATGCGCGCAGACCGCGCCGCGCAGGGTGCGACGCAGGCCGAAGCGCGCCGACAGCCGGCCGTTGGCCTGCGACACCGCGACCAGCGACACCGCGTTGAGCGCGAAGAGGACGGCGTAGGCGCGCGGCGTGACACCGAAATGCGCGCTCATCACGAAGGACGAATTGGCCACGTAGATGAAGAAGCCGGACAGGGTGAGCGAGGCCATCAGCGCGACCGCGACGAAGTGCCGGTCGCCGAGCAGCACGAGGTAGCCGCCGAAGGCGCCGCGCAGGCTGCTGCCCTTGCGTGCCGCCGGCGGCCGGGTCTCGGGCAGCAAGGCGGCGACCAGCGCCATGCCGAGCACCGCCAGCGCGGCCACCGCCCAGAACACCGCGCGCCAGCCACCGGCCTCGGCGACGAAGCTGCCGACCAGCGGCGCCAGGATCGGTGACACGCTGTAGACCATCAGCAGCAGCGACATCAGGCGCGCCGCATCCGGCCCGATGTGCAGGTCGCGCACCACCGCCCGCGGCGTGACCATGCAGGCGCAGGCGCCGAGACCCTGCACGAAGCGCCAGCCGATCAGCGGCCCGATGCCGGGCGCGAAGGCACAGCCGATGCTGGCCGCGAGGAACAGCGCCAGCCCGAGGTAGATCGGGCGCTTGCGACCCCACAGGTCGGACAGCGGCCCGGCGAGCAACTGGCCGGCGCCGAGGGCGACGAAGAAGGCCATCAGGCTGGCCTGCACCTCGCGCGGCCCCGCGCCGAGGCCGCGGCCGATGGCCGGCAGCGCCGGCAGGTACATGTCGATGGCGAAAGGGCCGATGGCGGTCAGGAGGCCGAGCACGAGGGCATGGCGGCCCATGCGGATGGAGGAAGACATGGCCCCATCTTGACCGGCGAATCGGTACGATTGAATAATCGATAAGGCTCGATAGCTATTCGATCGTACAAAACATGGACCCGCTTTCCGACGTGCTCGCGATGCTCGAGGTCGACGGCGCGATTTCCTCGCGCTTCGAGGGACGCGGTTCGTGGGCCTTCCGCTTTCCCGCCTACGGCGCGCAGATCAAGTTCGGCATGGTGCTGGCCGGCCCGCTGCGGCTCTGGATCGAGGGCGACGCCGACGTGCTGCGGCTGGAGACCGGCGACCTCTATCTGCTGACGCACGGCCGGCCGTTCTGCACCGCGAGCCTGGATGCCTCGAAGCGGAATCCGGCGCCGATCCTGCAGGACGGCGTTCGCGCCTGGCGCGACCATCGTTCGGCGGACGGCGTGGTGCGCTTCGGCCCTGCGGATGCCGGCCCGGCGGTGTCGCTGGCCAGCGGCCGCTTCGCCTTCGGCGGCGAAGCGGGCGACCTGCTGCTGCGCCATCTGCCGCCGCTGATCCATCTGCGGGCGCACGCGCGCGAGTCCCGACCGCTCGCCGGGCTGCTTGAATTGCTGCGCTACGAAACCGGCGCCGAGCGACCCGGCGCCTCGCTGGCACAGCGCCACCTGGCCGGCCTCGTGCTGGTGCAGGCGCTCCGCATCCACCTCGAGCGTTCGAACGCGCCCGAAGGCTGGCTCGGCGCGATGGCCGATGCGCGCATCGGCCAGGCGCTCGCCTGCCTGCATGGCGACCTGGCGCAACGCTGGACCGTCGCCAGCCTGGCGGCGGCCGCCGGCATGTCACGCACCGCCTTCGCGACGCGCTTCAAGCGACTGACCGGCACCACGCCGCTCGACTACCTGGCCGGCTGGCGCATGACGGTGGCGCGCGGCGCATTGCGTGGCAGCGACGACGGCATCGCCGGCATCGCCGAACGGGTCGGCTACCTGTCGGAAACCGCGTTCAGCGCGGCCTTCCGTCGCGCCACCGGGCAGAGCCCGGGGCGCTTCCGGCAGGCCGCGCGCGAGGCGGCGCCGCGGCCCGGGGTGCCTGCCTGAATGTTTGATGGATGTCGACATTGCTACGATCGGCCGCCCCGCCAAGGAGAAGAGACATGGACCTGCATCGACCCGCTTCATCCGCCTTGTCGACGGCATCCGCAGCATTGATCGCCGCGCTCGCGCTCGGCGGCTGCGCCACGCCGCGGGTGGTGGCGCCGACCTCGGCGGCGGAGGTCGGCGAGGTCCGCGCCGGCAGCGGCTTCCTGAACGGTTACGTCGATCCGAAGACGCTCCCCGACAGCCTCGCGCTGCTGCCCGCGCCGCCCGCGGCCGGCTCGGCGGCACAGGCGGCCGACGACGCGGCCTACCACCAGCTGGTCGCCTTCCAGGGCACGCCGCGCGGCGCGATCGCGGTGCAGGACGCCGACCTGCGCTTCCCGCAGGCGGCGCAGAACTTCGCCTGCGCGCTCGGCCTCAGCGTGAACGAAAAGGACACGCCGAACCTCGCGATGCTGCTGCGCCGCTCGATGACCGACGCCGGCCTGGCGACCTACCGGGCCAAGGACCAGTACAAGCGCACGCGGCCCTTCGTGGTCTACAAGACCGCGAGCTGCACGCCGGCCGACGACGGCTTCCTGGTCAACGACGGCTCCTATCCTTCGGGCCACACCAGCATCGGCTGGACCTGGGCGCTGCTGCTGACCCAGGTCGCGCCGGACCGAACCGACGCGCTGGTGCAGCGTGGCCGCGCCTTCGGCCAGAGCCGCGGCATCTGCGCCGCCCACTGGAAGAGCGACATCGAGGCCGGCCGCGTGGTGGCGGCGGCGACCGTCGCGCGGCTGCAAGCCAGCCCGGTGTTCAACGCGCAGTTGCTGGCGGCGCGGCGCGAGTACGACATGGCGCGGACCGCGGGCGCCAAGCCGGTGGGTGTCGATTGCGCGGCGGAGGCTGCGGCGCTCGCGACCACCAGGTCGATCGCGCCCTGAGGGCGTCGTTCAGCCGATCGCTAACATCGGCCGCGCCCCACACAACAAGGAGACTTTCTTGAACATGCATTCCAAGCGGTTCCGCGTCGCGGCCTCGGGCTTCCTGCTTTGCCTCGGCGCCTTCGCCTTGCCGGCCCAGGCCGAGAGCATCCTCTTCATCGGCAACAGCTTCACCTACGCCGACCACGCCGCGCCGCAGTATTGGCATCCCGACTCCGTCACCGACCTCAACCAGGAAGGCAAGGGCGGCGTGCCGGCGCTGTTCAAGGCGATGACGCGGCAGGCCGGCCTCGACTACCAGGTGTCGATGGAAACGCATCCGGGCATCGGGCTCGACTGGCACCTGGCCAACAAGTCGAGCGTGCTGGCGCAGCGCCCCTACGACAAGGTCGTGATGCACGGCTTCAGCACGCTGGACGCGAAGAACCCGGGCAATCCGGCGGTGCTGATCAAGACCGTCGGCGAGATGAGCGCACTGCTCAAGTCGGTCAACCCGAAGGTCGACATCCGGCTGATGTCCACCTGGTCGCGGCCGGACCTCACCTATCCCGACCAGAAGCCCTGGCACGGCAAGACCATCGACGTGATGGCCCGCGACGTGCGCGCCGGCTACAACCAGGCCGCGGCCGCGAACCCGGACGTCCACGGGATCATCCCCGTCGGCGAGGCCTTCAACCGTGCGGTGCAGACCGGCGTGGCCGACGGCAATCCGTACGACGGCATCGATGCGGGCAAGGTCGACCTCTGGACCTTCGACCACTACCACGCGAGCTCCTACGGCTACTACCTCGAGGCGTTGACGATCTTCGGCAGCGTGACCGGCCGCGATCCGCGGTCGCTGGGCGAGAACGAATGCGCGGGCTACGAACTGGGCCTGTCGCAGGAACAGGTGCGGGCCCTGCAGCAGGTGGCCTTCGACCAGCTGGCCGCCGAAGGGCCGATCACGCCGGCGCCGAACCTGGCGCACGACGAGAGCGGCCCGGTGCACTGCGCGCGCTGAGCTCGCGCTCCGACACCTCAATCGTCCAGGCCGAGGCCTTTCAGGATGCGCGGCGCGTGCTTGTCGATGCGCGCTTCGCGGGTCGCCGACTGCTTGGCGCCGGCGAAATGCAGCAGGTAGCCGCGCTGCCTTCCGGGCGTGAGCGCATGAAAGGCTTCGGCCAGCTTCGGGTCGTCGTCCAGGCGCCGGGCGAACTCCTCGGGCATCTCGAAGCTCGCTGTGCTCTTCATGTCGACCTTGGCGCCCGACTTCTCGACCGCGATGGCTTCCTTCACGTAGGCCGCGAGCGTCGCCTTGCGCTTGTGGATGTCGGCCAGGTCGACGAAGCGGATCTGACGTGCGGACTGCACGTTCTTCGTCTGCTGGACCAGGATGCCCTTCGGATCCTTCAGCAGCGCGCCCTTCATGAAGAGCAGCGCGCAGTAGTCCTTGAAGCCGTGGATCAGCGCCACGTTGCGGCCATCGAGGTCGTAGCAGGCCTGGCCCCATTTCAGGTCCTCGTGCAGGCCGGAGGCCAGGCAGATCTCGCGCAGCGCCGCGAACTCGGCGCTCCAGCGCTTTTCCTTGGCGTGGACCTGGGTGACGACCGGGTTCATGCGTCGCTCCCGATGCCGAACTGCGCCGCATAGTCGTCGCGCAGCCGCTGCCAGCCCTCGAACTGCATGACGGCCGGGCCGACCCGGCGGCCGATCGGCGTGCCGCCGAGCGCATGGTCGAGCACGTCCAGGCAGAGATGCCAGCCGGCGGCGCCCATGGCGATGTAGCGGCGGTCGATGCCGTGCCAGAGCGTGAGCCGGGTTCCGCCGTCGATCGCTTCGAGTTCCCAGCGCAAGAGGCCGTCGCCCCAGCGGTATTCCAGCAGCCGGGGTTCTTCGGCCCGTTCGATGACGGTTTCCGACACCATCGGCGTTGGCGTGCCGACGGTATTGAGCTTCACGTGGCGGCCGGCTTGTCCCAGGTTCGCGTCGGCGTCGAAGGGCGCCCATTCCTTCAACTGGGCCGGATCGGTGAGCGCCTGCCAGACCGCTTCGGGCGGATGGCGAAGGGGACGGACCAGCACCAGCGTCCAGTCTTCGGCGTTCTTCTCGACCCGCGCGAGATCGGCAGGGCCCGGTGTGTACGGCTTGGGTGGGGTCATCGTGGCTTCCTCGGCGGCTTCTTGGCGTTGCGGTCGAGATGGCGCTCGAGCGCGTCCACCTGGGCCGACCAATGGCGGCGGAACGGGGCCATCCAGGCTTCGACCTCCTGCAGCGGTTCCGGGCAGATGCGATAGACGCGCCGCTGCGCGTCGATCGTCGCCTCGACCAGGCCGGCTTCCCGCAAGACGCGCAGGTGCTTGGAGACCGAGGTCTGCGGCAGGTCGAGCGCGGCCTCGAGGTCGCCGACGGAAAGCTCGCCGTTGGCCAGCAGGGTCAGGATGGCGCGGCGGCTCGGCTCGGCGAGGACGGCGAAGGCGGATGGCATGATGTCGAATATGCCTTTGAAGGCATATGCGTGTCAAGGCATCTTTCAGCCGCCGACAGCCGCGGCGAATCGCTATTCGACCCGCTCGAAAATGGTCGTGACCACCATCTCGACGCCATCCGCCGTGCCCTTGAAAGGGGCCGAGACCATGGTCAAGGTCTTGCCGGACACCTCGTACCTGTCGATGGTGAACTTGGTGCCGACCCAACCCTGGTTCCATGCGCCTTCAACGCTGTCGACGATGCGGCTGCCCTCGACCTTGTAGCTGCCGTCGTAGGCGAACATGGTCTTGAACAGGGCGATGCGTTCGGCGTCGGTGGGCTCGGCGGCCGCCGGCTTCGGGCGTTGGTCGCCGAATCCGGTCCACATGAAATGTCCGTCCCTGGTGTAGATGAGATAGCCGCCGGGATGCTCGCCGAAGAGCTTGCTGTCCTTGCCGGTCGCCATGTCGTGCCGCGTCCAGGAAGTCATCTTCCAGACGCCGGCGAGTGGGGCCGGGTCTTCGGCGAAGACCGGGGTCGCGAGACCCAGGACGAGAGAAGCCACGAGCAGTTTGCGCGTTGGTCGATCCTCCGCATGCTGATGCCGACTCCCTGCGCGACCTTCACGGTGCGACGCTCGCTTGTCAAGGACCGCTGGTCACCTCGACCCGGCGCCGCGCCTTGATCGCGTCCAGGTAGTTGTAGATCGTGAAGCGGGTGACGCCGAGCGCCGCGGCCGCTTTCTCGACGCCGCCTTTCACGATGAACAGGCCGCGCTCCAGCATGGTCTCGACCGCGGCGGTCTTCTCGTCCTTGCTCAGACGCGCCATCGGCTTGCCGTGGCTGCGCACCGAGGCCTCGATGATCTCGCGCATCAGGCCTTCCATCTCGGGCGCCTCGACCGGCACCGGCTCCAGCCGCACCGGCTCGCGCGGCAGCAGGCGCGCGAGCAGGGCGCGTGCGCCCTCGATCTGCCCGTAGTCGGCGTTGAGGCACAGGCTGGCGAAGGCCTGGCCCGACGAATCGCGGAACAGCACGGTGGCCGAGGTGAGTGCCCGGCCGTCGCGCGCCTCGGTCGGGTAGGGGAACACCGGCACGTGGCCCGGCATGCCGGCCATCAGCATCGCGTCGCCGAGGACGGCCAGGCCCTTGTCGTTGCGCGGGCCGGACAGCACCGCGCCGCCCACGCGCCGGCCGGTGACGTGGCCGTTGGCGATGCGCAGGATCGAGCTTTCGGGCCGGGTCAGGTCGTGCAGCACGACCTCGATGTGGTCGCCGACCATCGCGCCGAGCATGTCGACGATGCAGTCGAGCACGCCGAGGATGGTCTGCCGCTCGCGCAGCGTCCGCGGTGAAAGCGATGTCGGCAAGGTCACTGTCTTCGGCTTTGGTCGGCTTGTCCTGCCGGACGGCGGCCTCGCCGCCGGCGTTCGCGCGCGCGCCATGCTCAGGCCGCCGGAGCGGCCTCGACCACCAGCTCGACCTCCACCGCGATGCCGAAGGGCAACTCGTGCGCGGCGACCGCGCTGCGCGCATGCCGGCCGCGCTCGCCGAAGACCTCCACCAGCAGGTCGGACGCGCCGTTCACCACCAGGTGCTGGCGCTGGAAGCCGTCGGCGCTGCGCACCCAGGCCAGCAGCTTCATGACGCGCGTCACCCGGTCGAGCGAGCCCAATTCCTGCTGCAGGATGGCCAGCGAATTGAGGATCGAGAGGCGCGCCGCCTGGTAGCCCTGTTCTTCGCTCAGCTCGGCGCCGACCTTGCCGCGCCAGACCACCTCGCCGTCGACGATCGGCCCCTGGCCGCTCACGAAGACCAGGTTGCCGCTGCGGGTGCAGGTGACGTAGTTGGCCGCCGGCCGCGGCGCGGCGGGCAGCGTGATGCCGAGCGATTCCAGGCGGGCTTGCACGGAAGTCATGGGCGCTTCATCCTCGTTAGACCTAGGTTGACACGCGGGATGCGTGCCAACTACGATTCTAAACAGCTTGTTGAAATTTCAACAATCCGTGATTGCCTCAATGGGTGATCGGTCCATCTCTTCGGAGCATCTTCGGAAGGCAAGCCCGCGCATGGCCAGCAGCAGTCTCTCGCCGACCGACCTGTGCACGCTGCGGCAATCCTTTCCGCACCTGGCGCAGCGCGTCTACCTCGACACGGCCGCCGCCGGGCTGACCTGGGCCGGCCACGGCGCCGCGGTCGCCTTCTTCTACGACCAGGTCAAGAGCCGCGGCTACGACGCCCGGCCCGAATGGTTCGCCATGACCCAGCGGGTGCGCGCCCGCCTGGCGGCGCTGCTGCGGGTGACGCCGGCCGACCTGACGATGGTGTCGAACACCACCGAGGGCCTCAACCTCGCGGCCCACAGCCTGCGCTTCAGGGCCGGCGACCAACTGGTGATGGCGGCCGATGAATTTCCATCGGTGGCCAACATCTGGGCGCCGGCGCTGCGCGACCATGCCGAACTGGTGCGGGTGCCGGTGCCGCAAGAGCGCGGCCGCGAAGACGCCTTGCTGGCCGCGATCGACGCGCAGCCGCGGGCCCGCATGCTGGTGGTCTCGCAGGTCCATTCGAGCACCGGCACCGCGCTCGACCTGGACCGCCTGGGGCGCCATTGCCGATCGCGCGGCGTGCTGCTGGCGGTCGACGGCATGCAGGCGCTGGGCGCGGTCGACACCGACCTGTCGGCGGTCGACGTCTACGCGTCCTCCTTCTTCAAGTGGATGCTCTCGGGCTTCGGCGTCGGTGTGCTGGTGACCTCGGCGGCGGCGCGTGCGCGCATGGAGCCGGCCTACCGCGGCTATGCCAATCAGGACGATCCGAAGCAGCTGCAATACGCGCACGTCAACATCCCGGCGATGTACGGCCTGGACGCCACGCTCGACTTCTTCGAGGGCATCGGCTGGCCGCGGGTGCACCAGCGGGTGCGCGAACTGGGCGACCACCTGGTGGCCGAGGCGGGCCGGCGCGGGCTGCCGCTGGTGACGCCGCCGTCGGCGCGCGCCGGCATCTTCGTCGTGCCCTGCCGCGACGGCGAGGCGGCGCGTCTGGCGCTGTCGCAGCGCGACATCAGCGTGTCGGCGCGCGGTCAGGGCGTGCGCATCTCGCCGCACTTCTACAACAGCACCGAGGACGTCGACCGGTGCCTGGCCGCGCTGTCCGAACTCGACCTCTAGATCCGGAGACTTCATGCCCCAGCCCCATTCCAGACCGTTCGCGACTTCCATCGGGCGCGCCGCCGCCCTGAGCCTCGCGCTCGCCGCACCGGCGCTGCCCGCGCTCGCGCAGCAGCCGACCGCGCCGACGCAGTCGCCCACGCTGGCAGCGGTGAAGGCGCGCGGGGTGCTCAACTGCGGCGTGATCGGCAGCTCGGCCAACTTCTCGCTGCCCGACAGCCAGGGCGTGATGCGCGGCATCGACGCCGACTCCTGCCGGGCGATCGCGGCGGCGATCTTCGGCGACGGCAACAAGGTCAAGTACATCAGCCTGACGCCGGCCCAGCGGCTGGTGGCGGTGCAGTCCGGCGAGGCCGACGTCGCCTACGCCAACATCACCTGGACCATGACCCGCGAGACCAAGTCGGGCGTGCAGTTCGCGGCCACCAATTTCTACGACACCTGGGGCTTCATGGTGCCGAAGGCCTCCAACATCGGCAGCACCGCCAAGCTCAACGGCGCCAGCGTCTGCATGATCGCCGGCGCCGGCGAGTCGAACGCGGCCGAGTTCTTCGGCAAGATCAACGTGCGCTACAAGGCGGTGCCATTCGCCGAGGGCGAGCAGATGCGCAAGGCCTTCCTGGCCAAGCGCTGCGACGTGCTGTTCCACGACGTCTCGGCGATCGCCAGCTTCAAGTCCACGCTCGGCGCGCAGGCCAACGACTACGTGCTGCTGAACGAGACCTACGGCCGCGAGCCGCTGGCCGGCGCGGTGCGCAAGGGCGACGACCGCTGGTTCGACATCGTGCGCTACACGTACAACGCGCTGGTGGCCGCCGAAGAGCTCGGCATCACCTCGCAGAACATCAAGACCTTCGCCAGCTCCACCGACCCGAACGTCAAGCGCCTGCTCGGCATCGACGGCGACCTCGGCCCGTCGATGGGCCTGGACAAGGAGTGGGCCGCCAATGCCATCGCGCAGGTCGGCAACTACGGCGAGATGTGGGACCGCGCCTTCGCCTCCAGCGGCATGCCGCGCGGGCCGAACCGGCTGGCGGCGCAGGGCGGACTGCTCTACGCCTTCCCGATGCAATGAGCCGGCTCGCTGCGCTGCGGTGACGCCCGCGACGACGTCGGCCACCTTGCCCGGACGAGGCAGCGCCCGGCCGCCGCCGCGCGCCGCCGACCGCGGCGTCGGCGAATGGCTGCGCCAGGCGCTGGCCTTCGCCGCGCTGGGCGGCGCGCTCTTCCTGCTCTTCCACATCACCAGCGCCAACCTGCAGTCGCGCGGCATCCATTCGGGCTTCGCCTTCCTGTGGGAGCCCTCGCGCAGCCCGGTGACCGACGCGCCGCTGGAGGTGCGCGCCGGCGTCGACAGCTACGCCCGGGCCTTTGCCGCCGGCGCGCTCAACAGCCTGAAGCTGAGCGCGGCCTCGATCGTCGCCGCCACCGTGATCGGCCTCGCGATCGGCCTCGGGCGGCTCGCGACGAACGCGCTGGTGCGCGGGCTCTGCGCGGCCTACGTGGAGCTGATGCGCAACGTGCCGGTGCTGCTGCACGTGTTCTTCTGGTACGGCATCACGCTGGCGCTGCCGCCGGCGGCGGACGCGGGCGCTTCGCATCCGTGGGTGCTGGCGACCAACCGGGGCATCTGGCTGCCGTGGCCGGGCGTCGGTGCCGACGGCGGCTGGCAGCTGCTGCGCCCGCTGGTCGACGGCTTCGACGTGCAGGGCGGCATCTTCATGTCGCCGGAGTTCTTCGCGCTCTTCATCGGCATCTCGCTCTATGCGGCGGCCTTCATCGCCGAGATCGTGCGGGCGGCCGTCGGTTCGCTGCCGCGCGGCCAGTGGGAAGCCACCGCGGCGCTCGGCCTGACCCGCTTCACCCTCATGCGCTGCGTGATCCTGCCGCAGGCGCTGCGGGTGGCCCTGCCGCCGGTCACCAGCGAATACCTCGGCATCTTCAAGAACAGCACGCTGGCGGTGGCGGTCGGCTACCAGGACTTCATGGCGATCAGCAACACGATGCTCACCGACACCGGCCAGGCGGTGGAGGTGATGGCGATCGTCATGGCCTTCTACGCGGTGGTGAGCCTGGGCGTGAGCGCGGCGATCCACGCCTATGCGCGGCGCGGGCTGCGCGGGAGCGTCGCTTGAGCAGGCCGCGCTACGTCGCCGCCGCCCGCATCGCGCCGGG
>NZ_LMUW01000117.1 GCF_009765735.1 Xenophilus sp. L33
CGTGGCGATCCGCAGGCCTTCCGATCCGGCGGGCAGGCCCGTCGCCAGCAGCCCGAGCGCCGCCAGCGCCAGCGTGCGCGCCGGCGGCAGCGCGCGCTGCGGCCCGGCGGCGCCGAAGCGCTCCGCGACGAAGCCGGTGTGCACTTGCAGGCCGTCGGCGAAGACCGGATCCCCCAGGCAGTCGGCCAGGAAGCCCTGGTTGCTCGGCAGGCCCAGCAGCACGCATTGCTCGACCGCGCGCAGCAGCTTGCGGCGCGCCTCCTCGCGGGTCGTGCCGCGGGCCACCAGCTTGGCCACCATCGAGTCGTAGTGTGGCGAGACCGCGCCGCCTTCGGCCAGGCCGTGGTCGACGCGGACGTCGAAGCCTTCGCCCGGCGGCCGCCAGCGCAGCAGCGGCCCGGTCTGCGGCAGGAAGCCGGCCGGCACGTCCTCGGCGGTCAGGCGGACCTCGATTGCGTGGCCGTCGAGCCGGATGTCCGACTGCTGCCAGGGCAGCGCCTCGCCGGCCGCGACCCGCAGTTGCCACTCCACCAAATCCAGGCCGGTGATCGCCTCGGTCACCGCGTGCTCGACCTGCAGCCGGGTGTTCATCTCCATGAAATAGAAGTGGCCGTCGCGGTCGAGCAGGAATTCCATCGTGCCCGCGCCGATGTAGCCGATGGCCTGCGCACTGCGCACCGCGGCCGCGCCCATGCGCTCGCGCAGGCCGGCATCGACCGCGGGCGAGGGCGCTTCCTCGATCAGCTTCTGGTGCCGGCGCTGCACCGAACAGTCGCGCTCGCCCAGGTGCAGCACGCGGCCGTGGGCATCGGCCAGCACCTGCACCTCGACGTGGCGCGGCGCGACCACCGCGCGCTCCAGGATCAGCTCGTCGCTGCCGAAGGCGACCGCGGCCTCGGCCCGCGCCGAAGCCAGTGCCTGCGGCAAGGCCGCGGCCTCGTGCACCAGCCGCATGCCACGCCCGCCGCCGCCGGCCACCGCCTTGACCATCACCGGAAAGCCGATGTCGGCCGCGGCGTGGACGAAGGCGGCATCGCTCTGGTCCTCGCCCTGGTAGCCCGGGATGCAGGGCATGCCCGCGGCCATCACCAGCCGCTTGGCATTGGCCTTGTGGCCCATGGCGCGGATCGCCGCGCCCGACGGCCCGATGAAGACAAGGCCGGCGGCGTCGACCGCGTCGGCGAAGTCCTCGTTCTCGGCCAGGAAGCCGTAGCCAGGATGCACCGCGTCGGCACCGCTGCGCCGCGCGGCGTCGAGGATCGCCGGGATGTCGAGGTAAGACTCTCGCGGCGCCGCGGCGCCGATGCACACCGCACGGTCGGCGGCGCCGAGGTGCGGGCTGTCGCGATCGGCTTCCGAATAGACGGCCACCGTGCCGTAGCCCAGGCGCCGCACGCTGCGCAGGATGCGGATCGCGATCTCGCCGCGGTTGGCCACCAGCACGGTGTGGAAGGGGCGGACCTGCTTGGCGGGGCTCATCGCGCGGCTCCTTGCGGCGCATCTGCCGACGCGGGCCCAGGCACGGCCTGCAGCTGCCGGATCTCGTCGGCGCTGAACGCGCGCCGCCAGGCCGCGTCGCGCTTCTCGCGGAAGGCCGCGATGCCCTCGGCCCCTTCGGTTCGCATGCAGGCCGCGAAGGCGCGTGCCGCGTCGTCGAGCAGCGCGCCGTCGTCTTGCAGTCCGCAGCGCCGCAGCAGCGGCTTGAGCGCGCGGTTGGCCTGCGGTCCGCAGGCGCAGATGCGGTCGAGCCAGCGGGCCAGCGAATCGTCGAGGCCGGCGCCGTCGGCGGCCAGTTCGTCCACCAGGCCGAGCTGCAGTGCCGTCTCGCCGCTGACCCGCTCGCCGCTCAGGCCGAGCCGCAGTGCCGCGCGGCGTCCGATCCGCGCCACCACGAAGGGAGCGATCTGCGCGGGAATGATGCCCAGCGTCGTCTCGCTCAATGCGAAGCGCGCGCCGCGCGTGGCCAGCACGATGTCGGCGGCGCAGGCCAGGCCCATGCCGCCGCCCATCGCGGCGCCCTCGACCGCGGCCACCACCGGCACCGGCAATGCCGCGAGCCGCTGCATGAAGTGGCCGAAGGCGCGGTTGCTCGCGGCGATCGGGTCGTGGCCCGGCGTCGCCGCCGCATCGAGCCGCGACTGGAAGTTGCCGACGTTGCCGCCAGCGCAGAAGAAGCCGCCGCCGCCGCGCAGCACCAGGGCGCGCACCGCGGCGTCGGCCTCGGCCAGGTCCAGCACGGCGGCCAGCTCGGCCACCATGTCGGGCGACAGCGCATGGCGCGTCTCGGGTCGATCGAAGGTGACGAAGAGCACGTCGTGGTGGCGGCGCAGCAGCAGCGCGCGGGAGGTCGAGATGTCCATGGCGCGCTCCTCAGGCGTTCATGTTCATCAGGCCCATGCTGCGGGCGATGACCATCAGCATCACTTCGTCGGCGCCGCCGCCGATCGAGCCGAGGCGGTAGTCGCGGTAGGCGCGCGAGACCGGGTTGTCCCAGGTGTAGCCCATGCCGCCCTGGAACTGCATGCACCAGTCGGCGATCTCGCGCGACAGGCGCCCGGCCTTGAGCTTGGCCATCGAGGCCAGCTCGACCACGTCGCCGCCCTCGATGTAGGTCTGCGTCGCGACATAGACCAGCGCGCGCAGCGCCTCCAGCTCGGTCTTCAGTTCGGCCAGCTTGTACTGGATGAACTGGTTGTCCAGCAGCGGCCGGCCGAAGGCCTGGCGCTGGCGCAGGTAGTCGGCGGTCTCCTCGATCCAGGCGATGGCCGAGAGGCGGCGCGCGGCGCCGTCGAGCCGCTCTTCCTGGAACTGCTTCATCTGGTAGATGAAGCCCATGCCTTCCTCGCCGATGCGATGCCGCACCGGCACCCGCACCTCGTCGAAGAAGATCTGCGCGGTGTCGGAGCTCCACATGCCGAACTTGCGGATTTTCTGCACCTCGACCCCGCGGTTGCGCTTTCCATCCTGCATCAGCGGCACGATGATCAGCGACTTGTTCTTGTGTGGCGAGCCGCCTTCGGAGGTGTTGCACAGGAGGCAGATCCAGTCGGCCTGGGTGCCGTTGGTGATCCACATCTTCGCGCCGCTGATGACGTAGTCGTCGCCGTCGCGCCGCGCCCGCGTCTTGAGCGATGCGACGTCCGAGCCGGCGCCCTGTTCGGAGACGCCGATCGCGGCCACCATCTCGCCGGCGATCGCCGGCGCCAGGAACTCGCGCCTGAGCGCATCGGAGCCGAAGGCCGCCAATGCCGGCGTCGCCATGTTCGACTGCACGCCGATGGCCATCGCCACGCCTTGGGCCCGCGCATAGCCCATCGATTCGGCGGCGGCCAGGGCGTACGAGAAGTCGAGCCCGAGCCCGCCGTAGGCCTCGGGCTTGGTGATGCCGAGCAGGCCGAGCCGGCCCATCTTGCGAAAGAGCTCGTGCGCGGGAAAGGTCTCGGCCGCTTCCCATTCGTCGACGAAGGGATCGATCTCGGCCGCGATGAAGCGGCGGATGCTTTGCATCAGCTCGCGGTGTTCGGAGGTGTAGAGCATGTGATGTCTCGCTGTCGGATGATTCGTGGGTGGCGCGGCGCGTTCAGAAGCGGGCGACGCCGAATTGCATCGGCCGGGTTTCGCGCAGCGCGGCCTCGCGCGCGGTCGCCAGCACGAAGGCCAGCACCTCGCGGGTCTGGCGCGGATCGATCACGCCGTCGTCCAGCAGGTGGCCGCTGGTGTGGAAGGCGCTGGCCTGGCGCTCGAAGTTGGCGACGATCTCCTCCTTCTGGGCCGCCAGCCTGGCTTCGTCGACGGCGCGCCCTTTGCGCTCGGCCTGCTGGCGGGCCACGATGTCCAGCGTTGTCGCGGCCTGCTCGCCGCCCATCACCGCGGTGCGCGCGTTCGGCCAGGAGAAGCAGAAGCGCGGATGGAAGGCGCGGCCGCACATGCCGTAGTTGCCGGCACCGAAGGAGGCGCCGCAGTAGATCGTGACCTGCGGCACCCGCGAATTGGCCAGCGCCTGGATCATCTTGCTGCCGTGCTTGATCATCCCGGCCTCTTCGGAGGCGCGGCCGACGATGAAGCCGGTGGTGTTCTGCAGGTAGACGATCGGCGTGCCCGACTGGTTGCACAGCTGGATGAACTGCGCCGCCTTGGTGGCGCCGGCCGGATCGATCGGGCCGTTGTTGCTGACGAAGGCCACCGGATGCCCCTCGATGCGCGCATGGCCGCAGAGCGTGGCGGCGCCGTAGTCGGGCTTGAAGTCCATCCAGAGCGAATCGTCGACCACGCGGGCGATCACCTCGCGCATGTCGACCGGCTTCCTGTGCTCCAGCACCATCACGCCGGCCAGCTCCTCGGGGGCGAGGCGCGGCGCGCGCGCCTCGACCGCGGGCCGGTCGTCGACCCGCGGCCAGGGCAGGGTGGCGAGGATGTCGCGGGCCACCGCGATCGCATGTGCGTCGTCTTCGGCCACGTATTCGGCCAGGCCGCTGACGCTGGCGTGCATCTCGCTGCCGCCCAGCGCTTCGTCGGTCGCGATCTCGCCGGTCGCGGCCTTGAGCAGCGGCGGCCCGGCCAGAAAGGCCTTGGCACGGCCGCGCACCATCACCACGTAGTCCGACAGGCCCGGCATGTAGGCGCCCCCCGCGGTCGACGAGCCGTGCACCACGGTGATCACCGGCAGCCCGGCGGCCGACAGGCGCGCCAGGTTGTAGAAGAGCCCGCCGCCGCGGATGAACTTGTCGACCCGGTACTTGCGCAGGTTGGCGCCGGCGGATTCCACCAGGTGAACGAAGGGCAGCCGGTTCTCCAGCGCCAGCTCCTGGCAGCGCATCAGCTTCTGGTTGCCCGACTCGGTGAGCGCGCCGGCGTCGATGCCCGAATCGGTCACCACCACCATGCAGCGCACGCCGCCGACGAAGCCGATGCCCGCGAGCTGCGAGCCGCCGGGCAGGCAGGCGGCAGGGTCCGGATCGTCCAGGCCGAGGCCGGCCAGGCTGGCCAGCGGCAGGAAGGGCCGGCCGCCGTCGAGCAAGCGCGCGAGCCGTTCGCGCGGCAGCAGCGCGCCGCGGCGGGCGAAGC
>NZ_LMUW01000118.1 GCF_009765735.1 Xenophilus sp. L33
GACATTTCTATTCGGGAGAAGCCCGACACTACTACTCGGGGCCTACATTCATAATTCACACAATGTGCATTATGTAAAATACATGATGCGCTTCAAGAACGCCGAAACCAGGCTCGCGTACCCCTGCACCCGCCTACCTGCCCACCGGCGGAATCAACTCACGCCACTCCGCCGGCATGAACCCGACCGCGCTGCGATCGGTCACCGCGTAGTGCCGCACACGCGGGTCGCGATCCAGCAACTTGTGGTGGTCGTCCGGATCGATGGTGGATTCCAGGATGGCTTCGCCGACGTGCGCCCGGATGTGCTCGATCGAATCCCAGATCGACAGGAACGCCACCTCGGTGCTGCCGTCGCCCAGGTCGCGGAACATCGCGATCGCCCGTTGACAGCCCGGCACCGCCCGATACTCCGGCAGCTTGGTGCGCTCCAGGTGTTCGCGGCATTCGTCGCGAAGCGGCGTGAGGATCCAGAAGGTCCACGCCCGAAGGATGCTGCTCATGAGGAAGTTAATGAGTGGCCGAGCGCGCCATCATGCGTGCGCCGGGCCGCCCTGCCAAGGAAGGAAGTCGCGATGACGACCGCGAACTTCGTTAGCTTCCGAATGATCAGTTGGAATACCGCACGCACACCGCCTGGAACGCCGAGGTGTTCCAGTCGAAGCCGTCGATGAAGTTCGCCAGCACCTGCAGGCTCTCGTTCCAGGGCAAGGCCTGACCATCGCGGTCCAGCAGCAGGACGTTGGTGCGCGGCAGGCCCAGCCGGCAGACCCGGCCGTCGGCCGACTGGCCGTCGAGCTGCCAGTCCCAGCCCAGGCTCAGGCGCGGCTCGCTGTCGCAGACCCATTCGGTGTAGCCCGACAAGGTGGTGCAGGCGCCGCACTGGCGGTCGCCGCCGCGCTCGTCGGAGTCGTCGTCCAGGCCCGAAACCAGGTGGCTCAGGCCGAGACCGCTCAGGTCCTGGCGGTGCATGCGCAACAATCCGTCTGGCAAGATTTGATTCATTTTTTGGCTCGCTGTGCAAGGCGCTGGTTGCATGTCAAGATGGAAAAAGCCGAATCGAGAGCGCCTGTGTCTCGATCAAGCGTATCCATGCGGCCGGCCGCATGAAATGAAGAACCGCACAAAACCGGACGATTTCGCTTCATCGCGCGCCGATCTGGCTGAATTCGTGAGACGCTGGCGCCGCAGGCCGCATGGCGCGGCCCGCAGGCCCGCGACCGCCGCCGATCCGTTCGCCGAACGAACCCTATGCAAACGTTCAACGAAAGCCTTCTGACCGCCCTCGACCGGGCGGACAGCGAAGACGTGGTCTTCCAGGCCCTGCTCGCGGCTGCCCGCGAACTGGGTTTCGAGCACGTCGCCTACGGCCTTCGCCTGGCGGTGCCGGTGTCGAACCCGAAGGTCATCACCCTGAACAACTACCCGACCGCCTGGCAGGAGCGGTACCACGCGGCCGGCTACCTGGCGGTCGATCCGAGCGTGCGCCACGGCAGCCTGAGCCAGGAGCCGCTCCTGTGGACCGACGAGGTCTTCGCCTCGTCCCGCCAGCTCTGGGCCGAGGCCAAGGACCAGGGCCTGCGCCACGGCTGGGCCCAGTCCAGCCTGGACGGTTTCGGCATCGGCGGCATGCTGACCCTGTCGCGTTCCGGCGAGGCGCTGACCGCCTGCGAACTGCGGGCCAAGCAGACCGAGATGCGCTGGCTGGTCCAGGCCGCCCACCTGTCGCTGTCGAGGCTGATGAAGCCGAAGTTCGCGGTCCATCCGGACATGCCGCTGACCCAGCGCGAGATCGAGGTCCTGAAATGGAGCGCCGACGGCAAGACCGCCGCGGAAATCGGCGACATCATTTCCATCTCCATTCCGACGGTCAACTTTCATATCAGGAATTCGATTCAGAAGATGAAGGCGGCGAACAAGACGGCGGCTGTGGTCCAGGCACTGATGGCCGGGCTTTTGAATTGATCGGTGCGGCTCGCGCACCCTTCGCCGCCGGTTGTCGGCATCGGCGTTCTGTTTTTTCCAGGCACTTTGTCACAGAGATGGCCTCCGTGATCAAGTTCGGGGCTCGGACCTACCACTATTGCTAGTTGGCGCAGAAGGCCTGCTCGACTTGAATCGAGCAATGCACCTTTTGGTACTACGTCCGAGCCTTCACAGACCCCTGGAGCTGAACCATGAAACCGCTTTTCAATAGCGCGCAGGTTCGTATTCACCTGGCCGCCGAAGCGCTGATTGCCTGCGAAGTCAAGCGCGTCTGGGGCCGTACCTGCATCACCCGCAAGGAGCGTTTCGCCTTCGAGCCGGGCGAGCGCGCCGGCGCGATGGACGCGCTGGCCGACTGGATGGCCAAGTCGCCGACCCAGCGTTCGATCCTCTGGATCGTCGGCCCGAGCGAAGCGCGCTACTTCGTGCTGCCCTGGTCGCCTTCCTTCAAGGACCGCGGCCTGCGCGATGCCTATGCGCGCGCCCATTTCGAGCAGAAGTTCGACAAGGACGCCAGCCGCGCCGCATTCTATTTCGCTTCCGAGTCCGACTACAGCGGCCAGCTGGTGTCCTGCGTGCCGATCGAGCTGCCGCTGGAACTGGCTGAATTCGCCCGCCGCACCCACAGCGAGCTCGATGGCATCAAGCCGTCGATCCACGTGGTCTGGGACCGCTTCCGCGACGTGCTGGAAACCGAGCAAGGTACCCTGTGCATCGACGACGGCGACCGCCAGGCGATCGTCCGGCACGACCGCCAGCGCATCCGCGAAGTCACGGTCAAGAGCGCCAGCACGGCGGCGATCAAGCGCGGCGGCGTGTTGCGGCGCTTCTCGAACGCGCCTTCCAAGCCGCCGGCGGCGCCCTCCTCGGCTTCTTCTTCGGGGTCCTCATCGGAACTGAACCTGCCGGCGCGCAACGGCTTCGCCGCCGCCGAAGACCGCACCTATTCCTTCGCGCTCTGCGGCGCCTTCTGACGGCAGGCGTTCAGCGCGAGGGCGGCGGGTTCGCCGCGAAGGCCTTGCGGATTTCCTCGAGCGCCTCGCGCGCCAGGCGCAATGCGTCCGCGATGTCGGGCGCCTCGCCGGCCGGCACACCCGGCGGCGGATCGAGCGCGAAGGCCAGCCGCTCGCAGGCGGCTTCCCATTTCAGACGTGCCTGAACCTGGTTCGAATGGGGCATGGGCGGATCGGTGGGGCAATTCGTCACGGTTGTCGAAATGATCCTACCGCGGCAGGTGCCGAGCGCTCACTCACATCGGCGCGGCATTGGGCATGATGACGTGACGCGCGCACGGCGCGGATCACAGGAATAATGCCCCCGACCATGGACTCCGCCTTCTCCGACCATCAGACCGTTGCCGGCGTGCTCGTGATGCTGGTGCGCGAGCGCTCGGTGGCCAACGGCAGCAGCAGGACGTCCCGCACCGGCCTGCAGGCCAGCGTGCCGGTGAACGAGCGGCCGTCGGTGCGCCGCGGCCTCGACGCATTGATCGAACTCGGCATCCTGGGCATGAGCGGCGAGGACATCGGCTTCACCACCAAGGGCAAGCTGTTCCTCGCCCAGGTCCAGCGCTCCCGCGGCGAAACCCCGACCGCCTTCGAGCAGGACGACAAGAACCCGGCGCTGCTCGCCGCAATGCTCGCCGGCATCGACAACGACGAACGCCTGGCGCCCGAGGGATCGGTCGACGACGTGCGCACCCTGCCCGCCCGGCTCGAGGGCTATCGCGCCAGCCGCTCGCCGCGTTTCTCCAGGAGCTGGATCGTCATGGGCGGCCTGGCCGCCGCGGCCGCGGCATTCGCGCTGCTGCGCTGATGGCCTCGGCCAGGGTGAGCGCGTTGCCCAGCGCCTCGCCGGCCGCGGTGTTGTCGAAGATGCACCAGCCGTCGACGCCTTCCCGGGCCGCCTGCAGCAGCCGCGCCGCCAGCGCCTTCAGCAACGCGTCTTCGTAGGGCGACCAATAGAGCTTCGGGGTGCCGTGCAGCCGCAGGTACACCAGTCCCGGCCAGCCGCCCGGCGATTCGCCGCCGGCATGCAGCACCGGATCGGCCAGCACCCGCGCCACCTGGAATTCGGCCAGCATGTCCTCGATGGCCGGGCCGAAGCCGCTGGCATGGCGAGGTTCCAGCGCGACGGCGCCGCCGTGGCGCTGCCGGAGTCCTGAAAGAAAGCGCTCGAGGACTTCGGGCTCCAGCGCCAGGCTGGGCGGCAGCTGGATCAGCAGGCAGCCCAGCTTGTCTCCGAGCCCCGCGACCTGGGCCAGGAATTCGTCGAGCGACGCAAGGCTGCCTCGAAGACGCTGCGCGTGCGTGATCGCCTTCGGCAGCTTCACCGAGAAGCGGAACGACTCGGGGCAGCTGTCGGCCCATCGCCGGTAGGTTTCGTGCCGATGCGGCCGGTAGAAGGACGAGTTGATCTCGACGCAATCCAGGCGCGCCGCGTAGCGCTCCAGGTGGCTGCCCTCGGCCGGAAAGCGCGGCCACACGACGCGCGGCAGGCTCCACCCGGCGCAGCCGATGCGCAGGGTGCCGGGCGATGGAGCGGTGATCGCGGTGATCGAAGAGGCCATGTCATCGGAAGCATGCATGCCGCCCATGCCCTACGCCGTACGCGCAGGCGGCGCAGCGCCTGTCGGCCGTTGTCTCGACCATGAGCGCGTCTCTCCTACGTGCGCACGGGCCATCGGGAGACGCATGTCGGACACCCGCGCCCTCATGCTCTGTCGCACACAAAACCTGAGGAAAGCCAAATGATCAAGATCGGAATCGTCGACGACCACGCCATCGTTCGCTCGGGCCTGCGCGACTTCTTTTCGCAGCACGTGGACCTGCGAGTCGTCGGCGAAGCCGCGAGCGGGAGAGAAGCGATCGACCTGGTGCGCAACCACGAGATCGACGTGCTGGTGATGGACCTGTCGATGCCCGGCCAGAGCGGCATCGACGCGATCGCCATGGTGCGCGCCAAGGCGCCCGACACCGGCATCCTGATCCTGAGCGGCTATCCGGAAGAGCACTACGCGATGAGCCTGATCCGCCAGGGCGCGAGCGGCTACCTCAACAAGGAATGCGACCCGAAGGAGATCGTCGAGGCGATCCGCACCATCTCGCTGGGCCGCCGCTACATCACGCCGGGCGTGGCCGAACTGCTGGCCCGCCAGCTCGATCGCAACACCGACGCAGCGCCGCACGAGCAGCTGTCCGAACGCGAGTTCCAGGTGTTCCTGAAGCTGGCCACCGGCGAGACCGCCGGCGCGATCGCCGAGCATCTCTCGCTGTCGGTGAAGACGGTCAGCACCTACCGCAGCCGCTTGATGGAAAAGATGAACCTGGCTTCCAACAGCGACCTCACCTACTACGCACTGAAGAACCAGCTGATCAGCTGATCCGTATCAGGGCCTCCCTCCAGGCGTCGCCGGCAACTCACGTGGCCGGCGACGCTTTTTCGTTCGAGGCGGCACTGCCGCCGATGCTCTGCGCCACCGCGGCCGAATTGCCGCCCGAAGGCGACTTCCTCTACGAGCCCAAGTGGGACGGATTTCGGGTGATCGTCTTTCGCCACGGCGCCACGGTGCGGCTGCAGAGTCGCGACCTGAAGCCGCTGGACCGCTACTTCCCCGAATTGCACGCGGCGCTGCGCGACGCCCTGCCCGAAGGCTGTGCGCTCGACGGCGAGGTGGTGATCGCAGGCCGCCACGGGCTGGACTTCGACGCACTGCAGCAGCGCATCCACCCGGCCGCATCGCGCGTCGAGCGGCTGAGCCACGAGACGCCCGCCTCCTTCGTCGCCTTCGACCTGCTGGCGCTGGCCGGCCGCTCGCTCACTGCAAAGCCGCAGGCGGAGCGCCGCATGCTGCTGCAGGCGCTGCTCGCCGAGGCCGGGCCGCCGCTGCACCTCACGCCGATGACCACCGAACGCGCGCAGGCCGTGCGCTGGCTGAAGGAATTCGAAGGCGCGGGGCTGGATGGCGTGGTGGCCAAGGAGGCCGACCTGCCCTACCAGCCGGGCCGGCGCGCCATGCTGAAGGTCAAGCACGTGCGCACCGCCGACTGCGTGCTGGCCGGCTTTCGCTGGCACAAGAGCGGCGAGGACGCGATCAGCTCGCTGCTGCTGGGTCTCTACGACGAGGCGGGCGTGCTGCAGCATGTCGGCGCGGCCTCCGCCTTCGCGATGGATCGGCGACGCGCCCTGGCCCGGGAACTGGCACCGCTTCGGCTCACCGGCCGCGCGGCCGGGGCCCATCCGTGGGCCGGCTGGCAGAGCGCCGAGGTCGGCGACGCGCAGCGCATGCCGGGCGCGCAGAGCCGCTGGAGCGGTGGCAAGGACATGGGCTGGGAGCCGCTCCGGCCCGAGCGAGTCTGCGAGGTGAAGTACGACCACCTGCAGGGCCGGCGCTTTCGCCATGCGGCAGGCTTCCTGCGCTGGCGGCCGGACAAGCCGGCCTCGGACTGCCGCTTCGACCAGCTGGAGGTCACCGCACCCTACGAGCTGGCCCGCGTCTTCGGCGCGGACCGGGCCGGAGGCGTCAGCCCAGGGCCTGCCTCAGCTGCTCGCGCAGCTTGAACTTCTGGATCTTGCCGGAGGGCGTGGTCGGCAGCGACTCGCACAGCTGCAGGCGTTCCGGCAGGTATTGCGCGGCCATCTTCTGCTCCTTCAGGAAGGCGACGATCGATGGCAGGTCGAGCGCGTGGCCGGGCCGCGCCACCACCACCGCGCAGGCCCGCTCGCCGAGGCGCTCGTCCGGATAGCCGACCACCGCCGCCATCGCCACGCCCGGGTGCCGGTACAGCAGCGCCTCGACCTCGACCACCGGGATGTTCTCGCCGCCGCGGATGATCACGTCCTTGCTGCGGCCGGTGATGCGCACGTAGCCGCGCTCGTCCAGCCGCGCCAGGTCGCCGGTGTCGAACCAGTCGTCGGCGTCGGTGCCGTTGAGCTTGGGTCGCTGCAGGTAGCCGCCGAAGTTGGAGCAGGACCGCAGCAGCAGCCGGCCGGTCTCGCCGGTCGGCGCCGGCTCGCCGTCGGCGTCGACCACCTTCAGCTCGACGCCGGGCAACGGACAGCCGTCGGTCTGCACCGAGCGTTCGTCGGCATCGTCGAGCTTCGTCAGGGTGACCGCGCCGTTCTCGGTCATGCCCCAGGCCGAGACGATCTTGGCGCCCAGCGCCTGCCGCGCCTGCTCGACCAGCGGCCCCGGGATCGGCGCGCCGGCGCACAGGAAGGTGCGCAGGCTCGGCACGCCGACGCCCGACTCGGCCACGGTGCGCGCCAGGTCGGACAGGAAGGGCGTGGACGCCATGGTGAAGGTCGCGCCCTCGGCGCGGATCAGCTCGATCGCCTTCTTCGGCTCCCAGATGTCCTGCAGCACCGCCCGCGCGCCGAGCACGATCGGCATCATGAGGCCGTACATGAAGCCGGTCTGGTGGGCCATCGGCGAGGCCATCAGGATCACGTCCTTCGCGCCCAGGTGCAGCCGCTCGGCATAGGGAACGATGTTGGCCATCAGCGTGTTGGCCGAGTGCATGACGCCCTTGGGCTCTCCAGTGGTGCCGGAGGTGTAGATCAGCTGAGTCACGTCGTCCGGCCCCGGACGATGGCGCGTGAGGATCTCCTGCGCATCGGCCTCCCGCTCCCAGGCCGGCCCGCTCAGCAGCGCCTCGAAGCTGTTGGCGCCCGCGCCGCCGACGATCACCACCTGCGCCAGCCCGGGCAGGCCGGCCTGCAGGCCGCCGACCATGGCCTCGAAGTCGAAGCCGCGAAAGCGGCGCGGCGCGATCATCACCTTGGCCCGCCCATGCTGGAGCATGAAGGCCAGCTCGCGTTCGCGGAAGATGTGCATCAGCGGATTCATCACCGCGCCGAGCCGCGAGCAGGCCAGGTAGGTCAGCGTGAACTGCCACCAGTTCGGCAGCTGGCAGGCGACCACGTCGTCGCGGCCGACGCCGAGGCGCGCCAGGCCGACGGCGATGCGGTCGGCCATGGCCGCCATCTCGCGGTAGGTGAAGCGCACGGGCGCGGCGCCCTGTCCTCCGTCTCCTCCGTCTCCTCCGTCCTCTTCCAGCCGGACCGCGGTCAGGGCCAACCGGTCGGGTGCGGCGGCCAGGCAGGCGTCGAGCGCGTCGATGATGGTGCGCTCGCGCCAGTGGCCCTCGGGCAGCATCCGGGTGCGGCGCGGCGGCAGCAATACGGCATCGAAATCCATGGGCTTGTCTCCTTCTTTCTTGTTCGCGTTCAGGCCGGCACCGCCTGGCGTCCGGCGCGGGTGCGTGCCACCACCGTCTTCATGATCTGGGCCGTGCCGTCGCCGATCTGGAAACCCAGCACGTCGCGCAGGCGCTGCTCCATCGGGCCGCGATCGTAGCCACCGTGGCCGAACATCAGCAAGCACTGGTGGATGCAGTCGTAGGCGAGCTGCGGCGCCCACCATTTGCACATCGCGGCCTCGGCGCTGTGCGGCGCGCCGCGGTCCTTGAGCCAGAGCGTCTGCAGGCAGAGCAGCCGGGCCGCCTCGACCTGCGTGTCGAAGGCCGCCAGCGGATGCGAGACGCCCTGGAAGGCCGACAAGGGCTTGCCGAAGGCCTGGCGCTCGGCCACGTGCTCCCAGGTCTCGTCGAGCGCGGCCCGGGCGACCGCCAGCACCTGCAGGCCGATCAGCGCGCGCGAATAGTCGAAGCCCTGCATCACCTGCACGAAGCCCTTGTTCTCCTCGCCCAGTCGATGGTCGGCCGGCACCCGGACGTTCTCGAAGAACAGCGAGCCGCGGCCGATCGCCCGCTGGCCGTGGCAGTCGAAACGGCTGCGGCCGATGCCCGGCAGGTCCATCGGCACCAGCAGCGCGCTGATGCCGTGGGCGCCCGAGCCGGCCGGGCCGGTGCGGCCGAAGACCACCGCGGCGTCGCACTGGTCGGCGGCGGAGATCGAGGTCTTCTCGCCGTTGATGACGTAGACGTCGCCGACGCGCTCCACGCGCAGCCGCAGGTTGGCCGCGTCCGAGCCTCCGCCCGGCTCGGTCAGCGCGATCGCCAGCAGCGCCTCGCCGCAGACCAGCCGGTCGAGCCACGGCCTCACGACCTCGGGCCGGCCGTGCTGGGCCAGGATCTGGCCGTTGAGCGAAGCCAGCAGGTTGATGTAGGAGATGCTCAGGTCGGCCCGCGCGATCTCCTCGTGGATCACGCCGGCGGCCAGACAGCCCAGGCCCTGGCCGCCGTGGCTTTCCGGCAGCTCGGGCGCGATGAAGCCGAGCGCGCCCATCTCGCGCATCAGGCCGCGTTCGAGCACGCGGTTGCGGTCGCGCTCCAGGAAGCCGGGCGCCACCCGGTCGCCGGCGAAGCGCCGCGCCTGCTCGGCCACCGCCTCGAGGTCGGCGTCGACATAGGGATTCATGCCGCCCGCCTACCTGTAGTGCTGGCGGAAGTCGGGCTTGCGCTTTTCGCGCAGCGCGGCCACGCCTTCGCGCGACTCGGCCGTGTCGTAGTAGAGCTTGAGCGCGTACAGGCCCATGCCGGCGATGCCGGCCTGGTGGGCGGTGTCCATGTTGAAGCTGCGCTTGGCGATCGCCAGCGCGGTCGGGCTGCGTTCGCACAGCTCCTCGCCCCACTTCTGGACCTCGGCGTCGAGCTGATCGTGCGGCACGCAGGCGTTGGCCAGGCCCATGGCGACCGCCTCGGCGCCCGAATAGCGGCGGCACATGTACCACATCTCGCGCGCCTTCTTCTCGCCGACGACGTGCGCCAGGAAGGCGGTGCCGTAGCCGGGATCGACCGAGCCCATCTTCGGGCCGACCTGGCCGAACTGGGCCTTCTCCGAGCAGATGGTGAGGTCGCAGATGGTGCACAGCACGTTGCCGCCGCCGATGGCGAAGCCCTGCGCCCGCGCGATCACCGGCTTGGGCACGTTGCGGATGGCGTCGTGCAGTTCTTCCATCGGCAGGCCGATGGTGCCGCGGCCGTCGTAGTTGCCGTCGTGCGCCGACTGGTCGCCGCCGGTGCAAAAGGCGCGGTCGCCGGCGCCGGCCAGCACGATCGCGCCGATGCTGCGGTCGTAGCCGGCGCGGTTCAGCGCCCGGATCAGTTCGTCGCAGGTCGTGCCGCGGAAGGCGTTCATCTTCTCGGGCCGGTTGATGGTGATCCAGGCCACGCCGTTGCGGGTCTCGTAGAGGATGTCTTCGTAGTCCATGTTCGTTTCTCCTTGGTTTGGTGTGGCGTGTCAGCCGTTCATGGTCAGGCCGCCGGAGACACTCAGCACCTGGCCGGTGACGTAGGCCGCGTCGTCGCTGGCGAAGAAGAGGATGGCGCCCGGCAGGTCGTCCGGCTGGCCGATGCGGCCGAGCGGGATCGAGCGGGTGAAGGCTTCCATGAGCTTTTCGGGGTTGCCGGCGCCGGCCTTGTAGTCGGCGAACAGCGCGGTGTCGGTCGGGCCGGGGCAGACCACGTTGACCGTGATGCCGTGGCGCGCGTGCTCGCGGGCGATGGTCTTGGAGAAGGCGACCAGGCCGCCCTTGCAGGCCGCGTACACCGCCTCGCCCGAGGAGCCGACCCGCGCCGCATCGGACGCGATGTTGACGATCCGCCCGGCCTTGCGCGCCGCCATGCCCGGCAGCACCGCGTGATGCATGTGCAGCGCGCCGGTGAGGTTGATCGCGATCAGCCGGTCCCATTGCGGCGGCTCGGTCTTGGTGAAAGGTTTGAACACGTCCCAGCCGGCGTTGTTGACCAACACGTCGACCGGGCCGAAGGCGGCCTCGACCGCCTGCACCGCGGCGTCGACGCTGGCGCGGTCGGTGATGTCGCACGAGAAGGCCTGCGCCTGGCCGCCTTCGGCGCGAATGGCGGCGACCACCTTCTCGGCCGCCTCCAGGTTCAGGTCGAACACCGCCACCTTGGCGCCTTCGCGCCCGAAGCGACGGCAGGTCGCGCCGCCGATGCCGCCACCGCCACCGGTGACCACCACTGTCCTGTCGTCGAATCGCTGCATGTCTGCTCCTTCATTTACGTCAATATGTTGACATATATTACGACGACGCCGAGACTCGGGCAATCGCGAATCGAAGGAATGCATCATGGTTATCCCTAGCAACAAGTCCGAAGCAGCCCGCATGGAACTGGCTAACCGGCTCTTCTTCCGGCTCTATCAATGCGCAAACATGTTGCATAAAACAGGCACCCGCGCGGTCGAGGCCGAAGGCCTGACGACCCAGCAGTGGGCGGTGCTCGGCGCCTTGTCACGGCCGAGCGCGGCTGACGGCACCAGCGTCGGCGACCTGGCGCGCTACCTGAAGGTGAGCCGGCAGAACCTGTCGGGCCTGCTCGGCCGGATGGAACGCGACGGCCACGTCCGCACCGCGCCCGACGGCCGCGACCGCCGCTCGCGGCTGGTGACCATGACCGATTCCGGCCGGCAGGTCTGGCTGGTCGAGGCGCAGCCGAAGATCTATCGCTACTACGACGAGGCGCTGGCCGGTTTCTCGATCTACGACCTGACGCACACGCTGCACTACCTGCTGCAGTTGCTGGAGAACATGCAGCGGGTGGACGACTCGCAAGGCGGCGCCACCGAAGCCGACTGAGACGCGGCGGCGCACGGCGGCGGCCGGAGATTGCCAATTGACAAGCCTTGTCTTAGCATTCGGTTTGCTAAGACAAGACTTTGCATCCCCAATGACCGCCACCGATTCCGAAGCCCTCGCCTGCGCCGCCCGGCTGCGCGGCGCGGCCAGCCTGCTGTCCCGCCGCATGCGGCCGAATCCGTTGCAGGGCGGCATCGGCGCCGCCAAGCTGAGCGTGGTCGGCCAGCTCTATCGGGTGGGCCCGATGACCCCGACCGACATCGCGCAGCGCGAAGGCGTCAAGCTGCAATCGCTGACCCGGCTTCTGGCCGAACTCGAGAGCGAAGGCTGGATCGCCCGCAAGGCCGACCCGGCCGACGGTCGGCGCTCGCTGCTCAGCCTGACCGCCTTCGGCACCCGGCGCCTGGCGCTGGCGGTGCGCGGCGGCGAGCAGGCGCTGGCCGAAGTCGTCGCCGAGCGGCTCACGGCCGAGGAGCGCGCGCTGCTGGTGCAGGCCTGCGGCCTGATCGACAGATTGGTCGAGGGCCTCGACGAAAGCGCGAGGGGCGCGCCATGAGCGCGCTCGGCTGGCCCGCCCTCCATTTCGACGCCGAGAAGCGCCACCACGGACTGCAACTGGCCGCGGCGGTGCTGGTTGCCTATGCGGTGTCCACGCTGCTCGGGCTGCCGGAGCATCTCTGGGCGGTGATGACCACGCTGATCGTGATGCGGCCGAACGCCGGCGGCACCTGGGACGCCGGCTGGGACCGCGCCCGCGGCACCTTGTTCGGCGCCGCCGGCGGCCTGGCCGGCGTCTGGCTGGAGCAAGCGGGCGGGCCGCCGCTCGCGATCCTGCTGGTCGTCGTGGGCGGCATGGCCTTCACCAGCGCGGCGAATTCCGCGCTGCGCAGCGCGCCGGTGGCGGCGCTGATCATCCTCGGTGCCGGCCATCTGCCCGGTCATTCGGCGCTGCAGGTGGCGGCGCTGCGGGTCGGGCAGATCGGGGTCGGCGTCACGGTCGCGATGGCGGTCGCCCTCCTCTCGTCGCGCTATCGGGCCGGCGCCCGCTTCCGGCAAGGCATCGCGGCGCTGCTGCGGCGGCTCGCCGCCCAGGCCGAACGGGCGGCGCAATCGGAATCGGCGGTGCCGAACGAGGCGCAGGTCGAACAGGCCGGCAAGGCGGTCCGGCAAGCGGTCGACCGGCTGACCGCGCTGGCGGCCAGCGCCGATCGGGAGTCGCGGCTGTTCCGGCAGGTGCCCGCCACGGCCGATGCGCGATTCCATCGCCGGATCGCCGGCCTGACCGCCCGCATCGTGCAGGACACCGCCATGCTGAACCGGGCGCTGCGGGCGGGCGGCAAGGCGGCCGGTGACGGCATCGGGCCGGAGGCGGCACGCGCGGCCGCCGCTGCGATCGCCGGCGTGGCCGCGCGCGTGGCGGACGCCGACGGTACTGCCGCGGCAGTGAAGGCGCCAGTGACGGCGGCAGTGACGGCGGCATCCGTCGATGGCGGGCAACCGGCTGCTCCCGAATACCCGCTCGCCCGGATCATCCACCGGCTCAAGACCCGCAGCGGCGAGCAGGCCGCCTCACCCGGCCTGCTCGCCACGCCGCTCCACTTCCTCCTGGCCGACCTGCGCCGGCTGAACGCGCTCGTCGCCGCCGGCCCGGGCGCCGCACAGGGACCGCCGGCCGAGTTGTCCCGCCGTTCTGTGGATAACACTGTGTGAAGGTGCGGGACGCCCGCTGACCGAGCCAACGCCTACGGGGGCTGCCAGCGGATTGCCCGCCGAACAGGCAGGCGGCTCAGCGCATGTCGCGGCGAGCCAGCAGCACGTTGCCGCCGGTGGTGTTGAAGGAGATGGTCGGCGCGCTGAAGTCGCTCAGCGGTGCGCCCAGGCCGATCTCGCCGCTGCCGTGCAGCACGCATTCGTCGCGCCGCAACGCGATCTCGCCGCTGGCGCCCGCCGTGCCGTGAAAGCGCACCCAGGTCCCGTAGGTGCTGACGTCGACCAGCACGCAACTGCCCTGTCGCGCCTCGATCCGGGCATGCAGACGCGAGACCCGCGGATCGTTCACCACGAACTGGGCCTCGTCGACCCGGCCGAGGTGGATCGGCAGCTCGGTGGCGCGGAACAGCGAGCGCACGTCGAGCCAGGCCAGCTCGATCTGGCCGAAGGACGAGTCGGGCGTGCCGCGCGGCGTGTGCGCCAGGGTGGCCGGCATCGTCAGGAAATCGGTGACCTCGTCCTGCCAGTCGACCCGGTGGACCACCGGCATCTCGTTCTTGCCGCGGATGTTGATGGGCCCGAGGTTGCGGTGCCGAACCTCGCCGCCGTGCAGTTGTTCGATGACCGACTCGGTCGCCCAGATCTGGCCCGGGCCGGCGAGGTCGCTCAGGCGCGAGGCGAGGTTCACCGCGTCGCCGTAGCAGTCGCCGTCGACCTCCACCACTTCGCCGCTGGCCACGCCGATCTGCAGTTCCATGCGCAGCGGCGACGGCCAGGTCTGCAGCCGCTTCTGGTGGTTGCGTTGCATCTCGAGCACGGCGCGGGTGGCACTGAGGCCCTCGGGAAATATCGCGAAGACGCCATCGCCCAGCGATTTCACGACACGGCCGCCGTGCGCCTCGCAGACGCCGCCGATCCATTGGGTGAGTCGGGTGACGGTTTCCGTGGCGCGCGCGTTGCCCATCGCCTCGAAAACTCGGGTGCTTCCTGTGAGGTCGGCAAATACGACCGTGGAATTGGCGGCCATTTCGTGCGGTTTTTGGTAGCTTCTGCGGGTTGATTATGGCAAAGGCTCACGCAAAGCAGGCTGGGTGAGGCCAAATCGGCCGCCGCGGGGCGTGAGGTGTTGCTTTTTCATTTCGTCACAAGGACTTGGAGAATTGTCGCGCAAAAGATTAGAACTTTGGTTCCAATTCTTCGACCATCTTCTTAAGACTTTCGTGAAGTATGTTGTTTTTAAAGACGAAATGTGGCGCCGCCGCTTGTAACGCTTTCGGCCGCGCCTTAACGTAGCGTCTCCAAGGCTCCCAGTTAAACGTGCCACATGGCATCCACCAGCAGGTTCTTCCGCTTTCTGTCGCTTCCGGGCTTCGGCTTTCGCCGTTCCGCGGACCGCCAGATGGGCCAGATCCGGACTGCCATGCTGTCGCTGCTGCAAGTGCACGGCGGCCATGCGATGCAACGCGTGGCACAGCGGGTGCGCTTCGCCGGCGACCTGGAAGCGCTCTGGTACCTGCGCCAGGACGTGCTGACCGCCTTGAGCGCTGTCGACGGCGAAGTCGCCGCGCGGCGCCAGATGCGCCAGATCAATCGGCTCTTCAAGGGCGGCCTGCCCCACACCATGGGCCCACGCAGCCACCACCGCGAAAGCGCCTGACGCTCGCCAGAGCGAGCGCGCCGTCGAAGCCCCGCATGCGGGGCTTTTTCATGCCTCAGTGGCGGTGGCCCCAGACCATGAAGACGTCGCGACCGTCCGCTGCCAACTCGACCTTGGCACCGACCGGCAGCAGCACCTTGGTCGGCACGTGGCCGAACGGCAGGCCGGTCAGCACCGGCGGCTTGATCAGTTCGCGCAGGCGACCGACCACGCTGCGCATGCCGAAGCCGCGGTCGTGCGGCACCTTGCGCACACCGGTGAACTGGCCCAGCACCACGGCCTTCTGGCGACCCAGCACGCCGGCATGGCGCAGCTGGTCGAGCATGCGCTCGACCCGGTACGGATGCTCGTTGACGTCTTCCAGGAACAGCACGCCCTGCTCGATCGCCGGGAAATACGGTGTGCCGAGCAGGCTGGTCAGCACGCACAGGTTGCCGCCCCAGAGCACCGCGCCGTGCACGCTGCGCAACTTGCCCAGCGCCTCGGCGTCGCGCACCGGCATGCGCCAGCCGGTGCCCTCGCCCCGGCCGCTCACGAGGTCGTCGAAGCAGGCTTCCATGACCTCGTCGGGGCCGTCCTCGGCACCGAAGTCCTCGCCGAGCGCCGGCCCGGCCCAGGTCACCGCGCCGGTCCTGACCTGCAGCGCGCACTGCAGGGCGGTGAAGTCGCTGAAGCCCACGAACTGCGTGCCCCGGTCCACGGCCTTCGCGACGGCCTTGTACGGAATGGCGTCGAGGATGCGGGTCAGGCCGTAGCCGCCGCGCGAGATCAGCGCCACGTCGGCGCCGCTGGCCGCCGCACGGCCGATCGCGGCCAGCCGCGTGGCGTCGTCGCCGGCGAAGCGCTGCACGGTCGACAAGGCGGCTTCGTCGATCTCGACCTCGTGGCCCAGCGCCTTCAGCCGCTTGACGCCGCGCCGGAAGGCGGCCTTGTCGCGCACCGCGCTGGAGGGGGAATAGATGTAGATGTGTTTGCTCACGCGGCGAAGTATCCCATCGCGATCCGGGCCAGTTCCGCGGCCTGCGCCGGTGTCGGCCCGCTGGCGCCTTGCGGGATAGGGCCGAGCGCGCGCAGTGCCGCCTCATGGCCCCGGTCCGGGAAAGGCGCGCGCCACGCGGCGTCGGCGACCG
>NZ_LMUW01000119.1 GCF_009765735.1 Xenophilus sp. L33
CGCCGCCGTTCCCGACACCGCGGCCGCCTCCGCCGGCGCAGCGCCGCGCCAGCCATCGACCGCCCGCGCGCCGCCGGTCGCCGAAGAAAAGCCGGTCCCCGTGGCCGCCCCTTCGCGCGGCCTCTTCGGCCTCGCGCCCGCGCCCTACGTCGAAGGCGACTTCGTCGCCGCCCTGCGGCTGCCGGACGGCCGCTGGGCCACCGTCCAGCCGGTCGCGGAATCCTTCCCCAACGCCTGGCAGCGCCGCGTGCTCCTGTGGTTCCTGGTGGCGGCGGCGGTGGTGGTGCCGATCGGCTGGCTGTTCTCGCGCCGGCTGGTGCGCCCGCTCGAGGGCTTCGCGGCCGCGGCCGAGCAATTGGGCCGCGACCCGGCCGCGGCGGTGCTGGCGCTGAAGGGCCCGGCCGAGGTGGGCCGCGCCGCCGAGGCCTTCAACCGCATGCAGAGCCGGCTGCGCAGCTTCGTGGACGACCGCACCGCGATGATCGGCGCGATCAGCCACGACTTGCGCACGCCGCTGACCCGCATGCGCTTTCGCCTCGAGGAGGTCGACGATGCGACGCGCGCCGGCATGCTGCAGGACGTCGAGGAGATGGAGCAGATGATCAATTCGGTGCTGGCCTTCATCCGCGACGCTTCCGAGCCCGGTGCGCGCGAGCGGCTCGACCTGGCCAGCGTGGTCGAGGACGTGGTGGAAGACGCGGTCTTCGTCGGCAAGGACGTGCAGCTGCTCGGCAGCGAGGCGACGCCGGTCGACGTCGATGCGATCGGCGTGCGGCGCCTGCTCGACAACCTGATCGAGAACGCGGTGAAGTACGGCGTGCAGGCGCGGGTGCGGCTCTTCGTCGACCGCCACGACGCCGTGGCCGAGATCAGCGACGACGGCCCAGGCCTGGCCGACGAGGAGCTGGAGCGGGTCTTCCAGCCCTTCTACCGGGCGCCCTCGGCGCGCGGCTCGAAGGCCCAGGGCAGCGGCCTCGGACTGGCCGTCTGCCGCTCGATCGCGCGGGCGCATGGCGGCGAGGTGCAGCTGCAGCGCGGGCCGCACGGGCTGGTGGCGCGCTTGCGGATTCCGCTGGCGTACAGCGGGAGCACTTGAAGCGCTCCGGCGCTCGATCAGCGGGCGCCGGGCCTTGCTGCCTTGATCGCATGCAAGACGAAGAGAACCGCTCCGGTCAGCAGCGAAACATTGAGAAGCGACAAGCCGAGGACGTAGTACAGCGTGGTTTCTTCGACGCCACCACCTCCCAGCCGCCGATCGACCAGGTCGGTCACGAGCAATCCGACCCACTCGGGATATTCCGGAAAAAAGTCGGTGTAGGTGACCCAAAGACGTGCATGAACGAGCGTCGCCAACACCAGCCACAAGACGATCAGCGAGGTTTTCCTGGCGCGTCTCATCTCACCGTCACCACGCCGTAGTGCATGGTGTTCGAGCCGGATATTGGAGTCTTGGGCGTTGACTTCAGAACATTCCGGACGAAATGGAAATCGGACACCTTGTCGAGGGTAATGCAGCCCTTGCTGATTCCGCGTCCGACCCTGGGATGAAGCCTGAATTGCCCTCTCTGGACTTGATCGCAATAGGTTCGATCATCGATCCTTCCGTCATCCGCGTAGAGAGCGAACCAATCCGAAGAGCCTTTCAGCAGATCCCGCAGCCAACCAAGCCGGCCGCCCGATTCTCGATCCACGATGTAGTAGGTGCCCACGGGAATCGGACCACGCGCGGCAACGCACATGGAACTGCGCTTGTTGACCAGTTCTTCCAGGCCGGAGAAGGCTGGAAAGCTGCGGGAGTTGATGGTGAAACGACTCATCGGCTCGCCGTTGAGAGCGAAGCTGCACAGATTCATGGGTTCGACAGTGAAAGGGTGGGCAGGAAAGATGCAGGAACCTTGAGGAAACTTCCTCGTTGAACCTCGAGGGTGTCTCCAGGTGCCCGCGATCCTAGGAGCCGCTCCAAGTCACGCGATGCTTGACGCTTGAGATCAGACTTTTCGTCGTCACTCATTCCCATTTCTTACCGATCCGTAGTCGTCAATGGCGGCCGCCCCGCCACCGATTGCGCCCAGCGACAGGCCACGTCAGTGGCCCGGCAAGCTGCGTGCGGTCAAGAAGCCACGACCCCGCGCGGTGCCGCGCCCACCGCGAGCGCCGTGGCATCCAGCCCCGGGGTCGTCTCGCCGCGTCAGCGACGACGCACTCAGGCGGTGCCGAGCTTTCGGCCCGAAGCGGCGCCCCCGCCTTCCGGCAGCGCCTGCGCATCGGCGGCACGCTCGCGCCGCAGCATGATCGTCCCGAGCACGAAGGCCAGCACCGCAGCCACGATGCAGGTACCCGCCAGCGTGTACAGCGCCGAGCGGCTGTTGCCGGTGAGGTCGGTGAGGAAGCCGATCACCCAGGGGCCGGCCAGGCCGCTCAGGTTGCCGACCGAGTTGACCATCGCCACCGTGATCGCCACCGCCGCGCCGGCGAACATGGTCGCCGGCATGGTCCAGAAGAAGGCGGCCGCGGCCGGCGTGCCGCCCGCACCCAGGCACAGGCCGACCAGCGCCAGGGTCGGCGACTCGGTCACCGCCGCCAGGTAGAGGCCGGCGCCCGACAGCACCATGCCGAACAGCATGTGCCAGCGGCGGTCGCCGGTCATGACCGAGGTCTTGCCCATGGCGAAGATCAGCGCGCAGGCGAACAGCCACGGAATGGCGGAGATGAAGCCGGCATGCACCGGGTCGGTCTGGAAGCGCTCCTGCAGGATCTTCGGCATGAAGTACACCAGGCCCCAGTAGCCCAGCAGCATCGTGAAGTAGAGCGCCGCGAAGATCCACGAGTAGCCGCTCTTGAGCACCCGCAGGAAGTTGCGCATGACGTCGCCGCGCGCCGCCTTGGCCGCCGCCGGGATCTGCGCCGCGAGGTAGGCCTTCTCTTCGACGGTGAGCCACTTGGCGCCGGCCGGGCGATCGGGCAGCCGGAAGAAGGTGTAGGCGGCCAGCATGAAGGCCGGGATGCCTTCGAGGATGAAGACCAGGCGCCAGTCGGCGATCGGGCCGATGCCGTTGAGCGCCAGGAAGGCCGAGGTCACCAGCGCGCCGAAGACCAGCCCGAGCGGCGTGTAGGCGGTGTAGACCGTGTAGGCCTTGCCCAGCGCGCGCGGCGGGAACCACAAGGTCATGAGGAACAGCGCGCCGGGATAGAAGCCGGCCTCGGCGACGCCGAGCAGCAGCCGCCAGGTGTTCAGCGCGGTGACGTTGTGGGTGGTCGCCAGGCCGAAGCAGACCACGCCCCAGGCGGCCATGATGATCGTCATCCACACCCGTCCGCCGAACTTGACGATCGCCATGTTCGACGGGATCGCGAAGGCCAGGTAGCCGAGGTAGAAGAGCCCGGCGGCGAATCCGAAGGTCGCGCCGCTCAGGTGCAGGTCGCGCGACATCGGCGCGGCCAGCACGCCCAGGTTGGCGCGGTCGATGAACGAGATGAAGTAGCCGAGGATGAAGATCGGCATCACCCGCCACATCACCTTCGACACGATGCGTTTCTCGATGACCGGATCCGGGGCTTCGTCGGTGGGGCTCATGAACGTCTCCTTCTAGGTCTTGGTTGGCTGACTACGGACTACGGATTCAGGAACGGGCAGCGCAGCGCCGCCTGCTCGGGCGTCTCTTGCACCTGCGCAGGCCGCAGGCGCCGGCCGAAGACGCCGGCGGCGTCGAGCGCGCGGATGCGCTCCTCGCCGTAGCCGAGCGTCCCTTCGAGCACGTCGCGGGTGTCGGCGCCGAGCGCGGGCGCGGCCACCGGCGGGGCCAGCGGCGACTTCTCCAGCGTGATCGCCGACCGGATGTTGGCAATGCGTCCGGCGCTCGGATGCGGGATGTGCGAGACGATGTCGAGCGCCTCGGTCTCGGGCGCCTTCAAGGCCTCCGCGATGGTGCGCACCGCGCCGGCAGGCACGCGTGCGGCACGCAGGCGCTTCAACCAGTTGTCGCGGGTGTCGGTGGCGAAGGCCGCGTTCACGGCTTCGAACAGGCGATCGCGGTGCTTCAACCGGCCGGCCTTGACCACCAGTTCGGGGTCGTTCGCCAGGTCCTCGCGGCCGATCAGGTTGAACAGCCGCTGGTAGATGTCGGTGCCGGTGCAGGCGATGTAGATCGGCCCGTCGCTGGCGTGGAAGACGCCGGTCGGCGCGGTGTCGGGGCTGCCGTTGCCGTGGCGGCCCGAGACCCATCGCTCGTCGCTCAGCGTCTGCAGCGGCGCGTAGCCGACCATCGTCATCGCGCTCGCATAGAGCGAGGTCTCCACGCGCTGGCCGCGGCCGCTGCGCAGCCGCTCGACCACCGCCGCGAGGATGCCGTTGGCCGCCATCATCGAGGTGCCGATGTCCATCACCGAAGGCCCGGTGCGCGTGCCTTCGCGGTCCGGATAGCCGTTGAGCGACATGAAGCCGCTCTCGGCCTGCACGATGGGATCGAAGCCGACCCGGTCGGCGAAGGCGCCGGTGCGGCCGTAGGCCGACACGGAGCAATAGATCAGCGACGGATGCAGTTTCGAGAGGGTCTCGTAGCCGAGGCCGAAGCGCTCCATCACGCCGGTCGAGAAGTTCTCCACCAGGATATCGGCGCCCTTGACCAGGTCGAGCAGCAGCGCCTGGCCTTCGGGCGTCTTCATGTCGACCGCCATGCTGCGCTTGTTGCGGTTGACCCAGAGGAAGGGCGCGCCCTCGCCGTCGAGCGCCTCGAGCGCCGGCGGGTAGTGGCGGAATTCGTCGCCGCGCGCCGGGTTCTCGATCTTGATCACCTCGGCGCCGAGGTCGGCCAGCAACAGGGTCGCGTAGGGGCCGGCGACGAAGTGGGTGAAGTCGATCACGCGCATGCCGCGCAGCGGCCCTGTGGCGGGCGCCGGCGGGGTCGCATCCGGGGTGGCGGAAAAGGATTGCATGGCGCGTGGCCCAAAGTCTGATCGACGCCGAGAGTAAATGGTCTTACCATACGAATAAAGAGGGTTTGTACGGGTAGTGAGCGCCCTGGCCGGACCCTAGGATCGTTTTCACAACATTGGATGGGCCAATCAACATGCAGACCAGGAAAAGCAACGGGTTCGACTACATCGTCATCGGCGGCGGCTCCGCCGGCTGCGTCATGGCCAACCGCCTGTCGGCCGATCCGGCGGTGCGCGTGGCGCTGCTGGAGGCGGGCCCGTCCGACCTCGAATTCCCGACCAACGTGAAGACGACCCTGCCGGCCGGCATGCTGTTCCTGCTGCCGCACGGCAAGTACAACTGGAAGTACAGCTTCGCGCCGCACGCCGGCGTGAACGAACGCCAGCTGCCCTGTCCGCGCGGCAAGGTGCTCGGCGGCTGCAGCTCGGTCAACGGCTCGGTCTACATCCGCGGCCACCGGCTCGACTACGACGACTGGGCCGCGCTCGGCAACGAGGGCTGGGCCTGGCGCGACGTGCTGCCGGTGTTCAAGGGCCACGAGAACCATCCGAAGGGCGACCCGGCCTACCACGGCCGCGGCGGCGAGCTGCAGGTCGAGGTGCCCGACAACACCAACCCGCTCTCGCATGCCTTCGTCGCCTCGGCGGTCGCGTCGGGCCATGCGCTCAGCCTCGACCCGAACGGCGCCGAACAGGACGGCTTCGGCCTGACCCACGCGACCCAGCGCAACGGCGTGCGCTCGAGCGCGTCGCGCTCCTTCCTGCATCCGGTCTGGGGGCGGCCGAACCTGACGGTCTTCACCGGCACGATGGTCGAGCGCATCCACATGACCAAGGGCCGCGCCGCCGGCGTGACCATCGTGCGCGACGGCCGGCGCGAGGACCTGGTCGCCGGCAGCGAGGTGGTGGTGAGCGGCGGCGCGATCAATTCGCCGCAGCTGCTGATGCTGTCCGGCATCGGGCCGGCGGCGCAGCTGGAAAAGCTCGGCATCCCGGTGGTGCACGACATGCCGGGCGTCGGCGCCAACCTGCAGGACCATCCGACGGTGCAGGTCTCCAACCTCAACCCGAGCGCGGAGTCGTATGCCTACAGCCTGCGCACCGCGCCGCGCATCGCGGCGGCGCCGCTCAACTACCTGCTGCGCCGGCGCGGCATGCTGGCCTCGAACGCGGCCGAGGCCGGCGGCTTCATGCGCACCCTGCCCGGCCTCGACCGGCCCGACATCCAGATGACCTTCGTGGTGGGCCTGAAGGCCGCGGTGGCCAAGCTGCCGAGCGTGCACGGGATGATGCTGATGGTCCACCTGATGCGGCCGCGCTCGCGCGGCCGGCTGGTGCTGCGCTCGGCCAACCCGGCCGACGCGCCGGTGCTGCACCCGGACTTCCTGTCCGACCGCGCCGATGTCGAAACGCTGATGCGCGGCGCCCGCGAGGCCCGGCGCTTCCTGGCGGCCGAGCCGCTGCGGCCCTACGTCGGCGAGGAAGTGACGCCCGGCGCCGCCTACCAGAGCGATGCCGAGCTGGAGCGCGCGATCCGCGACCAGGTCGGCACCGCCTACCACCCGGTGGGCACCTGCCGCATGGGTCCGGCCAGCGACGCGATGTCGGTGGTGAGCCCGCGGCTCTCGGTGCACGGCCTCGAAGGCTTGCGGGTGGTCGATGCGTCGGTGATGCCGAACATCATCGGCGGCAACACCAACGCGCCGACGATGATGATCGCCGAGCAGGCGGCGCGCTTCATGCGGGAAGGAGCGGCATCGGCATCGGCATCGGCGACGGCGCCGGCGGTGGTGATCGCGCCGCGGGAGCGGGCGGCGGTGCTGGCGGACTGAAAATGGAATGAGGCAGGACTGAAGTCCTGCACCCGGAGCCCCGCAAGCGGCTCGAAGCCCACCCGGCGCCAGAGGCACCGGATGGGCGGCAAAGCCTTCAGGCTTTGCGGATCCGCACCGGCATCGCGCTGAACCCGCGCAGGTTGTTCGCGTACTTGCGCTTGGCCGGGCCGACCACGTCGATGATCCAGTCGCGCTTCAGGATCTCTTCCCACAGCACCTTCACCTGAAGCTCGGCCAGGCGGTTGCCCAGGCACCGGTGGATTCCCATGCCGAAGGACAGGTGGGCGCGCGGGTTGGCGCGGTCGATCTTGAACTGGTAGGGCTCGGGGATCATTTCCTCGTCGCGGTTGCCCGACATGTACCAGATCACCACCTTGTCGCCCTCGCGCATCTTGTGGCCGCGGAACTCGGTGTCCTGCGTGACGGTGCGGCGCATGTGCGGCACCGGCGTCACCCAGCGGATGATCTCCGGCACCATGCTCGCGACCAGCTTCGGCTCGGCGCGCAGCCGCGCGTACTGCTCGGGGAACTGGTTCAGCGCCAGCAGGCCGCCGGTGATCGAGTTGCGGGTGGTGTCGTTGCCGCCGACCATCAGCAGCACGATCATGCCGAGGAACTCCTGCGGTTCCATCTGCGCGGTCGCCGGCGAGTGGGCCAGCATCGAGATCAGGTCCGGGCCCGGCGGCAGCTGCTTGCGCTCGTTGAAGAGCACCGCGAAGTAAGCGGCGCATTCCTTGAGCTTGGCGTAGCGCTTCTCCTCGGTGTCGATGTCGCCGCCGACGTGCAGGTCGAGGTTGACGATGTCGCTCCAGTAGGTGAGGAGTCGCCGCTCCTCGCGCGGGAAGTCCATCAGCTCCGACAGCACCCGCCCGGTCAGCTCGATCGCCACGCGGTCGACCCAGTCGAAGGTCTCGCCGACCGGCAGCGAGTCGAGGATCGCGTTGGCCTCGTTGCGCACCTTGTCCTCCATGCGCAGCAGGTTGCCCGGCGCCACCACCGGGCTCACCACCTTGCGCTGCTCGTCGTGCAGCGGCGGGTCGGAGTTGATGAAGCTGGTGCGGCGCATGTTCTCCGGCAGGTCCTTGATCAGGATGCCGCCGTACTTCACGTCGGAAGAGAAGGTCTTGTGGTCGAGCTCGATGTCGACGATGTCCTTGTAGCGGGTGACGTTCCAGAGCGGCCCGTACTGGCTCTGCTTCTGCCAGTGCACCGGCGCTTCCTTGCGCAGGCGGGCGAAGATCGCGTCCTGCTGGTCGTTCTCGAAGCGCACCTGCAGCGTGGTGTCGAGGTCTTCGAGCGGCTGGTTCAGCGGGTCCGGCGCGGCGACCCGCGCCGGCGCTTCCTTGAGGATGGCGTTCATCGTTGTCTCCTGGAGTGTGTTCAGTGCTGGCCGACCGGCAGGTGCAGGACCAAGCCGTCGAGTTCCTCGCGCATCGCGATCTGGCAGCACAGGCGCGAGTTGGGTTCGAGGATCGGCGAGAAGGTGATCATCGATTCCTCCTGCTCGCCGCGCCGGCCGGTGATGTCGATCCAGGCCGGGTCGACGTAGACGTGGCAGGTGGCGCAGGCGCAGATGCCGCCGCAGTCGCCGTCGATGCCGGGCACGCCGTTGTTGACCGCGGCCAGCATGGCCGAGCTGCCGTCGGGCGCGTCGACGACATGCTCGGTGCCGTCGTGTTCGATGAATCTGATCTTGGGCATGCGTATCTCTCTTTCTTGCTTCTCTCGGGGGGCGATGGATCAGGCCAGCGCGACTTCCTTGAGCGCGATCGCGGGATCGCGCAGCCGGGCCGGCGGCGTGCGAAGTGATTTGCCGATCGCCATGCGGGCGAAGGCGAAGTCCAGCGGCGCATTGACCGCCTCGACCGCGCGCAGCACGCCGGCCGGCGAGACATGGAAGATGGCGAAGGAACCCTTGGCCGGATCGCCGCGAACCACCGCCTCGTCGGCGGGCGCGATCAGGCCGGCGATCTGCAGCCGCAGGTCGAACTGGTCCGACCAGGTCCAGGGCGCCTCGACCGCCGGCGCAGGCTTGCCGCACAGGCGCGCCGCCACCTGCTTGGCCTGCTCGACCGCGTTGTGCACGCTCTCCAGCCGGGCATGGGTGTCGTAGAGCGCGATCGGCCGCCGCGTGCAGTCGCCGACGGCGCTGATCGCGGGGTCGCTGGTGAGGGCATGGGCATCGACCCGGATGCCGTCCTGGCAGTCCAGCCCGGCGGCTTCGGCCAACGCCTGCTCGGCCACCACGCCGATGCCGACCAGCGCCAGGTCGCACGGAAATTCGCGGCCGTCGTCCAGTTGCACCGTCTCGACCCGGCCGTCGCGGCCGCCGAAGCGGCAGACGCTGGCGCCCAGCTCGATCGCGACGCCGCGCTCGCGCGCATAGCCGGCGACGAAGTCCGACAGCGGCGCGGACGCGACCCGCGCCATCAGCCGGCTCTCGCGCTCGACCACCCGCACCTCGGCGCCGAGGCTGCGCACCGACGCGGCCGCCTCCAGCCCGATGTAGCCACCGCCCACCACCACCACCCTGAGGCCGGGCCGGATCGCGGCGCGCAGCCGGAGGGCGTCGTCGGCGGTGCGCAGCGACATCACGCCGGCCAGGTCGATGCCGGGCACGTCCAGCTTCCGCAGCCGCGCGCCGGTGGCGATCACCAGGTGGTCGTAGCCGATCGTGCTGTCGTCGGTGAAGCGCACCGTGCGGGCTTCGCGGTCGATGGCGGCGGCGTGGCGGCCCGTCAGCAGTTCGATGTCGCGCTCGGCGTAGAACTTGTGGGGCTTCAGGTGCAGGTCGTCGGGCGTGACCTTGTCGAGCATCAGCCCCTTCGAGAGCGGCGGGCGCTGGTAGGGCGGCCGCTCCTCGGCGCCGACCAGCGTCACCGGGCCGCTCCAGCCGTGCTGGCGCAGCAGCGCGGCGGCGGTTCCGCCGGCATGTCCGGCGCCGACGATCAGGACCCGGCCGTGGCTGCCTTCGGGCATTGTCGAAGTCTCCATGTCTTTATGGTAAGACCATTGTCATTCTGCTGCCTATCAGCGTCAACCCTTGCCCGGCGTCGCTCAATGGGTGGATACCATACGTGCAATGGATAGACCAAACAATGACACGCAGCCATGGTTGCTCGAATTCCTGCTGCTGTCGGCGATCTGGGGCTCGTCCTTCCTGTTCATGCGGCTGGCGGTGGTCGACTTCGGCACCCTGGCCACCGCCGCGTTGCGGGCCGGCATCGGGGGCCTGTCGCTGCTGCCGGCGCTGTTCTGGCGGCGCGAGGCGATGCAGGCGCTGCGCCGCTGGAAGGCGCTGTTCGCCGCCGGCGTGCTGAGCGCGGCCATCCCGACCGGCTGCCTGTCCTTCGCGCTGCTGTCGATCAGCAGCGGCCTGACGTCGATCATGAACGCGACCGCGCCGCTGTTCGGCGCGCTGCTGGCCTTCCTGCTGCTCGGGCAGCGGCTGCGTCGGCCGGCGGTGCTCGGCCTCCTGATCGGCTTCAGCGGCGTCGCGCTGCTGGTCTGGGACAAGTCCGGCGCCGGGAACGGCACCAGCCCCGATGCCCATCCGCTCGCCGCGATGCTGGCGATGTTCTCGGCGGCGATGGCCGCCCTGAGCGGCGCCTGCTCCGCGCTGTTCGCCCGCCGCCACCTGGCCGACGTGCCGCCGGTGGTGGTCGCGGCCGGCAGCCAGGTCGGCGCCGCGATCGGGCTCGGGCTGCCGGCAATCCTGTACTGGCCGGCGCAGGGCGCCGGGCTGCAGGCCTGGCTGGCGGTGGCGGCGGCCGGCGTGCTGTGCACCGGCGTCGGCTACCTGCTCTTTTTCCGGGTGGTGCAGAAGGCCGGACCGACCCGCGCGGTCACCGTCGCCTTCCTGATGCCGCTCTTCGCCATGGGCTACGGGTCGATCTTCCTGCAGGAGCAGGTGACGCCCGCGATGGGCATTTGCGCGGCGCTGATCGTCGGCGGGACCAGCCTGTCGATGCTGCGGCGCTGAGGCCGCAGTCGTTCGAGGCGGCCGATTTCTACATCTTTGCACCGGCGTGCCGGTGTGCCGCATCGGCGATTCGAGAATCGGCTACCGACTCGCCTCCAGCCCGGTTCGCACCCGGTTCCAGCCCATGTCCAACACCGCGCCTTCGCCTCTCCTGCCGCTCGTGGCCCGCACCTTCGCCGGCACGTGCCCGGCGACCCCGGCCTCCGTGCTCGCGGGCATTCCCGCCACCTTCACCGAAGACCAGGCGCGCCTGGTCCTGATGCTCAAGGGCATTCCGCCCGACAGCGTGGAGGTCGAAAACCTGCTGTGGGCGCCCGGGCGCTTCACCGATGCCCAGCGCACCTGCGCGACGGCGCTGCTGCAACTCGGCCCTCGCGATTTCTGCGAGACCCTGGCCGACGCGATGGAGCCCTGCGCCTTGCGCGGCACGCTGATGCGCTGGCACCGGGGCACGGCCGCCGCCTGGCCTTCGTGAGAAAGTGCCGCTTTATTTCTCGTGTGAATATCATTCATCAGAAAGATAAAGTGGCAGCACATTAGGGCAAACCCTAAGATTGCGCGGTCGGCCTCGAAAGGCCATCCGTCCAACCGAAAGGCAAAGCCATGAGCTCCATCGTCGATCAAGCCCAAACCGCCGTGCCGGCGCGCGCCCCCTTCCTGCGCCTGGAAGGCCTTGAAGCCGCCGCCGGCCGCCTGAACCGCGGCAGCGTCGCGGTTCGCATCGTCATCGTCGCCGCGGCCATGCTGCTGGCGGTCGCCGCCCAACTGAGCCAGCGCGAATTCGACGCCGGCTGGGCACTCGCCGCGATCGCCCTGTGCGCCATCGTGTTCGCGCTGCTGGCCCTGAGCCTGCGCAACATCGGCCCGCTGTTCGGCGAGATCGGTGCCGGCTGGCGCGCCATGGTCGCCCGCCGTGCCGCGGCCCGCGCCGACGCCCGCTTCCTGGCACGCGCCCAGCACGACCCGCGCCTGATGGCCGACCTCGAAGCCGCTATGGCCCGCCACCGCGGCTGATCGCGACAGAAGCGAGCACTCACAAAAGCGCCCCGCGGGGCGCTTTTTCATTGCTCAGAATTTGCCGGGCATCGTCAGCGGCACGTCCGGCGCGGTCGGCGCGTTGCCGCGGTCCAGGTCGACCAGCAGGCCGGGCACGGTCTGCGGCTGGAAGGCCTCGACCCGGCGGTATTCCTGGTCGCCGGAGACGAAGCGCATCTCGTAGGTGCCCAGGCGGATGACGTCGCCTTCAGCCAGTACCTGGCTTTCGATGCGGATGTCGTTGACGAAGGTGCCGTTGCGACTTTCCAGGTCGCGCAGGGTGACGAAGGCCCGCTCGACGTCGATCACCGCATGCACCCGGCTGGCCTGCATCGAGTCGATCACGATGTCGTTCTGCGCGCCGCGGCCGATGGTGCTCGCGTCGGGCTGGAGTTCGATCTGCCGGGTCTCGCCGGCAGCGCTCAGCATGATCAGTTTGGGCATGGCTGGGGACCTCGCGAATGCCTGCATGAAAACCCGCACGAATGGCCGCCTGGAGACACCTCGACGCCGAAATCTCGAGGTTGTGTGCTGCTTTTCATGAAGAAATGTCGTTTTTTTGATCGGTCAAGCGGCGGATGATACGCACGGGCGGCGCAATGCGCACGTTCGCTGGTATGGAGCTTGCTCGCTCGCCAGAGGCAGCTTCAAAGAAACAGAGGGCCTTCGCGCACCCCATGAAAACAGCTCCGATCCGATCGATCCTGGTCGCCAACCGCTCCGAGATCGCCATCCGCGTGATGCGCGCCGCCTCCGAGATGCACATCCGCACCGTCGGCATTTATTCGAAGGAGGACCGGCTGGCGCTGCACCGGTTCAAGGCCGACGAGAGCTACCTGGTGGGCGAGGGCAAGCAGCCGCTGGCCGCCTACCTCGACATCGAGGACATCCTGCGGGTCGCGCGGCTGGCCAAGGTCGACGCGATCCATCCCGGCTACGGCTTCCTGTCGGAGAACCCGGATTTCGCGCAGGCGATCATGGACGCGGGCATCCGCTGGATCGGCCCCAAGCCCGCGGTGATGCGCACGCTCGGCAACAAGGTGGCGGCGCGCCATGCGGCGGTGGCCGCCGGCGTGCCGGTGATGCCGGCCACGCCGCCGCTGCCGCTCGACCTGGCCGAATCCAAGCGGCTGGCGGCCGAGGTCGGCTATCCGCTGATGCTCAAGGCCAGCTGGGGCGGCGGCGGGCGCGGCATGCGGGTGATCGAGCACGAGGGCGAGCTGGAAGCCTCGTTGGCCGCCTCGCGGCGCGAAGCGCTCTCCGCCTTCGGCAACGACGAGGTCTACTTCGAGAAGCTGGTGCGGCGCGCCCGCCATGTCGAGGTGCAGATCCTCGGCGACCAGCACGGCAACGTGGTGCACCTGTTCGAGCGCGACTGCACGGTGCAGCGGCGCAACCAGAAGGTGGTCGAGCGCGCACCCGCGCCCTACCTCGACGACGCCCAGCGCGAGGCGCTCTGCCAGAGCGCCCTGAAGCTGATGCAGACGGTCGCCTACAGCCACGCCGGCACGGTCGAGTTCCTGATGGACGCCGATGCCGACAAGGCCTACTTCATCGAGGTCAACCCGCGCATCCAGGTCGAGCACACGGTGACCGAGCTGATCACCGGCGTCGACATCGTCAAGGCGCAGATCCGCATCAGCGAAGGCGGCCACATCGGCCAGGTCGAGGACGAGCTGGACGCCGCCGGCGAGATCGTGCGCAAGGCCACCGGCGTGCCGCCGCAGGCCGACATCCATCTCAACGGCCATGCGCTGCAATGCCGGATCACCACCGAGGATCCGGAGAACGGCTTCCTGCCCGACTACGGCACCCTGAGCGCCTACCGCAGCGCGGCGGGCTTCGGCGTGCGACTGGACGCCGGCACGGCCTACGGCGGCGCGGTGATCACGCCCTACTACGACTCGCTGCTGGTCAAGGTGACCACCTGGGCGCCGACGCCCAAGGAGACCATCGCCCGCATGGACCGGTCGCTGCGCGAATTCCGCATCCGCGGCGTGGCCTCGAACCTGCAGTTCCTGGAGAACGTGATCAACCATCCGGCCTTCGTCGAAGGCTCGGTCACCACCCGCTTCATCGACCAGACGCCGGAACTGCTGGCCTTCACCAAACGCCAGGACCGCGCCACCAAGCTGCTGCGCTTCGTCGGCGAGGTGAGCGTGCACGGCCATCCGGAGATGAAGGGCCGCAAGCTTCCCGACCTGCCGCTGCCCAAGCCGGTGCTGCCGGCGATCGACCTCCTGGCGCCGATCCCGCCGGGCACGCGCGACCGCCTGAAGCTGCTGGGCGCCAAGGGATTCGCCGACTGGATGCTGGCGCAAAAGCGCGTGCTCCTGACCGACACCTCGATGCGCGACGCCCACCAGTCGCTGCTCGCCACGCGCATGCGCACCGCCGACATGCTGCCGATCGCGCCCTTCTACGCGCGCCAGCTGCCGCAGCTGTTCTCGCTCGAATGCTGGGGCGGCGCGACCTTCGACGTCGCGCTGCGCTTCCTCAACGAAGACCCCTGGCAGCGCCTGGCCGAGCTGCGCCAGCGGGTGCCCAACATCCTCTTCCAGATGCTGCTGCGCGGCTCCAACGCGGTCGGCTACACCAACTACGCCGACAACGTGGTGCGCTTCTTCGTGCAGCAGGCGGCGGCCAACGGCATCGACCTGTTCCGGGTCTTCGACTCGCTCAACTGGGTGGAGAACATGCGCGTGGCGATCGACGCGGTGGTCGAGACCGGCGCGCTCTGCGAAGGCGCGATCTGCTACACGGGCGACCTGATGGACCCGAGGCGCTCCAAGTACGACCTCAAGTACTACGTGCGCATCGCCAAACAGCTGCAGGCCGCCGGCGTGCACGTGCTGGGCATCAAGGACATGGCCGGCGTCTGCCGGCCGCAGGCGGTCTCGCTGCTGGTCAAGGCGCTGAAGGAAGAGACCGGGCTGCCGGTGCACTTCCACACGCACGACACCAGCGGCATCTCGGCCGCCTCGGTGCTGGCGGCGGCCGAGGCCGGCTGCGACGCGGTCGATGCCGCGCTCGATGCCTTGAGCGGCCTCACCTCGCAGCCCAACCTGTCGAGCATCGCCGCCGCGCTCGCGGGCGGCGAGCGCGACCCCGGCCTCTCGCTGCCGGCGCTGCACGAGGCCTCGATGTACTGGGAAGGCGTGCGCCGCTTCTACGCGCCCTTCGAGAGCGAGATCCGCTCCGGCACCGCCGACGTCTACCACCACGAGATGCCCGGCGGCCAATACACGAACCTGCGCGAGCAGGCCCGCGCGCTGGGTCTCGCGCACCGCTGGACCGAGGTCTCGAACGCCTACGCGGACGTCAACCAGCTCTTCGGCGACATCGTCAAGGTGACACCGACCTCGAAGGTGGTGGGCGACATGGCGCTGATGCTGGTGGCCAACGACCTGAGCGCGGCCGACGTGGCCGATCCGGCGCGCGAGGTCTCGTTCCCGGAATCGGTGGTGTCGCTCTTCAAGGGCGAGCTGGGCTTTCCGCCGGACGGCTTTCCGGCGGTGCTGTCGCGCAAGGTGCTCAAGGCCGATCCGCCGGCGCCCTACCGGCCCGGCGACCAGCTGCCGGCGGTCGACCTCGACGCGGCGCGCGCGCAGGCCGAGAAGGAATGCGAGACGAAGCTCGACGACCGGCAATTGGCTTCGTACCTGATGTACCCGAAGGTGACGCAAAGCTATTTCGCGCATCGCCGCGACTACGGCGACACCTCGCAATTGCCGACGCCGACCTTCTTCTACGGCATGCGGGTGCAGGACGAACTGGCGGTCGACATCGACGCCGGCAAGACGCTCCTCGTGACCCTGCAGGCGATCCAGCACGGCGGCGAAGGCGAGGACCACAAGCTGCAATACGAACTCAACGGCCAGTCGCGCATGGTGCATGTCGCGCCGCGCGCCGAAGCCGGCGGCGCCAATGCCAAGGGCGCGGCGAAGCGGCAGGTGGCCGAGCCCGGCAATGCCTTGCACGTGGCGTCGCCGATGCCGGGCGCGATCGTCTCGGTGCCGGTCAAGGCCGGCCAGAAGGTATCGGCCGGCGACCTGCTGGTCTCGCTCGAGGCCATGAAGATGGAAACCCACATCGCCGCCGACCGCGATGGCGTCATCGAGAAGGTGCTGGTCGGGCCAGGCGACCGGGTTCAGGCCAAGGACCTGTTGATCGTGCTCGCGGCACCGGCGACCTGACTTCGCGGTCTGGGCGAAACGCGGCCCGCACCAGCGCGAGGCGCCGCGCGAGGCACGGAATATGCGTCGAACGCGTTCCCCACATCCACCTGCGGAGCGAACATGTCATCGACATCGAATGAAGTTCCCGTGATCGTCGTCACCGGCGCGCACCCCCGGCTCTACAACCACGATCTCGCGCCGGTCGCGCCGGAAGGCCGCACCTGGGGCACCTTCAGCCTGTTCGCGGTCTGGATGTCGGACGTGCACTCGGTGGGCGGCTACACCTTCGCGGCCAGCCTGTTCTTTCTGGGCCTGGCCGGCTGGCAGGTGCTGCTGTCGATGCTGGTCGGGATCACGATCGTCTATTTCCTGATGAACCTGGTCGGCCGGCCGTCGCAGAAATACGGCGTGCCCTTCCCGGTCTTCGCGCGCATGGCCTTCGGCGTCATGGGCGCGAACCTCGCCGCCATGGTGCGCGGCATCGTCGGCATCGTCTGGTACGGCGTGCAGACCTACTTCGCCTCCAAGGCGGTCGAGGTGCTGGTGGTCACGCTGGCGCCGTCGGCGGCCGACCTCACGCACAACAGCGTGTTCGGCCTGTCCACGCTGGGCTGGGGCAGCTTCCTGTTCATGTGGTTCTTCCAGCTGGTCATCTTCCTGGCCGGCATGGAGGCGATCCGCAAGTTCATCGACTTCTGCGGCCCGGTCGTCTACCTGGTGATGTTCGTGCTGGCCGGCTGGATGATCTGGAAGACCGGCATGTCGAGTTTCTCGATGCAGCTGTCGGACAAGCAATTCACCGGTCTCGAATCGATCGGCCTGATGGCCAATGCGGCGATGCTGATCGTGGCCTACTTCGCCGCGCTGCTTTTGAATTTCGGCGATTTCTCGCGATTTGCAAAGAGCGAAGCAGCGATGAAGAAAGGAAATTTCTGGGGCCTCCCCGTGAATTTCATCGTATTCGCATTGATTACCGTGATCGTCACCGGCGGCTCGATGCGAGTCTTCGGCGAAGCCATCATGGACCCGGTGCTGATCGTTCAGAAGATCAACAATCCGGTCGCCACCATCGTCGGCTCGATCACTTTCATCGTCGCCACGATGGGTATCAATATCGTCGCCAACTTCGTCTCGCCGGCCTACGACATCGCCAATCTCGCGCCGCAGAAGATCAATTTCAAGATGGGCGGATTGATCACCTCGATCCTGTCGGTGCTGGTGTGCCCGTGGCTCTTCGTGTCGAGCCCGCATGCGATCACCGTCTTCGTCAGCATCTTCGGCGCGGTGCTCGGCCCAATGTTCGGCATCATGGTGGCCGACTATTACCTGGTGAAGCGCGAGCACATCGTGCTCGACGACCTCTACACGATGTCGCCGAAGGGTTCGCTGCATTTCGACGGCGGCTGGAATCGCAAGGCATTGCTGGCACTCGCATTGTCGGGCGCATTGTCGATCGGACTCTCACTGGCCGGCGCCTTCGGCCTGATGTTCAATGTCGGTGATTGGGGTTGGCTGATCGGGTCGGCGACCGGTGCGATCCTGCAGGTCCTGATCAGTCGCGGATCGACCCGCGCATTGCCGATGCCGGCCGGTGCCTGACAACACGGCGAGGTCAAAGACGACATCCATTGATTGAACTTCCGCAGCGCGATTGCTTCCAATTGGCGCTCCTGCCGGGAGATAAGGCAGGAATTAGCCGCCGGTTGCAATGCGAGTAAGCTACGGCACCTGATCAATCAATGGAATTTCGTCGATGGCACAGACCTACAAGCAGATCCAGAAGCAGATCGAACAGTTGCAAAAGCAGGCCGAAGCCCTGCGCGAAGGCGAGATCAAGGGCGTGGTCGACCGCATCAAGGTCGCGATCGCGCACTACGGCCTGACGGCCGCGCATCTGGGCCTCGAACTGGGCAAGGGTGGCGCTCGCCGGCCGCGTTCCGCCGCCCGGTCGGCGCGCGCGGCGAATGCCAAGTTCGGTGACGGCAACGGCAATGTCTGGTCGGGTCGCGGCCCGCATCCGCACTGGCTGCGCGACGCGCTCAAGGCCGGCCGTTCGCTCGACGAATTCCGCGTCGCCGGTGCATCGGCCGAGTCCGCCGGCAGCGCCAAGCCTGGCGCCCGCGTCGCCGCCAAGAAGTCCAAGCGCGCGCCGTCCAAGGTCAACTACAGCGACGACGCCGGCAATTCCTGGACCGGCCGCGGCCCCAAGCCGGGCTGGCTCAAGGCCGCGCTCGACAGCGGCAAGTCGCTGCAGGACTTCCTGAAGTAATCCGGTTCCCGGTCAGACGCGCAGGTTGGTGCGCGCCAGGTCGATCAACTCGCGCCCACGGCCGTCCATCACCGCCCGGAGCAGGTACAGGCTGAAATGCCCGGCCTGGTCGAGGGTGGTCTTCGGTGGCATCGCCAGTTCCTGCCGCGCGCTCACCACGTCCACCAGCGCCGGGCCGTCGTGCGCGAAGGCCTCGCGCAACGCACCTTCGAGTTCGCCCGGCTGCTCCACGCGGATGCCCTTGATGCCCATGGCCTCGGCCATCGCGGCGAAGTTCGGGTTCTGCAGGTCGACGCCGTTGTCGAGGAAGCCGGTGGCCTTCATCTCCATCTCGACGAAGCCCAGGGTGCCGTTGTTGAGCACCACCACCTTCACCGGCAGCTTCAGCTGGGTGAGGCTGATGAGGTCGCCCATCATCATCGTGAAGCCGCCGTCGCCCGACATCGAGACGACCTGGCGCCCGCGGTCGGCCGATTGCGCGCCGATCGCCTGCAGCATCGCATTGGCCATCGAGCCATGGTTGAAGGAGCCGATCAGCCGGCGCCTGCCGTTCATCTTGAGATAGCGCGCCGCCCAGACGGTCTGGGTGCCGACGTCGCAGGTGAAGACCGCGTCGTCGGCGGCCAGTTCGCTGATGAGCCGGGCGCAATATTGCGGATGGATCTGCTGGCCGTTCGGCTGGCCTTCGGCGAGCTGGTCGAGGTCGGCGCGGGCCTTGCGGTAGTGGGTCAGCGACGCGTCCAGGTGCGCGCGGTCGGTCCGGGCCTTCAGCCGCGGCAGCAGCGCCGACACGGTGGTCGCGACGTCGCCGACCAGCCCGATGTCCAGCCGGCGCCGGTTGCCCAGGCTCTCGGCGCGCAGGTCGATCTGCGCGACCGTCGCCTCGTCCGGATAGAACTGCCGGTAGGGAAAGTCGGTGCCCAGCATCAGCAGCATGTCGCACTCCTTCATCGCCTTGTAGCCCGAGGCGAAGCCGATAAGCCCGGTCATGCCGACGTCGAAGGGGTTGTCCCACTCGACATGCTCCTTGCCGCGAAGCGAGTGCACGATCGGCGCCTGCAGCCGGCCGGCGAGCTCGATCAGCTCTTCATGCGCGCCGGCGCAGCCCGCGCCGCACAGCAGCGTGATGCGTCTGGCCGCGTCGAGCCGCCGCGCCAGTTCGTCCAGCTCGCCGTCGGGCGGGCAGACCCGCGGCATGCGCGGCGCGACCCAGGTCGGCACCGCCGCCTCGGTCGGCTCGAGCGCGATGTCGCCGGGCACCACCACCACCGCGACGCCCTGGCGCGCGACCGCGATCCGGATCGCCTTCTCGACGATCCGAGGCAGGTGCTCCGGGTTCGACACCAGCTCGACGTAGTGGCTGCATTCGACGAAGAGCTGTTCCGGATGGGTCGCCTGGAAGTAGGAGCTGCCGATCTCCGCGCTCGGGATGTGGGCGGCGATCGCCAGCACCGGCACCCGGCTGCGCTGGCAGTCGAACAGGCCGTTGATGAGGTGCAGATTGCCCGGACCGCAACTGCCGGCACACACCGCCAGTTCGCCGGTGAGATGAGCTTCGGCGCCGGCGGCGAAGGCGGCCGACTCCTCGTGGCGCACGTGCATCCACTCGATGTCGTCCATGCGGCTGAGCGCGTCGGTGAGGCCGTTGAGGGAGTCGCCGACCACGCCGTAGACGCGGCGGATGCCGGCGGCCCGGAGCGTTTCGGCCATCCATTGCGCGAGTGTGCGAGACATCGACCGGCTCCTCTTGGCGTGGGGATCGCCAGCTTAGCGCCGAAGCGGCGTCACGGGAGCGTTTTCAAGCGGGCAAAAGAAGGCCCGCCGAAGCGGGCCTAAGGGTTGGTCCTTGATGCCTACCCAGGGAGAAACCAAGACCGCAGGATATGCGCGTTAGTGCCAACTTCAAAGTCGGCCAAAGGTTCAAGCCTGTGGATTAATTCACGCTTTTTCAAGTCTTGAGCGTGTTCTTGTGGATCTTCCCGTCCTTCATCACGATCAGCAGGCTGGATTCGGGCTTCGCCAGCAGCGACAGGTCGTCCAGCGGGTTGCCGTCGACCAGCAGCAGGTCGGCCAGGGCGCCGGTCTCGAGCACGCCGAGCTTGCCGGGATAGGGGTTGCGCGGGCCGGACATCGCCATCAGGTCGGCATTGGTGGCGGTCGCCATCGTCAGGATCTCTGCATTCGAATACCAGCGGCTCAGGTGGTTGAGCATCACGCCCTGGCGCGCGGCCAGGTCGCGGTTGAAGAGCATGTCGGAGCCGAAGGCGGTCTTGAGCTTGTGCTTGCGCGCCAGCTGGTAGGCGTTGTCGGTGCCACCGAACACCTGCAGCGCCGCAACCCAGCTCGGCCCCGCCAGGCGGCCGGTGTCTTCCTCCGAGAGGAAGGGCTGGATGCTCAGCCAGACGCCCTTGTCGGCCATCAGCGCGGCGGTCGGCTCGTCCATCAGGTGCGCATGCTCGATGCAGCGGACACCGGCGTTGACCGCGCGCTGCACCGTCTTCGGCGCGTACGCATGCACCGCGACGTAGGTGTTCCAGTCGTTGGCGACATCGACCGCCGAGCGCACCTCCGCCTCGCTCAGCGTGGTCAGGTCGAGCGGGCTGCGCGGCGACGAGACGCCGCCGCCGCCCACCACCTTGAGCTGCGAGGCGCCCTGCATGAGCTGTTCGCGCGCCCGCAGCCGGATCTCGTCCGGGCTGTCGACGATCGCGGCGGCGCCCGAACGCTCGACGAAGTTGTTCGGATTGCCCGGCTGGCGCGGCAGGTCGGACAGCGAGCGCAGGTCGCCGTGGCCGCCGCTCGCGGTGATCATCGCGCCGCAGGGATAGATGCGCGGGCCGACCACCAGGCCCTCGTCGACCGCCTGCTTGAAGGCGAACACCGGGCCGCCGAGGTCGCGCACCGTGGTGAAGCCGCGCATCAGGGTGCGCTCCGATTCGGCCGCCGCCGCCAGGTGGATGTAGCCGACGTCGCCGGCCAGCAGGCTCTGGATCGGCAGGCCGGCGAAAAAGGTGTGCCAATGGGCGTCGATCAGCCCCGGCATCAGCACCCGGCCGCCGCAGTCGATCTGCTGGGCGCCGTCCGGCGGCGTCGGGTTGCCGCTGGTCACGGCCTTGATCAGGTTGCCGTCGACCAGCAGGCAGAGGCCGTCGCGCAGCCGCCCGGCGCGGGAATCGAACAGCCGGAAGTTGCTGAACCAGATCGGCCGCGCGGGCGGCGGCGCCACCTGCGCGAACGAGCGCGCTGGCAGGCCCAGCATGGCCAGCGAAGCCGCCATGCCGGCGACGAAACCGCGGCGCGTGAGTTCGGTGCCGATGCGGCGGGTCGCCGCCAGCATCTCCGGTTGATGGCAAAGGCACACCGCCCGGCTGATCCGGGAGCCGTCGCCCAGGGAATTGCAGCTGTACATGACGGGATCTCCTTGTGTCGTTCAGTCCAGCAGCAGCCGCATGCCGGGGTCGCCCTTCTGCATGGCGCGCTGGTAGGCCTCGCGCCGGCTGACGCGCTGCAGGTACGCGAGGATGTTCGGATAGGGCTTCAGGTCGAGCGGCATGAAGTAGCGCATGGTGGTGAGCGAGAACACGGTCATCACGTCCGCGGCCGTGAATTCGCCGGCCAGGTACTCGACCTCGCCCAGGCGCTTGTCGACCATCGCCAGCGCCAGGTGCAAGCGGCCGAACAGGCGGCTGCGCATCGGATGGTCGGGCGGCAGGTCGAGCCGGCTCAGCACCATGTTGCGGCCCATGTTCGGCTGCAGGTTGCCGTTGGCGTAGTGGAACCAGAAGAGGTAGGTCGCGAATTCCGGATGCGTGGGGCCGAAGACGAGCCGGCCGTTGCCGTGCCTGGCCAGCAGGTAGTCGACGATCGCGCCGGACTCCGCCAGCACCAGGCTGCCGTCGGTGATCACCGGCGCGGTGCCGAGCGGCGTCAGCGCGACCAGCTCCGGCGGTGACAGCTGCGTGACGGCATCGCGCGTGTAGTGCTTGAGCTCATAGGGAATCCCGAGCTCCTCGCAGAGCCAGACGATGCGCTCGGACTGCGACTTGCCGAGATGGTGGACGATCAGCATGGGAAGGTTCCTTGTTGGCGGATCGCCATCTTAGGACCGGCTCGGGACGCGCGTAAGACCGGCTTCGAGGGCCGGCGTTGGCCGGGGGTAAAGTGGCGCTCATGTCGAATCTCATCGTGCACGGCGGCACGCCTCTGAAGGGCCGCATCATTCCTTCCGCCAACAAGAACGCCGTGTTGCCGGTGCTCTGCGCCACGCTGCTGAGCAACGAGCCACTGCGTCTCCTGGGCGTTCCCGACATCACCGACGTGCGCAAGATCCTGGACATCTTCCGCACGCTCGGCAGCGAGGTCCGCATGGACCACGCCAGCGGCACGCTGGAGCTCCACCACCACAAGACCGTCTTCGACGCCGCGCGGCATCGCCTGCCGGAAGAGATGCGCTCGTCGATCATGCTGGTGCCGCCGCTCCTGGCGCGCTTCGGCGTCGCCCGGCTGGAGGACAACGTCAAGGGCTGCACCCTGGGCGTGCGCGAGATCGATCCGCACGTGGAGGTGTTCCGGCGCTTCGGCGGCCAGGTCGAGCGGGTCGACGGCTCGCTGCTGGTGCGCAGTCCGGGACGGCTCACGCCGACGGACCACTGGCTCGACTACGCCTCGGTCACCACCACCGAGAACTTCGTGCTCTGCGCAGCGGTGGCGCCCGGCCGCTCGGTGCTGACCAATGCCGCGTCCGAGCCGCACGTGCAGGAGTTCTGCCGCTTCATGACGATGATCGGCGTGCGCATCGAAGGCATCGGCACCTCGCGCCTGACGGTGCACGGCGGCCCGGCGCTGAACGGCGGCGAATTCCGCTTCGACGAGGACTTCCACGAGATCACCACCTTCCTCGCGCTCGGCGCGATCACCGGCGGCGACGTCGCGGTGCGCAACAGCGCACCCGAGAACTTCCCGCTGATCGACCGCACCTTCGACAAGTTCGGCGTGCGCATCACGCATGCCGACGGCTGGTCGCGGGCCGAGCGCACCGGCCCGCTGAAGGTGCAGACGCCCTTCACCAGCAACGTGCTGACCAAGGTCGAGGCGGCGCCCTGGCCCTACTTCCCGGTCGACCTGCTGCCCATCTTCATCGCACTCGGCGTGCGTTCCGAGGGCAACGCGATGTTCTGGAACAAGGTCTACGACGGCGCGCTCGGCTGGACCGGCGAGCTGTCGAAGTTCGGCGCGCACGTCTTCTCGTCGGACCCGCACCGGCTGATCACCTTCGGCGGCCATGGCCTGACGCCGGCGGTGGTCGAGAGCCCCTACATCATCCGGGTCGCGATCGCGCTCTTCATGGTCGCGGCCAGCATCGACGGCCGCTCGGAGATCCGCAACGCCACGCCGATCCGCCGCGCGCATCCGCGCTTCGTCGAGAACCTGCGCAGCCTGGGCGTGCAGGTCGAGTGGACCAGCGAGGAATAGCGGCTTCGGACGTCTTCGGCTTTGTCGGCTTATTCGGCTACTTGACCAGCGGCGCCGTCTTCGGCGCATCCGGCTCGGTCGGGCCGGTGGAAGCGTCGCTCGACGGCGGCTTCGCGTTGCCGCCGGTGTTGAGCGGGTCGGCGCCCTTCAGGCCGGTCGACATCGAGCGCTTGTCCACCGGGTGCTGATGGGCCGCGCGGTTGCCCATGCCGTCGTCGATGGCGGGCGAGGCGCTGCTGTCGGGCGTGGCGCTGCCGGGCGCTGTCGGAGCGCCGGCCGACGAACCGGCGCCCGCGCTGCCCTGCGCCGAGGCGACCGCGGTGCCGAAGGCCAGGACCAGCGCCACGACAGCGGCACTGGCGGGCGTGGAATATCGTTTCATGGACGAAGTGGACCGCATCAGGTGCACCGTGCAAGTCCGCCGTCGGCGCTGCTTCGCGTCGTCCCGCGCTGACGCACGGCCGGCGCCTAGAACAGGCTGGCCCCGATGTTGATCAGCAAGGCCAGCACGGTGGTGTTGAACAGGTAGGCCAGGATGCAATGCACCGAGCCGATGCGGCGCAGGTCCTTCGAGACGAAGGAGACGTCGGCGGTCTGGCCCGAGGTGCCGATCACCGCCGAGAAGTAGAAGAAATCGCCGTAGTCCGGCAGGTCGTCCTCCGGGAACTGCAGGCCGGGCTTGCGGCCGTCGGAGACGTCGGCGTAGTAGTCGTGGGCGTAGTGCATCGCGAACATCACCTGGATGAAGGCCCACGACGAGAGCACCGTGACGCCGGCCAGTGTGATGTGCGCGATCTTGGCGAAGCCGTGCATGTCCTTGACCACCGCCAGCTCGCCGCCGATGGCGGCCAGGCTGGCGATCGCCGAGATCACCACCAGCACCAGGATGACGAACTTGCCGTCGTCCTGCAGCTGGGCCCGGTGCTTCATGCGTTCGCGCGACGAGCGGATCATCATCACTGCCGCCAGCACCACGTAGAGGATGGTGCCGGCGTTCCAGGCCAGCAGCCAGCGGGTCACCAGATGGGTCTCGATCTTCGGGGACAGCACCAGGTCCACGGCGACCGCGGTGAGGAGCGCGATCATCAGGCGCGGGCGCACCGCGAGCTGGAACAGGACCGGAAAGCGTTGGAGATTCATGCAAGAGCAAAAATGGGAGAGGAAGCGGCACCGAAGCGCCGATGCGATTGTCTTCCCGCAGGCTGACCAGCTTCGGACCTGGTGTGCTGTCCCGCGCTAGCTCGCGGGCGGCTCGTCCAGCCGCATGCTCAGACGCGTGACGTTGGCGCCATCGGCGGCCAGCCGATGGACCCGGAAGCCCAGCTGGCGGGCCAGGCCCAGCATGCCGCGGTTGTCGTACTGGGTGATGTCGGTCAGTCGCTGGACGCCGTTGCGCCGGGCGATCGCGATCAGCCGCTCCAGCAGCGCCCGGGCGAGGCCGTGGCGCTGCCAGGCATCGGCGATCACCACCGCGAAGCCGGCGGTGACCAGGCCGTCGTCCGACGGCTCGCGCACGTAGCGCACCACGCCGACCTCCTCGTCGACGCCGCCTTCGGAGGCGATCGCCACCAGCGCTTCCTCGTCCGCATGGTCGATGTCGGTCCAGCGCCGCAGTTCCTCGCCGTCGGGCTTGCGCGACGAGAGCAGGCGCGCGTAGCTGCTCCGCGGCGACAGGCCGGCCACGAAGGACGTGTGGATCGCCAGGTCGCCGACGCGGATCGGTCGGACGAGCACCTGGCGGCCGTGGGCCAGTTCGATGCGATCGGTGTCGCTTTGCATGGCTGTCTCCTTCGCCGTCTTCGCGGCCCGCGCGCGCTACACGCCCTACATGCGCACGAAGCGCAGCGTCATCCGGTCCGACTCGCCGATGGCGAGGAAGGCGGCCCGGTCCTTGTCGCCGCCGCGCAGGGTCGGCGGCAGCGACCAGACGCCATTGGGATGGTCGGTGTCGTCCTTCGGGTTGGCATTGACCTCGCTGCTGCCGTCGAGCTTGAAGCCGGCGGCGCCGGCGCGCTCGACCACGAAGTCCTGCGGCACGTAGCCGCTCTGGATGATCCGCGCCAGCGAGGTGCCGGGCCGGGCGCGATGCTCCTCGACGCCGAGCACGCCGCCCGGCTTGAGCACCGCGTGGAAGGCCCTGAGCATGTCGTCCAGGTCGCCGGCCTCGATCCAGTTGTGCAGGTTGCGGAAGGTCAGCACCAGGTCGGCGCCGCCGGCCGGCGCGATGCCGCCGAAGCCGCGGCCGGCGGCGGGCATGGTGCCGGTCACGACCCGGCCGTAGATCGACGGATCGCGCCGCAGCTTGTCCTTGAAGTGCGCCCGGTTCGATACCGCCTCGGCCGAATCGCCGCCTTCGACCGCGGCGTAGTAGCGGCCGTGGTCGTGCAGGTAGGGCGCGAGGATCTCGGTGTACCAGCCGCCCCCCGGCGCGATCTCGATGACGGTCTGCGTCGGCTTGAGCCCGAAGAAGCGCAGGGTCTCGAAGGGATGGCGGGCGCCGTCGCGGGCACGGTTGGCGGCGCTGCGCTGCGGGCCGTCGATCACCGCGCGAAGGGCGGCGCCGTCGGGATCGGAAGCGCTGCGCGCGGGCGCCGCGATGGCGCAAGCGGGCGCCAGCAGTGCGGCAGCGAGCAGGCGTCGGCGGCCGGGCGCGGCCGGGGTGTGGGTTGCGTTCATGCGGGCAGCATAGCGAGCGCGGCCCGTCCTTGCTGGCGAGACGCCTGGCGGCTCGACGCCGGCTGCGCTACAACGCCGGATCGCCACGAAGGAGTTTTTCCATGGCATCCACCACCCACGACCTGCAGCGCTTCATCGATGCCCAGGAACCGGTCTACGACGAGGTCTGCGCCGAGCTGGCGGACGGCCGCAAGACCAGCCACTGGATCTGGTTCATCTTCCCGCAGCTGCGTGCGCTCGGCCGCAGCGGGACGGCCAAGCGCTTCGGCATCGCGGACCTGGCCGAGGCCGAGGCCTATGCCGCCCATCCGCTGCTGGGCCGGCGCCTGCGCGACTGCGCGCGGATGGTGCTGCAGGTGCAGGGGCGCAGCGCGCACCAGATCTTCGGCTCGCCCGACGACCTGAAGCTGCGCTCGTGCATGACCCTCTTCGAGCGCGCGGCGCCGCAGGAGCCCGTCTTCGCGCAGGTGCTCGAGCGCTACTACGGCGCAGAGCGCGACCGACTCACGCTCGATGTCGTGGCGGCGGCCGGCTGAAGCCGTCGTGCGTCAGGCAGCGCCCGGCTGCAGGATCTGCAAGGCCATCATCCGTGCCATGGCGTCGGGCGCCGGCGCCGGCACCGGCAGGCCGTCGAAGGCGCCGTCGATCAGCAGGTTGGCCAGGCCGTGCGCCAGGCTCCAGCCGGTGAGCGCCAGCGCCGCGCCGCGCTCGGGCGCGTAGGCGGTGGCGGTTCGCACCAGCACCTCGAAGGATTCGTCGGCGCTGCGCTGCAGTTCCGGGAATTCGGGCTTGCGCACCAGCAGCGGACTGAACATCAGCCTGAAGCGCGCCGGCCGCGCCCGCGCGAAGTCGACATAGGTCTCGCAGATGGCGACCAGCGCATCTTGTGCCGTGTCGGCGCGCGAGGCGCCTTCCATCGCCGCGCCGAGGTCGGCGAAGGCACGCGCCGCGATCGCCACCAGCAGCTCCGACAGGCTGGCGAAGTGGTGGTAGGGCGCGGCATGCGAGACACCGGCGGCCTTGGCGACATCGCGCAGGCTGAGCGGCCGGGCCGGCGCGGCGTCGAGCAGCGCCTCGGCGGCATCGAGCAGCGCTGCGCGGAGGTCGCCGTGGTGGTAAGGGCGTGGGGGCATGCCTTCGATCTTGACATGAGAAGGATCCGGGCCCACCATCGGCGGCTTTGATCTTTCTCATGTAAAGATTTCTTCCGGGAGGGCCGCCATGTATCAATTCGTCGTGCGCCGCAAGCTGCGCCGCGCCTTCGCCGACATCAACGCCGGCGCCTACGAGCGGATCCTGCCGCAGTTCGCGCCGCGCCATCGCCACGTGATGTACGGCGAGCATCCGCTGGCGGGCGAACGCCACGGCCTCGCGGCGACCACGCAGTGGTACGGGCGGCTCGCGCGCCTCTTGCCCGGCTTGCAGTTCGAGGTTGGCGCGATCGCGGTCAGCGGCTGGCCCTGGCGCACCGTCGCCACGGTCGCCTGGAAGGACCGCTTCGCCCTCCCAGACGGCAGCCAGGGATCGAACCAGGGCGTGCACGAATTCGAATTGCGCTGGGGCCGGGTGCACGTGATGCAGGTGCACTGCGACACCGCGCGGCTGGCGGGCTACTGCCGGCAACTGGCCGCAGGCGGCCTGCCCGAGGCCGCGGCGCCGCCGATCACGGACGCCTGAGAGCGGCGGAGGAAGGCGCCCGGGTAGGAAGCCGCTCTTCGCGAGGAGGGGTTTCGTCCGACGCGGGCCGCCGGCGCGGCTGCCCAGCATTCGCATCTGTCACACATCAGGAGCAGCCATGTCCGCAGACGGCAAACCCAACCCGGTGATCGACGCGCTCTCGAACGCGGTGGCCCACCTGCGCGCCGACGACGACCAGCTCGCGCTGGCCGAAGCCTTCGAATCGCTCGGCCCGAAGGCGATCGAGAAGCTCGACGTCGGCGAGGCGCGGGCGCAGCCGACGAACGCCGATGCGGTCAGCGCGCTGCTGCGCCAGCAGGGCAAGTCCGACCGGCCGGAAGACCTGGTCCCGGAGGTGAAGGCGTCCACGCTGACGGTCGACGGCGCGACCGGGCCGCTCGGCGCCACGGTCTACACGCCGCTGGCGGCGGCGGGCAGCGGCCCGTTCCCGGTGGTCCTCTACTTCCATGGCGGCGGCTGGGTGATCGCCGACCGGCAGGTCTACGACGGCGGCGCCCGCGGCCTGGCGCATGCGGCCGGCGCGATCGTGCTGTCGGTCGACTACCGCCAGGCGCCGGAACACCGTTTCCCGGCGGCCTGGGACGACGCGCTCGCGGCCTACCGCTGGCTCACGGCGAACGCGGCAACGATCGGCGGCGACCCGTCCCGTCTGGCGTTGGCGGGCGAAAGCGCCGGCGGCAACCTCGCGGTCGCCACAGCTGTCGCGGCGCGCGATGCCGGGCTGCCGGCGCCGAGGCACGTGCTGTCGGTCTACCCGGTGGCGCAGACCAGCCTGAACACCGAGTCGTACATCGAGAACGCGATCGCCAAGCCGTTGAACCGGGCGATGGTGCAATGGTTCGTGGATCACCTGGTGAATGGTCCGGCCGACCTGAAGGACACCCGGCTGCAGCTGATCGACGCCGACCTCGCCGGCCTGCCGCCGGTGAGCATCGTCAACGCGCGCCTCGACCCGCTGCGCAGCGACGGCTCCAAGCTGGAAGACGCGCTGCGCAGCGCCGGCGTGCCGGTCCTGCGGCGCGAATACGAAGGCGTGGCGCACGAATTCTTCGGCGCCGCCGCGGTGCTGGAAAAGGCGCGCGAGGCGCAGGCCTTCGCGGGCGAGCGGCTGCGCGAGGCCTTCGGGGCCTAGACGCATGGCCGGTGCGCCTGACGGCTTCGTTCGGGTGCGCGGCGCGCGCGAGCACAACCTCAAGAACGTCGACGTCGACCTGCCGCGCAACGCGCTGGTCGTGTTCTCGGGCATCTCCGGTTCGGGCAAGTCCTCGCTCGCCTTCGGCACCCTGTACGCCGAAGCGCAGCGGCGCTACTTCGAATCGGTGGCGCCTTACGCGCGGCGGCTGATCGACATGGTCGGCGTGCCGGAGGTCGACGCCATCGAAGGCTTGCCGCCTGCGGTGGCCTTGCAGCAACAGCGTGGCAGCCCGAGCGCCCGCTCCTCGGTCGGCAGCCTGACCACCCTGTCGAGCCTGCTGCGGATGCTGTACTCGCGCGCCGGCAGCTATCCGTCGGGGCAGCCGATGCTCTATGCGGAGGACTTCTCGCCCAACACGCCCCAGGGCGCCTGCCCGCGTTGCCACGGGCTCGGCCGGGTCTACGAGGTGACCGAGGCGTCGATGGTGCCGGACGACAGCCTGACGATCCGCGAGCGCGCGATCGCGGCCTGGCCGCCGGCCTGGCAGGGACAGAACCTGCGCGACATCCTGGTCACGCTCGGCCACGACGTCGACACGCCCTGGCGCGACCTGCCGCGCAAGACGCGCGAGTGGATCCTGTTCACCGACGAGCAGCCGACGGTGCCGGTCTACGCCGGCTTCACGCCGGCCGAGACGCGCCAGGCCCTCAAGCGCAAGCTGGAGCCGAGCTACCAGGGCACCTTCACCGGCGCGCGGCGCTACGTGCTGCACACCTTCGCCACCAGCCAGAGCGCCCTGATGAAGAAACGAGTGGCGCGCTTCATGACCGGCGCCACCTGCCCGCTCTGCGACGGCCGCAGGCTCAAGCCGCAAGCGCTCTCGGTGCACTTCGCGGGCATCGACATCGGCAGTCTGTCGCGGTTGCCGCTGAACGAGGTGGCGCAGCGGCTGCTGCCGGCCTCGCAGGGACGCTTCGACGACAGCGACCCGACGGCCGCCCTCGGCAAGGACGTGGTCGACCGCGCCGGCTCGCGTCGCCGCACGGCCGAGCGACGCGCGGCCGGCGAGTCGCCACACGCGAGCGCACCCGACGTCCGGCGCACACCCGATCTGTCGGAGGAAAAGCGCATCGCCGCCCAGCGCATCGCGCGCGACCTGATCGAACGCATCGGCACGCTGACCGGCCTCGGCCTGGGCTACCTCTCGCTGGACCGCAGCACGCCGACCCTGTCGCCCGGCGAACTGCAGCGCCTGCGGCTGGCGACCCAGATCCGCTCGCGCCTCTTCGGCGTCGTCTACGTGATGGACGAGCCGTCGGCCGGCCTGCATCCGGCCGACGGCGAGGCGCTGGTGGAGGCGCTCGACCAACTCAAGCGCGGCGGCAATTCGCTCTTCGTGGTGGAACACGACCTCGGCCTGATGCGGCGCGCCGACTGGATCGTCGAGGTCGGCCCGGGCGCCGGCAGCCAGGGCGGCGAGGTGCTCTACAGCGGGCCGCCGGCCGGCCTGGCGACAATCAGCGGATCGCAGACCGCGCGCTACCTGTTCGGCGTCGCCGAGGCGGCGCCACGCGCGCGGCGCACGCCCGACGGATGGCTCGAACTGCGCGAGGTCGGCCGCAACAACCTGCGCCGGCTCGACCTGCGCATTCCGCTCGGCGTGCTGGCGACAGTGACCGGCGTCTCGGGCTCGGGCAAGTCCAGCCTGGTGAGCCAGGCGCTGGTCGACCTGCTGGGCACGCATCTGGGCACTCAGGACGCCGCACCGGAGCTCGAGGAAAGCACGGTGGAATCCGAAGCCGCGGTGGTCACCCACGGCCGGATCCACGCCGGCGCCGACAGGGTGAAGCGGCTGGTGCGGGTCGACCAGAAGCCGATCGGCCGCACGCCGAGGTCCAACCTCGCGACCTACACCGGCCTCTTCGACGAGGTCCGCAAGCTCTTCGCCGCGACCCCGGCGGCGCGCTCGCGGCGCTACGATGCCGGGCGCTTCTCGTTCAACGTCGCCAAGGGCCGCTGCGAGACCTGCGAGGGTGAAGGCTTCGTCAGTGTCGAGTTGCTGTTCATGCCGAGCGTCTATGCGCCCTGCCCGGCCTGCCACGGTGCGCGCTACAACCCGCAGACGCTCACCGTGCGCTGGCAGGGCCTCGACATCGCCGCGGTGCTGGCCCTCACGGTCGACGAAGCGCTGGCCTTCTTCGCGGAGCAGCCGCGCATCGCCCGGCCGCTGCGGCTCATGCGAGACATCGGCCTGGGCTACCTGCGGCTCGGACAGCCGGCCACCGAGCTGTCGGGCGGCGAGGCCCAGCGCATCAAGCTGGCCACCGAACTGCAGCGGGCGCAGCGCGGCGGCACGCTGTACCTGCTCGACGAGCCCACCACCGGCCTGCATGCCGCGGACGTCGACCGCCTGCTGGCGCAACTCGAGGGCCTGGTCGAAGCCGGCCACAGCGTGCTGGTGGTGGAGCACGACATGCGGGTCGTGGCCCGCAGTGACTGGGTGATCGACATGGGCCCGGGCGCCGGCGACGCGGGCGGCCGGGTGGTGGCCGAGGGCACGCCGGAGGCGGTCGCGGCCGCGGCGCAGAGCCGCACCGCGCCGTACCTGCGGGCGCAGCTGGCGCAGCAGGACACTGCCGCTGCGAACGGACGCTAGACGCCCTGCCCGCGCGCGTCGCCGCCGTGCTCGCGCACCCAGCGCACCGCCTGCTCCTCGCAATGCCGCAGCGCCTCGGCTTCCGAGCCGTAGGCCTCGGTGTCCTGCGGCAGCATCTCGATGCCGCCGTCGGCGGGCGTCAGCACCCGCGAGACCACCGGCCGGAAGGTGCCGTTGAGGTCGGCCTCGGCGCTGAGGAAGAAGGCCATGCCGCCATAGGCGAAGGCGTGGGGAAGCTTGGCTGGTTTCGGTTGGTTCATGAGCGGGCCCGGTGGTCGACGAACCGGATTCTCCCGCAATGCGCGCCGGCGGTGGGTCCGCCTACATCCGGCGTCCAGACGTTCTGACCCGGTGCACGCGGCGCGACTCCTACGGTTGGCCGCAACACTTCCAACCTCACCGGCCGCCGACCCCCATGATTGCCATCCTGATCCCCGCGCACAACGAAGAACAATCGATCAGCGAGGCGATCCGGGCGGCGCGACGTGCGGCGGCGGACCCGCTGCTCGGCGGCGAGGCCGTCGAGCTGATCGTGGTGCTCGACGGCTGCACCGACGCCACCGGCGTGCGGGCCGCCGAGGCCGGCGCCCGCACCGTGAGCATCGGCGCCCGCAACGTCGGCGTGGCCCGCGCGGTCGGTGCCGAGGCCGGCCTGGCGCTCGGCGCTCGCTGGCTGGCTTTCACCGATGCCGACACGCGCGTCTCGCCGACCTGGCTGGCCGACCAGCTGGCGCTCGACGCCGATGCGGTCTGCGGCTGCGTCGCGGTCGACGACTGGTCGCCGCACGGCGAACATGCCAGGCTGATCGACCTGCACTTTCGAGAGACCTACACCGACCAGGACGGGCACCGTCACGTCCATGGCGCCAACCTCGGCGTCGCGGCCGCCGCCTATCGCCGCGCCGGCGGCTTTCGCCACCTGGCCTGCAGCGAGGACGTCGACCTGGTGCGCTCCCTCGAGGCGACCGGCGCCCGCATCGCCTGGAGCAACCGTCCGCGCGTGGTGACCAGCGCGCGCCGCAACGCCCGCGCCAAGGGCGGCTTCGCCGATGCCCTGCTGGAGGCCATCGCGGCCAGGCTGGCGGCGGCGCCGGCCGCCTTGCAGGCGGTGACCGCGGTCGCCGCTCCGGCTTGAAGCTCATCCATCCACCGACATCCACCGACCCCACCACGCCATCACCGAGACGCCACATGCCCAGCAAGAAGCCGGCTTCACCGCCCTCCCCCGTCCCCCAAGTCGGCGCGGCCTCCGCCGCGCGCAACACCGACAGCGGCGCCGCCAGCCTGCCCGCCGGCGTGCCGCTCGACGCCGCGGCGCAGAAGGCCGCCGACACCCAGGCGCTGGCAGCGCAGATGCCGGCCAACACCAACAAGGCGCTGGAGCACGGCCACGCCAATGCGCTGCGCCCGCCGGTCGGCCTGACCGCGACGCCGCCGTCGCCCAGCACCACCGGCAGCACCCTGTCGGAAGAAGTGAGTTCCGACAAGGTCGGCGGCATCGCGATGCCTGGCGTCAACGCCACCATCGAGCCGCTCGACCGGGTGCGCGTCGATGCCGCCGGCCAGCGCCTCACCACCAACCAGGGCGTGCCGATCGCCGACAACCAGAATTCGCTCAAGGCCGGATTGCGCGGCCCGGCGCTGCTCGAAGACTTCATCCTGCGCGAGAAGATCACGCACTTCGACCACGAGCGCATCCCGGAGCGCATCGTCCATGCGCGCGGCTCGGCGGCGCACGGCTACTTCGAATGCTACGAAGGCATCCCGCAGTTCACCAAGGCGGCGCCGCTGAAGGAGGCCGGCAAGATCACGCCGGTCTTCGTGCGCTTCTCGACCGTCGCCGGCGAGCGCGGTTCGAAGGACACCGCGCGCGACGTGCGCGGCTTCGCGGTCAAGTTCTACACCGACGAAGGCAACTGGGACCTGGTCGGCAACAACATGCCGGTCTTCTTCATCCAGGACGCGATGAAGTTCCCGGACCTGATCCACGCGGTCAAGCCCGAGCCGCACCACGGCATGCCGCAGGCGGCCAGCGCGCACGACACCTTCTGGGACTTCGCCGGCCTCATGCCCGAGAGCACCCACATGCTGCTGTGGGCGATGTCGGACCGGGCCATTCCGCGCAGCTACCGGATGATGCAGGGCTTCGGCGTGCACACCTTCCGGCTGGTCAACGACGAAGGCAAGTCGGTGTTCTGCAAGTTCCACTGGAACCCGGTGCTGGGCACGCATTCGCTCGTCTGGGACGAGGCGGTGAAGATCTCGGGCGCCGACCCCGACTTCCACCGGCGCGACCTCTGGGAAGCGATCGAGGCCGGCGCCTTCCCCGAATGGGAGCTGGCGCTGCAGGTCTTCACCGAGGAACAGGCCGAGGCCTTCAGCTTCGACGTGCTCGACGCCACCAAGCTGATCCCGGAAGAGCTGGTGCCGCTGACGCCGGTGGGCCGCATGGTGCTCAACCGCAACCCGGACAACTTCTTCGCCGAGACCGAGCAGGTCGCCTTCTGCACCGCGCACGTGGTGCCGGGCATCGACTTCAGCAACGACCCGCTGCTGGCCGGGCGCATCCATTCCTATGTCGACACCCAGATCACGCGCCTGGGCGGCCCGAACTTCCACGAGATCCCGATCAACGCGCCGGTCGCGCAGGTGCACAACAACCAGCGCGACGGCCTGCACCGGCAGGCGATCCACCGTGGCCGCGTGGCCTACGAGCCGAATTCGCTGGCCGGCGGCTGCCCGTTCCAGGCCGGCGCGCAGGCCGGCTTCGTCACCTTCCCGCAGAAGGTCGAGACCGACAAGGTGCGCGGCAAGCCGGAGAAGTTCGCCGACCACTACACGCAGGCCACGCTGTTCTACGAGAGCCAGACGCCGGTCGAGCAGGCCCACATCGCGGCCGCCTTCCGCTTCGAGTTGTCGAAGTGCACCGTGCCCGCGGTGCGCGAACGGGTGGTGGCGAGCCTGGTCAACGTGTCGCCGATGCTGGCGCGGATCGTGGCCGACGGCCTCGGCATGGCGCTGCCGGCCGCCCTGCCCAAGGCGCTCGAGGCGAAGGTCGCTGCGGAAGTGACCGCCGCACCGAGCCTCTCTCTCATGGCGCGGCCGGGCGACGGCTCGGTCCGCACCCGCAAGGTCGCGATCCTGGTGGCCGACGGCGCGGAAGGCAGTTCGCTGGCCGCCTTGCAGGCGGCACTGCTCGATGCCGGCGCGGTGGGCCGGCTGGTCGGCCCGCGCATCGGCGCCTTCACCGACGCGGCCGGCGAGACGATGCAGGCCGACGCCTCGATGGAGAACGAACCCGGCTTCCTCTTCGACGCGCTGGTGCTGCCCGACGGCGAGGCCGCGGTGCAGCGGCTCGCGGCCGACGGCCACACCGACGAGTTCATCAAGGACCAGTTCCGGCACGGCAAGACGATCCTGGCGCTCGGTGCATCGCAGGCCTTGCTGGACGCGGCGAAGATCCCGCCGGCGCTGCCCTCCGGCGAGCCGGACCCGGGCGTGTTGCGCCGGAGCGCCGACGACATCGACGCCACGGTCGCGGCCTTCATCGAGGCGCTCTCGAAGCATCGCCATCCGGCGCGCGAGACCGACCCGCCCGCGGTCTGAGCCGGGCGCCTTGCGGTCATGAGGTGCACGCCATGCAAGTGAAGCACTTTGTCGATCTCTGCCGCCGCGCGGTGATGGCCTGGATCGACGACTACGCGCCCAGCATGGGCGCCGCGATTTCCTACTACACCATCTTCTCGATGGCACCGCTGCTGGTGATCGTGATCGCGATCGCCGGCGCGCTCTTCGGCCACGACGCGGCCCAGCACCACATCGTCAGCGAGATCGGCGGCATGGTCGGCAACGACAACGCGACCGTCATCGAGGCGCTGCTGCGCAGCGCGACGAAGTCGGGCCAGGGCCTGCTGGCCGGCGGCATCAGCATCGTGGTGCTGATGGTCGGCGCCACCACCGTCTTCGCCGAACTGCAGAGCGCGCTCGACCGCATCTGGCACGTGCCCGAGCGCGACAAGCCGACCGGCGTCTGGGCGGTGCTGCGGGCGCGGGTGCTGTCCTTCGGGCTGATCCTCGGGCTGGCCTTCCTGCTGATCGTCTCGCTGATGGTGAGCGCCGGCCTGAGCGCGCTCGACAGCTGGTTCGGCGGCCTGCTGCCGGGCTGGGACGTGCTGCTGCAGGGCCTCAACGAGCTGTTCTCGATCGGCATCCTGACGCTGCTGTTCGCGGCGATCTACAAGATGATGCCGACCGCGCCGATCGCCTGGCGCGACGTCTGGATCGGCGCGCTGGTGACCTCGCTGCTGTTCGAGGTCGGCAAGCTGCTGATCGGGCTCTACCTCACGCAGAGCGGGGTGCAGCAGTCGTTCGCGGCGGCCGGCTCGCTGGTGGTGCTGGTCGCCTGGGTCTACTACGCGGCGCAGATCTTCCTGCTCGGTGCCGAATTCACGAAGGCCTATGCGGACGCCCACGGCTCGCTGGCGGCCGCCGCGGCGACCCAGGCCACCGGCGATGCGCGCGGCGTCGGTGGCCTGCTACCGGCCGAGGCGACCGCCGGCCGCGTCGCCGCCGACGTACCCGACTACGCCGGCCTCGGCCGCACCGCCGACGCGCAGAAGGAAGTCGACCAGCGGGTCGGCCAGGCCACCGGCGCGCTGGCCAAGCAGCTGGTGGTACTGAGCGCGGTCACCGCGGCCAACCTGCTGCTGGACCGCTGGACCCGGCAGCAGCGCAAGGCGCGTCGCGCGATCAAGGCGCGCGCCCGGCTCCCGGTGAAGCATCCGGTGAAGCACGCATCGAAATGACGGAAGTCCTCAGGGCCGCGTCCGCCCGAAGTCGACAGGACCTCGGCCGGTGTCGCGGCGTGCATCGAGCGGACCGTGGCCGCTCGGCGTCATGAAGTCCTCGGTCACCAGGAACACCTCGGCACCGATCGGCCGCGCGCGGTATTGGGCCACCGCAGTCGCGCGGATCACGGCATAGCCGCGTTCGCAGGCCTCGATCAAGCTTCGCACGCCGCCGCGCGCGCCGAAGACGTCGCGCAGCGCCTGCTCCGAGATGTAGGCGCGCGCCGGCGGGCGTTCGCTGCCTTCGGGATAGAAGAGGTAGCGCACCGCAGCCTTGTCGAGGCAGTAGCTCGCATCGGCCCGCTTGTCCCTGAGGAGGCCGCGCGCGCGCAGGAACTTGCGCACGGCCTTGGCACAACCGCTTCCCATCGCCCCGCCTAGTGCTTCTTGGGCGAGACGACCTTGGTGACCGACACCGACACCGGGTCGCTGGCCGGAAAGGATTCCTCGACGCCGCTGTCGAGCGCTTCCTCGCTCGGCGGATGCACCACCGGCACCTCGGTCGACGGCGCCGGTGCGTCGTGCTTCGCGCGGGTGGGGAACGGAAAGGCTTTCTTGTCGTCAGGCTTGGCGGGGGCGGTCATCGGCGGCTCCTTCGTCTTTTGATGCTTGTAAAGATCGATCGGCCACGCCGGCCGGGGCGTAGGAGGACGCCGTGTCTTCTCCCCGGCAACGCGCCCCGGCAGCGGCTCCTCGCCGCGGACTACAACGGCGGGCGGCGGGCATGGCTAGGGTTAACCCCATTTCCAGGAGTCTTCCCATGCCATTTCCCCAGGCGCTGCTGCTGCGCCCGCACATCCAGCTCGCCGGTCCGGTCAACGAATCGATGCTCGACAAGTTCCTCGCCCAGCTCGACCGCACGCTCGGCAGCACCGAGCCGGTGGTGCTCGAACTGACCACCGAAGGCGGCGAGGCCGACATCGGCCGCCGCATCGCCGAGGACATCCGGATCCAGACCGAACGCGGCGGCCAGTACCTGTTCCTCGGCAAGACCGCGGTGTTCTCGGCCGGCGTGACGATCATGTCCGGCTTCCCGCGCGAACGCCGCTACCTCTCGCGCGACGCGCAACTGCTGATCCACGAGCGCCGACTGACCAAGGAAGTGAAGCTCGAAGGCGCGCTGCGCTCGGTCGAGGGCGTGATCCGCGACCTGCTGGCGCAGGTGCGCAACGGCCAGGACCTGGAACGAGAGGGCTTCGAGGCGCTGGTCGCCGGCTCGCGGCTGGACATCGACGAGCTGTACCGCCACGTGCTGCTGGAGAACTGGTACCTGCCCGCCGCCAAGGCGCTGGAGCTCAAGCTGGTCGCGGGGGTGCTTTGAAGCCGAGCACCTTCATCGGGCCGCCGAGCGACTGCCGGGTCTTCCAGTAGTCGGCCCACGGGTCGACCTTCTGGAACGACAGGTGTTCGCGGGCCGTGGCGACGGTCCATTGGGCGCCGCCCTTGAGCTTCGGAAGGTCGTCCCAGGACATCGGCATCGACACGCCCAGGCCCGGCCGCGCGCGGGCCGAGAAGGCGGCCGCGGTGGTGGCGCCGTGGCCGTTGCGCAGGTAGTCGACGAACAGCTTGCCGATGCGGTTGGACGGCCCGCTGCGGGCCACGAAGCGGCTCGGCAGGGTGCGCGCCAGGTGCTGCACGATCGCCTGCGAGAAGGCCTTGACCGTGTCGTAGCCGTGGCGCGGCGCCAGCGGCACGACCACGTGCAGGCCCTTGCCGCCGCTGGTCTTGAGCCAGGCCGCCAGGCCCAGTTCCGACAGCAGCGCCCGCACCAGCGTCGCCGCCTCCTGGATCTGCTGCCATTGGGTGCCTTCGCCCGGGTCGAGGTCGAAGATCATCCGGTCGGGCTTGTCGATCTGCCGGGCGGCGGAATTCCAGGTGTGGAACTCGATCACGTTGAGCTGCGCCGCGCCCGCCAGCGCCCTGGCGCTGCCGACTTCCAGCAAGGCCGCATGGCCGGGCCAAAGCGCGGCGTCGAGCTCGGTGATGCCCGGGATGCCGATCTTCTCGCCGTGCTTCTGGAAGAACAGCGTGCCGCCCACGCCTTCCGGCCCGCGCACCAGCGAGCAGGGGCGGCCCTTCAGGTGCGGCAGGATGAAGTCGGCCACCGACTCGTAGTAGCGCACCAGGTCGAGCTTGGTCGCGCCCGAGGCCGCGTCGATGACCCGCTCGCCGTGGCTGACCTTGATGCTGCCGGCGGCAGCCGTCGAACGCCCGACGCCGGTCGCGGCACGGCCTGCGGCCTTGGCCGGCGGCAGGCCGCTGCCGGCCCGCTCGCGCACCACCTCGCTGGCCGGCTTGTCCTGGCGCAGCGCGACGAAGACCGCATGCCGGACCTGCCCGTCGGGCGTCCATTCGCCGAAGTTGACCTCGGCCACCAGGGTCGGCGCGACCCAGCGCTCGCTGCCGGGCGCGCGACGCGACCAGCGCCCGGGCGGCGATGCGCCGGCGGCGAAGGGCGCGGCCGGGGTCTCGATCGCGGCCAGTCGCTCTTTCAGTTGCCGCGCGGTGTCCGAATCCCAGCCGGTGCCGACGCTGCCGACCGACAGCAGCTGCCCATCGGGCCCGTGCACGCCGAGCAGGAGGCTGCCGACCTCCTTCGACGCGCCGGCGCGATCGGTGTAGCCGCAGACGACGAACTCCTGGCGCAGCGTGCACTTGAGCTTGAGCCAGCTCTCGGACCGGCGCGAGACATAGGGCGAGTCGGCGCGCTTGGCGATGATGCCCTCGAGGTTCAGCCGCCGCGCCGAGGCCAGGATCGAGGCCGGGTCGGCCTGGAAGTCGGCGCTGAAGCGCAGCGGTTCGACGGCCTTGTCGACCAGCAGCGCCTGCAGCAGGCTCCGCCGCTCCAGCAGTGCGACACGGCGCAGGTCGTAGCCCTCGAAGTACGGCAGGTCGAACAGGAAGCAGCTGATCTTCCCGGCGCCGCGGCCGCTGTCGAAGGCTTTCTGCAGCGCGTTGAAGTCCGGCGCGCCGTTCGCGCCCAGCACCACGATCTCGCCGTCCAGCCAGGCCGACCGCAGCCCGAGCGCCTCGAAGGCCTTCACCAGCGCCGGCATGCGGTCGGACCAGTCGTGGCCGCCGCGCGTGATCAGCCGGGCCTTGCCGCCTTCGATGCGGGTCATGATCCGGTAGCCGTCGAACTTGATCTCGAAAAGCCAGCGGCCGGACGCGGGCAGCGCGGTGGCGAGGGTCGCGAGCTGCGGCGAAAGGGTCGCAGGCATCGGCGCCTTCACCGCGCCGGCGACCTCGGCGCTGGTGGCGGTGTGGGTGCCGCTGGTGGTCTTGGCGGCACTCCTGGCGCCTTTCGCCGGTTTTCCAGGTTCGGCTTCCTGCGGCTTCAGTGGCTTCAGCGGCTTGCCGATCACGCTGTCCGGCAAGGCCGTCAGCACGTCGTAGTCGGCCTTCGGCCGCGCCTGCGCGTCGCGCTTCTTGAAGAGGATCCAGGGCTCCTGCCGCTCGCCGGGCTTGGCGATCTTCACCAGCTCCCAGCGGCCTTCGAGCTTCTGCCCGTGCAGCTCGAACACCAGCTTGCCGGCGGCCATGCCCTGGCGCGGGTCGCCGACCGGCTCCCAGGTGCCGCGATCCCACACGATCACCTCGCCGGCGCCGTATTGCCTGGGCGGGATGGTGCCCTCGAAGCTGCCGTAGGCCAGCGGATGGTCTTCCACATGGATCGCGATGCGCTTGTCGGCCGGGTCGTAGCTGGGGCCCTTGGGCACCGCCCAGGACAGCAGCACGCCATCGAGCTCGAGCCGGAAGTCGTAGTGCAGGCGGCTCGCCGCATGCTTCTGGACCACGAAGCTCAGTGCTTCGGAACCCGCTTCGACAGGCTCGCCGCGGGGTTCGGTGGTGAGCGCGAAATCGCGCTTGGCCCAGTAGCGAGCGAGAGGATCCTTGGCGCCATCTTTCATCGGGCGGGTGAGTGGTTCGTGCGGACCGGTGGGCGCTCGGCGCGGTGCTGGGGAATCGATCCTACCTGCACGCTGCCTGAACGCCCACTGACCGCGGGCCGGCAGGCACTACGGTGAGACACAACAAAAGAAAAGTCGCACGCCCATGCCGCTCGCCGTATTCCTCGTCGAAGACAACCCCCGCATCCGCGACAACCTGATCCCGGCGCTGGCGGACCTCGGCTCGGCCAGCGTCATGGCCACCGCCGAATCGGAGGACGAAGCGATCGGCTGGCTCGACCACCATCGGGGCCAATGGGACCTGGCGGTCGTGGACCTGTTCCTCAAGCACGGCAGCGGGCTCGGCGTGGTGCGCTGGTGCGTCGGGCGGCATTCGCGGCAGCGGGTGGTGGTGCTGACCAACTACGCCACCGACGCGACCCGCAGCGCCTGCCTGGAGGCCGGCGCCGACCAGGTCTTCGACAAGTCGACCGAGCTGGAGAAGTTCTTCGACTACTGCCTGGTGACCAGCCCCTGAACATGCCCGTCGGCGGATCCGAAGACGGCGCCACCGCAGTCGTCGGCACGGCCGTCCGGCCTACGCGCGAGGGCCTCGGGCCTTGCTAGAAATCGTTTCATCCGCATGCCCCCTCCGTCTACCCGCAACCAAGGAAGTCCTCCCATGGCCATCACCACCGCCAAAGAAGCCGCCGTCACGCCCGACCTGGACCAGCACGACCACGAGACCCAGAAATACGGCGAGATCGTCAAGCTGCCCAACGGGCTCAGCGAGAAGGTCTGCAAGGAAAGCGTCGCCCTGCTCAACCAGTGCCTGGCGGACACCATCACCTTGCGCGACATGTACAAGAAGCACCACTGGCAAGTGGTCGGCCCGACCTTCAACCAGCTGCATCTCATGTACGACCAGCACTACGAAGGACAGGTGCTGCTGGTCGACATCCTGGCCGAGCGCATCCAGCTGCTCGGCGGGATCGCACTGGCGATGGCCGCGGACATCGCCGAGACCACCAAGATCAAGCGCCCGCCGCGCGGCCGCGAGCCGGCCGCGGTGCAGATCAAGCGCCTGGCCGAAGCGCACGAGCTGATCATCATCGAGGCCCGCGCCGCTGCCGAGAAGGCCGACAAGGCGGGCGACTCGGGCAGCAACGACGTCTTCGTGAGCAACGTGCTGCGCACCAACGAGCTGCAGGTCTGGTTCCTGACCGAGCACCTCGTGGCAGCCTCGCCCGTCACCTCCTGATCCGCTCGCGGCGGCGCCCGTGAACAGCCTCGTGATGCCCCTGGTGGACGGCGGGGGCGACGTCGACGACACGCCGCACGCGACCGGCGCCGCCGGTGTCGAAGTGGTGCAAGTGGTGGAAGGCGTCGCCGAGGCGGCGCCCTCGCCCGAGCAGACCGGCCACGCCGGCGAGCGCGCCGCCACCGCCCGCGAGCAGGAGCGCGTGCTGCTGCACATGCCGGTCGACGTGCGCAGCGCCTCGCTGGCGGTGCTGGCCGTGACCGCGACCGTGCTGGCCCTGCGCTGGGGCGCCGCGGTCTTCATCCCGCTGATGCTGAGCCTCCTGGCCACCTACGCGCTGTCGCCGCTGGTGGATCGGCTCGAGCGCATCCACGTCAGCCGCTGGATCGGCTCGGCCGTGATCCTCGGCGGCATCATGGGCCTGCTGGGCTGGACCGGTTATTCGCTCTCGGGCAGCGCCAGCTCGCTGGTCGACGCATTGCCCGTGGCGGCGCAGAAGCTGCAGTTCGCGATGCGCAGCACGTCGAGCAAGGCCGATCCGGGCACCCTCGACACGGTGCAGAAGGTGGCGGCCCAACTGGAGCAGGCCGCCAGCGAGAACGCCGCGCCGCCACTGCCGACGCGCGGCGTCACGCGGGTGACCATCGAGCGGCCGAGCTTCAACGTGCGCGACTACCTCTGGAGCGGCACCGTCGGACTGCTCTCGGCCGCTGGCCAGCTGACGCTGGTGCTCTTCCTCACCTACTTCGCGCTCGGCTCGGGCGACACCTTCCGCCGCAAGCTGGTGAAGATCACCGGCACCAGTTTGCAGAAGAAGAAGATCACGGTGCACGTGCTGGACGACATCACCGGCCACATCGAGCGCTACCTTCTGGTGCAGATCTTCACGAGCGCGCTGGTCGGGCTGGCGACCGGGCTGGCCTTCTGGGCGCTTGGCTTCCAGAACGCGGCGGTGTGGGGCATCGTCGCCGGCGTCACCAACCTGATTCCCTACCTCGGCTCGGTGATGGTCATGGGCGCGGCCGGGCTGGTCGCCTTCCTGCAGTTCAACACCTTGCAGATGGCGGTGCTGATCGGCGGCATCTCACTCCTGATCCACACGCTGGTCGGCAGCCTGCTGGTCCCCTTCCTCACCAGCCGCAGCAGCCGGATGAACCCGGTCGCGGTCTTCGTCGGCGTGATCTTCTGGGGATGGCTCTGGGGCATCTGGGGCCTGCTGCTCGGCATCCCGATCATGATGGTCATCAAGGCCGTCTGCGAGCACGTCGAGGACCTGCAGCCCTTCGGCGAGCTGCTGGCCGACTAAGGCGCTCGCGGGCCGGCCTTCAGCCGTGCCGGATGCAGATCGGCGCCGCCTGCCGCGCGGCTGCGGCTTCGGCCGTGGCGGCCGCCATCGAGGCGGCGAAGCAGGTCACGCTCGCCGTGCGCAGCGCCAGGAAGGGCACGCCGTGGCGGGCGCACAGGCGCTTGAGGTTCGCCACCGAATCGTGGTCGATGCAGTCGACCGGGAAGGCGACGATGTTGGCGCCGGCCAGCGCGCCCGCCAGCAGGCCCTTGCGGTCTTCCATGCCGCCGTCGTGATGGATGAACTCGGCACCGCAGTCGCCGACCAGCTTGCGGATCGCCGGCGTCGAGCTCGGCCGGCCGCCCACGTAGAGGATCCTCCAGCCGCGCACCGCCTCGCCCAGCAGCGTCGCCCTGCCCTCGCCTTCCAGCTGGGCCTGCAGTTGCGCTTCGGCGCTGCCCAGCTCGCGGGTGAGCGTCTCGGCAAGGCGGCGGCTGCGCTCGGCCTCGGCCTGCAGCAGCGCCTGCTGCGCCTCGGCGGCGGCCAGCGCCTGCTCGGCCAGCTCGCGCCGTTGCGCCTGCAGCGCCACCAGCTGGGTCTGAGCGTGGAGGTCGGCCCGCAATACCGCCAGTTCCGCTGCCAGGCTCGCGGCGTCCGCGGTGGGCTGCGCCTGCGCGGCGACCTGCTCTTCCAGCTCGCGACGCTCGCTGTCGCGCTGCTGCTGCGCGCGCGCCTCGGCCAGTTCGGCGATGCGCTCCTGCTGGCGATCGACCCGCTCGCGCAATTCGGCGTTGTCCTGCTCCAGCGCGCAGAGGCGCCGGATGTCGGCGCGGTTGGCGGCGCCGACCAGGTGCGACAGCATGTGCACCTCGCCGAAGGCCAGCTGGCGCAGCTCCGGCGTGGCCTGGCGATGCGACATCAGCGCCCAGTAGGCGCCGGGGATCGCGCCGCTGCGCAGCGCCTCGCGCCAGAGAGCCGTCAATGCCTTGGCATCGCGCGCCTTCGAGAAAGCCTGGATCACCGCCTCGTGCCGCTTGTCGAGCGCCTTGGTGAGCGCCTTGCCGGCCAGCTTGTCGCTGGCCAGCGAGACCGCTTCGTGGTGGACCTCCAGGTCCGATCCGCGTGCGGCGTCGACGTCGCCGATCCGGCCGACGAGCTTGCGCAACTCGCCGGTGCTGAGGCAGGTGCCGATGATCGAACAGTGCAGGTGCGCGTTCAGCTGGTGCAGCCGCATGCGACCCTTTGGATCGGACTGCGCATCGGCCAGCGGATTCGCCTCGGCCGCGGTGTCGTCGCAGCAATCCACCACCCGGTAGACGTGCGGCACCGCGCCGCCTTGCAGGCCCGACAGGCCCGGCGAGCGCGAGAGATTGAAGGTGAACGACATGGGCGCAGTCCCGCGATGGATCGATATGTTCTGGCGGATATTACGCCAAGGCGGATTTCGGCGCTTTCTGTAACTTCAGGTTACATGTATGATGCGGCGCTACTACGAAAAGTCTTTGACTTCGACAGATTCGTCCAGCTTGCTAGACAATGGCAGTCCGACGACGTTGTCAACCACTGGCCGGACGGCATCGTTGTGGACAGACCTCTGCTGAACTAGAGGCCGTATCACCTCCAACACCCAAGGAAACCCAATGAGCAAAATCCTCGCAGTCATGATCGCCGGCCTCTTCGCAGCTGGCGCCTACGCCCAGCAGCCGCCGAATTCGGAAGCCCAGGTCATCACCAACACCCCGCAACAGCAAAAGGCTGAAGCCAAGGTCGACGCCCGTCCCCAAGGCATGGTGAAGAAGCCTGTCGGCGACGAAGCGAACAACGCCGAAGTCAACCCGATCAACAACAGCAAGACCGGCAATCGCGCCCAGGCCAAGGTCGATTCGAAGGCCCAAGGCATGGTCAAGGCCACCGGCGGCGACGAATCCAAGAGCGCCGAACAGAACCCGATCGCCCAAGGCAAGACGGCCACCGCCGCCGACGCCGGCATCGCTCGCCGCAACGCCCGCGCTGCCGCGAAGAAGAAGGCCAAGATGGACGCCGCTGCAGCGACGAACTGATCGGTTTTCCGGTACCCATGAAAAAGCGCCCCGCGAGGGGCGCTTTTTTTTGGCATCGAGCGTCGGCTCAGGCTTTTTCCAGCGCCTCCAGCTGCTGCCACTCCTCATCGGTGAACAGGCGCGAGCGGGTCAGGAAGCGCAGGCCTTCCGGGCCCTCCAGCGAGAACATGCCACCGCGTCCGGGCACCACGTCGATGATCAGCTGCGTGTGCTGCCAGTATTCGAACTGCGGCCCGCTGATGTAGAAGGGCGCGCCGTCGATGTCGCCCAGGTACTTGTCGTAGTCGCCGACCTGGAACTCGCCCTGCGGATAGCACATGGGCGCGCTGCCGTCGCAGCAGCCGCCCGACTGGTGGAACATCACCGGCCCGTGCTTGGTGCGCACGCGCTCGATCAGTTCCACCGCGGCCGGCGTGCAGGTCACGCGTCGCAGGTCGAGGCTCAAAAGAACCCCATCGGCTGTTCGCTGTAGCTCACCAGCAGATTCTTGGTCTGCTGGTAGTGGTCGAGCATCATCTTGTGGTTCTCGCGTCCGATGCCCGAGGCCTTGTAGCCGCCGAAGGCGGCGTGCGCCGGGTAGTGGTGGTAGCAGTTGGTCCAGACGCGGCCGGCCTGGATGCCGCGGCCCATGCGGAAGGCGCGGTTGGCATCGCGGCTCCAGACGCCGGCACCGAGGCCGTAAAGCGTGTCGTTGGCGATCGCCAGGGCTTCGTCCTCGTCCTTGAAGGTGGTCACCGAGACCACCGGGCCGAAGATCTCTTCCTGGAAGATGCGCATCTTGTTGTTGCCCTGAAAGACGGTCGGCTTCACGTAGTAGCCGGTCTTCAGCTCGCCTTCGAGCATGTTGCGCTCGCCGCCGGTGAGCGCCTTGGCGCCTTCCTGCTTGCCGATGTCGAGGTACGACAGGATCTTCTCGAGCTGCTCGCTGGAAGCCTGGGCGCCGATCATGGTGCTCATCTCGAGCGGGTTGCCCTGCTTGATGGCCTCGACCCGCTTGATCGCCTTTTCCATGAAGCGGTCGTAGATCGATTCGTGCACCAGCGCGCGCGACGGGCAGGTGCAGACCTCGCCCTGGTTGAGCGCGAACATCGCGAAGCCTTCGAGCGCCTTGTCCAGGAAGCCGTCGTCCTTGGCGGCCACGTCCTCGAAGAAGATGTTGGGCGACTTGCCGCCCAGCTCGAGCGTGACCGGGATGATGTTCTGGCTGGCGTACTGCATGATCAGCCGGCCGGTGGTGGTCTCGCCGGTGAAGGCGATCTTGGCGATCCGGTTGCTCGAGGCGAGCGGCTTGCCGGCTTCCAGCCCGAAGCCGTTGACCACGTTGATGACACCCGGCGGCAGCAGGTCGCCGATCAGCTCCATCAGCACCAGGATCGAGGCCGGCGTCTGCTCGGCCGGCTTGAGCACCACGCAGTTGCCCGCGGCCAGCGCCGGGGCGAGCTTCCACACCGCCATCAGGATCGGGAAGTTCCAGGGAATGATCTGGCCGACCACGCCGAGCGGTTCGTGGAAATGGTAGGCGTAGGTCTGGTTGTCGATCTCGCTGATGCCGCCTTCCTGCGCGCGGATGCAGGACGCGAAGTAGCGGAAGTGATCGACCGCCAGCGGCATGTCGGCCAGCGTCGTCTCGCGGATCGGCTTGCCGTTGTCCCAGGTCTCGGCCATCGCGAGCATCGGCAGGTTCTGCTCCATGCGGTCGGCGATCTTGTTGAGGATGTTCGCGCGCTCGGTCGGCGAGGTCTTGCCCCAGGCCGCCTTGGCGGCATGGGCGGCATCGAGCGCACGGTCGACATCCTCGGCGGTCGAGCGGGCGATCTCGCAGAACACCTTGCCAGTGACCGGCGTCACGTTCTCGAAATACTGGCCGCCGGCCGGCGCGACCCACTTGCCGCCGATGAAGTTGTCATAGCGCTTCTTGAACGGTACCGCGGTGCCGAACTTGCCTGGTTCCAACATGTCCATGTGTCTCTCCGAGTGGGTGGGTTGAACGCCGCACGTGCGGCACACGACGCGTTTGCAATCGCTGTACCGATTCTTGTAGGGACTATCCCTAGGCAGCGCCGGCGGGCTCGATTCGCGAGTGCCGCGACGTGATGTTCATTGGGGAATGACGCTTGCCAGGATCGGCAGAGACCGCGGCCGGCCACCGGGTACATTTGCCCGCCGTCGTGAAATGCGACATATTCCTGCGACATATTCGCGCGAACATGTCGCAACCTGCGACGAACGGTCGCGACACAGCTGGAGACCTTCGCATGCCGGAAGCCATCGGGATGGTCCATCGGACCGAGCAGGCCCGCGACCTCTTCTTCAACCAGGGCCTGCCGGCCGACGGCCTGGCGCCGCACATCACCCGCTCCTGGTCGCGCTCGCGCGGCGCCGGCGTGCTGCGCATGGAAGCCGCGCCGCTCGGCCAGGCGCAGATGCAGGAGCGCCGCGCCGCCGCGCGGCTGCTGCTCGAAAGCGCCCAGCCCGAGCTGGACGCGCTGGCCGAGCACGCGATCGGCCACGGCTGCGTGGTGATCGTCACCGACCCGAGCGGTGTCATCCTCGACGAGATCGGCAGCCCGGAATTCCTGCCCAAGGCGCAACGCGTGGCGCTGCTGCCGGGGGTCGACTGGTCGGAGCGCCAATGCGGCACCAACGCGATCGGCACGGTGCTGGTGGAGCGGCAGGCGCTGGCGGTGCTGGGCGGCGAGCATTTCCTGGCCGGCCATTCGGGCCTCGGCTGCGCGGCCTCGCCGATCTTCACCGGCCGCGGCGACATCGCCGGCGTGCTGGACATCTCGGGCGACGCGGTGCGCATCGACGGCCACACGCTCGGCATGGTGCGCATGGCCTCGCAGCAGATCGAGCACCGGATGCTGCTGGCCCGCGCGCGCGGCGACGTGCTGCGCTTCCACGGCAATGCTTCCTTGCTCGGCAGCGCGCGCGAAGGCCTCCTGAGCGTGATCGACGGCCATGTGGTGGCCGCCAACCGGATCGCCCTGAACCTGCTGGGACAGGGCTGGGCCGCGGTGCTCGACCAGCCGGTCGAGAACGTGATGGGCGCCGAATGGGGCGCGACCGGCCGCGACTCGCGCGGCCTGACCCTGCCGGGCGGCCAGCAGATCGTGGTCAGCCGGCTGAAGAGCCACGTCGTCGGTCGCGGCTGGGAGCGGCCGGTGGCCGAGGCCGCACAGGCCGCCCCCGCCCGGCCGGCGCGGCCCGATCCGGTCGCCAGCGCGCTGCAGCGGGCGGTCAAGGTGCTCGACGCGGGCGTCGCGGTGCTGGTGAGCGGCGAGACCGGCGTCGGCAAGGAAGTCTTTGCCCGCCAGCTGCATGCGGCCAGCCGGCGCAGCCGCGGGCCGCTGGTGATCGTCAATTGCGCCGCCCTGCCCGAGACGCTGATCGAGGCCGAGCTGTTCGGCTACGAGGAAGGCGCCTTCACCGGCGCCCGGCGCCAGGGCACGGTCGGCCGCATCCGCGAGGCGCACGGCGGCAGCCTGATGCTGGACGAGATCGGCGACATGCCGCTGGCCCTGCAGACCCGCCTGCTGCGGGTGCTCGAGGACCGCACCGTGACGCCGCTCGGCAGCGGCCGTGCGCAGGCGGTGGATTTCCAGCTGATCTGCGCCACGCACCGCGACCTGTCGGTCATGGCGGCCGAGGGCAGCTTCCGCGCCGACCTGATGTACCGGCTGAACGGCTACGAGGTGCGGCTGCCGCCGCTGCGGCTGCGGCCCGACCGCGACGCGCTGATCCAGCGGCTCTTCCTCGACCTCGGCGGCGCCGGCAAGCACCTCCGGCTGGGTGCCGACGCCTTCGACCGCCTGTGCCGCCATGCCTGGCCCGGCAACGTGCGGGAACTGGTCGGCGTGCTGCGCACGACGATCGCGCTGGCCGAGCCCGGAAGCGTCGTCGACCTGGCGGCGCTGCCGCTGGGGTCGGCGACGGCGGACGAAGCGGCCGTCGAGCCGGAAAAAACCGAGGCGGCCACCCCGTCCGCGCTGGCCGAACTGACGCAGCAGGCGATCGAGGACGCGCTGGCCGCGGCCGGCGGGCAGGTCGCCCTGGCGGCGCGGCGGCTCGGGGTGCATCGCAGCACGGTCTACCGACACGTGCGGCGGCGCGCCGGCTGAGCGGCGCGGCTCGCCGGGCCATCGATTGCAGGCCGACATGGCAGGCGTAGAGTCGGCCCGATGCAGCAGATCACGATCGCCCTCCCCGACGGGTCGAGCGTCTCCGGCCTGGTCGACGCACCGCCCGATCCCGTCGCCTGCTATGTGCTGGCGCACGGCGCCGGCGCGGGCATGACGCATGCCTTCATGGCGGCGGTGGCGAGCGGGCTGGCGGCCCGCGGCATCGCCACCCTGCGCTATCAGTTCCCGTCGATGGAGGCCGGGCGGAAGCGCACGGACCCGCCGGCGGTCGCGCATGCCACGGTGCGCGCCGCGGTCGCGCAGGCGGCCTCGCTCTTCGGCGCGCTCCGGCTCTATGCCGGCGGCAAGTCCTTCGGCGGCCGCATGACCTCGCAGGCCCAGGCGCTGCAGCCGCTGCTGCGGGTCGAGGGCCTGGTCTTCCTCGGGTTTCCGCTGCATCCGGCCGATCAGCCTTCGGTCACGCGGGCCGAACACCTGGCGCAGATCCGGGTGCCGATGCTCTTCGTGCAAGGCAGCAACGACAAGCTGGCCGCACTCGACCTGCTGCAGCCCGTGGTGCAGGGCCTGGGGCCGCTCGCCACCCTGGAGGTGGTCGCGGACGCCGATCATTCCTTCCACGTGCCCAAGCGCTCGGGCCGCAGCGACGCCGAGGTGCTCGAGACGCTGCTCGACGGCGTCGCACGCTGGATGACCGCTGGCCACGCCAGCCGCGCCTGACCGCGCCCGAACCCTTGACCCGAGGAAGCCCGCGATGACCGACACGAACGACGCCGCCGCAAGCCCGGCCACGATCCTGCAACAGGCGCTCGACTGGCAGGCCGGCGGCGCCGCGGTCGCGCTGGCCACCGTCGTCAGCGCCTGGGCGACCGCACCACGGCGTGCCGGCGCCCAGATGGCGGTCGACCGCGAAGGCACCCGCTGCGGCTCCCTCTTCGGCCCGGCGGTGGATGCCCGCATCGCCGAGGCCGCGCTGCAAACGCTCGACAGCCGCGCCGACCGGCTGCTCAGCGTGCCCGTGGACGACGCGACCGCGCTCTCGGCCGGGCTGGCCTGCGGCGGCACGATGGAAGTCCGGCTGGAGGCGATCCACGACGGCGCCGGCGGCCAGGTCGCGGTGCTGCGCGACGCCTTGCAGGCGGTGCGCGAGCGGCGCAGCGTGGTGCTCTGCACCCGGTTGGCGGACGGTCGCCGCAGCCTCTGGAGCGCCACTGCGCCGGGCGAAGGCCCCTGGTCGGCGACCGCCCGCCAGAAGGCCCGCGCCGACGAGACCGGCATCGCATCGGTCGAGGCCGAGGAAGTGCTGTTCCAGGTCTTCAATGCGCCGCTGCGCATGTTCGTGGTCGGCGCAGTGACCACCGCCCGCGCCCTGCTCGATGCGGCGCGGCTCATCGGCTTCGAATTGACCATCATCGATCCGCGTCCCGAACGGGTGGAGGCGCTGGACTGGCCGGGCGCGAAGCTGATGGTCGGCGAAGCCGGGCCGGCCCTGCGCGAAGTGCGGCTGGACGACCGCTCGGCGGTGGTGCTGCTCTCGCACTCGCCGTCGATCGACGATCCGGCGGTGGTCGAGGCGATCGGCAGCCCGGCCTTCTACATCGGCGCGCTCGGCAGTCGCCGCACCCATGCCGCGCGGCTCGAGCGGCTGCAGCAGGCCGGGTTCTCACCGGCGCAGACGGCGCGCATCCATGGGCCGGCCGGCCTCTCGATCGGCGCGCTGGGCGCGGCGGAAATCGCGGCCTCGATCGTGGCGGAGGTCATTTCGGTGCTGCGGCGGGGCGAGCCGGCGGCCTGACGTCGCCGCCGCGGCTCAGTCGCCGGCCGCGCCAGGATGCTCCTGTGCGAAGCGACGCTCGGCGCCCACCAGGTGCTCGACCAGGATGTGCGAGATCAGGTTGACGCCGATGCCGCCGAACATCAGCGGGAAAAGATAGAGCGCGATCGACACCTCGGAATCGAAGACCGCGTCGTCCAGCATCGACGGCGTGGCGTGCACCGCCGACTGCAGGTGCTGCAGGAACCAGAGGCCGAAGCCGGCGATGACCACCAGCGTGAAACCCAGGCTCAGCACCACGCTGCGGGACACCGAGCGCTTGGTCATCAGGGCCCCGTAGATCGCGAACGGCAGCACCAGCGAGACCGCGGTCATCACCCAGAAGTCGAGTTCGGCGAAGACCGTGTCTTTCATGGTGTGACTCCGTTTCGGTGCTTGAAGTTGGTGGTTACTCTCGTGAAACCTTCGACGACTCCTGCACGCTGGTGTCAGACGCCGACGACACCGCGCTGCAGGGCGAAGTCGAGCAGCACGCGGTCGGTGGGCTCTTCCGGCCAGGTGTCCTGAGCCAGCCACTTGAAGAAGGTGGTGGCGGCGATGCGGCTTTCGGGTCCGTCGCGACGCCAGGCGCGGGCGATCGGCGCGGCCACCTGCTCCAGGCGCTCGGCCTCGAAGCGGGTGCGGACCTCGTCCTGCATCGGCGTCAGCATTTCGGCGAAGACGGCGCGGGCCTGGCCCATGCGGTCGTTTTCCCAGAGCTCGCGAATGCGGCGCAGGCGGTCGGCCTCGGAGAGCTCGGCGCCGGGCAAGGCCAGCGACTTGCCGGTCGCGGGCGGCTTGGCCGCCGCGCTGGTGGGGTCGAGCGGCGAGCTGTTCGGTGCGTGGCTCGACCCGTTGGCAGTGATCCCGGCGTAGCCCTTCTTCAGCGCGTCCTTGAAATACGCGGCCGGCGACTTGAGCGCCGGCATCGTCTCGTTGCGCAGGCGCTGGTCGACATGGTCGAGCGTGGCGCGCAACTGACCTTCGTCGGTGGTGGCGTAGAGCTCCTGGGCCTCGTCCTGCTTGAGGCCGAGCGCGATCAGGCGACCGACCAGCGCCAGGTCGAAGACGTTGCGGTTGGCGGCGTCGATGTCGCCCAGGCGCTGCTGGGCCTTGGGCACCACGCGGAACTGGATCTCCTCGATCTTGCGACCGCGCTTGTGCTCGATCAGCTCGAGCGAGAAGTCCTCGCACAGGGCGTCGATCTCGGCCAGGGCCTTGGTGATCACGTCGCGCTTGAGGAAGCGGTAGTCGACTTCCTTGATGTCGCTGCGGCCGGTCAGCACCGCGGCCCACCAGATCACGTCTTCGCGCATCGACAGCCGGCCGGGCGAGGTCAGGTAGCGCGCGCCGATCTCGTAGAGCACCGCGGCGGAGTAGCTGCGCATCTGGCTGCTCATCTCGAGCAGGACCCGGGTGTACTGATGCGGCTTGACCAGCCGCTCCTTGATTTCGTCCGGGTAGCGCCAGGTCACCATGCAGGGCCGGCCGCGACCCTGTTCCTCGATCGTCACGGTGCCCAGCAATTGCGAGGACACCCATCGCTTGAGCGAGCTGCTGCTGGTCGACCACTCGATGGTTGTGGCCTGCATGTCACGCAGATGCGACTTCAGCAGCTCGGTGTTGTTGGAGTTGAAGCGCGAGTCGCCGATAAGCTCGCTCAGCGCCAGCCGGTAGACAGGTTCGTCGACGCCCTGGCGCTGCGAGTGGTAGAGCAGCGCGTTGTAGATGCGGCGCGACAGCAAGGTGAGCCGCCCGCGCTTCGGCCGGATGGCGATGGCCTCGTTGGCCTTGGCAACGCTCTGCTCTTCCGCGGTGGGCGGCTGCCGTGGCGCCTGCCTGGCGCTTTCTTCGTCAGCCATGGAATCGAGAGAGATGCATCGGGTTCACATCATGCCTTTGCATTGTGATCGGGTCAATTCACATGAACCCACGGATTGCGTTCTTGTCTCTTTGCATAAGAACACTTAGGGAATTGAGAGTTTGACGGTCGATTTTTCTCTTTGGTGACAACGGCTTGCCTGATTCGCTGTGAGTGCGGTTGGGGTTGAATGTGAGAACGGATGGGATTTGGAGTGAGCCTTGTTGGGCTTCTTGAGGCTTCGATGTGAGCTTCGCTGGGCTTCAATGTGAGTGGATTTGGGCATCTGGCTGCCGCAGCAGGCCTGCAGTCGGCGTGTGCGGTCCGTCGAAGGGCCTTCATGCCGCCGGGATTGCCGCGCCAGGCATTTTGGAGTGCCTTTCGGGGCGGAAGCCGGGGCGCTGGCGCCCGGCAGCCAGAGCAAACGAGCGGTGTTTCCCAATCCACCTCACAATACGCAGGCCGCATATGGCGTGTGGGTTGGCAAAACTTGTTCATTCGACGGATTCTCGTAGAATCGGCGAATTCTGTCGAATAAGGTGTCCCCATATGTCAGTTCTCGTTCCGCCGGTCGGTGGAAACCAGGTTTCCACCGACCTCCAGATACCGCCCCGCCAGACCATCGACATGCAGAAGATCGCCGCACTGGCGACCCGCGCCGGTTCCATGGTCGAGCAGATTCGCGGCATGCTGTTGGCGCCCGAAGCCCGCAAGATTCCTCCTACCTATTCGACCGCGCAGCTTGCCGCGCTTTGCGGCGTCGACAAGGCGCATGTCGCCTACCGCATCACCAAGGACGACCTGCCTGCGGGACGGTTGACGCCCTCCGGCGGCAAGCGGACATTCGGCCTCGATGAACTGCGACTCTGGACCCGGACCTACCGCGGCGAGAAGATGCGGCCCACCGGCCGCAAGGCGGTGACCATCGCGGTCGGCAACTTCAAGGGCGGCGTGGCCAAGACGACAACCGCCATGGTGCTGGCGCAGGGCCTGAGCCTGCGCGGCCACCGGGTCCTGGCGATCGACACCGACCCGCAAGGTTCGTTGACCACGCTGCACGGCCTTCTCCCCGAGGCCGAGGTGACCGAGGACATGACCATCGGCCCTTTGTGCGACGGCACCGAGAACGACATCCGCTACGCGATCCGTTCGACCTACTGGGATGGCATCGACCTGGTCGCCGCCGCGCCCTTCTTGTTCTCCGCGGAGTTCGCATTGCCGGCGCGGCAGATGCAGCAACCGGGCGCCAAGTTCTGGGACGTGCTCAACGAAGGCCTGGAAAGCGTGCGGGACCTCTACGACGTGATCGTGATCGACACGCCGCCGTCGCTGTCCTATGTGACGATCAACGCGCTGTGGGCCGCCAACGGCATCGTGGTGCCGGTGCCGCCGTCGGGCCTGGACTTCGCTTCGTCGGCGCAGTTCTGGTCGCTGCTGGCAGACCTCGGCGGCAACCTGGACGGTCAGAGCAAGGACCGCGAGGGCAAGGCCTTCGACTTCCTGCACGTGTTGCTGAGCCGTGTGGATGCGGCCGATCCGGCGATGCCGGCGGTGCGGCAGTGGATCCAGGCGACCTACGGCGAATACACCCTGCCTGTGGAGATTCCGAAGACCAGCGTGACGAGCAACAAGGCCGCGGAGTTCGCCACGGTCTACGACGTCCAGAAGTACGAAGGCGCCGCCAAGACCTACAAGCGGGCGATCGATGCCTATGACAGCTTCGTCGAACTGGTGGAGCAGTCGATGGTCGGCGCCTGGGCTGCCCAGGGCAAGGCCGCGAAGTGAGCGGCGCATCGACGACCGGCGAGGCTGCGGCGGGTGGAAACCGGGTTTCCACCGGCGCGCGCGGGCCGCTACATACATATGTCTCGGGTGGAAACCAGGTTTCCACGACGGGCCCGGCCCTCTGCGCTGCTCGCCGAACCCGCACCCACGCATCGATCAAGGCCGCATCCGAAGGCCCGACCCCGACCGCGGCTCAGACCCGAGCCACACAGATTCGATCAGAACAAGAGGAGACCGATCATGGCTAGCACCCGCCAACGGTTGGAGGCATTGACGGCCGGCTTGTCGCTGCCGGCAGAGACCGCGAGGGAAGCATCCCCGGCGCGCCAGCTCGCGCAGCCGCAGGACGCACCGCCTTCCGCGGCAGCGTCCGTGGAAACCAGGTTTCCACCCGCGGTCGGCGGCACCCTGGCACCGCGCACCGGCCCGGGCCAGATGATGGCCTTTCGTGGACAGATCCAGCAGGTCGAGGGCGAGATGGCGACCCTGCGTGAGAAGCTGCGCCAATACGACGGTGCACTGCCGACCCGCAAGATGGACCCGAAGACGATCCGCCCCAGCCGCTGGGCCAATCGCCACGAGACCTCTTTCTCGACCGCCGAATTCGCCGGCCTGAAGGCGGACATCGAACACGCCGGCGGCAATGTCCAGCCGATCCTGGTGCGACCGCTCAAGGAAGAGCCGGGCCAGTTCGAACTGGTCTTCGGTCACCGTCGGCATCGCGCGTCGCTTGAACTCGGCATCCCGGTGCTGGCCTCGATCTGGGTCGATGAGCTCGGCGATGCGGCGCTCTTCGCCGCCATGGATCGCGAGAACCGGGAGCGCGCGGACCTTTCGCCCTACGAGCAAGGCGTGATGTATCAGCGCGCGCTCGAAGAGCAACTTTTCCCGACCCAACGCCAGCTCGCCGAAGGCCTGGGCGTCAGCCACACCTGGGTTCGCAAGGCGCTGCTCGTCGCGCAGTTGCCCCCGGCGGTGGTCGAATGCTTCCGCAGCCCGCTGGAGATCAGCTTCCGGCACGCCGAGCAGATCCACTCGGCCATGGAAAAGGATCGGCGCGGATTCCTCAAGCGGGTCGAACGCCTGCGGGGCCACAGCCTCTCGGCCGCGCTCGTGGTGGCGCGGCTGCTCGACGCCAAGCCCGGCTTCGAGCGTTCCGAGCGAATCGAGGTCGAGGCCGACGGCAAGAAGCTCGGAACCCTGGTGCGCGCGAAGTCCGGCGAGCTCACGATCTCGGTCACACCCGAAGCCGCCACCGACGCCAGCCTCGATGCTCTCGAGGCTGCCATCGGCGACGCGCTGCGCAAGGTCCGCAGCCTGGGCTGAAGCGAGGGCAGGGCGGCAATGTGAGAACGGTTGGGATTTGAATCCCGACCACCTGCACACCGCCCGGCGCTTGAAACATCACAGATCAGATGCTGCGCCGGCGCCACACCCCAGCCCCGATTTGCATGCTCACATCACATGAAGACTTGCTTCCAAGCCACTATCGAATAATCATCAATGGCGATTTGCCATGCAATCGCAGAGTCTCCGCAATCATCTCGATCTAAGTCATTGATAATGCTGCAGTTATTCGCAACCGCCAACAATCGGATCCGCCGCAGCGCTTGTCCATGATGAGGCCTTGTCACTGTCCTTCGCCACCCCGGTCCACGAAATTCCTGCGCATCCGTTCAACCCAGATATGACGACCGTTCCCACTCCGCCGCAACTCGCCCACATCGACGACGAGGAGCTCGAACGCCTGGCCGTCACCTGGCGCGCGCAGGCTGGACGGGGCGATCGCGAGGCGTTCGGCATCGCGCATGCCCTGGAGGTCGAACGCCGGCGGCGCACGCGGATCAGCCAGATGCAGCAGCTGCCGGCCGAGCCCGAGGCTCCGCCGCGACCCTGGTGGAAGTTCTGGCAGTCGGGCCCGGCGAACGACCCGACGCTGGGTTCATGACGTCCGTGGCCATTCCTGGGCTGCATCCATGAGCAGTCCGCCGCCGCGCAAGCTGCACCGCGGCCATTTCGCCTTCATGCGCGCTCTGGCCCAGGGCCTGGACGAGCGCGCCAGCTGGGACCGCTACCTCCGCCTGGAGGGTGAACATGCCGACCTGCGCACCGTGCGCCGCACCATCGCCTGGATCCGGGACGCCTTCGCCGCCGCCGCCCGGCGCGAGCAGCGCCCTGGCACCGCGCGCCTGATCCTGCTCGACCCGGACCGCTTCCCCGCGAACGCGCCCGCGCTGCCGACACTCGAGGAATTCGCCGCCGCCCAAGGCCTGGAAGACTTCTCCGAAGCCGAGCAGATCGAGGCCTACGAGGCGGCGCACCGCCAGCCGAGGCCCCGCGCCGCCGCGGCCGGCGCCAGTTCATCGCGCCGGATGCGGGTGATCGAGCGCCAGCTCGAGGCCCTGCGCTGGCTCGAAGGCCTGATCGCCCAGGACCCGCGGCCCGGCGACAGCGTGGGCGCCTGGCTGAACCCCTCGGTCGCCCGCCGGCTCGAGAGCGCCGGCATCGCCACGCTGTTCTCGCTGGTGGAGCGGATCAACGGCGTCGGTGCGCGCTGGTGGGCCCAGGTGCCCGGCGTCGGCGAACGCAAGGCGGCGCGCATCCTCGATTGGCTGCACGCCAACGAGGACGTGCTGGGCGGCCTGCGGGTCGGCCGCCACGTGGCGCTGCCGCGGCGCCGGCTGAGCCCGGCGACGCTGGCCGCGGTGGTCTCGGCTTCGACCTCGCTGGTGCCCTTCGAGAAGCTGCTGCTGCCGCCGGACCTGGACGGCAGCGCCGGCAGCCAGCGGGCGCCGACGGCCGCCTGCACCCTGAGAGCCGCCAACGACCACGAGGCCATCGCCGCCTGGCTGCGGGCCAAGGGCGCGCACCGGGAGGCGGAAGTGGCCGGGGAGGGCGCCGAGGCCGCCCTGTCGGCCACCCAGCGCTCCTACCGCAAGGAAGCCGAGCGGCTGCTGCTCTGGTCGGTGCTGGAACGCAGCAAGCCGCTGTCCTCGCTCACCGAGGACGACGCGGCCGCCTACCGCGCCTTCCTGGCCGCGCCGCCGCCGAGCTGGTGCGGGCCGCGCCATCACCAGCGCTGGTCGCCGCTGTGGCGGCCGCTCGAAGGGCCGCTGACGGCCGCGGCGCTGCGCCAGGCGCTGGCGATCGTGCGCAGCCTGTGCGCCTTCCTGGTCGGCCATGGCTACCTCGCCGCCAACCCTTTCGTCGCCTTGGCCTTGCCGACGCTGCCGCGCCGGCCGCTCGGCGCCAGCCGGACCCTGAGCTTCGCGCAATGGGACCACCTCGACCGGCTGCTCACCGAGTCCGACGACGGCCCGGTCGGGCGGCGCCTGCGGCGGGCCATGCGCTGGCTCTACGCCACCGGGCTGCGCCTGGCGGAAATCACCGCGGCACGCTGCGAAGACCTGGCGCCGCCGCGCCGCCCGCAGGACGACTGGCTCCTGTCGGTCACCGGCAAGGGCGGCCGCCGGCGCCAGGTCCCGGTGCCGGCCGAACTGGTGGCCGAGCTCGAGGCCGAACTGGCGCTGCACGGCTACGAGGACCGGGTCGGCGCAGCGGCCAATCGCCGGATCGCGGTGCTGGCCCGCTTCGGCGGTGATGCCGGCACGCCGCGGCCCTGGTCGGCCTCCGGGCTGTACCAGGCGGTCAAGGCCTTCGCCGCGCAGGTGGCCGACGGTCTGGAAGGCGCCGAAGCCCACCAGCTTCGCAAGGCCAGCACCCATTGGCTGCGCCATTCACATGGCGCCCATTCGCTGCGCGGCCGGCCCGGCCAGCCGCCGCTCCTGCTGCGCACGGTGCAGAACAACCTCGGCCACGTCTCGGCCGCCACCACCGCGAGCTACCTCGGCACGGCCGATTGACGGCACACTGGCGGGCGCGGTCCGGCGCATCGCCTGGCGATGCGGCGGTATGCAAATTGCGAGGCATCGACATCCTTGTCCTGGAGGCGACATGTCCACAGCCACCGGCGCGTCCGCGCCCGTCACCGAACCCGTCGATGCCATGCTGCCGGCGTCGCAGCTGCTGGTCTTCGGCCTGCAGCACGTGCTGGTGATGGGCGCGGTGCCGATCACCTCGGTCTTCCTGGTCGCCAAGGCGCTGAACCTCGACACCGAGACGACGCTCAAGCTGATCAGCTCGACCTTCCTGGTCTGCGGCCTCGGCAGCCTGCTGCAGGCCTTCGGTCCGCTGAAGTTCGGCGCCCGGCTGCCTTTCATGATGATTCCGGGCGGCGCGCCGATCGTGATGTTCCTCACCATCGCCCAGCAGGCCGACCTGCCGACCGCCGCGGGCGCGGTGATCATGACCTCCATCTGCTACTTCCTGCTGCTGCCGGTGTTCGCCCGTTGCCTCAAATACTTCCCGCGGATCGTGATCGGCACCTTGCTGCTCCTGGTGTCGATCAACCTGCTGAAGGTCTACGGCGGCATCATCGTCGGGCGGCCCGGCACGCCGGGCTTCGCCGACCCGGCGGCGATCGGGCTGGCCTTCGCCACCATGGCCTTCACCATCGGCTTCGCGCGCTTTCTCAAGGGCATGTGGGGCCAGGTGTCGGTGCTGCTCGGCCTGGTCGCCGGCACCTTGCTGGCGGTGGCCTGCGGCCGTTCCGACTTCAGCGGCGTGGCCAGCGGCGCCTTCCTGAGCTGGCCGACCGTGATGCCCTTCGGCTGGCCGAAGTTCGATCCGGTGGCGGCGATCCCGCTCTTGATCTTCAGCGTCATCTCGATGGTCGAGGCCACCGGCCAGACGATCGCGGTGGCCGAGGCGGTCGACAAGAAGATCGACCCGCGGGTCGACGTGCCCAAGACGATCCGCGGCGACGCCCTGATGTCGCTGGTCGGCGGCTTCATGGGCACCTCGATGATCATCACCAGCGGCGAGAACATCGGCATCGTGCGCGCCACCGGCGTGCGCTCGCGCTTCGTCACCGCGGCGGCCGGGCTGATCCTGGTGTGCATCGCGTTGATCGCCCCCTTCGGCCGGCTGGCCAACGCGATCCCGGCCCCGGTGGTCGGGGGCACCGCCATGATCGTGTTCGCGATCATCGGCACCATGGGCATCGACATGCTGCGCCAGACCAACCTGCGCGAGCGCAGCGGCATGTTCATCCTGGCCGGCGCGCTGACCATGGGCCTGCTGCCGATCCTGGTGCCCGGCCTCTACAGCCGCTTCCCGGCCGACCTGCAGCTGGTGCTGGGCAACGGCCTGGCGATGGGGTCGCTGACCGCGGTGCTGCTGAACCTGCTGTTCCATCATTTCGGCGGAAGCTCTGCCGAAGCGGCGGAGGGCGAGGCAAGGCCGCTGCCGTCGTCCGCCGCCGGCCATTGAAAAGAAGCATCCGATGACCTCGCCCCGCGACATCGACCCGGCCGACCTGCGCGCGAGCGAACTGCTGCTGCTGCCCGAGCACCTGATGCTGCGCGGCGGCTCGGTCGGCGGCCAGGCGGTGGTGGTGAAGGACGGCCGCTTCAGCGACGTCGGCCCGGCCGCCGAGGTGCTCGCGAGACATCCGCAGCTCGCGCCGGTGGCGCTGCCGGCGCGGCTCGTGATGCCGGGCTTCATCGACGCCCATCACCACCTGACGCAATCCTTCGGCAAGTCGCTGGCCGCCGGCGAGCCGTCGGAGATCTTCCAGCGCATCTGGGTGCCGCTCGAGGCCAGCCTGGACGACGAGCTGGTCTACAAGGCCAGCAAGGTGGCGGCGCTCGAATCGCTGCGCGGCGGCTTCACCACCGTCGTCGATGCCGGCACCCGCGCCAAGGGCGACATCGAGGCGGTGATCGACGCGACCCGCGAGGCCGGCCTGCGTTGCGTGCTCGGGCTGATCTGCAACGACGGCGGCAACCAGAGCGAGCCGGCGCTGCGCGCCGAGGTGATGGCCCGCGCCGAGCGCTTCATCGCGCGCTGGCAGGGCGACGCGCTGCTGCATGCGTCGCTCGCGATCTCGGTGCCCGAGGTGGCGTCCGACGAGGTGCTGGTCGCGGTCTCGCGGCTCTGCGCCGAGAGCGCGGTCCTGTTCCAGAGCCACGTCAACGAGCACCTGGCCTCCGTCGAACGCTCGCTGGTGCGCCGCGGCAAGCGGCCGATCGAGCTGCTCGACGCGCTCGGCGCGCTCGGGCCGCAGCTGCTGATCGCCCACGGCACGCTGGTCACGCCGCACGAGCTGCGCATCCTGCAGGACACCGACACCGCCGTCAGCTACAACCCGGTCGCCAGCCAGTGGAAGGGCAACGCGGTGGCGCCGGCGCTGCAGATGGCCGAGCTCGGCATCCGCTTCGGCCTGGGCACCGACGCCACACGCAGCGACGGTTTCCGGCTGCTCGATGCCGCCGAATACGCGCAGCGGCTGGCCTTCGGCCTCTCGATCGGCGACTTCTCCAGCGGCGGCGGCTGGACCTGGCTCGACCACGCGACCCACCAGGGCGCGGACGCGGTCGGCCTGGGCGGCCTCACCGGCGAGATCGCGATCGGCCGGCGTGCCGACTTCCTGATCGTCGACGTCGACGTGCCGGAGCTGTGCCCGTCGATCGACCTCGACTGGGACCTGCTGCGCCTGGGCAACCGCGACCAGATCGACGCGGTCTTCGTCGACGGCGCGCTCAGGCTGTGGCGCGGCTGGCCGCTCGACTGGGACGGCCGGGCGCTGGTCGACGAGCTGCGCGAACTGGCCGGCCGCGCGATCGCGACGGCGCCGATCCAGCGCATCCACGCGCTGTCGCCGCAGGACCGCCGGCAGCGCCTCGCACGCCGTGAACGCGGCGACGGCCGGCCCGCGCGATGAGCGTGGCCACCCTGGCCCTGGTCTCGGCGATGGTCGTGCTTGGGGCCTTCGTGCAGGGCAGCACCGGCGTCGGCTTCGCCTTGCTGGTGGCGCCGGTGCTCGGCATCCTGGCGCCGGCGCTGCTGCCGGTCGCGGTGCTGGTGCTGATGCTGCCGCTGAACCTCTACGTGGCCTGGCGCGAGCGCGCCGCGCTCGACATGCCGAGCGCCGGCTGGATCTCGGCCGGCCGCATCGCCGGCACCTTCGGCGGCCTGTGGGTGCTGGTCGCGCTGTCGGCGCAGCACCTGGCGATCCTGATCGGCGTCTCGACCATCGCGGCGGCGCTGGCCACGCTGGCGATGCCGGTGTTCCGCGCCAGCCGCAGCGCCTTCGTCGCGGCCGGCCTCATCACCGGCGTGACCGAGACGGCGACCGGCATCGGCGGGCCGCCGCTGGCGCTGGTCTACCAGCACCATCCGGTGGCGGTCATGCGCTCGACGATCGCGCTGTGCTTCCTGATCGGCGAGCTGGTGTCGCTGGTCTTCCTCTGGCAGTCGGACCGCATCGCCTCGGCCCAGCTGGTCGGCGCGGCCCAGCTGCTGCCGGCACTCGCGGTCGGCGCGGTGGCCAGCCGGCTGGTGCACGAGCGGGTCAACCAGCGCGCGCTGCGCGTCTTCGTGATGGCCTTCTCGATCGTTTCCGGGCTGGTGCTGATCTTCAAGTGAGCGCGTTCAGCGCTTGCGCATGAGCGTCAGGCGCAGCCCGGTACGCACCTCGAAGCCGAGCTTTTCGTAGAGCGCCAGCGCGCCGAGGTTGTCGCTGAAGACGTGCAGGAAGGGCGTCTCGCCGCGCGCCCGGATCTGCGCGCAGACCGCCAGCACCAGGTCGCGGCCGAGCCCGCGGCCGCGAAAGTCGGGGTCGGTGCAGACGGCGCTCACCTCGGTGTGGCCATCGAGCCGCATGCGTTCGCCGGCCATCGCGGCCAGCCGGCCGTCGATGCGCACGCCGAGGAAGCGGCCCAGCTCCCGGGTGCGCGTGTTGAAAGGCCCGGGCTTGGTCTTGTCGACCAGCGCCAGCATCTCGTCGACGTCGCCGGCGCCGAGTTCGCGCAGCCTCGCGGCGTCGAAGTCCTTCGGCTCGGCGGCGGCCACCATCTGCGTCATGTCGCGACGGATCACGACCTCGAACGCGTCGGTCGGCGTCACGTCCTGCCGTGTGAAGAGCGCGATCTGGTCGTCGGGCTCGACCAGTTCGGCGAGCGCGTCGAAGTTCTCCGGCGCGGGGCGCGACAGGGCGCCGAAGCGCGCGTATTCGCTCGGGAAGCGCAGTGCCAGCGGGCCGCCCAGGGCCAGCGAGGCCTGCCGGCTGGTCAGCGCGCTCCAGACCACGTTGTCGAGGGGATCGATGGCCGTCATCGTGCTCAGCTCGCGTACTGCGCCTCGCCGTTGCCGAAGGACCAGTTCTCCTTGCGCACCTCGACCAGGCTGATGAAGACGTCCTCGCGCCGCATGCCCAGGCGCTGCTGCAACCCGTCGGCCACCGCCTTGTAGAAGGCGCGCTTCAGTTCGACGCCGCGGCCTTCGTTCAAGGTCACCTGGATCACGACGCAGTCCGGCGTGCGCCGGATGCCGAGGTAGTCCGGATCGATGACCAGGTCGCCGGGCGCATGCTCGGTGATCACCTGGAAGCGGTCGTCCGGCGGCACGTTCAGGGTGGCGCGCATGGCGTCGTAGACCACCTCGCCGAGGGCGCGGCGATGCTCGGGCGTCTTGCCCTGCGCGAGGTCGATGCGAACGAGAGGCATGGGAATCTCCTTGTCTTCATGAGGATCGGCGATCGCGGAACCAGGCGCCGGAGGCGATCGCGGTGGTGGTGATGGTGCCGTACAGCACCATCGCCAGGGCCGACGCGGCGAAGAAGCCGGTCAGCGAACCGGTGAAGCGCAGCACCGCCCAGCCGAGGCCGGCGGCGACCGCGAGCCGGACGGCACCGGACACCAGCGGCCAGCCGAGCCGTCCGGCGCCCTGCGAGGCGAAGTAGAGCGTGAAGCCCAGGCCGAAGAAGCCGAAGAAGGGACCGATCACCCGCAGGTGCGTGCTGCCGACCTCGAGCATCCGGCCGGTCGCGCCGAAGAGGCGCATCCAGGCCTGCGGGTCGAGCGCGGCGCCGATGCCGATCGCCTCGGTCAGCCCGAAGGCCAGCGCGCCGCCGGCCAGCGCGATGCGCAGCGCGCGCTGCGATTGGCCGGCGCCGATGTTCGAGCCGACCAGCGCCACCAGCGGCGCGCCGATGCCGAAGGCCACCGGCAGCACCAGGTATTCGAGCCGCGCCGCGGTGCCGTAGCCGGCCAGCGCCTCGGTGCCGGCATAGGCGCCGACCAGCGCGGTGGTGGAAGCGATCAGGCCGTTGGTGAGCAGCGGGTTGAGCGCGGCCAGGCCGCCGACCTTCAGGATGTCGCGGGCCAGCGGCCAGGCCAGCGTGCCGCGCTGCAGCCGCGCCGGGTTGCGGCCGCTCAGCACGTACCAGCCCAGCACCGCCGTGCCGACGCCGTAGTAGCTCAGCATCGCCCAGCCGGCACCGGCGATGCCCAGCCGCGGGAAGGGACCGAGGCCGAACACCAGGCAGCCCGACAACGGGATCAGCATCAGCGCGCCGCCGCAGATCACCAGGCCCGGCACCATCATGTTGCCGGTGCCGCGCACCACGCTGGCCAGCGCGTTCATCACCCACATCAGCACCAGGCCGCCAAAGACCACGTTGGAATAGGTGAGCGCCGCTTGCAGCGCGCCGGCCTCGCCACCCATCGCCCGATAGAGCCGGCTGCCGAATCCCAGCAGCAGCGCCGAGAACAGGAGGCCGAGCCCGGCGTTCAGCAGCACCGCATGCAGCACCAGCCGGTCGGCCTCGGGCTGGCGGCGGGCGCCGAGCGCGCGGGCGATCGCCGAGGAGATGCCGCCGCCCATGGCGCCTTGCGACATGTTCTGCATCAGCATCAGGAGCGGCATGACAAGCGCGGCGCCGGCCAGCGCGTCGGTGCCCAGGCGCGACAGGTAGAAGGTCTCGATCAGCCCGGTGCTCGACTGCGCCAGGGTCATCAGCAGGTTCGGCCAGGCCAGCCGCAGCAGGGTCGGCAGCACCGGGCCCTCGAGCATGGCGGCCATGCGGGCATTGCGCGCGGGAACGCCGGGAACAGGCGGCTGGAGCGGCTCGGCGGCGGCGATGCTCAGTTCCGGAAGGGCGCTCGACATGGGGTGGCGATGATATGTCGGGCCTGCGAATGCCGCTGGCCGCCGGGAGTTCTAGAATCGCGCCCCCGTCGAACGCCGCAGGAGGCCCCGTGAAAGAAGAAGCCCGCCGCCCGCGCATCTACCTGGCCGGCCCCGATGTCTTCTTCGCCGACAGCGCACGCATCTTCGCGGCGCTGGCCGCGCAGTGCGAGCGGCTCGGCCTGCAAGCGCTGGCGCCCACCGACGGCGGGCCGCCAGAAGGTGGCGTCGAAGGTGGCGTCGAGGGCGGCGTCGACACCGACGAGGCGCTCGCGCAACGCATCTACGAAGGCAATGTCGCGCTCATCCGCAGCGCCGACGGCGTGATCGCCAACCTGTGCTGCTTCCGCGGCCAGGAGCCCGACTCCGGCACCGTGTTCGAGGTCGGCTTCGCGATCGCGGCCGGCAAGCCGGTGGTGGCCTACGGCGTGCCCGAAGGCAGCTATGCCGAGCGGGTCGCAGCGGCCATTCCCTGTCGGCGCGGCGCCGACGGCCTGCTGCGCGAGGCCTCGAACGACACCCAGGTCGAAGGCCTGGCGCAGCGCCTGAACCTGATGCTGTCGCGCTCGACGCCGATCGCACCGAATGCCGAGGCCGCGCTCGAGATGCTGGCCGCGCGCCTCGGCACGAGCCGGCCATCCGAAGCGCTGTAGGCGGCCGCGCGCAACCGGCCGGCTTCACGGACTAGCCGCGCCCGGGCGCGCGCACGCCACCATCGGCGACTTTGGTCCGGAGGAACCCATGCGACTTCACGCCGAGTGCAAGATGACCGTCAGCGCCGCCGAGGACTGCCCGCTGGTCGCGATGATGCGGCCCTGCAGCGGCGAGGCCCAGTGGCTGGTGAGCGAGGTGTACGAGATGCGCCCGTGGGTGCCGAGCACCGAATACGTCGACGCCTACGGCAATCTCTGCCAGCGCTTCACCGTGCCGCAGGGCGAGATGCGCATCGAGGTCGGCATGGTGATCGAGACCGACGAGCACATCGCGGTCGAGCCCGACGCGCCGCTCACGCCGATCGCGGAGCTGCCGACCGACACGCTGGTCTACCTGCTGCAAAGCCGCTACTGCCCCTCCGACAAGATGGAAGCGCGGGCCCGCGAGATCGTCGCCGATGCGGCGCCGGGCTACGCGCAGGTCGAGGCGATCCGCCGCTGGATCCACGAGAACCTCGAATACCGCTACGGCGTCAGCGACGGCAGCACCGACGCGCTGGAAACGCTCGACCACGGCGCCGGCGTCTGCCGCGACTTCGCCCACATCGGCTGCGCGATGTGCCGGGCCTTGCGGATCCCGGCGCGGATGGTGGTCGGCTACCTGCACGAACTCGATCCGATGGACATGCATGCCTGGTTCGAGGCCTTCGTCGGCGGCCGCTGGTACACCTTCGACGCCACCCAGGACCGTCCGCGCGGCGGCCGCATCGTGGTGGCCTACGGCCGGGATGCGGCCGACGTCGCCTTCCTGTCGAACTACGGCCCGCTGGAGATGGGCGAGATGAAGGTCGAGGTGCACCGGCTCGACCTGGCGCCCTGAAATGCATCGGGCCCCGTTGCCGGGGCCCGAATCTGTCAATGCACGAACAGGGCGATCAGGATGATGATCGGGATCGGCACGCCGAGGAACAGCAGCAGAAGTGAACGCATGATTGGACTCCTTGTGTTGAATGAGGCTTGAGGTTCAGACCATGTCGCGGCGACGGCCGCCGAGCGTGGCCGCGAAGCTGGCGACGAAGGCGCCGATCAGCAGCGAGACGAACATCCACAAGGTCGCATAGGCGGAGGTCTTGCGGGCCTTGTCGGCGGCTTCCTGCGCGCTGGTCTCGGCCTGCTTGAGTTGCGCCTGCGCCTTGGCGAAGGTGTCGCTCACGCGCTTTTCCGCATCGGCCTGGCTGAGGCCGGTGCGCTGCGCGACCAGCTGGCCGACGTAGTGCGTGTCGTCCGGCGACAGGGTGCCGGTGCGCAGGCTGGTGGCGAAGATGCGGCCGACCTCGCCGACCGGTGCGGCCGGCTGCTGTGCATTGGCGTCGGCGGCCGGCGCGCTCGGATCCTTGCGGAACAGCGCATCGACGAAGTAGCCCTGGCCGTTGGCCATGGTGTTGCCATTGCTGGTGGCCGAGCCCGCGGCACCGGCTGCAGCGCCCGCAGTGGCGACCGTCGCCGCGCTGGCGGCACCCCCGGCCAGCGAGGCACCGGCCTGCGCACCGCCGCTGACGATCGCGCCGACGCTGCCGCCGAGGAAGGCCGCGGTCGCCAGCGATGCCACCGCCCAGGCCAGGAAGCCGTGCGCGGTGTCGCGGAAGTAGACCTCGTCGGTGTGCACCGCGGCCCACTTGGTGCGCAGCCGGCCGGCCAGGTAGCCGCCCATGCCGGACGCCGCGAGCTGCGTGAAGGTGAGCCACACGATGGTCGCGACGCCGATGGCGGCAGCGCTCGCGCCCTTGTCGCTCCAGGGCGAGACCGACGACAGGCCGAGGCCCACGCCGAGCATCAGCAGCAGCAGGGTGAGCGCGGCGGCGCCGGCCGCGCCCGCGAAGATGGCGCCCCAGGAGACGCCGCTGGTGGCGGCCGCGACGCCGGCACCCTGTCGCAGTTCGTGGTCTCGCAGAAAGTCGCGGTTCGCCGACAGGTCTGTCATTTCCATGCTCGCTCCTTGGTGGTGAATGGCGGCGAGCATGAAATGGCCGAAGGCTCAAGCGGGTCCGTGCACCTCCCGTGTGCACGTAAGGAAATCTGCCGCACGGTATCGGGGCTTTGGCCCCGGTAAGCGAGGGCTACCGGGGACTATTCCGCGGTGCGGTCGCGCAGGCCGTCCGGATGCGGGCGGAAGTGCGCGCGCAGCCATGCGGTCAGCCACCACAGCAGCACCGCATTGGCGCAGAGGCCGACGCAGACCACGATCGCCGCGCGCGCCGCGAAGCCGGGACCGACGTCGAGCGCCAGCAGCGCCAGCGACCAGGGCAGGGCGCAGAGGATCGCCGCCGCGAGCAGCGCGCTGTCCTCGCTCGGCGGCTTCACCGTCGCCAGCACCAGCACGCAGGCGGCAACCGAACAGGCGGCCGGAAGCCACCATGCATGGCGGTACCACAGGGGCTGGCGATAGCTGATCATCTGGAAATTCTGCGTCCTCGAAGGGCCGGACGTCTGCGCAATTTCACACGTCCGGACACGATCGTAGGCGGCGCTGGTGACAGCACCGAAGCTCCTCGCGCGGCAGTGGAAAAAATACGTCACTGCCGCGTCTCGCGAAGGCCTCAACGGCCGCCGAAGACCACGCCGGTGAGCGCTTCGCTCAACGCCCAGAGCCGCTCCGCACGCTCGCCGTCCATGGCCCACGGCAGCACGCCGCTGGTGCCGGAGCGGGCCTCCCCGGCCGGCGCCGGACCGGCGATGTCGCAGTCCTCGCAATAGACGCCGCCCAGGCCTTCGAGCTGCGGGTTGGCAGCGCACCAGACCGTGGTCGCCGCGCCTTGCGCGACCGTCTTGTAGAGCGCGGCGATGCGCGGCGTGATGTTGCCTTCGGCATCGCGAAAGCCCATCGCCTGCAGGTCGGCGAGCGCCACGTGGCGGGTCAGTTCGGTGGCGATCGAACCCGGATGGACCGAGAAGGCGCGCACGCCGCGGTCGGCGCCGCGGCGGTCGAGGCCGAGCGCGAAGAGGGCGGTCGCGGTCTTCGACTGGCCGTAGGCCTTCCACTTGTCGTAGTCGCGATGCAGGTAGTTCGGGTCGTCGAAGTCGATGTCCGAGAAGCGATGCGCGCCGGAGCTGAGCGACACCACCCGCGCCCGACCCGCGCGCAGCAGGCCGGGCCAGAGCCGACCGGCCAACTGGAAGTGGCCCAAGTGGTTGGTCGCGAACTGCGATTCGAAGCCGCGCGCGTCGCGCGACAGCGGCGTCGCCATGATGCCGGCGTTGCAGACCAGGAGGTGCAGCGGCCGGTCGGTCGCGAGGAAGCCGCGCGCGAAGGCGTCGATCGATGCCGGGTCGGCGAGGTCGAGCGGCGCGATCTCCACGCGCGGAAGGTCGGCGAGCGCGCTGCGCGCCTTCGCGACGTCGCGCGCCGGCACCACGAGCGTGGCGCCGGCCGCGCTGAGCACGCGCGAGGTCTCCAGGCCGATGCCGGCGTAGCCGCCGGTGACGATCGCGAGCCGCCCGTGCAGGTCGGCGCCGCCGATCGATTCGGCGGCGGTGGTGTGGCGGCCGAAGCCGGAGGGCAGCGGATGCTGGGGCGTGACGGGTGTGTTCGGTGTGAGGGATGCAGGCATGCGGACGATTGGGCGCCGTTCCGTTAGGATGATCAATGCGCTGCAATCCACATTTGCTGCGCGATCGTCCAATTCCATGCCTCACGCCCCCGATCCGCTCTCCGATGTCCTGTCGCTGCTGGCAGCGCGCAACCTGCTGTCCGCCAGCCTGCGCATGGGCGGCGACTGGGCGCTGCGCTTCCCGGCCGAAGGGCTCAAGTTCAACGCGGTGGTCGAGGGCGGCTGCTTCCTGGTCGCCGAGGGCGCCGCGCCGATCCGGCTGCGCGCCGGCGACTGCTTCCTGCTGCACCACAGCGCGCCCTATGTGCTGTGCAGCGATCCGCGGCTGCCGGCGACCGAGGCGAGCGGCCTCTTCCTTGCGCAGCCGGACGGCACGCTGCGCCACGAGGCCGGCGGCGGTGGCGAATTCCACGCGATCGGCGGCCGCATCGCCTTCGACGAGGCCGATGCCGCGCTGCTGCTGGACGCGATGCCGCCGATCGTCCACGTCAGCGCCGACACGCCGGAAGCGCCGGCGATGCGCTGGATGCTGGCCCGGCTGGTCGAGGAATGGAACGCCGGCCGCGCGGGCGGCGCGCTGGCGGCCGACCATCTGGCGCAGCTGCTGCTGGTCGAGGCCATGCGGGTCTGGCTGCGCTCGGAGCAGCTCGTGCCGCGCGCCGGCGCCGGCTGGCTGCAGGCGCTGGGCGATCCGCGGGTCGGTGCCGCCATCCGCCTGCTGCATGCCGAGCCGGCCCGGCGCTGGCAGCTGCAGGAACTGGCGGCGGCCGCCGGCATGTCGCGCTCCAACTTCGCGCTGCGCTTCAAGCAGCTGGCCGGCCTCGCGCCGCTCGACTACCTGCTGCGCTGGCGCATGCGCCTGGGCGCCAAGGCGCTGCGCGGCGGCAGCGATCCGGTCTCGGCGATCGCGTGGGCGCTCGGCTACCAGTCCGAGAGTGCCTTCAGCCACGCCTTCAAGCGAATCAACGGCATGTCGCCGCAGGCCTACCGGCGCAACGCCGCGGCTTGAACCTTACCCACGTCCACAGGAGAACCCCCATGGCCCGATTGCCCTATGCCGACCTGTCGTCCCCCGCCGCCCAGCCGCTGGTCGATCGCATCGTCGCCGAACGCGGCAGCGTGCTGCACCTCTACCAGATGCTGCTGCACAGCCCGCCGCTGGCCGAAGGCTGGCTGGGCTTCCTCACCGCGGTGCGGCAGCGCTGCAAGCTTGACGGCGCGACCCGCGAGCTGGTCATCATGCGGGTCGCGCACCTGAACGGCGCCCGCTACGAGGCCGACCAGCATGCGCCGATCGCGTTGAAGGAAGGCCTGTCGCAGGCGCAGGTCGATGCGCTCGCCGGGCCGGTCGATGGTGCGCTGTTCGACGCGCGTCATCTGGCGGTGCTGGCCCTCACCGACGCGATGACCCGCCAGGTGCAGGTGCCGCCGCCGGTGCTCGAGGCGGTGCGCGGCCACTTCGGCGAGCAGGAGCTGGTGGAGCTGGTCGGCACCATCGCGGCCTACAACATGGTGTCGCGCTTCATCGAGGCGCTGGGCATCCATTCGGACGATCAGCGGTCCTAGCCCGAGGTCGCGATCAGCAGCGACAGCTCGACCATCCGCCGCGGCAGCTCCGCCACCTCGTCGATGACCAGGTAGCGGCGCTTCGGGCACATGCGCCGCAGGTAGTCGTTGGCCGCGGCGTCGACCGAGACGTTGAAGGTGGCGACGCCGGCGCGCTCGGCCTCGCGCAGGGCGCGTGCGGTGTCGTGCACGCCGTAGTCGACGTCGGCGGGGTCGCTGCCGTAGTCGCGGTCCTGCGGATAGCCGTCGGACAGCACCACCAGCAAGCGGCGCCGCGCCGGCTCGCGCATCAGCCTCGCGGTGGCATGGCGCACCGCCGCGCCGGTGCGGGTGCTGCGGCGCGGCTCCATGGCGCCGAGTGCGGCGGCGCTGCGCGCCGTCCAGTCGCTGTCGAAGTCCTTGGCGATGTAGAAGTCGACCTGCTCGCGGCCGTCGCCGGAGAAGCCGTAGACCGCATGGCGATCGCCCAGGCCGCTCAAGGCCTCGCACACCAGGCCGATCGCGTCGCGGGCGACGTCGATGACGCGGCGGCGCGGCGCCGTGTCCGCAGGCGCGCGGCGCACCGCGACCTGCCACAGCAGGTCGTCGTCGTCGTTCGCCGGCGCCGCGACCTCGGCCTGCGCATCGGCCAGCCATTGGCTGGTGCTGCCGCTCATGTCGAGCAGCAGTGCGACGCTGAGCTGCCGCTCGGCACGGCGCACGTGGCGGTAGAGGCGGTCGTCGGCGGGCTGCCGGGCGGCATGGCGCTCGACCCGCCAGTCGAGCGCCGCTTCCAGGTCGATCGTGTCGCCGTCGGGCTGGCGCCGCAGCGTGACCTGCCGGTCGGCCCGCAGCGCGCGCAACCGGCGCTGCATGCGCGCCAGCGGACCGGCGAAGCGCGCGCGCAGCGACGGCAGGAAGGCGGGGTCGCCGCCTTCGATCCGCTGCTCGTGCACATGGGTCCAGCGGCGGCGATAGGCCTGCTGCACGTGGTCCCATTCGTCGTGCAGGGTGACGATGGAGGGCGTCGCGGCCGGGCGCTGGCGGAACGGCTCCTGCTGCGGCTCGGCGCTTTCCTGGTCGACGGCATCGTGGGCATGCGGCACGCCGTCGATCGGCGTCGTGGCGGCCGCGGTGCCGGCAGCGGCCTTCGGGTCCGCGCCGCTGGCGGCGGCCGCGGTCTCCGCTTCGGCCGAGCCGTCGGACGAGGCGCCGGGGCCGTCGAAGGCGAGCGGATCGTCGCCGGACGCGACTTCGAAGCGGGCGGAGCCGCTGGCCGGCGGTGCTTCCTCCGTGCTGGCGGGCACCACGCGCAGGCTTTCGACGGCGACGCGATGGCGCGGCTGTCCGGCCAGCAGCCGCAGGTGCAGCGCGAGCGCGAGCTGCAAGGCTTCGGTGGCGTTGCGCGGCGGTGGATGGCCGGTCGACAGGACGTGCCTTCCCACGCGCGATGCCGGCGGCCGGTCGAGCAGCCGATCGCCCGCGGCGCCGGGGAAGACCGCGGCCAGCAGCGCATCGACGCGCGCGCCGTCGATCCACAGGAACAGCCGGCGCAGCAGCAGCGGCAGCGGCCAGCTGGCGATGCAGGTGTCGATCGCGCTGGCGTCCTCGTCGATCGAGGCGCGCTCGCCGACCAGGCCGAGCGTTCGTGCCGCGTCCAGGTTCAGCCGATGTCGGCCGTCCTCGCGCAGGTCGAGCGCATGCCGCAGCACCTGCAGTCTCGCGCCACGCGCCGAAAGACCCGGAGGCAGCGCGAGCGTGTGCGCCGAGCCGATCGGCCCGCGCCACCGGCTCGCGGATGCGGCCGGCGCCAGGTTCACCGGCTGCCCGCACGCGGCCTGCGCGAACAGCGGCAGCCAGGGCGCGAGCGCCGGCGCGTTCACGGCAGCAGCACGTCGATCAGCTGGCGGGCGGCCTCGGCGGCGTCGGGGTCGTCGCCGGTCGCGCTGGCGACCGCCACCTGGCAGGCCCGTCGCGGCGCGATGCCGCGCATCATCAGCTGGCCGGCATGGATCAGCGCGCGGGTGCTGATGCCTTCGGCCAGCGCCTCTTCGTCGAGGCCGCGCAGGCGCTGGCCGAGGGCGGCCAGCCGCTCGGCCGTCGCGCTGTCGACGCCGCTCTCGTGCGCGACGATCGCGGCTTCCAGCGCCGGCGCCGGATAGCCGAATTCGAGGCACACGAAGCGCTGCAGCGTCGAGGGCTTCAGCTCCTTCAGGAGGCTCTGGTAGCCCGGGTTGTACGAGATCACCAGCAGGAAGTCGGGGTGCGCGGCCAGCATCTCGCCGGTCTTCTCGATCGGCAGGACGCGCCGGTAGTCGGCCAGCGAATGGATCACCACGGTGGTGTCGCGCCGGGCCTCGACGATCTCGTCCAGGTAGCAGATGGCGCCTTCGCGCACCGCCCGCGTGAGCGGGCCGTCGTTCCACACGGTGCGGTCGTGCAGCAGCAGGTGGCGGCCGACCAGGTCGTTGGCGGTGAGGTCCTCGTGGCAGGAGACGGTGACCAGCGGGATGCCGCCGTCGCGGCCGGCGTCCTGGTGCGAAGAGGGGCCGAGCCGCGCCGCCATGTGCTCGACGAAGCGGGTCTTGCCGCAGCCGGTCGGGCCCTTGAGCATCACCGGCAGCCTGGCGGCCCAGGCGGCCTCGAACAGCGCGACCTCGTCGCCGACGGGCTGGTACCAGGGGACATCGGCCTCTGGGCCGGCTTCAGGATCGTGGAGCGAGGGCAAGGTGCGAAGGGCGAGCGGAGGAGGCGCTCATCCTAGCGCGCCGCTGCGCGGCCTCGCGGTCACCACTTCGGATGCACCGGCGCGAACACCGGCCGGAACAGGAAGCGCCGCGCGATCTCGGCATAGCCGCGGTAGTAGAAGTGGCCGTTGCCGGCCAGCAGCTCCGCCCGATGGCGGCGAAAGTGCACCGGGATTTCATACCAGGGCATGCAGGGCGCGCGATGGTGCACGTGGTGCAGGTTGTTGTAGAGGAACATGAGCCCGACCGCCCAGTTCGATTCGACGATCGCGACCCGCGCGTGCGGCGTGTCGCTCCAGCGATGCTCGGTGAAGCTGCGCAGCAGGCCGAGCATCATGCCCGGGTAGACGAAGCACAGCAGGTAGGTCGAGAAGCGCATGCCGGCGACATCGGTCACCAGCCACAGCACCACCGCGACGCCGACCGCATGCAGGCCCCAGATGCGCAGGTGCGACGCATCGCCCGCCCGCAGGCGCCGCCATTCGTCGCGCGCCAGCGTGGCGACGCGCAGCAGCGGCCCCGCCAGCATGCGCACCGACAGCAGCTGGTTCGCTGCCCACAGCCGCCGCCGCAGCGGCCCGTAGGCCTGCCAGGCGGCGGCGGAGTGGTAGGCGCTCTCGGTGTCCTTGGCCGGATGCGTGAGGTGGTAGTTGACGTGGTGCGCGCTGTGCCCGCGGTGGTAGAGCGCGTAGGGCAGCCACAGGTTGAGCGGCGGCCACACCACGGCCCGCCGCAGCCACGCCGGCAGGTGCCGCATCGCGTGGATGCTCTCGTGCTGCAGCGACATGTGCAGCTGCGCCAGGTAGCCGCCGAAGAGGAACAGCAGCCAGCCGGGCAGCAGCGCGTGCCAGGCCAGCAGCGCGGCCCAGGCGCCGTAGCAGGCGCCGGCGAGCAGCAGGGTGGGGACTTCGTAGTGGCGCCACCAGACCAGCCGGTGCGCGCGGCGTCGGGCGAAAGGCGATGACGTGCTCATGGGTCTCCGGATCGATGCCGGCGGATGTTAGGAAGCACGGCCGCCTCGCGCTGCGACCATTGCGCATGTGGATATGCGCAATTCGTTGCGAGCGGCCGCGCCGATCGCCTAGAGTCGTCCGCCATGACCCGCGCGCGCGATCCCGGCGAGCCTTCCATCGAGCCCGACGCGCTGATGGCTCTGCTGTGCGCCGACGGCGAGCTGGCGCTGCTCGACGTGCGCGAGGCCCGCGCCTTCCATGCGGCGCACCTCAATCTGGCGAGGCACGCGCCGCTGAGCGGACTGGAGCTGCGCCTGCCCGCCTTCCTGCCGCGCCGCGACGTCGAGGTGGTGCTCTGCGACGACACGGATGCGGCCGGCGCCGCCGCCGAGCGCGCGGCTGCGTTGCTGGCGCGGCTGGGCTATTCGAAGGTGCGCCGGTTGCGCGGCGGCCTGGCCGGCTGGCAGGCGCGCGGCCTGCCGACCATCGACGGCTGGAACACGCTGGTGAAGGCCTTCGGCGACCGGGTGCGGCGGCACTACGGCACCAGGGTGCTGCCCTTGCCCGAACTGCGCGCGCGGCTCGCCCAACCCGCGACGGTGCGACTGGTGGACGTCCGGCCCGCCGACGAATTCGCCTTCCTGTCGATCGCCGGCGCGCGCAACCATGCCGGCCCCGAACTGGCGCTGCGCGACTTCGCGCCGGAAGGCGACGCCGCGCCGCTCTGGGCGGTGAACTGCTTCAGCCGCACCCGCGGCATCCTCGGCGCGACCGGGCTGCAGCTGCTCGGGCATCCCGACGCTGCCTTCGTGGAAGACGGCGTGATGGCCTGGACGCTGCAGGGCGGCGCGGTGGCGCGCGACGCCGCACCGAGCCCGGACCTGCCGGTGGCACCCGCGCCAGTCCTGCGTGCGCGTGCGACTGCCTTGCGCGCCGCGGCCGGCATCCAGGCCATCGATGCGGACCGGCTGGCCGCCTGGCAGCGCGACCCGACGCGCACGCTGCATGTCTTCGACCTGCGCCCCGGCGTCCCCGGATCGATCGGCAGCCAGCTGCCGATGCACTTCGACGAGCGGGTCGGCACCCGCGGCGCCCGCGTGGTGCTGGCGGACGAGCCGCACGGGCTGCGCGCCGCGCTCACCGCGTTCTGGCTGCAGGGCCTGAACCAGTGCGAGGTGGTGGTGCTGGAGGGCGATGCGCCGGTGCCGGCTGGCGATCGCGGCGAAACGCCGCAAGACGAAGCTGCCGCCGAGCGCATCGATGCAGCGACGCTCGCCGCGTTGCTGAAGCAAGGCACCACGGCGGTGATCGACGTCGGCCCGAGCGACGCCTTCGAAGCCCGTCACCTGCCGGACGCCCTCTACCTGCTGCCGGCCTCGCTGGCGCCCTTGGAGGGCCTGCCGGAGCGCTTCCGCACATGGGTCTTCACATCACCCGACGGCGCCGCCGCGAGGCTCGTGGCCCGCGATGCGCGGCGTCGCTGGCCGTCGCTGCGCGTTGCCTGGCTCGAAGGCGGCACGGCGGCCTGGGCCGCGGCCGGCCTTGCGATGGCGACGCGGCACGCGCCGAAGCAACGCCTGAGCGCCTTCGACGACGACTGGGGTTCGGTCATGCGTGTCGCACCGCAGGAGCGCGATGCCGCCTGGGCCGCCTACCTGGCCTGGGAGCGCGCGCTGGCGGATCGGGTGGCCGCCGACCCGAGCGTGCGCTTTCGCTTTGCGCATATCGATACCTGAAAAGCTTCTAGGGCGTGCGCCCGCAAGAGGGTCTTCAGCCGGCACAGTCGGTGGATCGCAACTCCGCATCGTTCGAGGCCTTGTCGTGAAGCTCTTCTGGTTCCTGCCGACCCATGGCGACAGCCGCTATCTCGGCACTTCGCATGGCGCGCGCAGCGTCGATCACGGCTACCTCAAGCAGGTGGCGCAGGCCGCCGACCGGCTCGGCTACGAGGGCGTGCTGATCCCGACCGGCCGCTCCTGCGAGGACTCGTGGGTGGTGGCCTCGTCGCTGATGCCCTTCACCGAGCGGCTCAAGTTCCTGGTGGCGATTCGTCCGGGCATCATCTCGCCGACCGTCTCGGCACGCCAGGCTGCCACGCTGGACCGCTTTTCCAACGGCCGGCTGCTGATCAACGTGGTCACCGGCGGCGACCCGGACGAACAGCAGGGCGACGGCAGCTTCCTGACCCATGCCGAGCGCTATGAAGTCACCGACGAATTCCTGCGCATCTGGCGCGGCGTGGCCGCCGGCGACACGGTCACCTTCAGCGGCAAGCACCTGAAGGTGGTGAACGCCAAGACGCTCTATCCGCCATTGCAGACGCCGCATCCGCCGCTCTGGTTCGGCGGCTCCTCGGACGAGGCGATCGCGCTCGCGGGCGAGCAGGTCGACGTCTACCTCACCTGGGGCGAGCCGCCGGCCGCGGTGGCCGAGAAGATCGCCAAGGCGCGCGCGGCGGCGGCGAAGCACGGACGCAGGCTGCGCTTCGGCATCCGGCTGCACGTGATCGTGCGCGAGACCACCGAAGCGGCCTGGAAGGCCGCCGACGAACTGATCTCCTACGTCACCGACGACACCATCGCCGCGGCGCAGAAGGCCTTCTCGCGCTTCGATTCGGTCGGCCAGAGTCGCATGGCGGCGCTGCACGGCGGCCGGCGCGACAAGCTCGAGGTCTCGCCCAACCTGTGGGCCGGCGTCGGCCTGGTGCGCGGCGGCGCCGGCACCGCGCTGGTCGGCAATCCGCAGGAGGTCGCCGACCGCATCAAGGAATACGCGGCGCTCGGCATCGAGACTTTCATCTTCTCCGGCTACCCGCATCTGGAGGAGTCCTATCGGCTGGCGGAACTGGTGTTCCCGCTGCTGCCGCTCGAACAGGCCCGCCCGGCCGGCAACGCCAACCTCACCGGTCCCTTCGGCGAGGTGATCGCCAACGACATCGTGCCGGTCCGCTCCGCCAGCTGAAACCCAAGCCACCCATGCTCATGCCTTCCACGAAACTCAAGGTGGTCGCCGTCTCCGGCGGCCTGCAACGTCCTTCCAAGACCCTGACCCTGGTCGAGCAACTGCTCGAAGGCCTCAGCGACGCGCTGCCCATCGAGACCCGGCTGATCGAGCTCGGCGAGATCGTGCCGAAGTTCGGCGCCGCGGTGCAGCGCTCGCAGCTGCCGCCGGCCATCGAGTCGCTGCTGCGCGAGATCGAGACCGCCGACCTGCTGCTGGTGGCCAGCCCGATCTACCGCGGCTCCTACACCGGCCTCTTCAAGCACTTCTTCGACTTCGTGCACCAAGAGTCGCTGGTCGACGTGCCGGTGCTGCTGGCCGCCACCGGCGGCAGCGACCGCCATGCGCTGGCGATCGACCACCAGCTGCGCCCGCTGTTCAGCTTCTTCCAGGCCCACACCCTGCCGATCGGCGTCTACGCCACCGACCGCGACTTCACCGACTACCGGGTGAGCAGCGACGCGCTGCAGGCGCGCATCGCGCTGGCGGTGGAGCGGGCCCTGCCGGTGCTGCATCGGCGTGGCGGGCGGGTGGTGCGGGAGACGGCGTTGAGCGTGGGTTGACGGCGGACCGGCTGAACTAGCGAGCGACGTAGTTGTAGTGGCCCACGCCCTGCAGCACCAGCATCTCGCAGGCCATGCCGGCCTCGCCGGAGACGAAATGCGGCATGCCCGGCGGGACTTCGCAAGTCTCCCCAGTCGCGAGCAGATGCACCTTCGAATCGCGGGTGGCGATGCGCGCGCGGCCGTGCGTGCAGAAGAAGTAGTCGGTGATCTCGTCGTGCGAGTGCCACGGGACGCATTGCCCGCGGCCGTGCCCCTGGACGATCAGGCGCAGCCGGAAGGGTGACGCCAGCACGTCCATCCGGCTGAGCCCGGTCGTGAGGTCGTCGTAGGGCAGCGCCGGGGCGTCTTCGGTCGGATCGTCGGCCGGCGACCGGGTGCGTTCGCCGACGTGGGCCAGCGTGGGCGGCGCGCATTCCACGACGTCGAAGGCTTCGCCGTATTCGAACACCGTGAACGAAACCGGCTCGCGGCCGACGGCGAAGACGGCCATGTCCACGCCCGGCGGCACCGTATAGAACTCGCCCGCTTCCAGCACGCACCTGAACGGCGGCTTCTGGATCTGGACGGCGACGCCGGACTGGTGGGCGAACACGGTGGTCGTCGCGGATCGAGCCCGATGCCAGGTGGGCATTCCGGGCGCCTGCAAGCGCATGCGACGTGCTCGCAGGCCCGGACTCGAGGCGATGACGATCGCGGAGGCGAAAGGATCGAAGACAGCTTCCGATGGTGTATTCACGATTTCATCCTGACTCTTTCGGATTGCTTGATTGCAATCGTCGGATCGTCGATCACGCAACGCGCTCGGCGAGCGCCGCGGTCGTTGAGGGATTGCGCGGGCGAAGATTTCCCGCGAACTTCGGGATCACGAAACTTGCAGCCACGGCGATCGCGGCGACCACGGCCAGGTAGGCGCCAGGTATGGCGTTGTTGCCGCTGGAAGCGATGAGCCCGGTCACGATCACCGGCGTGAAGCCGCCGAAGACCGCGAAACTGATGTTGTAGGCCACGGCGATGCCGGTGCAGCGGACCCGCTTCGGAAAGATGTCGGCAAGGATCCAGGCGTGCGAGGCGATCATGAAGGATCCGATCAGGGCGAAGGTCACAAGGATCATGGTCAGGTTGCCTTGGTGGCCGACCAGCATGTTGAATGCCGGAATGGCGCCGACGAGAGCGATCGACGAACCCAGACGGTGAATCAGGTGCGGCGGGTAGATGTCTCCCAACATCCCCATCAGGACTGTCGCGATGGGCCCGACGATCAGGCACACCATCATCGAAGAAGACACCGCGACGGCGTCGTAGCCCAGCACGCGCACGAGGTAGGCCGGCAGATACGCGTAGAGGAGCGCCGAGTAGATGGCGACGACCGCGGCGATGCCGATCCCGGTGATGACACGACCCGGATAGGCGCGCAAGAGTTCGACGAAAGGCAGACTTTCCTCGCTCGCGACGTGGTGTTCGATGGTCTGGGTCTCCAGCAGCTTGCGGCGCAGGAAATACGAGCAGACACCCAGCAACCCGCCGACGACGAATGCCAGGCGCCAGGCGAGCGCAAGGTATTCGGCCGGCAGCAGGCTCGTCAGTGCGGCACTGGTGCCGGTGGCCGCCAGAACGCCGATGGCCATGGCGCCCATGATGAGGCCGCACCCGGTGACGCCCCGGCGCGGCACCGACTCGACGACGTAGGTGATCGCGCTGGGAACCTCGCCGCCGATCGACAAGCCCTGCAGCAGCCGCAGCAGGGTGAAGAGCACCGTGGCGCCGAGTCCCCAATGCGCGGTGTTCGGCACCACTGCCATGGCGATCATCGTGAAGGACATCAACAACATCGAAGCGAGGAACGCGGGCTTGCGTCCGAAGCGATCGCCGATGTGGCTGAAGAAGACACCGCCGATCGGTCGCATGATGTACCCGCCGGCGAACACCAGGAAGGTGTTGAAGAGCGAGGTCACCGCGGAGTCGGAAGGAAAGAACTCCTTGGAGATGGTGGCGGCGAAGACGGCATAGATGACGAAGTCGAAGTATTCCAGGGCGGAGCCCAGGCTGGACAGCGTGACGGTCTTCCAGGGACTGGCCTCGGACGTCTCGGGCACGGTTTGGCTTTGCGGGTTCATGAGGCAGCTCCGGGAAATGGATCGGGGATTTGCCGCGACTTTAGGTTTGGGGCGTCCGGGAGGCTGTCCTGAGGCAATCAATCTGCTTGTCCCGGAGACGCAATCGTGCCGGCTTGCCCTGGGGTCGAACCTCTTGCGATAGCGGGCGCTTTTAACTAACTTCGACGCTCCGTGGTGCGCGCCCTGTGCACCAACCATGGTCGCCGCGTGCAAGAAGGGCCCGGCTCGGGCCGCTTCAACCGCCGACACGGACTCTGGCCCGAACCATGCATGGGCCAGCAGCGTAGCGATATCAGCCGATTTCTGGAGCTTCCATGTTCACACGTTTCGATGCGGCGACCGTTCGAGAGAGCGAAAGGTTCTCGTACTGGCACGAGGAGATGTGTCGCAACTTCTGCCGCGCCGAGTCGAAGCCCGTCACGCCCAGGCCATTCAATGCCAGTCTCAGCTGTGCCGACCTGGGCAGCGTCCAGATCAGCAGCATCGACTGCGAGGCGTTGCGCTACCAGCGCGCGGCGGGCGATGTGCGTTCCTCGCCCGCTGAAGACTTTCTCCTGAGCGTGCTCGTCGGCGGCTCCGGCCGGATCGAGCAGCAGGGTCGCCTGACCCAGCAGAACGTCAATGACGTGGTCATCTACGACACGGCCCAGCCTTTCGTCTACGAGTTCCCGGACCGCTACCAGATGGTCCTGCTCAAGATTCCGCGCCGGGCCATGCTCGCGCGGGTGCCCGAGGCCGAGAGGCTGACCGCGCTCAAAATCGACGGCCAGACGCCGCTCGGCAGCCTGGCCGCCACCATGATCCGCAACGCGGCCACGCTCGACCTGCAAGACGGTGCTGCGGCTGCCAAGGTCGGAACTTCGATCATCGATGTCATCGCCGCGGTCATGGACGTGCAATTCGCCGGCTCGTCCCGGCCCAGCGACCGGCACGCCTCGCTCCTGCACCGCGCCCAGGCGTACATGCGCTCCCATCTGGACGATCCCGAACTCGGCGTCGACGGCATCGCCGCCGCGCTCCACATGTCCAGCAGCACCCTGGGTCGCCTCTTCGCGGGCTCCGGGACCACGGTCATGCGTTGGCTCTGGGAGGAGCGGCTCGCCGCAGGCCATCGGGCGCTGCTCGAGGGCCGCGCCAGACAAGTCACCGAGGTCGCGCTTACATGCGGCTTCAGCAGCTTTTCGCACTTCAGTCGCAGCTTCAAGGCGCGTTACGGCCATTCGCCCAACACGCTCATCCGCGCCAGGACTCCCAGCACGCATTGAAGGCCGGGGGTACCCTCGATCGACCGCTTTCTCGGTTGGCTCGACCGCTCAAGCGCGGCTGCGTGCACCGTGCCGGCGATCCGGCCGATCTGCGTGTTGGAGTCAAGTGCGCTTGACGCTGGGAGAACAGCGTTCGCCATATCGCCTGCCTACAGTGAATGGAGTCGAGGTTTCGACGCGTTCCAGAAAAGCGAATCCAACCATGTCTGTTCCCGCCATCGTTCCCGAGGTCGACTGCTGGCACTACCTCGAACTTCGGGAGGTCGCCAACCTGCTGAAGTTGCGCGAGGTCTCGCCGGTCGAACTTGCGGGCGCCATGCTGCGCCGCGTCGAGGAACTCGATCCCGGCCTCGGCGCCTTCACGCAGGTGCTTGCCGACAGCGCGATGGCCAGCGCACGCCGCGCCGAAAGCGAGATCCGCCGAGGGCTGTATCGCGGTCCTCTGCACGGCGTGCCCGTTGCGGTGAAGGACATCTTCTCGACCGAGGGCTTCGCCACCGCGGCCGGCATGGCCATGCATCGCTCCCGCGTCGGCGCCGAGAACGCCACGGCGATCGACCGGCTGGGCGATGCGGGCGCCGTCCTGATCGGCAAGCTCACGCTCACCGAGGGTGTCTACGCCGAGCACACCGCACCCTACGCGGCGCCCCGCAATCCGTGGAGCCGCAACCATTGGTCGGGTGCTTCGTCCAGCGGCAGCGCCGTATCGGTCGCGGCGGGGCTGTGCTTCGGCGCACTGGCGTCGGAAACCGGTGGATCGATCAAGCTGCCGTCGGCCGCCAACGGCGTGACTGGCATCAAGCCGACCTGGGGCCGCGTGAGCCGGCACGGCGTGTTCGAGCTCGCTGCATCGCTGGATCACGTCGGTGCCATGGCCCGCAGCGCGGCCGACACGGCCGTCGTGCTCGGCGCGATCGCCGGTCCCGACCCGAAGGACCCCACCGCCTCGCGCGTGGCCGTACCGGACTACCTGGCGGCATTGGACGAAGGCGTGCGAGGGCTTCGCATCGGTCTGGATCCCGCGTGGACGCACGCCGGCGTAGATTCGTCGACTTCGGGCGCGCTGGACGGTGCGATCGGCGTGCTGGTCGACATGGGTGCCACCACGCACGACGTTCGACTTCCCGATGGCAACGCCATGATCTGGGACTGGTTCGGCGTCTGCGCGGTCGAGACCGCGTTGGCTCACGAGGCTACCTATCCCTCATGCGAGGCGGAGTACGGCCCCGCACTCAAGGACCTGCTCAAGACCGGACATGCCCTGAGCGCCATGGAGCATCAGCGCCTGCTGCAGCGGCGCGACGCATTCTCGCGTGCGTTCGATGCGGTCTTCGACCATGTCGATCTCATCGCTCTGCCGGTGCTCTCTTTTCCCGCGCCCACCATCCAGCGCATGGCCGACGTGGACGACAGCCTCATTGCGGGGCTGCACCGCTTCACCTGCCCCTTCAACATGTCGGGCCACCCCGGCATCGTGCTGCCTTGCGGCTTCACCCGTGAGCGCACCCCCATCGTGTTCCAGTTGGTTGGCCGGCGCTTTGCCGAAGCGAGCCTCTTCGCTGCGGGCCATGCCTTCCAGCAGGCGACCCACTGGCACCGTGTGCATCCCTTGGACTGAGTCTTTCGAATCGTCATTCAAACCACATTGCCATGAACAGAGAAACAACCACCCCCTACGCGCCGGCCGACAGACAGGCGCATGCACTCAAGGACGCCCTCACCGCCGCCGGCGTGATGCCCGAGGGCTACGTCGAACAGTGGGAAGAGACGTTCGACCACTGGGTGCCGGAGAACGGCGCCCGCATCGTCGCGCGGGCCTGGACCGATCCCGCCTACCGCGCACTGCTGCTCGCGGACGGCACCACCGCCTGTCGGGAGCTGGGCTACGGCGGTCCCGAGGGCGGCTTCATCGTCGCGCTGGAGAACACGCCCGAGCTGCAGAACGTGATCGTCTGCACGCTGTGCTCGTGCACCGCGTGGCCGATCCTCGGCCTGCCGCCCGACTGGTACAAGAGCTTCGAATACCGTTCGCGCGTCGTGCGCGAGGCCCGGCAGGTCCTGCGCGAGCTCGGCCTCGAACTGCCCGAGTCGGTCCGGATCCAGGTGTGGGACACGACGGCCGAGACGCGCTACATGGTGCTGCCCGAGCGGCCCGCGGACACCGAAGGTTGGAGCGAAGCCCGGTTGGCTTCCATCGTGACCAAGGACTGCCTCATCGGTGTCGCGCTGCCGCAAGTGGCCGACGCCCGCGGCTGAGATCGATCGAACGCCACAACACACGAGGAAGCGACATGGAAGGCATTCAGGACATGGGTGGACTGCAGGGTTTCGGCCCGATGCCACCGCACGAGGACGAGCGGCCGTTTCACACAAGGTGGGAGCCGATCAGCTACGCGGTCGCGCTGCTGGCGGCCGAGAAGGGCTTGTGGACCTTCGATGCCGGGCGGCACGCCATCGAACGCATGCCGGCTCGGCAGTACATGAACATGAGCTACTTCGAGCGCGTGCTGGCCGGCATGGTCTCGCTCGCGATCGAGACCGGCGCGGTCCGGCGCGACGACATCGAGGCACGCGCCGGAGGCCCGGTGCCGCTGTCCCTGCCGATGGGGCCCGGCGAGGACGCCCGGCGCGACCATCCCGGTCTCGAGGTGGGCGATCGCGTGCGCGTGAGGGATATGCAGACGGCGGGTCACACGCGTGCGCCTCGGTACATCCAGGGCAAGCAAGGCACGGTGGTGCGGATCGCACCCAAGGCCCGCTTTCCCGGCGAAGCCGGCCACCTGTCCAAGAATTCGCACCACGAACCGACCTATCACGTTCGGTTCGAGGCCGCTGATCTCTGGCGCAACGGGGAGGCAGGGGCGTCGGTCGTGGTCGATGTGTACCAGAGCTATTTGGACAAGCTCTGACTCGCTTCCCTGAGCCCACGGCATATCGATAACTGAAAAGCTTCTACTGCAGCCATTCACGGAAGGGCAAAGTCGAGACCTTCGCGACTCTTCGCTTCTCAAGGCCTCCCGTGAATCTTCCCGACCCGGCCCGGGTCCGCCGCATCGCCAGCGACACCGAGGCCATCGACGCTGCGCACCGCCTGGCCGCGCTCTACGCACCCGGCGCCTCCGAGCGCGACCGCGAACGCCGCCTGCCCTGGGACGAACTGGCGCTGTGGTCCGGGAGCGGCCTCGGCGGCATCACGGTGCCGCGGGCCTTCGGCGGGGCCGACGTCTCGTACGTCACGCTGGCCGAGGTCTTCGTGATCCTGTCGGCCGCCGATCCTTCGCTCGGCCAGATTCCGCAGAACCACTTTGGCTTGCTCGGCGTGCTGCGCGAGATCGGTTCGGAGGCCCAGCAGCAGCGCCTCTACGGCGAGGTGCTGGCCGGCCGGCGGCTCGGCAACGCCGGCCCCGAGCGGCGTTCGAAGACGATCCTTCACGGCGAGACCCGCCTGCGCCGGACCGCGCAAGGCCTGCGCCTGGACGGCGAGCGCTTCTACTCGACCGGCGCGCTGTTCGCGCATCGCGTGCCGACCCGCGCGATCGACGACGAGGGCCGCGCGGTGCAGGTCTGGGTGCCGCGCGATGCGCCCGGCCTCACGGTCGTCGACGACTGGTCGTCCTTCGGCCAGCGCACCACCGCCAGCGGCACGGTGCGCTTCGCGTCGGTGCCGATCGATGCGGCCGACGTGCTGCCGATCTGGCAGCTGGCCGACCGGCCGGGGCTCTTCGGTCCCAACTCGCAACTGGTGCAGGCCGCGATCGACCAGGGCATCGCGCAGGCCGCGTTGGCCGATGCGCTGGTCTTCGTGCGCGAACGCGCGCGGCCGTGGGTCGATTCGGGCCTGGAACGGGCCACCGACGATCCGTACATCATCCAGGAGGTCGGCCGGCTCGAGGTCGACCTGCATGCCGCGCACGAGGTGCTGCTCGACAGCGCCCGCGTGCTCGACGAGGTCGCCGCCGCGCCGGTGACGGCCGAGGCCAGTGCACGTGCTTCCCTGGCGGTGGCCGAGGCCAAGCTGCTGACCACGCGCATCGCGCTCGATGCCGGCGAGAAGCTGTTCGAGTTGGCCGGCTCCTCGGCCACACGCGAGGCCCACAACCTCGGGCGCCACTGGCGCAACGCGCGCACCCACACGCTGCACGACCCGGTGCGCTGGAAGGCGCACCTGATCGGCAACCACTTGCTGAACGGCGCGCTGCCGCCGCGGCATTCCTGGAACTGAAGTCATGTGGACCGAACGCGATCGCCCCGAGGCGCAGGACCCGCCGCTTGCTGCCGTCGCGGTGCTGCAGGCCGCTCGGCCCGAGCCGGCCCCGCCACCGTCGCAGCCGCCGCTGCGCATCCGCGACGATGCGCACGCCATCGAGGTCGCGCATGCGCTGGCCGAGGACTTCGCGCGCGAAGCCGCCGTGCGCGACCGCGAGCGCCGCCTGCCGTGGGCGGAGCTGGAGCGCTTCACCGCCAGCGGCCTCTGGGGCATCACGGTGCCGCGCGAGCATGGCGGCGCCGGCGTGGCCAACGGCACGCTGGCGGAGGTGATCGCGATCATCTCGGCGGCCGACGGATCGCTCGGCCAGATCCCGCAGAACCACTTCTATGCGCTCGAGGTGCTGCGTGTCGGCGGCAGCGAGGCGCAGAAGAGCTTCTTCTACCGCCGTGCGCTGGCCGGCGAGCGCTTCGGCAACGCGCTGGCCGAAATCGGCCACAAGGACTTCAAGCGCCGCACCCGCCTGAGCGACCAGGGCGATGGCTGGCAGGTCGACGGGCGCAAGTTCTACTGCACCGGCGCGCTGTTCGCGCACTGGATCCCGACGCTGGTCACGACCACGCAAGGCAAGCGCGACGTGACCTTGCTGGCCTTCGTGCCGCGCCGCGCCGAAGGCCTGGCGATCACCGACGACTGGGACGGCTTCGGCCAGCGGGTCACCGGCAGCGGCTCGGTAAGCTTCGACCGGGTGCGCATCGATCCGTCGTGGGTCGTGCCCTTCCTGGCTTCTTTCGAGCGACCGACCACCATCGGCCCGTTCGCGCAGCTGTTGCATGCCGCGATCGACCTCGGCATCGGCCGCGGTGCGCTGGCCGCCACCTTGCCCTTCCTGCGGGAGCACGCGCGGCCGTGGATCGACGCCGGCGTCGAGCGCGCCGCCGACGACCCGCTGGCCTTGCAGCAGCTGGGCGAGACCTCGACCCGCCTGCGCGCCGCCGAGGCGCTGCTGCGGCGCGCCGGCCGCTTCGTCGACGCCGCGCAGCGCGCG